>DASXOJ010000001.1:0-10222 GCA_036494465.1 Pseudonocardiaceae bacterium
GACCTCGGGGCAGAACCGGCAAAGGTCGCCAAAGGCGATACGGCGGGCAAGAAGGCGCGGGCGCAGCAGTTGCGGCGCCAGGAGGTCACGCTCACCACGTGGTGGCTGGACCGGATGGTCGCCACGACCGCGCCGCTGACCGAGCGGATCACCTGGTTCTGGCACGGGCATTTCGCCACCAGCGACCAGAAGGTGCGCAGCCCGCGCCTGATGCAACGACAGAACGACACGTTGCGCACCCTCGGCCTCGGGCAGTTCACCGCGCTCGCCAAGGCTGTCATGGTCGATCCGGCGATGCTGGTCTGGTTGGACGGTCAGCAGAACAAAACCGGTGCGGCCAACGAGAATCTGGCGCGCGAGTCGATGGAGCTGTTCATGCTCGGCGTCGACCACTACACCGAGACGGACGTGCGGGAGGCCGCGCGAGCGTTGACGGGGTGGGTGGTCGACCGGGACGCCATCACCGCGCGCGTCGTGCCGCGCAGGCACGACAACGGCACCAAGACGGTGCTGGGCACAACTGGCGATCTGGCTGCGGACTCGTTCGTGGACGTGGTGCTCGGCCAACCGGATTCGCCGAAATATGTGGTGGGCCGGATCTGGTCGCGGCTGGTGTGCGGCACGACTCCGCCCGCGCCCGATGTGCTCGCTCGCCTGGTCACCGCGTATGGACCGAACCGGGACGTGCGCGCGACGTTGCAGGCGATCACGCGGGAGGCCGCGTTCACGGATTCCGCGCAGACACTGGTGAAACAGCCGGTGGAGTGGGCGTCCGGGTTGATGCGCGCGTTGCGGGTGCGGCCGTCGCAACTGCCGGACAAGGCCGCCGCCGCGCTGCTGGCCGGATTGCGCGGCATGGGTCAGGTGCCGTTCCTGCCGCCGAGCGTGGGCGGGTGGCCCGCCGACACCGCGTGGCTGACCACGTCGGCCGGGTTGGCCCGATTGCGGGTGGCGCAGCTGATCGTGGCGCACGCCGATCTGTCCTCTGTGTCCAGTACGTCGACCGCGAACCGGTCGGCGGCGGCGCAGACGCTGTTGTCGGTCGACCAGTGGAGTGCGCGCACGACTGCCGCGCTCAACCAGGTCGCGGACACGCCCGCGCGGTTGGTGGCGGTTGCCGCGTGCGCGCCCGAATACGTCGTGAGTCTGTGAGAGGAATGGCCGTGCTGTCTGTCACCCGTCGTCGGTTCCTGGTGTTCTCCGGCGTCGCCGGGGCTGCCGCGCTGGCCGGCGGCGCCACCCAGGTGCCGTGGTCGCAACTGTTCGACGCGGCATCGACCTCCCCGCTGCCACCTGGTCAGGGCGTGTTGGTCGTGGTCACGCTCTACGGTGGCAACGACGGCCTGAACACGGTGGTCCCGGCGAGCGACCCCGCCTATCAGAAGGCTCGGCCGGACCTGGCGTACCAGCCGCACGAGGTGCTCGACCTCGGCGACGGGCTCGGCCTGAATCCGGGGATGACCGGGATGAAGTCGTTGTGGGACAACAAGGAGCTGGCGATCGTGCGCGGCGTCGGCTATCCGGTGCCGGATCACAGCCACTTCCGGTCGATGGCGATCTGGCAGACCGCGTCGCCGGCCACGTCGGTGCCGACCGGCTGGCTGGGCCGGTGGCTGGACGCGACCGGCGACGACCCACTGCGCGCGGTGTCGGTGGAACCGGTGATGCCGCCGTTGCTGGCCGGGGCGCGGGCCACGGCCGCGTCGCTGCCGGTGGACGGGCTGAAGATGCCTGCCGGCCGGGTGAACGACGCGTTCGCCGCGCTCGGCAAACCGCAACAGGGCGAGTCGGAGCTGCCCGCGCGAGTGGCGACGTCGATGGTCGATCTGCAGAACGCCGCGCGCGTGCTCGGCGGCGCGGTGCACGATGCCGGGGACCCGACCCCGGACAAGGGCAAGCAGGGGGCGCTGGCGCAGCAGCTCGGGGTGGTCGCGGAGCTGGTCGAAGCGGGCGTGCCGCCCAGGGTGTATTCGGTGTCGATGGGTGGCTTCGACACGCACGCTGACGAACGCGGCACCCAGCAGAGCCTGCTGACC
Source organism: Pseudonocardiaceae bacterium (assembly GCA_036494465.1). GTDB lineage: Bacteria > Actinomycetota > Actinomycetes > Mycobacteriales > Pseudonocardiaceae > CAJCJE01. Next base: position 2,037 of record DASXOJ010000001.1, read on the forward strand.
GAACTGGACGGCGCGTTGACGCCGTTCGTGAACCGGATGAAGACCACGCAGCGCGGCCAACAGGTGGTGGTGCTGGTGTATTCGGAGTTCGGCAGGCGGGTCGCGGCGAATGGCAGCGACGGCACCGACCACGGCACGGCGGGCCCGGTATTCGTGATGGGGTCGCACGTGCGCGGCGGGTTCTACGGCACGCAGCCGAGTCTGACGGACCTGGACAACGGCGACCTGAAGGAGTCGACCGATTTCCGTTCGGTGTACGGGACGATGCTCGACGGCGTGCTCGGCACCGACGCGGGTCAGGTGCTGGACAACTTCCCGACCCGCGTCGACAACCTGCTCAGCACCTGATTACCAGGGCAGCGGACCCGCTGCCTCGACATAGGTGCCGGTTGGGCCGCCCGGGCCGATCTGGGCCATCCGCACGATGATCTCGGCGCCTTGTTCGACGGTCTGCCTGCCCGCGCCACCGTTGAGATCGGTGCTGGTGAACCCGGGTTCGACCGAGTTCACCCGGATCTGCGGAAACGCCTTGGCGTACTGGACAGTGACCATGTTGACGGCGGACTTGGACGCCGGGTAGGCGACGCCCGGAAAGGCATTGACTGCTGAGCTGACGACGGCGAGTGAGGCCAGCCTGCTGCTCACGTTGACCACGACCGGCGCGGTCGAGCGCAGCAGCAGCGGCAGGAAGGCGTGCAGGACGCGGACGGTGCCGAACACGTTGGTCTCGAACGTTTCCGCCATCAGGTCGGCGGTCAGGTCCCCCGCGCTCACGATGCCGTCGGCGCGCCATTCTGGTGCGATGCCCGCGTTGTTGACGAGCACGTCCAGCCCGCCGTCGGCGGCGATGGTGTCGGCTGCGGCCTGGACGGAGGCGTCGTCGGTGACGTCGAGCTGGACCGGGCGCGCGCCGATCGTGCGCGCGGCGGTTTGTCCGCGTTCGAGGTCGCGACTACCCAGGTAGACGGTGTGACCGGCGGCGGCGAGTTGCCGAGCGGTCTCGAAGCCGAGTCCTTTGTTCGCGCCGGTAATCAGGATTGTTGTCACGACTACAACCCTAGGGGTTGGTGCGCGCTCCAGGTCAAGCCTTACCGTTTCCGGCGAGCAGGCCGTCGATGACGACGTCGACGGCGAAGCGGAACCGCTGCCCCGCGTCACCCGCGACGAGCTGGGTGGCGTATGCCGTGATCAGCGGGAACCGGTCGGTCGGCAGGCCGGCGAAGGCCTGCTGGAGCTCCGCACCCAGCTCCTGGTGGCCGGTCCGGCGTACGTCGTCCTCGACGGCGGCGTGGGTCACCAGGGCCGCGAAGACGTCGGTGGCCCAGGCGGCGCGCTGGGGGTCGAGACCGCCCGCGAGCAGGATGCCGAGCAGGTTCTCCTGGAGCAGCAGGGCCGCTTCGGACCGGGGCGCGATGGCCAGGGTCGTGGCAGCGATGCCGGGGTGGGCGACCAGCGCGCCGTGCATCCGGGCGAGCAGGGTGTGCAGCTGGGCGTGCCAGTGGGCCGGGTCCGGCTGGTCGAGTTCGACGGTGGCCATGACCCGGTCCTGCATGGCCTGGAGCAGGCCGTCCCGGCCGGACACGTAGACGTAGAGCGAGCCGGCTCCGGTGTCCAGGGCGGTGGCGACCCGGCGCATCGAGACCGCGTCAAGGCCCTCCGATTTCAGGATCGCCAGGGCGGCGTCGACGACCGCTTCTTCGCTGAGCGGGGGCTTTGCCGGGCGGTCCCGGGTCGAGCGACGGGCAGGGCTCATGGTGGCGGACCTCTCACGCGAACGAACAGTGTTTGTCACGAATGCCGTTCTCGACGTACGTTGTTCGTAGCGAACACTGTACCTGCCCCGGAGGGTTTCATGGGCATCACCACCATCTCGACACCGAACACGACCGCGCGGCCCTACCGTCTGCGCTGGGTCGTGGCCGCCGTCGTGCTGGCCGCCAACACCGTGGACGTGCTCGACGCGACGATCGTCAACGTCGCGGCTCCGTCCGTCCACAGTGAACTCGGCGGCGGGCCGGACACCATCCAGTGGCTGAGCGCCTGCTACACGCTCGCCTTCGCGGTCGTGCTGATCGCGGGCGCGCGGCTCGGCGACATTCTCGGTCGCCGCAGGATGTTCCTGACCGGTTCGGCCGGATTCACCGTGTTCTCGGCCGCGTGCGCGTTCGCACCGACCATCGGCGTGCTGATCGCGTTCCGCGCGCTCCAGGGCGCTTTCGGCGCGTTGATGATCCCGCAGGGATTCGGTCTGCTGAAACAGGTCTTCGACGACGATGACGAGTTCGACAAGGCGACCGGCCTGTTCGGCCCGGCGACCGGTGTCGCGATGCTCGCCGCGCCGGTACTGGCGGGGGCGCTGGTCGACGCGAACCTGTGGGGCACCGGCTGGCGCCTGGCGTTCCTGATCAACGTGCCGATCGGCGCGCTGACGCTGCCGCTGGCGATCCGGTCGCTGCCACGGGGTGCCAGCCATCCCGGCGTCAGGCTCGATCTCGGCGGCGTGGGCCTGGTCGGCGTCGGGTTGGTCGCGATCATCTATCCGCTGATCCAGGGACAGCCCGATGGCTGGCCCGTCTGGTCGTTCGTAGTGCTCGTGGCGGGCGTGCTGCTGGTGGCAGGCTTCTTGTTCTGGGAGCGGCGACGTCAGCACAGCCCGTTGATCGAACCGACACTGCTGGCCAACCGCACCTACCTCAGCGGCGTCGCGGTCGCGCTGGCGCTGTTCGGTGCGTTCGGCGGGCTGCTGCTGTGCATCTCGCTCTACGGCCAGCTCGGCGAGGGCTGGTCGCCGGCGCACGCCGGTCTCGCTTTGACGCCGATGGTCGCGGGCATGATCATCGGCATGGTGGGCTCCCTCGCGCTGGTCAAGCGGCTCGGCCGCCACCTGCTGCACATCGGCATCGTGCTGATCGCCGTGGGTGCGATCGTGCTCGCCCTGACCCTGCGCGGCGGGACCTGGGATCTGGTGCCCGGACTGCTGCTCATCGGGGTCGGCGTCGGTGCCTGCGTCGGGCAGCTCTTCCGGTTCATCCTGACCAGCGTGACCATGGCCGAGGTCGGCTCGGCGTCGGGTGTCCTGGAAGCGGTGCAGCAACTCTCGACCGCGCTCGGGGTCGCCGTGCTCGGCACGATCTTCTTCTCCGCGTTCACGCCCCACGTCCCCACCCACGCCCTCCAGGTCACGTCCTTGGCATGCCTGGCGCCGCTGGCGGTCGCGTTCGTTCTGGTGTTCCGGCTGCCGATGCAGCCACGAGAAGGGAGTGAGTGATGAAGGCGGTTCGGTTCAGCCGGTTCGGCGGCCCGGAAGTCCTGGAGATCGTGGATCTGCCCGATCCGCACCCGGGTCCCGGTCAGGTCAGGATCGCGGCGCGCGCGGCGGGGGTCAACGCGAGCGACTGGAAAAAGCGCCAGGGCCTGATGGACGAGGAGCTCCCGCAGACCTTGGGCTACGAGGCGGCGGGCGTCGTCGACGAACTCGGCGCGGGCGTGCCGGACGTGGCGCTCGGCGATCGCGTGTTCGGCTTCGCGGCCGAGGGCACCGCGCAGGCGGAGTTGGTGGTACTGGCGAACTACGCGCCGATCCCGCCGTCGCTGGACTTCGCGGGTGCCGCCGCGCTGCCCGCCGCGGTCGAGACGGCGGCCCGCGCGCTCGACCAGCTCGGTGTCCACAGTGGATGCACGGTGTTGATCAACGGCGCGTCCGGCAGCGTTGGCAGTGCCGCGGTGCAACTCGCGGTTGCGCGCGGCGCGCGGGTGATCGGCACCGCGAGCCCTGCCAACCACGGGTACCTGAGCTCGCTGGGGGCCGAGCCGGTCGCCTATGGCGATGGTCTCGTCGAGCGGGTCCGCGCGTTGGCGCCCGTCGATCTCGCGCTGGACGTGGCGGGCAGCGGCGTGCTGCCGGAGCTGATCGGCCTGGCGGGCGGCGCGGAGCACGTGGTGACGATCGCGGACTTCGCGGGCGCGCGGGAGTACGGGGTGCTGTTCAGCCGGGGCGACGGCGGCCGTGCGCTGCACGTGATCGGTGAGATCGGCGAGCTGATCGAGTCAGGGCGCTTCGCGCTGCCGGTCGCGCGGACCTTCCCACTGGCTGACGTCGCGCAGGCGCAGCTGGCAGGCGAGCAGGGCCACGTGCGCGGGAAGATCATCCTGGTGGTCGGCTGATCACGGTCGCGGGGTGGCGAGGATGCCCGCGATGAGGACCTCGAAGCGCCAGCGGGAGCGTTCCCAGCCAGTACCGGACAGCAGTTCTTCCGCATACTGTGCGACAGCCGGGAAGGTGCCTGCGGGGGCGGTGCGGATCGCGGTGGACAGCTCGGCGAAGTCCTTGCGCTTGGCCGGGGCGTTGAGGTTGCGGGTGCCGTGTTCCGCCGCGTTCGTGGTGTAGAGCTGGAGCAGCAGATCGACCGCCCAGGCCGCCCGGTCAGCGGGCACCTCCCCCTGGATCAGCAGTTGCATCAACGCGTCCAGCAACGCCAGGTAGTGCGACCCGCTGGGCCGGGTGACAACAGCGGCCCTGGCCAGGCTGGGGTGCTGGTAGAGCAGGGTGCTGTAGGAGCTGAGCACGGCGAACAGGCGGTCCCGCCAGGGTCCGTCCGCGCCGACCTGGCTCAAATCGACCTCGGCGATCAGCTCGTCGAGCACCGCGGCGTGCAGTTCGTCGGTGTCGCGGACGTAGACGTAGAGCGAGGCTGGTCCGGTATCGAGTTCCTTGGCCAGCCTGCGCATGGTGACCCGTTCGACGCCTTCGCCGCGCATCAGCGACAGGGCGGTGCCGACGATTCCCGCGCGGGTCAGCGCGGGTTTCGCCGGCCGCTCCCTGCGGCTGGCCGGCCTCACGATCTCGTCCACGGCCCGACCGTATCAACCGCGTTGCGCGAGAAACTCGTCGATCAGCGCGAACGTCTCGGCCGGTGCTTGCAGGGTGGGCATGTGGCCGACGCCGGGCAGCACCTCGAACCGGCTGCTGGCAAAGGCTTCCGCGTAGATCTTGCCGAAGCCGACCGGCGCGACCGGGTCGTCCTCGCCCCAGACGAACAGGGCCGGGGTGGTGACGCGGGCGAGCCTGCGCAGCAGTTTCGGGTCGGCGTAGTCCGGTTCCGCGTACACGGTCATCGAACTGGTGTCCGGCATGCCGGGTCGCTGGGCAGGCGGACGGATCTGGTAGCCGTCGATGTCCGGGCCGATGCCGTTGAGCACGACGATCCCGTCGAGTTGGCCGCCTCGGTCGCGGATCGCCATCTCCGAGGCGACCCAGCCGCCGAACGAGCTGCCGAGCACGGTGACGTTGGCGTGGCCGCGATCGGCGAGCAGGTCGAGGTAGGCGATGGCGAGGTCGTCGACGCCGGTGAACCAGTCGGGGCGCGGGGTGCCCGCCCAGCCCGGATGGGTCGGCGCGAGCACGTGCGCGGTCTGGGCGAGGTGCTCGATCAGGCTGGTGACGCCGTCCGGGCCGCTGCCACCGTGCAGCACGAGCACCGTGTGCTCGTCAGTTCCACGCCCTGAATTAGACAGAGCGCGGATCGTGAGGTCAAGGTTGTCGGTCACTGTGCGGACATCTCCATCCAGATGGCGATCTTGTCGAGCATGCCTTGCGGTGCGTCGGGCGCGAAGCTGTCCGCGAGGTTCTCGGCGGAGAGCTGTGCGGACTGTGCGGCACGCGGGAACATCGCGGTTTCGTAGGTGGTCAGGGCAGTGTCGAGGTTGTCGTGACCGGCGATGGCCGCGGCGAGTTCGGCACCGTCGAGCATGGCGAGGTTGGCGCCCTCACCGGCGAACGGCGACATCAGGTGCGCGGCATCGCCGAGCAGGGTGACACCCGGAACACGAGCCCATTCGTGGCCGACGGGCAGCGCGTAGATCGGGCGCGGCACCAGCCGGTCTGCCGAGTCGGCGATGAGCTGGCGCATGTTCGGTGCCCAGTCGGCGAACAGGTCGAGCAGGCGGGCCCGGGTCGCCGCCGGGTCGTCTGGATCGACGATGTCGGTCCGGACCCAGTTCTCCTCGGCGGCCAGCGCGATGTAGATGCGAACATCGCCGTGGCTGTTGCGTTGCGCGATGATGCCTTTGCCTTCGCTGAACGCGTACGCGGTGCCGGGGCCGACCAGCGCGGACAGCTCAGGGTGCAGTTTGTCCACATCGGACAGATGCGTTTCGACGAAGGACAGGCCGCTGTAGTCGGGCGTGGCGCTGGACAGCAGCGGACGCACCTTGGACCAGGCGCCGTCGGCGCCGACGATCAGTTCGGTGTCGACGGTCCGTCCGTCAGTGAGGGTCAGCGAGTTCGGGCCGACCCCGACGACCTTGGCGCCCCACTGGATGGTGCCCTCGGGCAGCGAGTCGATCAGGATCTGCTTCAGCGCGCTGCGGTCGATCTCGGGCCTGCCGTGCGCGTCGGCGTGGCTGTCGTCCTCGTAGCGGATGGTGCCCGCGCGGTCCATGATGCGCATGTGGTCGGCTTCGTCGCTGGCCAGCGTGCGGAATTCGTCGAACAGGCCGGCGGCACGCAGCGCGGCCTGACCGGATTCGGCGTGCATGTCGAGGATGCCGCCCTGGTCGCGGGCGGTTGCGGAGTTGTCGAGTTCGTAGACGGTGGACGCGATGCCGTTGACGTGCAGGACCCGCGCGAGCGTGAGTCCGCCGACCCCGCCTCCGACGATGGTGACGTGTTGTACGGCTGGCATGGTTCCTCCCCCGGTAAACGTGACGCCTGGTGCGTCGAACACGACCAACCATAACGAACATGTTCGTTACGTACAAGTTCGTTCGCTCACACTGATGACTCCCGATGACCGACACAGTGACTGACGAGGCCGCGGTTGCCGCCCGCGTCCGCGACGTCGTCCGATCCACCGGGACCAGCCAGCGCGAGTTCGCCGACCGCATCGGCATGGACCCGACCGCGCTGTCCAAGACGCTGCGCGGCACCCGCAAGCTGCGCGAGGACGAGCTGGCCGCGATCGCGAAGGCAGCGAAGGTCTCGCAGCGCTACCTGCGCACCGGGACCGGTCGCGGACCCGCGCCGCGCGACGCAGGTCGCGCCCGCGCCGACGCGCTCGACCCGGACGTGCGCAGGGCGCAGATCCTGGACGCGACCGCGCGGCTGATCGCCCGCAAGGGCTTTCACAACGTGCGTGTCGCGGACATCGCCGCCGAGTGCGGTACCAGCACCGGCACCGTCCACTACCACTTCCCGGCCAAGGACGACGCCCTGCGCGCCGCGCTCGCCTATTACGCGGACCGATTCCACCGGCAGTTGGAAGCCGCGTTCGCGACGGCGGATTCGACAGTGGAGAAGTTGCGCAGGCTGATCGAGGCGCAGTCGCCCGCGTCCGACGAGGACGCCGACGAGTGGTCGATCTGGATGCAGGCGTGGAACGAGGCGATCCTCGATCCGGCGCAGCGACCGGTCCAGCGGGTCATCTACACGCGGTGGCGGCAGGTCGTCGTCGACCTGATCCGCGCCTGCCAGGACGAGGGCATCGGCACCAGCGCGGACACCGACGCGCTCGCCGACCGTTTCACCAGCATGGTCGACGGTCTCGCGATCCAGGTGCTGGTGCAGACCACCGAGATGTCGGTGTCGCGGATGCGGGACTGCTGCTGGATGCGTTCGAGCCGCACATCCGACTGAACATGGGACTTGAGATATGAAATACCAAGTATCACATTTCATGTCCGGTGTCCTTTGTGATGCGGTCGATGGCCGCCACGCCTCGTTGATCGATCCGGCCACCAGCGAGGAATACGGCACCGCGCCGGTTTCCGGCGACGCCGATGTGGATCTCGCCTACCGGGCAGCGGCGCACGCGTTCGAGACCTGGCGGGACAGCACTCCTGCCGACCGGCAACGCGCCCTGCCGTGCATCACGGACGCGGCTACGGACTGGAGGACCACACGCGGATCAAGCACGTGATGCACGCGTTCTGACTTCCACTTTCGTCAATATTCTCATTTTTGTGAACGATCGGCGTAGGCTGCCCGCATGGCCACCGCCGACCTGCTGCTGCACCCGGTCCGGCTGCGCATCGTCAAGGCGTTCCTCGGCGACCGCGTGCTCACGACCGCGCAGCTCGCCGCCGAGCTCGACGATGTGCCGCCAGGCAGCGTCTACCGGCACGTCGGCCTGTTGACCAAGGCGGGCGTGCTGCACGTCGTCGCGGAGCGCAGGGTGCGCGGCACCGTG
>DASXOJ010000002.1:0-3686 GCA_036494465.1 Pseudonocardiaceae bacterium
CCGCGATCATCACCTCCGGCACGCCGTGGCCTCGGGCTTCGCGCGCGAACCGGTAGATCAACGGACCGTAGAGCAGGCCACCGATCACCGGGATGGCCACGAAGAACCCGATCCCCAGCCACGGCAGGTGCGGGCTGCCGAACCGGCTGTCCTGGCCGAACGGGGTCTGACCGGTGGCCAGCCAGGTGAACCCGTAGATCAGGTAACGGAACCCGATCGCACCGAAACCCGCACCGAGGCCGACCAGCAGGGCGATGGCGAACAAACCGAACCTGCTCCCCCGCAACCACGCGATCGGGCCGCCCCGCCGCCCCAGCGACGCTGAGGGCGTCGCCGCCTCGTCGGCCGTCACGGAGCTGCCGTCCGATCCCACGTGGTACCACCTTCCGTCCCGCAAACACCAACCTAACGCAACTTTTGCACTATACAACTCTTCTTGGGCACAACAGAAATGGTGTGACATGCACGACCGCGAGAGGACTCCGCATCACCGCAACTCGACGCCGCAATGCTTGCCCGATGCAACAGTTGCACTGGGTATTGCTACCCTGTCACGGCAATCGTGAGGGAACCGTCGAGAACGAAGCGGACACTGTGCCGCACAGGACGCACAGGGTGCGGCGGCAGGGGCGGCGATGACCACAGGTGACCGCGACCCGGTCGTGGTCGGCGTACGTGGTGTCAGCACTGCGGCGCTGACCTGGGCCTCACACCATGCCGCGCTCGATGGGCGCCCGCTACGCCTGGTCCATGCCCGAGCCGCGGAGTTCGCCCTGCTGCTCGCCGGAGCCGCGGCGCCCAGCGGCGACGAGGACGCGCCGACACCCTCCTCGCTGGATCACGCGCTGGACATCGTCGAAGCACTACGACCCGAGCAGCGCGTCTCGGCACGCGCCGAAATCGCCAGCCCGGCACGTCTGCTCATCCGCGAGGCAGGACCGGCATCGACCATCGTCGTGGGCAACCACGGCACCCGGCTTCGGCGTCACCTACTCACCGGCACCATCTGGCAGGCAATGCTGACCAGGATCAGCTGCCCGCTCGTCGCGGTGACGGGTCGGCCGGTATGGCCCGACGCACCGATCGTCGTCGGTGTCGACGGCCGGGGAACCGCTCATGCGGCAGTGGAGTTCGGCTACGCCCAGGCCGCTCGGTGCGGTGTTCCGGTGCATTTTCACCATGTGCTGCGTCGGTGGCCACGTAGCCGAGCGGCGGCGGTCGCCGGCGTCATCGCCCGCTATCGGCTCCTGGAATACGCGCAGCGGTACCCGGACATCACGTCCACGGTGTTCTGCGCGATCGGTGATCCTGTCCAACAGCTCACGGACGCGTCGGCCCATGCCCAGTTGCTCGTCGTCGGCAGTCGCGGCCGGCACGCGCTCAGCGGAGTGCTCACCCGGTCGGTCAGCCACGCGTTGCTGCGCGCGGCGCCGTGCCCGATCGCGGTCGTTACGCATCGTCGCGCCCGGTCAGTCCAGCGTGGGCACGAATGCCAGTGAACACGGTGGGCGCCGGACCAAGGCGCAACTGACCGAGCGCCTGAACAGGCCGGACACCGGGCGATGTCGGCCGATGCCCAGGACCAGGAGTTGAGCGTCGTCGGCGGCGTCGGTCAGTTCCGTCCTCGGATCTCCGCAGCCAACGCGGGCACGTAAGCGATCAGCGCCGGGAAGCCTGCCGCCGAGCTGATCGCGACGGTCAGCACGAAATCCACGATCAACGCGTCGATCGGAACGAACGCACACGCCTACCCGAACGCATCACCGACCGCCACCGCGTCCCCACGCTGCGGATAACGGGCCACCACCGCGTGATAGTTGATGATCACGATGGCGATCACTCCCACGACCAGCCCCATCGTGGGCAGCAACAGTCCGAGATCGCCGTGCCGGGCTCGCAGCGTGGCCTCGATGGCGTAGGCGACCGAGGAGACCTGGTCGGCCATCACCGCGAACACGAAGGCCAGCAACAGCACCGGGCCGCTGTTCAGCACGCGCGAGCGGACCCGTCGCTGGGTCAACGACTCGGCGCTCGTAGATCGGGACGCGATGCACCCTTCGATCGTCGTAACCCAGGACGCGTGGCGGCTACATCGCTGTGTGCGGCGGTGCGGGGGTTTCGAAGGTCGCGGCGAGTTCCGCGCGTCGATCGCAGTCGGCCAGCACAAGGACCTCGTCCTCGGCCTGCAACTGGCTCTCCCCGGTCACGGGGAGCAGTTGCTGATCGCGCAGGATCAGACTCACCCACGCGTCCCCAGGCAGATCGGCCAGTTCGGCGATGGTGCGGCCCTCGGCCGGCGCACCCGCGACGACGGTGAACCGGTGCGCCCCATGCGGTTCCTCACGCAACCGCACCCCCAACGTCCACGGCTGTGGTTCCACCGTGCGCATCGGCAGCCGCAACGCCCGCGCCACGGTCGGCACCAGGCTGCCCTGCACGACAACGGAAAACACCACGACCACCACCACGATCCCGTACAAGCGCGGCGCGTCGGCCAGGTTCAGCGCGAATAGGAAGCCACCCAACAGGATCGGCACCGCACCCTTCAAACCGGCGAACAACACGAAGACCCGTTCCGCATTGCTCAGGCGCGTCCGCACCAGACACAGCCCCACCACGATCGGCCGGATCAGCAACGCCAGCACCACACCCAGCACCAGACCCGGCACCCACACATCCGGCCGCAGCAGCACCGACACGTTCACCGTCAAGCCCAACACAACGAACGCGACAATCTCCCCCAGGCTGGCCAGGGCCCCGTGGAAACGTTCGATCTCGCGTTTGAACGGAGCGTGCCCGTCGCCGATCATGATGCCTGCCACGAAAACCGCCAGGAATCCCGACCCGTGCGCGAGCGTGGTCGCGCCGTAGAGCACCAGGACGCTGGCCAGCGTCCGCAACGGATACAGTCCCTCACTCGGCAACGGGACGCGCCGCATGAACCACAACAGTGCCCGACCGCCCAGCGCACCGATCGCGGCACCGACGCCCATCTGCAGCAGGAACTGGCCACCGATGTCGACGAACGCGTGACCGCTCAGGCCACCCGCGGCCAGCAGGCTGGCCATCAACGCGATGCCCACCGGGTCATTCGCGCCGGACTCGCCCTCCAGGATCGTGCCGCTGCGACCCTCGACCTCCCGCTGGCCCAACACCGAGAACACCACCGCCGGGTCGGTCGGGGACACCGCCGTGGCCACCAGCAACGCCACATACCAGTCCAGACCGAACACCAGATGGATCAGCACCGCAGCCGCGGCCACCGTCAAGAACGTGCCCACCACGCCGACCACCAGGATCGGAACGGCCGCGGCCCGAAACCGGGACCAGCCGATGTGCATACCCCCGTCGAACAGCACGCACAACAGGGCCACTGTGACGACCTGCTCGACCAAGCTCTCGGACGGCGCGTGCAACACCGGCACGACCTGCACCATGACCGCCGCGGCGACGAGCAACAGCACCGCCGCCGGCACCTTCACCCGGGCCGTGAGCCGGTTGGACAACACCGCCACCAGTCCGACGACCGCGGTCACCAGCACCAGCGACGCGAACGGCTGGGTGTCCGACATGATGGTGCTCCTCCGGAAATCGGCGTACGACAACGTCTGCCGACCAGACTTCCCGGCGCACCACACTCAACCTAACACGATCTTCATTGACGTCCTGTTAACGCAACCGCACGA
>DASXOJ010000003.1:0-28086 GCA_036494465.1 Pseudonocardiaceae bacterium
ACCCACGAAGTCACCGACGCGGTCACCGGCGCGCTGCCGCAGAGCGCTGGCCTGCCGACCGACGGTGTCACATCGGCCACCGGCAAGCTTCCGGTCGCGCTCAGCAAGGCCGCCCCGAGCGTCAGCAAGGCGCTGCCGACCGGCGGCAACCTGCCGACCAGCGGCAACCTGCCGATCGTCGGCTCGGCCACCTCGGGTGTCACCGACAAGGTCAGCGGTATCACCAAGAACGTCCCGGTCGCGAGCAGCCTGCCTGCCGTGCCGGGCAACAGCACGCAGGCCCTCGGCGGCGACCCGCTGATGGGCAACCGAGGGCGCGTCGACGTCGTGGTCCCGGTCGACATCTCGGGCAACGCCATCGCCGCCGGTGGTCCGGCCGCCGTGCAGAACAACTCGGACCAGACCGTGTCCGACCCGGACCCGGTGATCACCGGATTCGACCCGGGTGCCCTGACCAACAACGTGGTCGCGGTCAACTACGCGCTGCCGGTGCAGATCGCCAACAACGCGGTTGGCGCGGCAGGAAACGCGGCGTCCGCCGGTTCGGCGAACCAGTCCGCGACGACCGGCGGTGACATCGTCACCAACGGCAGCCAGCGCACCCTGTCCGGCAACGTGGCCGCCGGCCAGTTCGCCACTCCGGTGCAGCTGGCGGGCAACGCGGTGGCGGGTGCGGGCCAGGCGGCCAGCGTCTCCACCAACAGCACCGCGGGCCACTCCGACGGCTCGATCCTGACCGACGGTTCGACCGGCAGTGGATCCGGCAACGTCGCCGGTGCCCCGGTCGCGCTTCCGGCCGAGGTCGACGGCCAGGCCATCGGCGCGGGCGGCAACGCGGGCGCTGCCTCCACCAACACGGCCGACACCACCGCGGGCGGCGCGGATCTGGTGAACGCGCCGCGCGGTGCGGGCAACCAGCTCAGCAGCGGCCTGCCCGCCTACGCCCAGACCAGTGGTTTCAACGGCGTGCTCTCCGGCAACGGTGCCGTGCCCGCCGTGGCGAACCCGGTCGAGGTCGCGGGCAACGCGGTCGCCGCCGCTGCCAACACCGGCACCAGCGGCATGACCACCAACACCGACTCGGCTGGTGGATACACCACCACCAACGGCCAGGCGGCCGCTGGTTCCGGCAACCTCGCCGGTGTGCCGGTGTCCGACCCGGTGCACGTGTTCGGCAACGGCGCCACCATCGCCGGCACCGCCGATGGCATCCAGGCCAACTCGGAGCACGCGACCGCCGGTGGCATCAGCTACGCCAACGGCATCAACGGTGTGGTCACCGGCAACGACGCCAGCGCCCCGGTCGCGGGCAGCACCGACGTGTTCGGTTCCGGCGGTTCGCTGGGCGGCAACGCGGCGGGCACCGGCAGCAACGACGTGATGACCACCACCGGCGGTTACACCGGGACCAGCGGTTCCGGTGCGACCGGCGGCGGCAACATCGCGCAGGTGCCGGTCGGCATCCCGGCCGAGGTGTTCGGCGCCGCGGCCGGCATGGGCGGCAACGTCAGCGGCACCGTGCCCGCCGAGTCGAAGACCATCACCGCGGGCGGCAACTCCAACACCAACGACGACGACGGCGTGCTGTCCAGCAACGTCGCGCAGGCGCCCACCTCGGCGGCTGCTCAGGTCTTCGGTGACGCGGCCGGCCTGGTCGCGAACGAGGAGAGCTCCGCAGACAGCCGTACCAGCGTCACCACCGGTGGCGACGCGACCGGCACCGGCCGCCAGGGCACCGGCTCCGGCAACATCGTGTCCGTGCCGACCGCGCTGCCCGCGCAGGTCACGCACAACGCGGCGAACCTGGTCGGCCTCGGGTCGGCGATCGGCTCCAACACCACCACCCTGGGTGCTGGCGGCGACGACAACGCCGACGGCTCCGGCGGTTCGGTGGCCGGCAACGTGGTCAGCGTGCCCAACTCGGGCCCGGTCCAGGTGATCGGCAACGCGGTCGCGGGCGGCGCCAACGACGCGGCCCTCGCCGACAACCAGACCACCACGTGGGCCGGCGGCGACACCAACACCGACGGCACCGCAGGCTCCATCGCGGGCAACGTGGTCGGTGCCCAGGTGATCCACACCGCGCAGGTGTTCGGCAACGCTGTCGCGGCCGGTGGCAACGCCCTCGGTCACGCCACCAGCGAAACCGACACGGTGGCCGGTGGGGCCTCCGCCAGCCACGGCGACTGGGGCGCGATCTCCGGTGACCTGGTGAACGTGCCTGCCACCGCGGTTCCGCAGGTCTTCGCCAACGGCGTCGCGGGTGCGGCCAACACCGACTCGCTCGGTGCCAACCAGCTCTCCAGCGTCTCCGGCGGCCCGACCAGCACCACCGGTAACGGCTCACTGTCCGGTTTGGACGGTGCGCTGCCCGTCGGGGCGGTCGCGCAGGTCTACCAGGTGCCGGTGCAGGTGCTCGGCCGCGCGCTGGTGGCCGGTGCCAACGAAAGCGATGTCGTCAACGGTGAGCAGGCGCCCGCCGTCGACGTGCCGCTGAGCCTGCAGAACGCCCCGACCGTGCCGCAGTTCGGCCTGCCCGCCGGCACCGACGCGCTGCTGCCGATCACCAAGATGCCGAACCTGGCCACGCTGCCGCTGTCCTTCCCGAACCTGGGAATGTCCAGCCTGCCTGGTCTGTCCAGCCTGCCGCGCGTGCCCGGCATGCCGAGCACCCAGGACCTCCCGGTTCCGGGCCTGCCCGGAATCCCGGCTGGTCTCTCGGGCCTGTCCAACCTGCCCGGCGGCACCTCGGTGCTGACCCCGCTGCCCTCGGTGCCGTTCCTGCCCGCGCTGCCTGGTACCCAGGCCAGCACCCAGGACCTGCCCGCCGGGCTGCCGAGCCTGCCCACGGTGGTCTCCATGCCCAGCGTCGCCGAACTGCCCGGTCTGCCCTCGCTGCCCGGCGTCGACGTGCCGAACATGACGGACCTGCCGAGCGTGCCCGGCGTGCCGGACGTGAGCGGCCTGTCCAGCGTGCCCGCACTGCCGAGCCTGCCCGACGTGCCCGGCACGGCGAGCCTGCCCGGTGTCGACTCGGTGCCGACCGAACTGTCCGGCTTCAGCGGTGACCTGCCGCTCGCCGGCCAGCTGCCGACCGGTCCGAGCACGCAGAGCCTCCCCGAGGTTCCGCTGCCCACCCCGGCCACCCTGCCCGGCACCGACGGCCTGCCCACCCTCCCGGTGGACGGCCTGCCCTTCGGCTCCGGCGACGCCGGTCTGCCGATGACCCTGCCGGAGGTGCCGCAGGTCGGCACGCTGCCGACGGTGTCCTCCGCGCTGCTGCCCGGTAACTCCGACCTGCTGCCCAACCAGGGCGACGACACCCAGTCGGCGCAGGCCCTGCCGGTCTTCGGCGACGCGCTGCCCGGTCTGTCCGCGCTGCCGTTGTTGTCGGCTCCGCTGGCCGCCACCTCGCTGCCGACCGTGGGCGCGCTGCCCAGCCTCGGTGCCGATGGCCTGGTGCCCGCGCTGCCGACCGACCTGCCCACCAACGGGCTGGCCGGTGGCACCAACCTGCCGAGCATCAGCCAGCTGGGTAACGGCACGAGCACCCAGGGCCTGCCGACCTTCGGCACCCTGCCCGCGCTGCCCACCCTGCCCGCGGCACTGACCCTGCCGGGCATGCCGGCCCTGCCCTGGACCCCGAACCTGCCCACCACGCAGAGCTTCGCGGTCACCCCGGGCATGACCGGTTCGGATCTGGATCTGCCGAACTTCGAGAACTCGGTGCCGAACCCGACCGACGTCATGCTCGGCGGTTCACCGGTGTCCTCCCTGACGGACCTGGACAGCTCGCCGCTGAGCGGTGTGCAGACCCCGGGTGCGTTGAGCTCGGTTGATGCTCCGGCGCTGTCCGCGTCGGACTCCGTGGCGGGCTCGCTGCGGAACCTGGCCGGCCAGGGCTTGGACGGCGTCCAGCTGCCCAGCGCCTGATCGGTCTGTTTTTCCTCCGATAACGGCGGGGCCCGGAAGCGACGGCTTCCGGGCCCCGCCCATTTGTGTCTTCAGCGCGCGAGATGCGATTCCAGCTGCGTGATCACCGAATGCACCGGGTTCTCGCCGTCGCTGGTCACCCAGCCGAGCCGGACCTGCGGCGCGAGCCGTTTCCCGTCCAGCCGCACCGACCGCTCCAGCAACTCCCGCGCCCGCGTCGCCACCGATTCACCGGTGCCGTGCGGATGTTCCGCGATCACCAGGAACTCGTCGCCGCCGAACCGGGCCACTGTGTGATCCGCGCGCAGGCCCTGGCGCAGTCGTCCGCCCAGCACCGTCAACAGGTCGTCGCCGCGCTGGAAACCGAACTCGGCGTTGATGGCCGTCATGCCGCAGATGTCCAGCAGCACAACGGAAACCAGGGTGCCGTGCGTGCGCGCCCGCAGCAGCGCCTGGTCCAGCCGGTCCAGCGCGAGCGTGGTGTTGGGCAGGCCGGTCAGCGGGTCGAGCAGTCCGTGCGAGTGGCCGACGTCGGTGTTCACCGGTTGCAACAACACCAGCAGCAGCCGCGCGCCCGCCCGGCTCACCGGGTAGTACTTGGCCCACAACCGGGTCTGCCGCTGCTCGCCGCCGACCTGGATGGCCAGCGCGGTCGCCGACCCGGTCCGGCAGAGCTGATCGAGCAGTTGCGCGGGGCTCGGCAACCGCGCGCCGTTCTCAGCACACGCCTGCCAGTGTCCGGGCACTGTCGCGGTGCACAGTTGTGCCGCGGTCAACCCGAGCAGTTCGGTCGCGCATGCGTTGTGCGCCAGCACGGTGCCGTGCTCGTCGGTGAGCAACATGCCGACGGGGAGTTCGGCCACCACATCGGCCCACACCGATGCCGCTGCGGCCATGACCGCTGTCCCGACGGCGTCCACGGCGAAAAGTGTTCTCGGCACTGGCGCGCGATTCAAGCACCACCCGTTACCCGGATCGGTGATCTTTGTCTTTACCCGAAGCAATTCACGAAACGCGCGGCCAGCCGCTGATCGCCGGTCACCCGCAATCCCCGCGACCGCGACGCCTCGGTCACCGACACCTTCTCGAAGATCACCGCGCGCATCGCGGCGGAATCGGCGTCCAGCGCCACGTCCACGTCGCGCACCTCGCCCCGGGCGATCGCGAACACTCCGTCGGCGATCTCGGCGTGGAACCGGTCCCCCTCGACACACAATTCGACCCGCACCCGCAACGTGCCCGCGCGGTGCGCGTCGAACGTCGTCTTCAACTCCAGGACCAGCGCGTCCGCGCTGTGCCGCGCGGTCACGTCGATCGCGTCCGGTGGCACCGCCCGACCCCACCGGCTCAACGCGACCAGCAACTCCTCCAGCTCGTACCCGCGCTCGGTGAGCTCGTAGACCCGGGTGCTGGCAGGCGGACCGAGCCGGTAGTTGCGCACGACGCCGTCGAATTCCAGTTCGCGCAATCGTGCGGCGAGCACGTTCTGACTCATGCCGGGCAGGCCACGGCTGAGTTCGGTGAAGCGTTTCGGGCCGAACAACAGCTCGCGAACGACGAGCAATGCCCACCGCTCGCCGATGACGTCCAGGGCGCGCGCGACGCCACAAGGATCGCCGTAACTGCGCCTACCCGCCACGAAGAAGAATTCTAGCTACTACGGTAGGGACCAGCGGGAATGGACAAAAAACGAGAGACGGGAACACCGTGGCGACCTTCCTCCTTATCCCCGGCGCGGGCGGCAGCTCGTGGGGCTTCCACCGGCTCGTGCCGATCCTCACTGAACGTGGCCACACCGCCATCGCCGTCGACCTGCCCGCCGCCGACCCGAACGCCGGGCTCGCCGAATACACCGAGGCCGCCATCACTGCCCTCGGCTCCCACCGCGACGATCCCGAACTTGTCGTCCTCGGCGAATCGCTCGGCGCTTTCACCGCGCCACTCGTCGCGGCCAAGGCCGGCGCCGCCCTGATCGTGCTGCTCAACCCGATGGTGCCGGCTCCCGGCGAAACCGCGGGCGACTGGTGGGCCAACACCGGCTCGGCGCAGGCCCGCACCGACAAGGCCAAGCAGGACGGCCGCGACCCCGAGTTCGACATCGTCCGCGACTTCTTCCACGACGTCCCCGCCGACATCACCGAGCAGGCCCTGGCCAACCCGCGGTCGCAGTCCGATGGCCCGTTCGGCGACCCGTGGCCGCTCCCGGCCTGGCCGGATGTGCCGACCAAGGTCATCCAGGGCCGCGACGACCGGTTCTTCCCATTGGAATTCCAGCGTCGCGTCGTCACCGAACGCCTCGGCATCACCGTCGACGACATCCCCGGTGGTCACGTCGCCGCGGTCAGCAGGCCCGTCGACATCGCCGACCAGCTCGAGTCGTACCTGCGCTGATCAGGCCCGCCACACCCAGTTCTGCCGCTTGTACAACACCCGGAACCCCAACCGCAGCAGGTTGTGCAGCGACGAGTTGTGCTCACCCGGCTGCTCGTCACCCGTCTCCGCGACCAGCAGCCCGCACCCCGCGTCGACGGCGGCCCGCATCCGCGCCGCGATCAACGCCGACTGTGCGCCGCGCCCCTGGAACTCCGGCAACGTGCACCCGGCCGCGAACTCCCCGACCCGCTGACCACCCGCCACCTCCACCACGTTCACCGTGCCGGAGCCGACCAACTCGTCGTCGGCGTAGGCACCGAAACTCGTGACGCCCGGCTCGGCGAGCACGTTGGAGATCATCGGGGCCAGCTCTTCCGGCATGCCGAAACCGCGCATCAACATCCGTGCCCACGCCAGTCCGTCCGCGACCGGCACCGGCCCGATCCGCAACGACGACCCGGGCGCGGGCACGTCATCATCGGCCTCCCGCACCAGCTTGTGCCAGAAACTCCCCGCCACCAGCCCGTGCCGCGCACAGATCTCCGCCCAGTCGGCAGGCAACGCCGACGGCGCGATCTGCAACACCGCGACCTTGTTGCCGTTGTCCCGGTAGAAATCCAGGACCTCGCCGATCACCGCGCCGGTAATCGGCGAGTCCAAGCCAAGGCAGTACGCCTTGCTCCAGTACTGGCTCGGGTCCTCGCGCACCGCGAGCACCACCCCGCCCGCGATCTCCGCCGCCGCGATCCCCAGCCGCGTCGCCGTCTCCGGGTCGGCCCGCGACTCCAACGCCAACATGGTCGCCGCCTCGGCCCGCTCTGCGGCCACCGTCAACGCATCGATCGTCATGACTCCACAATGGAGGCCAACGGTCCGCACCGCCAACCCATCGGCGAGCCATTGACCGACACCCGAGCCGATCCCTAGTCGCGCCGCGCCCGCAACACCGTGTCTCGCACATGCCGCGTGCCCTCCGGCGCGGGCGCCGTGCGCAACCGGGTCTCGTCCACCAGCACGGTCCAGCCCGTACCGAGCAACGCGCCGATCTCGGCCGGTTGGTAGAAGTCGGCCGGATCGAAGTCGGACTCGTGCCCGGGCGGCAGATCCGCGAGATCGTGCCCGGCGACCAGCAGCGTGCCACCCGGCGCCACCGCCGCCAGCAACCGGCGCACCGCGGCATGATCCGGCTGGTGCGGCAGCGGAAAATACTGCACGGACACCAGATCGAACGACCCGGCAGGTGGCGGTGTGACCGCCAGATCGGCTCGTGCCCACGCGATCCGATCCGCCACCTCCGCACCGGCAGCGGCCGCCCGGTCCAGTGCGACCCGGGAAATGTCGACCGCCGTCACCCGCCAGCCCCGCCGCGCCAACCACAACGCGTCGCCGCCCTCACCACACCCCACGTCCAGCGCGTGACCCGGCGGCAGGTCGGCGACCTCGGTCACCAGCACCCCGTTCGGATTGCCGCTGAACAACTTCTCGCTGCCGCCGTACCGCTCGTCCCAGAACTTCGCGTCCATGCCACCAACCTGCTCCCCGCGGCCCGAACACGGCAAAACCCGTTGCCGAAACGGCAATTGGCGTCCGCGCGTCAACGCGAGATGTGGGCTTGGATGCCGTCGAGGATGAAGCCGAGGCCGGTCGAGAAGGTTTGGTCGGCGTCCAGGTGGACGGCGTCGCGGACGACCGTGGCCAGTGCGGGGAATCTGCCGGTCGCGAAGGTCCGCTCCAAATAGGGCCCGAAGGCGACCTGCCACTGCTGCTTGTCCATCCCGGTGGCTCGTTCGGCGCGCCGCTCGGTGATCTCCCTGCGCACCGCGCCGATCACGTACGCATTGACCGCCTCGACCATCGGCATGACGACGTCCACGTCAACGCCATCCAGCGCGGCCAGCACGGCCTCCCCCCTGGCCAGCGCGTGCGGTCCGAGCGTCGGCCGCCCACCGATCAGGTCAGCGAGCCATTCGTGCTGGTGCACAGCCTGCCGGGTGGTATCGGCAACGGAGCGCAGCACTTCCCGCCACCCGTTTCCGGCCGGCCGGGTCTCGGCGTAGACCGCGTCGACCATCAGGTCGAGCAACTCGTCCTTGGCGGTGATGTAGCCGTACAGCCGCCTCGGCCCGACATCCAGCGCGGCGGCGACCTTGCGCAGCGACACCGCCTCCAGACCGTCCGCGTCGGCCAGCTGGATCGCTGCCGCGACGATCCGCTCCCGGCTCAACGGGGCGGGCACCGGTCGGTCCGGTGGCTCCGGCCTCTCCCACACCAACATGCCGCCGACGATACATCGTGTCCTGCGATACAGTGTGTCGGTACAACACAGTGTGTCCAAATATAGGGGGAAGCATGGGCATCGCCATTGTTGGAGCCGGTCCGGGCGGCCTGGCCCTTGCCCGGGTGCTGCACGTGAACGGCATCGACGCCGTCGTGTACGAACGTGAATCGTCCCGCGATGCGCGCGGTCAGGGCGGCATGCTCGACATCCACTCCGGCCAGCGGGCGCTGCGCGAGGCCGGTCTGATCGAACAGTTCTACGCGATCGCCCGAGGTGAAGGCCAGGACATGCGTCTTCTCCAGCCGGATGGCACCCTGCTGCTCCAGGAGGACACACCCGAGGACGCCCCGCTCGACCGACCCGAGGTGGACCGCGCCGATCTGCGCGACCTGCTACTGGACTCCCTCCCCGAAGACACAGTGCGCTGGGGGCACGCGTTCGCAGCTGCCGACAACGGCCTGCTGCACTTCGCCGACGGGAGCAGCGCGACGTACGACCTGCTGGTCGGCGCGGACGGCGCGCAGTCCCGGGTCCGCGCGCTGGTCACCGACGCCCGCCCGGCACATCTCGGCCAGAACGTCGTCGAGGTCGGCATTCCCGACATCGACCGCACGCACCCCGACCTCGCGGCGATGGTCGGGCGCGGCAACTACTGGGTGCTCGGCAACGGACTGTCCCTGGCGGCGCAACGCAACGGCGACGGCCGCGTTCGCATCGGCCTGAGCTTCTACAACACCCCCGAGGACTGGCTCGCCACCAGCGGGATCCCGTTCGACGACCCGGCCGCCGCGCGGGCGCGGCTGATCGACCTGCTCGACGGCTGGCACCCGCGGTTCACCGCGCTGATCGCGGCCTGCGACGACACGGTCGTGCCGCGGCCGATGTTCACTCTTCCGATCGGACTGACCTGGCCGTCGAAGCCGGACGTCACGCTGCTCGGCGATGCCGCGCACCTGATGCCCGCGGTGGGCGAGGGCGCCAACATGGCGCTGATCGACGGCGCCACGCTCGGTCTCGCGCTCGCCGCGCACCCGGGCGACTTTCCCGCCGCCATCAAGGAATACGAACGTGAGATGTTCGAACGCACCGGCGCTGTCGCCCAGAGTTCCGCGGACATGAAGGAACTGCTGATGTCGCCGGACGCTGCCCAGAAACTGCTCGCGTTCTTCCAGCCTGGGTGAATGTAGGGTCTCGCCGCCAATATCATGTCGATCTGCTTTGCCCTGGGCTTTCGTAGTTGTCTCACTGCGATGTCACCAAGATCATTCTCAAAACTCTGGGCATTTCCTCGGCGGCAGTCCTGCAAGCTGCGCGTTGCTCTCGTGAGTGAGAGATGTTATGCATGAGTTATGCATGACACCCGTCTGGAGAACATGCTGGGGGCGCTGGCGCTGTCGGTGACCGACTTGGCGCTGGTGGGCATCACGTCGGCGGCCGCGACGAGTGCCAGCGGAGCGGCCGCGCTGGTGGTGCTCTCGGCCGCGCCGGGGCTATCGGTGACTGAACTGGGCCGACGGGTGGGCCTGAGCCAACCCGCGGCCGCGCGGATGGTGGACGCGCTGCAGCGAGCTGGGCTGGTGGAGCGGCGTGACACGGCCACCCGGTCGGTGGCGGTGCATCCGACCGAGGAGGGTTCGGCGGCCGCTGAGCACATCCTGGGCGCTCGGGCGGGTCGCCTGACTGCTTTCACCGACGCACTTGAGCCAGCCGAGCGCGAGGTGCTGGCGGGTCTGGTGGAAAAGCTGCTTGCTGCGGTGTATCGACAAGTGCGCGACGCCGAGCGGGTGTGTCGGCTGTGCGACCGCGCGGTGTGCGACGCCTGTCCGGTCGGTGCGGCCTGCCGGAACGCTGGTGCTGAGGGTGGGTGAGCTGCTCGCACTGGCGTCGGCAGTCTGTTATGGAATATCCGACTTCGCCGGTGGCATGCTGTCCCGTCGTGCGTCGTTCATCGCGGTGGCTCTGATCGGCCAGATCGGCGGTTTTCTGCTAGCCCTCGTCGTCGCGCTGGCGACCACGTCGGAGCCGTCATGCCTGGCTGACCTCGGGTGGGGTGCGGTGTCCGGCGTGGGCACCGGGATCGGGATGATGTTCCTGTTCCGTGGGCTGAGTCGGGGCGCGATGAGCGTGGTGGTGCCGATCAGCGCGGTCGGTGGGGTCGCGCTGCCGGTGTTGGTGGGTGTGGCACTGCTGGGCAGTCGCCCGACACCGCTGGCATGGCTGGGGATTGCGCTGGTCCTGCCAGCGCTATGGCTGGTCTCGCGCACCCGTGACGTCGTGGTCGGGCAGGTCGGCGCGGACACGATCGACGCGTTGATCGCCAGTGCCGGGATCGCCCTGCAGTATGTCGCCTTGGCCCAGGCGGGCTCGCAATCCGGCCTGTGGCCCGTCGTTGCCGGGCGGGTCGCGGCGACGGCGACCATCGCCTTGCTGGCGTTGCCCGTGGGGGCAGGACTTCGACTGCGCTTGCCGGTCCGTCACGCGCTTCTAGCTGCCGCGACCGGCGGTAGCGCCGCTCTCGCCCTGGTCTGCTATCTGCTCGCCACCCATGACCAACTCATGGTCATCGCCGTTGTGTTGTCGTCGCTGTATCCGGTCATCCCGGTTCTTCTCGGCGTCAGCGTGCTTCGCGAGAGCCTCTCCTGGCGACAGGCTGCGGGCTTGGTGTGCGCCGGATCGGCGATAGCCCTCATAGCCGCCGCCGGATAGCCACCTCGGAACGGATCTAGCTCGGCGTGTCCACGACAACCCACCCGGACCGTCCAGCCTCATCTTTGCTTCACAAATGAAGCCGAGATGAAGGCTCCGGTGAGAAAATGAAGCCAGCCGTAAGAACCTACAGTGAAAATCAGGACTGGGCGAGGTCGGTGAACCTGCTGTAGTGCAACTGGTGCGCGACGGTGATTGTGGCGAGCGGACCGGCACGGTGCTTGCCCAGGATCAGGTCAGCCTCGCCCGCGCGCGGATCGTCCCGCTCCCAGGCGTCCGGCCGGTGGATCAGGATCACCATGTCCGCGTCCTGTTCCAGCGAACCGGATTCACGCAGGTCGGAGAGCATCGGGCGCTTGTCGGTGCGCTGTTCCGGACCACGGTTGAGCTGACTGATCGCGATCACCGGCACTTCGAGTTCCTTGGCGAGCAGCTTGAGTTGCCGGGAGAACTCCGACACTTCCTGCTGCCGCGACTCAACCCGCTTACCCGAGGTCATCAGCTGGAGATAGTCGACAACGACCAGCTTCAGATCGTGCCGCTGCTTGATCCGCCGTGCCTTCGCCCTGATCTCCATCATCGTCATGTTCGGCGAGTCGTCCACGAAGAGCGGCGCCTCGGAGATCTCGCTCATCCGCCGCGCCAGCCGCGTCCAGTCGTCGTCGGTCATCCGCCCACCGCGCATGTCCGCCAACCGGATCTTCGCCTCGGCCGAGAGCATGCGCATGACGATCTCGGTCTTGCTCATTTCCAGCGAGAAGATCACGCTCGTCATCGAATGCTTCACCGAGCACGACCGCACGAAGTCCAGTCCCAGCGTCGAGTTGTGCGTCGGCACCATGGCCCGGCCCGCCAGGTAGAGGTGCGCGTCGTTGTCGACCTCGACACAGCGCACCGGCACGCTCGCAACCGGCCGCACCGCCACGATGAACCGCGACCGGTCCACTCCGCGCCGCAACTCCTTGTGCAGCAGCCGCTTGCGCTCCAGCCGGAACACATCGTCCTCGGTCTCGAACGTCAGTACGGACCCGATCAGTTCGCCGCGACAGCCAAGCGACACCACCAGTTCCCGCGCGCCTTCGGCCAGCGCCCGGCTGGTCGCGCGCAACTGCACGGCACCGGCGACGGTCACCGTGCCATCGACGTCCAGCAGACCGGCGAGCAACGCCCGTCGCTGTTCCTCGGACGCGCGCAGGTACGCCTGCGGAATGTGCGCGTTTCCGATGACACCCAGATCGCGCAGGGTCGTCTCCGGCACGGCATCGATGCCGTCGTCCTCGATCTGCCAAAGGATCTCGGGATCGTCGGTACGGCCGTTGCCCAGCCACGCACCAAGCTGATAGGGCGGCAGCGGCAGCTGGGTTTTTGGCAGATCCAGCGGTTGTGCGTTGGTCACCGAGTGGTTGAGGTGCTGCGTCGCCGCGATCTCCGACGTGGTGCGCACCGCGGACAATGCGGCGGTCTCGGTCAGCCACTGGTGGTGGGCGTCCGCGACGAGCACGGTGCCGTCCGAGAACTCGACCTCGTAGCAGGGGCGGCCGGACATGACCTCGGTCGCGGCGAGGACCCGGGTCGGCTTGCCGTCCGCACCGAGCAGTTCGTCGCCGACGCCGACCTCGCCCATCGTGGTCCACCCGGCGGGAGTGGGCAGCGGCGTGTCCAGGGCGAGCGCCTTACCCACACCGGGCCGGGCCGCGACGATGATCATCTGGCCGGGGTGCAGGCCGTTGGTGACCTCGTCCAGGTCGGCGAAGCCGGTCGGCACGCCCAGCGACGAGCCACCGCGCGAGGCGATTGCGTCGATCTCGTCCATCGTCGGTTGCAGCAACTCCTCCAACGAGGTGTAGTCCTCGCTGGTGCGTCGCTCGGTGACCTCGTAGATCGCGGCTTGGGCGCGGTCGACGACCTGGTCGATCTCGTCGCCCTCGGCACCGTTGTAGCCGAGCTGCACGATGCGCGTGCCTGCTTCGACGAGCCTGCGCAGGATCGCCTTTTCCGCGACGATCTCCGCGTAGTAGCCGGCGTTCGCGGCCGTGGGCACGGCGGCGATCAGCGTGTGCAGGTACGGGGCGCCGCCGACGCGGCCGAGTTCGCTGCGGCGTTCGAGTTCGGCGGAGACGGTGACCGGGTCGGCCGGTTCGCCCCGGCCGTAGAGGTCGAGGACGCAGTCGTAGACGGCCTGGTGCGCGGGGCGGTAGAAGTCGCCAGGGCCGAGCACCTCGATCACGTCGGCGATCGCGTCCTTGCTCAGCATCATGCCGCCGAGCACGGACTGTTCCGCAGCGAGGTCCTGGGGTGGTTGCTTGTCGAACCCACCGGCCGAAGGAACCCGGTCGTCCGTCAGTGCCACCGCGCAGCATCCCTTCGCTCAGGTGTTCGAATCCTACGCCTATCGGAACTGACGGATCAGGCCAGGCCGCCAGGCGACGCTAGAACACCCACATGGCCCACACAAACCGGCTTGTGGACGCACTTGTGGACAGGCTGGGGACAGCCTCTGCCACCCTGACCACAGCCGCGAATCATGCTGGGGACAACCTGGGGACAACTTCTGGTTCACCCAATGAACCCGCAGGTCGAGGCCTGTGTACTGGGTGTGGAAAAAATACCCGGTAACTGCCTCGGCGTGTCGGGTGGAAACTCGTCCGTCGGCGTGTCGCTACAACGGCTACGAGTGAGTTACCCACAACGGTGGGAGTGCGTGGCGCGACGGCCACGTTGCGACGAACGAGCGACGGCGCCGACCATCCGGGTGATGTCCGGGGTGGCCGGCGCCGTGCTTGTCGATGTCGTTCAGTCGGTCGCGGTGACCTCGAGGTTGAAGGCCACGGACACGTCCGGGTGCAGCCGGACGTTGACCGCGTGCTTGCCAAGGGTCTTGATGTGACCCTTCAGTTCGACGGAGCGCTTGTCCAGGTTCGGACCGCCGGCCGCCTTGACCGCGGTCACGATGTCACCGGTGGTGACCGAACCGAAGAGCTTGCCACTGCCGCCGGCCGCCTTCGCGGGCAGCTTCACGTTGCCGAGGCCCTCGATGGTGGCCTTCAGTTCCTTGGCGTGGTCGAGGTCGCGGACCCGACGGCCCTCCTGGGTGCGGCGGATCGTGGCGACCTGCTTCTCGGCGCCGCGGGTGGCCGCCATGGCCAGGCCGCGGGGCAGCAGGAAGTTGCGGCCGTAGCCGTCCTTGACCTCGACGATGTCGCCAGGACCGCCGAGGCCGCTCACATCAGCGGTGAGAATCAGCTTCATGGTGTGTTGGCTCCTGCGATCAGCGGGCGGTCGAGGTGTAGGGCAGCAGCGCCATCTCGCGCGCGTTCTTCACGGCGATCGCGACGTCGCGCTGGTGCTGGCTACAGTTGCCGGTCACCCGACGAGCGCGGATCTTGCCCCGGTCAGAGATGTACTTGCGGAGCAGACCGGTGTCCTTGTAGTCGATGAGGCTCGCGTTCTTGTCCTTGCAGAAGACGCAGACCTTCTTCTTTGGCTTGCGAACGGGTGGCTTTGCCACGATGAGAACTCCTGTGTTTCAAACGCTGGAAAGGAAGACTGGACGAGAGGATGAATCGCCGGTCAGAACGGCGGTTCCTCGGCGAAGCCGCCGCCACCGCCGCTGCCACCGCCGGAAGACACTGCGGGCGCGGAGCCCCACGGGTCGTCAGCGGGTGCACCGCCGCCACCGCCGCCACCGAAGCCACCGCCGCCGCCACCGGAACCCCGGGAGGCTTTGTTGACCTTGGCGGTCGCGTAGCGCAGCGATGGGCCGACCTCGTCGACCTCCATCTCGATGACCGTGCGCTTCTCGCCTTCCTTCGTGTCGAAGGTGCGTTGGCGCAACCGGCCCTGCACGATGACGCGCATGCCCCGGGTCAGCGACTCGGCCACGTTCTCGGCGGCCTGACGCCAGATCGAGCAGCGGAGGAACAGCGCTTCGCCGTCCTTCCACTCACCGCTCGCCCGGTCGAAGGTGCGCGGGGTCGACGCGACCGTGAAGCTGGCCACCGCGGCACCCGCTTGCGTGAAGCGCAGTTCCGGATCGGCGGTCAGGTTCCCGACCACCGTGATTGTCGTTTCACCAGCCATGTCGCTCGACCTCCGCGGTCAGTTCATGCCTTGGCGGCGGCCTTGGCCTTGGCTTTGGCGGCGTCGCGGGCCTTGATGGCATCGCGCCGTAGGACCTTGGTCCGCAGGACGGTCTCGTTCAGGCCCAGCTGGCGGTCCAGTTCCTTGACCGCGTCCGGCTCCGAGTTCACGTCAACGAGGGCGTAGATGCCCTCGGAGTGCTTGAGGATCTCGTAGGCGAGCCGGCGCTTACCCCACACGTCGACCTTTTCCACACTTCCACCGGAAGTACGGATGACGTTGAGGAAGGTCTCCAGCGACGGCGACACAGTGCGCTCGTCGAGACTCGGGTCGAGGATGATCATTACCTCGTAGTGACGCATTGAGACCACTCACCTCCTGTGGACTGGTACGGCCACGGACGGTCCGTGGCAGGAGGGCCGTTGCGTCAGCAACCCGTCAAGGCTACCAGCAGCACTAATGTGCTCCGCCGTCTGGGGCTACAGCGGCTTGACCTTGCGCAGCACCCACGTCCGCACCAGACCGGCGGTCGCGCCGGAGAGTGCGAGCACGGCGAGCAGCATGGGCAGGCCGATGCCGTTGCCACCGGGCAGCGAAGCGGAACCGAGCGCCTGCGCCTCGCCCGCGGTCTGGATGCCGTCCGGCACCGTGTTGCTGCCGTTGCCCAGCACGCCGTAACCGGGCCCGTATCCGGGCACGTCACCGCCGTAACGGACACCGGGCGAGGGCGCGAACAGGCCGGCGCTGGCGAACGGGATACCCGAGTAGCGGGCCAGCGGCGATTCGGCGAGACCGTCGTCGAGTAGCTGCGCCGCGCCGAAGGCGGGGTTGCTCATCAGGTCCGCGCTGTCGAGGCCGGGGAAGCTGGTCACCGGCACGTTGCTGCCCAGGCCCTGACCGGAGTTGCCCTGGTCGCCGCCGGGGCCGTTCGGGTCGCCCGGCGGGGTCTGGCTACCGCCGGGACCGCCCGGGTTGCCCGGGTTGGTGGCCTTCGACGGGAGGCCGAGGCTCTGACCTGCCTGCGCGCCCAGGTTGGACAGTGTCTGGGTGCCGTCCTGCACCGGCGCGACCGCCGCGTTCACGCCCTGCACAGTCACCCCGCAGCCAGTGGCCAGGGTGTTCTGCACGTCGGTGACGACGGTGCCCAGGATCGGCCCGAGCAGCGGGATCGGCTTGATCGCGGCGACCACCGAATTGGCGATCTGGCCGCCGGTGATGTAGCCGGTGCCGGTCGGGATGGCGCCGATCGGGATGGGCGGCAGCGCGTTGAACGCGGACTGGAACGCCGAGCCGAGCAGCCCGAGCGAGACCGCGTTGACGATGTTGACCAGCGGTTGCACGACCGCGCCGGGACTCAGCTCGACCGGCGTGCCCGGGGCGCCCTGGACGGTGGTCGCGCAACTGCCGACGATGACCGGCGTCGCGGCCGCGGCCGGGGTCGCGGCGAACAGCCCGGTACCCGCCACGGCGACAGCCAGTGTCGACGCGGCGACGAAACGAGTCCACCGTGCGTGCATGCCTAGGTCCTTCCGGTCGCTACCGGCCGGTAGTGTCGTGATGTGCAACGACCGTATCCCGCTCCGGTGACGCGGGATACCCGGATCAGGCGCAAACAATCACCCTCATCAGGCATTTTCCGCCGAACGTAGTAGTGCCTCCCCGCGCGCACCGGACCCGCCGAGCGGCCCACTACCCTCTGAGGAATGCGCATCGGTGCCCACGTCCGGGATGAGGACCCGCTCGGCGCGGCGGCGCAGCGGGATGCGGAGGTCGTGCAGTTCTTCCTGGCCGACCCGCAGGACTGGAAGTCGCCCAAGCCGCACCCACAGGCCGACGGCCTGCGCGAGAGCGAGCTGACCGTCTTCATCCACTCGCCGTACGTGCTCAACATCGCCTCGACGAACAACCGGATCCGGATCCCGAGCCGCAAGCTCGTGGTCGAACACGCCAAGGGTGCGGCCGCGCTGGGCGCGCTCGGCCTGGTGGTGCACGGCGGCCACCTGACCAAGGGCGAGGATCCCCAGGTCGGCTTCACGAACTGGCGCAAGCTGTTCGAACGTCAGGCCGACGCGGGCGGGTTCGCGGTGCCGATCCTGATCGAGAACACCGCGGGCGGCGACAATGCCATGGCGCGCAGCTGGGACGCGCTGGCCCGGTTGTGGGACGCGGTCGGCGAGTTCGGCGCCGGGTTCTGCCTGGACACCTGCCACGCGTTCGCCGCGGGCGAGGACCTCACCGACATCGTCGACCGGGCCAAGGCGATCACCGGCCGGATCGACCTGGTGCACCTGAACAACTCGCGGGACGAGTTCGGTTCGGCCCGCGACCGGCACGCCAACATCGCCAACGGCACCATCGAACCCGAGCTGCTGGCCGCGGTCGTGCGCGGCGCCGACGCACCGGTGGTCGTGGAAACACCAGCCGAGGGCCAAGCCGAGGACATTGGTTACCTGCGGTCGGTGCTGGAGCGGTGACCAGCGTGCGTGCCGACGGTCAGCCCCTGGGCTTGCCATCGACCGACGAGAACACCGAACCGCTGCCCGACCCCGCCGAAACCCCTGCCGCACGCTCGAAAACCCGCGACCTCGGCGCGCTCGCCCTGGTCGCCGTCGTGCTGCTGTGCGGATCCGTGCTGTTCCTCGGTTTCCTGAACAAGGACCGCTGCACCGGCCCGGTCTACGACTCGCTCGGTCGCACCGAGAACTTCCTCAAACACGCCTACCAGGACGTCTGCTACTCCGACATCCAGTACCTGTGGGTCGGGCGGGACATCAACAAGCACGTCTTCCCCTACGTCGACGGCGGCATCACCAAAACCGGTGAGCTCACCGGCGGATCCGTCGAATACCCGGTGCTCACCGGGATGTTGATGTGGCTGGGCGCGCACTTCGCGCACAACGACCACGAATTCCTGCTCTACTCCGCGCTGCTGCTCGCGCCGTTCGGGCTGTTCGTGGCGTGGGCGCTCGGCCGGTTGGGCCGCTGGCGCGCGCTGATCTGGGCACTGGGTCCACCGCTGGTGCTCTATGCCTTCCACAACTGGGACCTGGCGGCGGTCGGCTGCGCGGTCGGCGCGGTGTACGTGCTGCACCGCGGCTGGGGCCGCAAAGGTCGCAACCGGCCATTGGTGCAGCGCGCCACGTTCGCGTCGGTGCTGCTCGGACTCGGTTTCGCGGTCAAGCTCTATCCGGCGATCTTCATCCTGCCGCTGATGCTCTACGTGCTCACCGGCGGATTCGGCGGCCGGGAACTGCCCGAGGGCAAACGCCGGAACGTGACCGGCATGATCCGGGTCGCGCTCGCCGCGATCGGCGCCGCGCTCGCGGTGAACCTGCCGTTCATGGTTGCCGGCTTCCGGGGCTGGAAAGCATCGTTCACCTTCCAGGAACTGCGCCAGGTCGACATCACCACCAACTCGATCTGGTTCTGGGCCTTCCGCCCCGAATCAGAGCCCGCCGACGTGAAGTTCCAGCACCTGGTCGGTGTGCTGTCCCCGCTGACGATCCTGGTCTCGTTCGCGGTGGCCTGCACGATCGGCTGGTGGCGCTTCCGCAAGGAGGGCAGCTATCCGTGGATGGCGGTGTCCGCCGCGATGCTGTGCGGATTCCTCTTGCTGCACAAGGTGCACTCGCCGCAGTACACGCTCTGGCTGGTGCCGATGTTCGTGCTGGTGCGGGTGCGCTGGACCTGGATCGTCGCCTACGGGATCGCGGACATCGCGCTGGGCGTCGGGATCTTCCGCTACCTCTACGACTTCGCGTTCCTGCACCGCAGCGGCATCTACGCGGGCTTCGCCGAACAGTCCACCGTGATCGGCATCTGGGGTCAGGCCGCGCTGCTGGTGTGCCTGTTCTTCGTGTTCGCCAACTCGAAGTCCACAGTGGACGAAATCGAGGAGCTCAGTTCGCCACGGCGTATCGGCGGGCCCGCCCCAGCGTGAACACGTCCGGTGCGTCCTCCAGGAAACCGCCGCACGGGTCGTCGTCCCCGGAAATGCGCACCAGGTCCTTCGACGGCCGGTAGATGTCGCGCACGATCCACGCGCACAACCCGAGCACGGCAAGATCCCGGATGATCACCATGCCCAGGAACCAGCCCTGCGGCAGTCCTCGGTCCGGCATGTGCTGGCTGGACAGCGTGGTTTCCAGGTAGTAGGCCATCCGCGGGAACCACACCAGCGCGTCCAGCACCATCCAGGTGATCACCGCCCGCCAGCGCGGTATCGCCAGCACCGCCAGCGGCACCAGCCACAGCGAGTACTGCGGACTCCACACCTTGTTGGTGATCAGGAACGCCGCGATCAGCAGGAAGCACAACTGCGCCAGGCGCGGACGGCGCGGCGCGGCCAGCGCGAGATAGGCGATACCCACACAGCAGACCAGGAACAACACCAGCGTGACCGCGTTCAACACCGCAGGCGCCGCGTTCGCGGGCAGGTTCGGATCGAACCCCTGCCAGCCGGTGAAGTAGGAAATGATGTTGTAGACCGTGTCCGGATCCGCGCCGCGCGTGGTGTTCAGCCGGAAGAACTCCCACCAGCCCGACGGGTAGAGGATCGCGATCGGCGCGTTCACCACCACCCAGGTGACCACGGTGGCCAGCACCGCCCGGCCGCCCTCGCGCAGCTTGCCCGCCCGCAGGCACAACAGCAGGATCGGCAACAGCAGGAACGCCGGATACAGCTTCGCCGCCGCGCCGAGCCCGAGCATCACACCGGCCAGCGCCGGCCGTTTTCGCGCCCAGGCGAGCAGACCGACCGCGGCGAACGCGGTCGCGATCGCATCGAAGTTGGTGAACGCCTGCACGATCACCAGCGGGGAAGCGGCCATCAACACCGCGTCCCACGGCCGTCGCCGCGCCGTTCTGGTCACCGCCCAGACCGTGATCAGCCACAACAGGCCCAGGAACAACGCGCTGAAATCGAAATAGACGATCACCGTCAACGCGGTCGGCAGAAACCCGGTCGTGCTGGCCAGCTGCACCCAGCTCTGTGCGAGCTTCGCGTTGATCCACTGGAACAACCCGGTCAACACCGGGTACTCCATGTGCCGGACCTGCGCCTGCGGTGTGCCAGCGTTGTCGGTCCAGGACGTCTTGTACGGGAACATGCCCGGCTGGTCCAGGCGCTCCGCGCCGTAGAGCGGCACGATGTCGGAGTAGCAGAACGACACGTACTGCCGGTCGGCCTGCCAGTTGAGCTGCATCTGCCCGCTGCCGTCGCGGTACTCCTGGATGCACGGCGACTTGTCCAGCCAGGCGAACGCCAGCGTCACGCAGGCGATCACCAGCACCACGCGCAACGGCGACCAGTACCAGTGCCTGCCGATGGTGGCGTGCCGCCCCAGCGGACCGCCGATGGTCTTGGTGACCTGCTTCGCGATCGACTCGGTCCAGCTCGGAACGACGCGTTCGTCCGGTTCGAGCGTGTCGACGTCATCGGCCGACGCCGCTTTCCCCGGCGTGGTCGTCTCTGGCTCCTGCGCTTGCGACGAGCTGCTCACCACCTGCCGGATCGTACGGGGCGCCGTGTCGCAACCGTGTTCGGACCGGTTCCGGACGCGAACGAGGCCCGGCAGCAGCTGCCGGGCCTCGTTCGTCGTCACTGGGTGATCACCGTCTAACCGCCGGGATTAGGTGCTCCCGTATCGCCGGCCCCGTGAACGGGGCCACCACCTCCCGGACCGTTGTTGCCGCTCGACGGTTGACAGATGATCCCGCAATGGCCACCACCTGGGTCCGTCGTCGTCGTTTCCGTCGTGGTTTCCGTGGTGGTCTGCGTAGTGGTGGTCGTGTCCCCACCGCCACCGTTCGGATCGTTCGGCTGGCTGCTCTGGCTCGCTGGCGGCTGGGTCACCGCCGAACCCGTCATGAAGTTCCACATACCGTTGATCTCGGTATAGGTGGCGAACTGCTGGACGGGTGTATTGGCCAGCTGGCTGTCCATGTACGACTTGAAGATGACCCCGGGGTCTTCGTGGCCGTACATGACGTAGGGAGTGTGACTCCCCGGCGCTTCGGTGTTGTTCCCGACACCGAAGATCGGCGCGGTCCGGTCGTAGTGCCCGATCCACACCGCGGTGACCACGCTCGGCGTGAACCCGCACATCCAGGTGTCCGAGTCGAAACCGCTGCTCGGGGCCCAGTCGGACTTGATCGGGTCCTTGTAGTCCTGGGTGCCGGTCTTGGCGGCCACCGGCCGGTTGCCGGCCAGCGTGAGCTTGTCCGCCGACGCCACCTGGTCCATGGAGTCGATCACGGTGCGTGCGATGGAGTTGCTGGTCGGCTCGTCACCGAAGGCAGGCTTCGCCGGGGTGTTGAAGGTGTAGCGGACGTTGTTCTGCTGATCGACCACCTTCGTGACGAAGTGGCTCGGGATGTAGTTGCCGTAGTTGGCCAGCGTCGCGTAGCCCGTCGCCTGGTCCCTCGGCCGGATCGGGTACTGGCCGATGGAGATACCACCCTTGATCGAGCCGTCGGGGTCCTTCAGGCTCGGTATCGTCCTCGGTCCCGTTGAGGTGTTCTTCTCGGTCGACGGGATACCGGCGGCTATCGCGGTGTTCCGCACGTTGTTCGGACCGGTCTTGAGGCCCATCTCGTAGAACACCGTGTTGATGGACTGCGTCATCGCGTCCTTGACGTCGATAGGACCGTTGTGGTCCCCCTCGGCGTTGTGCACGGGCGTACCCGCGAGCACCTGATTGTTGCTGCCGTCGAAGATCGAGTGGAGACCTTCCTGGCTGGGATCGTTCTGCAACGCCGAGGCGAACACGTACGGCTTGAACGACGAACCGGCCTGGTGCGGCGTGTCGGCCATGTCGAGCTGGCTGGCCTTCGGGTCGTTTCCGCCGTACCAGGCGATGATCCCGCCGGTCGTCGGATCGATCGACACCAGCGCGGCGGCCTCCGTCCCGGGCACCGGTTTGCCGTTGGCCATCACCTGATGGCCCTGGAACATCACCGGCTGACCATTGGTGTACGCGGCATCCTTGGCCATCGCCGCCTGGACCGAGTTCTCCGCGTTGGTCTGCGCGCCCGGCTGGATCGTGGTGTAGACCTTTGCACCCATTCCGGTGAGGTCGTCCTCGCTGAGGCCGTTCGACGCCAACTCGGCCACGACCTGGTTCTTGATCAGCGTCCGGTCCCACGGCAGGTTGCCGCTGCCATCGCTCGGCGGCTGGACCGGAGGCAGCGCCGCGGTCGCCTCACCGGGCTTGAGCCAGCCGTTCTTGGCCATCTGGCCCATCACGTACTTGAACCGGCTGGTCTGGTAGGTGACGCTGTTCGCCCGGCCCGGCGATTGGATCAACCCGGCCAGCAAGGACGCCTGCATATCGTTGAGCTGATCCGGTGTGGTGTTGAAGTAGGTCTTCGCCGCCGCGCCGATGCCGTACGCGCCTCGTCCGAAGTAGACGATGTTCAGGTACGCCGCCATCGTCTCCGGCTTGGGCACGGTCCGGCTCATCTTGTACGCCGAGACCATCTCGGGGATCTTGTCCTTGAGCGGCAGCGAGCCAATGATGCCGGGGTGGTTGGCCTGCTTGATGTACTCCTGGGTGATCGTGGACGCACCACCGCTGCCACCGAGCGCCTGGTTCTTCACCGTGCGCAGGATGGCGCTGAGGTCCACACCGGCGTTGGTATCGAAGGACGCGTCCTCGGCCGCCTCCACCGCGTGCTGGATGTTGCCCAGCTTTGCCAGGTCGCTGGTCTGGATGAGCTGGTGGCCGTTCTTGCCGCTGCCGATGGTGGTCATCACCGAGTTGTCGGCGTAGTAGACCGTGATCGGCTGGTTCAGCGTCGCCGCAACCGTTTTCGGGTCCGGCACCGAGACGATCTGGTACATGACGAAGAAGCCGACGATCGGTGCGACGATGCCCAAACCGACCAACACGTACAGGGTGCGCCGCGAGCGGCGGAAGATCTTCTGCTTCAGGATCGTCTTGCGGTCCTCCGCGCTGAGCACCCCGCCACCCACGCCGCCGCTGTAGCGACTGTCCTCGCCCCGGCCGCGGTCGTCGTAACCCTCGGCCGCGTTCGACGCCCATTCGGTGGCGTGATCGTCGTCACGGTGCGTCAGCAGGTCGGGTTCGCGTTTGTAGGCAGGCTCGCCGACCGGAGGAAGGTTCTCGGTGGACGGCTCGAACGCACCCGCGGGTCTGCCGCTGCGGCTCGGCCCACCGGGACGGCCCTGCTGCGAACCCTGCTGCGGGCCCTGCTGCGGGCCCTGCTGTGGACGCTGGCCCTGCCCCTGTGGACGCCCGTTCGGCACCCGGGAGGTCGGCGGCTGCCCCTGCGCACCGCGCGGCGGCTGGCCCTGCTGCGGTTGCCGGGGCGCGGGTCGCTGACCCTGGCCGCCCTGCTGGGGCTGACCGGGCTGGTTGCGCGGTGGGTTCGGTGGCTGCTGCCCCTGGCCACGACTGCCGGGCGGCGTGCCACGTCCAGGGGTTCGGCCCTGGCCCGGACGTCGGGCCGGTGGCGGCTGCCTGCGGTCCCCGCCCTGGCCACCACCCCCGCGGGCGCCCCCGTCGGGCTCGTCGCCGGGGTCACCCGGCTGACGGCGTGGCTGATCGTCACGGTGGTCATTCACAACTACATGGCCTCCCAGATCGCCACACTCGGGTATGCGGCGTTCGGTGGTCTTACTCTGCTGACTGCCGAGGAGCAACCGGGCTGGTCACTCCGAAGCTGTCCGCCGGCGCGGACCATTGGTGTCCACGTCCTGCGTTCCCAGGACGTATGACTGCACCAGGTGGTTCCAACTGCACGTGCGACATACTTCAACCACGTACACGTTGAACTCGCCGTAAAGCGTGGCCATCCTGCCCAGTTCGTCCGGTGTGCGCGCGGAGCCGGAAGCGTGCTTCAACTCGTCCCCGTACACCCAGGAGACCAGCGTCAACGGCTCCTTGCGGCAGACCGGGCAGGTCACGTCGCTCGGCCGACCGTGGAATTTCGCGGCCCGCAGCAGGTAGGGGCTGGCGTCGCAGACCTCCGAGGTCCCGACGCGGCCAGAGTAGACCTCGGCGAGCAGCGCTCGGCGCTGCAACGCGTAGTCCACCACCTGCCGTTGGGTTCGCACGTTCAACAGCGTACGTGGCGTGCTTC
The DNA here is from genome assembly GCA_036494465.1 of Pseudonocardiaceae bacterium. Classification (GTDB taxonomy): domain Bacteria; phylum Actinomycetota; class Actinomycetes; order Mycobacteriales; family Pseudonocardiaceae; genus CAJCJE01. Next base: position 24,476 of record DASXOJ010000003.1, read on the forward strand.
GCCAACCGATCGTCCGTTTGGGTCAGCCTCGACGTCATCCGGGCACGCGCCGTGTTCAACGCCACAATCGTCGAGCATAATTCGATGCGCCGATGTATCGCGACGATATAGTGAGGTGCAGCATCGATCGACAGGAACAACGGTCGCACGCGACGTGTTGGCCCGGCGTTGTGTGGAGGTGACTCGTGATCGAATTCGCCATTCTCGGTCTGTTGCACGAGGCGCCGATGCACGGCTACGAGCTACGCAAACGCTTGGCGAGTCGACTCGGTGCGTTCCAGGCGTTCTCCTACGGCTCGCTGTACCCGGCGCTGCGCCGGTTGCTGCGGGCCGGGCTGATCGCCGAGGAGGACGTCGAACCGGACGGTGACCGCACGACGCGGGTCCGGCGAGCCAAACGTGTCTACAAGCTGACCGCGGAAGGCAAGGAGCGGTTCGCGACGCTGGTCACCGAAGGCGGCCCGGAAGCCTGGGACGACGACGGATTCGGCGTGCACCTCGCGTTCTTCTCCCGGACCCCGGCCGAAGCCAGGATGCGGATCCTGGAAGGCAGGCGGCGCAGGGTCGAGGAGCGCAGGGAGGGCCTGCGGGCCACGTTGGCCAGGGCAGGCGAGCAGATCGACCGCTACACGCACGAACTGCACCGGATGGGCCTCGAATCGAGCGAGCGCGAAGTGCGCTGGCTCAACGAGTTGATCGAGCACGAACGTGCGCATGCACAGGAACCGGACCACGAATCCGACTCCTGACTCGTCCGGGCGCACCCACAACAAGAAGTACAAAACGAAGGAGGCCCCGACACGATGGGCGAGCACCGCCGAAACATTCGGGTGGCAATTGTCGGCGTCGGCAACTGTGCGGCATCCCTGGTCCAGGGCGTGCACTACTACCGCGACGCCGATCCGGAAACCCGGGTGCCGGGTCTGATGCACGTGCAGTTCGGGGACTACCACGTGCGGGACGTCGAATTCGTGGCAGCGTTCGACGTCGACGCGAAGAAGGTCGGCCGCGACCTGTCCGAGGCGATCGTGGCCAGCGAGAACAACACCATCAAGATCTGCGACGTGCCGCCGCTTGGCGTGCCGGTGTTGCGCGGCCACACTTTCGACGGCCTCGGCGAGTTCTATTCCGAGATGATCACCGAGTCCGACGAAACGCCGGTCGACGTGGTTGCCGCGCTGCGCGCCGCCGAGGTCGACGTGCTGGTGTCGTACCTGCCGGTCGGTTCGGAAGAGGCTGACCGCTTCTACGCGCAGTGCGCCATCGACGCGGGCGTCGCGTTCGTCAACGCGCTGCCGGTGTTCATCGCCTCCAACCCGGAATGGGCGGCCAAGTTCACCGAAGCCGGCCTGCCGATCATCGGCGACGACATCAAGTCGCAGGTCGGCGCGACCATCACCCACCGGGTGATGGCGAAGCTGTTCGAGGACCGCGGCGTCGAGTTGCTGCGCACGTACCAACTGAACTTCGGTGGCAACATGGACTTCATGAACATGCTGGAGCGAAAGCGCCTGCAGTCCAAGAAGATCTCCAAGACCCAGTCGGTCACTTCGCAGATCCCGCACGAGATGCGCAAGGCCGATGTCCACATCGGACCGTCGGACCACGTGCCGTGGCTGGACGACCGCAAGTGGGCCTACGTTCGCCTTGAGGGCAAGGCATTCGGCGACGTGCCGCTCAACCTCGAGTACAAACTGGAGGTCTGGGACTCGCCGAACTCGGCGGGCGTCATCATCGACGCGGTGCGCGCCGCGAAGATCGCGCTCGACCGCGGCATCGCGGGCCCGATCAACTCGGCGTCCTCCTACTTCATGAAGTCCCCGCCCGTGCAGTACTCCGACTCGGAGGCCTACGAAGCGGTGGAACAGTTCATCCGAGGCGAAATCTCCTGACCCGGCCGGTGCCCCCGCCCTCCCAACAGGGCGGGGGTGCGTCGCGGTTACCGTGCTGGTCATGACACAGCACGACCGGCCGCTCGCCCTGGTGACCGGCGCATCCCGAGGAATCGGCGCCGCCATCGCCCGCGCCATCGCGCCCACCCACCGCGTCCTGCTCGGCGGCCGTGACCGAAGCGCACTCGACGAACTCGCGGCCGCCCTGCCCGACGCGGCGCCGTTCCCCGTCGACCTGACCGACCCGGAATCCCTGCGCGCCGCAACGGAAAACATCGAGTCGCTCGACGTGCTCGTGCACAGTGCGGGCGTGGCCACCATCGCGCCGCTGCACAAAACCCCGGTCGAGGTGTGGCGGCAAACCCTGGACCTCAACGTCATCGCCGTCGCCGAGCTCACCAGGGTGCTGCTCCCCGCGCTGCGCGCGGTGCCCGGGCGGGTCATCATGATCAATTCGGGCGCCGGGTTGCGCGTCAACCCGAACTGGGGTTCCTACGGCGCCAGCAAGTTCGCGCTCCGCGGCTACGCCGAAGCCCTGCGCGCCGAAGAGGAAGCGAACGGCGTGCGCGTCACGACGATCTATCCCGGCCGTACCGCCACCCCCATGCAACGGGACGTCCGCGCCGCAGAAGGCGGTGCCTACGACCCCGACGCGTACCTGCGCCCGGAAACTGTCGCCGAGGCGGTGATGTTCGCGGTGCGGACCCCGCCCGACGGCCAACTCACCGAGCTCACCCTCCGCCCAGCGCCGCACTCCTGACGAACGCCGACGGCCGGCGCGGGGAAACAAGTCCGCGAGTGCACAAGTCACTGTGTAACCATGTCCCCGTATGCCCAAGTCGACATATGCCCAAGTTCCCCGGCAAAGCTCACTCACGAAAAAACCCGCAGGCGAGATCCCCGCCCACCCGGGCGGGAAGGCGGGGGCCGAGCTGGAGTGAGAACAGGGGCACGCAGTCGTCCCGCCAGGGAGTTCGACCGGGATCGGTCAGGCGGTCGGCCTTTCTGATCACGACCAGCCGCTCACGTCTCAACCCGTTTCGGCCAGGATCTGCGACACCTTCCCCAGCACGGTGTCGACGCTCTCCTCGACGACACCGTGCATGTCCTCGGGCACATCGAAGGTATAGGCGATCTCGGTGGTGTCGCCAATGGCCGCCAACGTGATCTCGGCGACGGCGTCCCCGGGGATCGTCATCGCCAGGCGTTCAGGCTCGCTTACGTCGTCATAGCGCCCGACCAAGGCGATCTCTTCCCCACCCTCTGACACAACGCTTGCCTGCCAGGAGCCGCCGGTCCGCACATCCAGGACCGCAGTCCCCTCCTTGGCTGGCAGCCAGCGCTCGAAGTACGGAGCCAGCGTCAATATCCGCCACACCTGCTCGCGCGGAGCTGCCAACGTCCGGGTCACGGTGAACTTGCCCATCCGCATCCTCCCTTCGTTCAAAGTCCATTGCACAGTCCGGTGTTGCCGATGGTGAAGACCCTGATTCGGAGATCGGCCCGGCCGCAGTCAGCCTGCGCTGGCCAGAGTGTGCCGACTGCATGCCTGGGCGTCAACGCCGCCAGCAGATCGAAACCGCCGGTCCTGTCGGAGTCGACTCACGGATTCGTCGCGGTGGACTTGGGTTTCCTGGCCGGACGGCGACGCTTGTCCCGAGCGTAGATCGCCCCTGGTTTGCCCTCGCCAGAGCTGCGGCGCTCCATCTCGAACAGTGT
>DASXOJ010000004.1:0-7450 GCA_036494465.1 Pseudonocardiaceae bacterium
CAGAGCGTGCTCATCATGAACCCCGAGCACTTCAGCTACCTGCCGGTGGCCGGCTCCCCCGGAGTTGAGCGCAAATACCTCGGCGCCTTCACCGAGCGCGCCTTCTGGATCGAATTCGTCAAGATCTCCGCAGGCGCCGAATGGACCTCGACCACCGGCACCGGCCGACGCCTGATCGTCGCCCTCTCCGGCCGGGCCACTGTGGACGGCACGGAGATCGGCAACCTCGCCGCGCTGCAGGTGGAGCCGGAGGACACACTGCACGTCGAGGCCAGTGAGGACATGGTGCTCTACGTCGTCGGCCTGCCGCCGATTCAACTTCCCGAGTCACCGTCGGACCAGTTCGACTTCGTCATGAGCGACGGGGCGATCGAGTTCGAGAAACCGCGCAAGCGGGCCGCGGCCAACGCCTGAGGCCGCCATGAAACTCGCGGTTCGACGGACCTACCTCGGCGACCGGTTGTGCTTCGCCGAGGTGGTGCAGGGTCGCCTCGTCGACGTCCAGGGCACCCACGCACACCAGCTCCACCAGGCCGGGATGTGCCGCGACGACGCGATCGCCCGCGCACAGCGCGAGATCGGCCCCGACCTCCCTGCGCTGCTACGGACCGACCCCGACCTCACCATGGTGCGCAAGGTGCACGAGCACGCCGTAGCCGCAGCCCAATCCGGTGACCTTCCCCAGGACTGCGTGTGGTCGACGGAGCCGAACGAGTGGGGAGTGCCGGTCGGACGGCCGCGCACGATCTGGGGCATGAGCGGGAACTACCCACGCACTCGGACCGGCGTGGATGCGAGGACCGCCGATGGTCCGCCCAGCCCCAACGGCTTCCTGAAGGCGCCGAGTTCGCTGGCAGGCCCGTACGACGACCTGCGCTATCCGGCGATCAGCCGGAGGGTGCAGCCGGAACTCGAACTCGGTGTGGTGATCGGCCGACGAGCCAGCGGTCTGACCGTGGCCAACGCGATGGACGCGGTCGCAGGCTATGTGGCCTTCGTGGACATCGGCGCCCGCGACATCGGTGAACAGGACAATCGCCGTCTCGACCGGGCCAAGGCGTTCGACACGTTCGGCATCGTCGGCCCGTGGTTCGTCACCGCCGACGAGATCCCCGATCCGCACGCGTTGCGCATCCGGTTCTGGGTCAACGACGAGCTGCGGCAGGACGGGTCGACCGCCGAGATGTTCCACCCCATTCCGGAGCAGTTGGCGTGGCTCACCACCGCGCTCACCCTCGCCCCCGGCGATGTCCTGTCCACCGGCACCCCACCGGGGGTGAGCGACATCCGACCCGGCGACACCCTGCGCGGGGACATCGAGGGGGTCGGCACCACCGTCAACACCGTCGTCGCCACCGAGGCGGCGCGATCGGCGCATGGATCCATGCCCTGGCCTTGCTGATCGACCTGCTCGACGTTCGGCCTCCCGCTGCTGGACGAGCCGTAGCCACCCGGCCGAGGCCCGTACACACACGAGCACACCCGGCACACGGTATGACCACGTCGCCAGTTGGCAGAGGAAAGGGAACCAGGACACTGACCGATCCGACATCGACATCGACATCGACGGCGGCGGCGGCGGCGGCGGCCTGCACCAGACAGGAGAGATGCTCGTGACCACCACGACGCAACCCGCGACAAACGCCGACTGGCTGGACGAAAATGCTTGGCGGTCCTCGATCTACGCCGACGGCTGGCGCCCGGGCGCCCTCGGCAGCTACGCGATTGTCGAACCCGCAACCGGAACCGAACTCGGCAGCATCGGCCGCGCGGGCCCCGACGACGTCACCGCCGCCTGCGCCCGAGCCGCGCGGGCCGGCCGCGCCTGGGCTGCACTGCCCTACACCGAGCGCGCCGCGGTACTGCGACGCGCGGGCGACCTGTGGACCCAACACTCGGCCGAAATCGCCGACTGGATCATCCGCGAGGCAGGCGGCGTTCCGCACAAGGCCGCCAGGGAACTGAACATCGCGTCCGGCGAGTGCTACGAAGCGGCTGCTCTCGCGTCCCACCCGACCGGCGAGGTGCTGCGGTCCGCGCAGCCACAGCTGAGCCTCGCCCGGCGACGCCCGGTGGGGGTGGTCGGGGTGATCGCGCCGTTCAACGCCCCGCTGATCCTGTCCATCCGCTCGGTTGCGCCTGCGCTCGCCCTTGGCAACGCGGTGGTGCTGAAACCAGACCCGCGCACCGCGGTCAGCGGCGGCGTGACATTGGCCCGGGTCTTCGAGGAGGCCGGCCTGCCACCAGGAGTGCTGTCCGTGCTACCCGGTGGACCGGACGTCGGCGAGGCGATCATCACCGACCCGCACGTACGGGTGGTGGCCTTCACCGGCTCGACAAATGCGGGACGACGGGTCGCCGCGCTCGCCGCCAACCACTTCACCCGAGTGCATCTGGAACTCGGCGGCAACTCCGCGTTGATCGTGATGGGCGACGTCGATGTGGACAGGGCCGCCTCGATCGGCGCGTTCGCGTCGTTCAACCACCAGGGCCAGGCATGTATGGCTACCGGACGTCACCTCGTGGACGCCGCGATCGCCGACGACTACGTCGCCGCTCTTGCCGCCCGTGCCGAGGCGGTGGCCGTCGGTGATCCCACCACGGGTCAGGTCCTCATGGGCCCGATCATCGACGCCAACCAACGCGACCACGTCCACCGCCTGGTCACCGACACCGTCGACGCGGGCGCGCACCTGGCCGCCGGCGGCACCTACGAGGGGCTGTTCTACCGGCCCACCGTGCTCTCCCAGGTACCGGTGACCGCCCCGGCCTGGGCGCAGGAGGTGTTCGGGCCGGTAGCGCCCGTCGTTGCCTTCCACGGCGAGGACGAGGCCGTCGCCTTGGCCGCTGACAGCGAGTACGGGCTGTCCCTCGGCATTCTGTCCGGCGACGGGCTGCGCGCGTTGGAATTGTCCGAACGCATCCCGTCCGGGCTGGTGCACATCAACGACCAGACCAACGCGGACGAGCCGGTCGTCCCCTTCGGGGGTGTCGGCGTGTCCGGCAACGGTTCGCGAATGGGCGGAATCCGGGCCAACCTGGACGCGTACACCGAGATGCAGTGGGTCACCGCGCGAACCAGCCTGCCCGATTACCCGTTCTGAGCCGCCACAGTGCAAAGCCACACCCCGCATGGCGGTCACGAGGAGGACTGACAGGTGTCGCCTAGCCGCGCCAGGCTCGATCCCCGCCAGATCCGCGCACGGCCGAACCATCCACTGAGGACGCTGGCATGCTCAGACGTTGGCTGAACCGGGTTGAATGCCGTTGAGGGTCATGTCGACGACGTCGCGGACGAACCTGTCGGTCAGTGGTGCGTGTCCGTGCAGCAGGCGGTGGTACAGCGCACCGAAGAGCAGGTCGAGCGCGACGTCGACCTTGATCTCCTGCGGGATCTCGCCGCGTTCGACAGCCCGGCTGAAGATGGCGCGTGCCTGGTCGCGGCGTGGTCCGACCACCCGATTCCGGTACTCCTCCGCGAAGACCGGATCCGAGTGCGCCTCGGTGAGCAGCGCCGCGATCACCCGCCCGTACGGCCTGCTGCCCGCCAATTTGGCCCAGGGACGCAACAGCGAAAGGAGATCGCCGCGCAGTGACCCGGTGTCCCGAGGGGACGGACGCGCCGTGGCCCATTCGGTGTACAGCGCGTCAAGGGCAAGCGTCTCCTTTGTCGGCCACCAACGGTAGATGGTCGCCTTGCTGACCCCGGCGCGTTCCGCGACCGCGTCCATGCTGACCGCGGACAACCCGCGAGCCAGCAGGAGCTCCGCAGCCGCGGCGAGGATCGCCCGGTGGGCCTGCTGGCTGCGGGGCCGTCCGCGTTGGGCGCCTTCGGTGGTCGTCATGCGGCCGTCGGCTCGGCACCCGCGAGCTGATCCAGCACGGCGAACAGGCCCGCGATGTCGCGCCTGCCGTAGCCGAGCTGTTCGGCCCGGCTCAGCACCGCGTCGGCGGTCGTCGCCGCGGGCAGCGGCACGTTGCCCGCGCGCGCGGCGGCCAGGGCGAGTCGGATGTCCTTGTGCATCAGACGCATATCGAACCATGCATGCTCGGGCAGGTCGAGCGCGAGCGGGGCGCGTACCTGCAGCATCGGCGAGCCGATCGCCGAGGCGGTCATCGCTCGCGCGGCCAGCTCAGGGTCGATGCCGCCGTGCTCGGCCAACAGCAGGCCCTCGCTGAAGGCCAGCATCTGCGCGGCCAGGCTGATGTTGATGGCCAGCTTCAGCAGCAGCCCCTTGCCGTTCCCGCCGACGTGGGTGATGGTGCTGCCCAGACCGCGCAGCAACGGTTCGACCGCGCGGAAGGCCGACTCGGACCCGCCGACCATGATCGACAGAGAGCCGCTCTGCGCCGCAGGGACGCTGCCGGACACCGGCGCATCGATCATGGTGGCGCCGGTTGCCAGCACCCGCGCGGCCAGTTCCTGGCTGGCGCTCGGGCTGACCGTGCTCATCTCGACGTAGACCGTGCCCGGTCGCAGACCGGCCAGGATGCCGTCCTGGCCATCGGTGATCGCGGCCAGTGCCGTGTCATCGGTGACCATGCTGAACACCACGTCCGCGGCCGCGGCGACCTCGCGTGGCGTGTCCCGCCAGCGCAGGCCCCGCTCGATCAGCGGCTCGGCCTTGGCCCGGGTGCGATTGGTGCCGTACACCTGGTTGCCGTCCAGGAGTCGGCCGGCCAGCGGCGCGCCCATGGCGCCGAGACCGACGAAACCGATCGTGGTCATGATCATCACCTCACTGGGCCGACTCGATGTCGGCGATGTCGGAGTTCGTCAGATCCAGGTTGGCGGCGGTGACGATCGGGTCCACCTGGGCCGGGCGGCGGAAACCGGTGATCGCGCCGGTCACCGCGGGATTGCGCAGTGTCCAGGCGACGGCGACCGCACCGGGGGAGGTGCCGTGCCGGTCCGCTACCGCACGCAACCGCTGCGCCGTGGCCAGGTGCCGGGACAGTTGCGGTTCGGTGAAGCGGGCGTCGGACTTGCGCCAGTCGTCATCGGCCATGGCGGCCAGCCGTTCCCGGGTGATGCCGCCGGTCAGCAGGCCGGATCCCATGGGGGAGTAGACGATGACACCCATGTTCTGCTTCTCCGCGAACGGCAGGACGTCGGCTTCGGCATCGCGGTCGATCAGCGAGTACTGCGGTTGCAGTGTTTCCACCGGGGCGATCGAGGAGATGCGGTGCAGCTGGTCGGTGTCGAAATTGGACACACCGATGTGCCGGACGATCCCTTGTTCCTTCAGTTCGGCCAGCGCCGCCCAGCCCTCCTCGATATCGGATTCCGGGTTGGGCCAGTGGATCTGGTAGAGGTCGATCGCATCAATACCGAGCCGGTCCAGGCTGGCCTGGGCCTCGCGCAGGATCGAGTCGCGTTTGAGGCTGTGCCGCACCCGCCCGGTGCCGTCGTCCAGCAGTGAGCACTTGGTGAACACGTAGGGCCGGGCCGTGACGCCCTCCAGCGCGCGGCCGACCGTCCGCTCCGACCGGCCGAAGCCGTAGGCGGCCGCGGTGTCGATCCAGTTGATGCCCAGTTCCAGTGCGCGGTGGATGGCCGTGATCGACTCGTCGTCCTCCTGCGGCCCCCAGCCGAATTCCCAACCGCCGCCACCGATGGCCCACGCGCCGAATCCGACCCGGGTGATCTCCATGCCGGTCTCGCCAAGCGGATTCGTTCGCAGTTGTGTTCGCATGATGCCTCCGTCTCGTGTCTCCTGACAACAAAACGGTACTACCAGTTTTGTTAATGGCGGCTATTCCGTCGGTCACAGTGAGCCATACGATGTGGTGAACAAGGTGATTCGTCGTATGCTGAGGACATCATTACGAAACGGTTAGTTCCGTAAGTGATCAGATTGGAGTGTGTGGCGATGGCTGTCGCATCACCACTGGGCACCCGCCAAACCGTGGCCGCCCTGCTGACGCTGACGGTGGTCACGGGCCTCGTCGATGCCGTCAGCTACCTACGACTGGGCCACGTGTTCGTCGCGAACATGACCGGCAACGTGGTGTTCCTCGGTTTCAGCGTCGACCCGCACTCCGGGCTGTCCGCGATCGCTTCGCTGGTGGCGATCGCCGGGTTCGCGCTCGGGGCGCTGGCCGGGGGACGGGCCGCACACAGCCTCGCCGCGACCGATCCCGGTCGCTGGCTGGCCACCGCGCTGGGCGCCGAGGCCGCCCTGCTCGGCATTGTGGCGGCGCTCACCGGAACCGGTGTGCTGCCGTTCACCGGGCACGGCAATCTGATCACCATCGTCGTGCTCGCCGCCGCGCTGGGCGTGCAGAACAGCACCATCCGCCACCTGGGCGTGCCCGACCTCACCACCACGGTGCTCACCCTGACCCTGACCGGGCTCGCCGCGGACCACAAACTGGCCGGCGGCCCTGGTGCCAAGCCGCACCGGCGCCTCGGCTCGATCGCCGCGATGCTCGCCGGTGCGGCGGCCGGCGCAGGCATCCTGCTGTGGTCGGCAACCGCGGTCATCGCCATCGCTGCCGCTCTCGTCGCCACCGTCGCCGTGGTCGTCATGGCCGGCTCTCACGGCGCCCGAGCGGAACGGAACTGAAGGACGGGCTGGCCGCGATTGCCGGGTCACGATAGTCGCAGCATCCCGCCGTCTCAGCGTTCGCTCACGCGCAGCGCGTCGAGGGCGGTGACGACCTCGGCCGGTGAGGGTTTCGATTCGCCGGAATCGATAGCGGTTCGTGTTCGTGTGACAGTGCAACTGCCAGCGGTGCGTTCCGGCGAACCGTCGTTGGCACACCAGGTTCGCAGAGACCGTGCTCTCGTGCTGATTACGGGCGAGCAGCCCGCCCAGCACGTCGGCAGCGATCTTGTTCGGCTTCGGCGGGCGCCGCGCTGACCAGCAACGCCTGGGGAGTGGTGTAGCGCTGGACGATCCTGTTGATGGCGTGGCTGGGGGTTGTCAACGTGATGCGCGCATCGTGGAGCGCGCCCGGGTGTCGCGCAGGCGCCCGAACAGGCCGCTCACCCCATGTCCTGGGTGACCACCGCTTCAGATCTGCCAGCACGGTCGCTTTCGGAGTGCCGTGGAGGTGCAGTTGCTGCGGCGGTCGCGGGCTGCCGGTGGCTTGGAGTCGCGGCGGAAGTTGGAGCGTGGGCCGAAGGCGAAGACCAAGCGGGCATATCCGCTGCGAGGGCGGGTCCGTCGTCCGGCTGCGACCAGGAACCACCGCGCCCGCTGCGGCGTGCGGCCGTGAAATCGCCGCCACGCGGGCGAAGACGACTCCGTCGACGTCGGCGGCAGGTCGCGATCCCACAAGGTGCGCTGGGTGTCCCTGGCGTCCCGACTTTCGATGCTGAGCAGTCCGTCGGGCACGTCAGTGGTGTAGCCAAACCGCGGTATCGCTGGGCAGGACGGTTGCCGCCAACGGAAGAGGAGTGCTGGCGAGCACGATTCGGCTGCTTCGTGACAGCGAGACCGGC
>DASXOJ010000005.1:0-30489 GCA_036494465.1 Pseudonocardiaceae bacterium
ATGAAGATCGGAATCATCGGGGCCGGGAACATCGGTGGCACCTTGGTGCGGCGGCTGACCGCGCTCGGGCACGAGGTGCGGTTCGCGAACTCACGGGCGCCGGAGACCCTGGCCGAACTGGCCGGTGAGACCGGTGCGACGCAGGTGTGGGCGGCGGACGCGGCGGCGGACGCCGATCTGGTGATCATCAGCATCCCGCAGAAGAACACGCCTGACCTGGCCGAGGGCATCGTCGACAAGCGCAAGCCGGAGGCGCCGGTCATCGAGACGAACAACTACTACCCGCGCCAGCGCGACGGCTACATCGAGGCCATTGAGCAGGGCCAGCCGGAGAGCGCGTGGGTGGCCGAGCAGATCGGTGCGCCGGTGTTCAAGGTGTTCAACGGGATCTGGTGGAAGCGCCTGCTCAATGACGGCAAGCAGGCTGGTACGGAGGGCCGCATCGCGCTGCCGATCGCGGGCGCGGACGGTGCAGGCAAGAAGATCGTGTTCGAGCTGATCGAGGAGCTGGGCTTCGACGCGGTCGATGGCGGCACCGTCGAGGAGTCCTGGCGGCAGCAGCCGGGCACGCCGGTCTACGGCAAGGACTACGGCCCCGAGGACACCAAGCGTGCGCTGGCTGAGGCGATTCAGGAACGCGGCGAGGAGTTCCGCGCCGAGCGCTGAGCGGCTTCCGCGCTGGTTGCGGCCGAGGACATCGGGCGCACCGCGTACGGCACCTTCGGCGCGGGCGAGCGCTACATCGGTCGCACGGTCGGTCTGGCCTGCACTCACGCGACCGGCACGCAGCTCGCCGAACTCGGGAACATGTACCAGTTCTACGCGGACGCGAGCGACTCGTTCCTGACCGCGCGCGACATCGAGGTCGCGCGGTCGCTCAACCCGCGGCTGCGCTCACTCTCCGACTGGCTGCGCGAGCACAAGGGCGACATCTAAGCGGTCCCGCATTCGGCGCAGGTGCCGCGAAAGATCACCTGCGCCTCGTCGACGAGGCCGACGTCCGTGCCCGGGGTCAGGCACGGACGCTCGCCGATGACGCATTCGACGTCGAAAACCCGGTGGCAGACCCGGCAGACGAAGTGGTGGTGCCACCGGCCGCCCGCTTCGTAGAGCGCACCGCACCGGGTCCGGCGTCCGCGCGCATCACCAGGCCGGCATCGGCGAGCGAGACGAGCACGTTGTAGACGCTGGAGCGGGGAATCCGTTCGCCCTGGGCGGTGAGCAGGTCGTGGATCTCCTCGGCGGCGCGGTGGCCGCCGAGGATCTCCAGCGCGGCGAGGATCTCGATCCGGGGGCCGGTCGCGCGCAGGCCCGCGTCGCGCAGGCGACTGGTCAGACCTGCTGTGCGCGCAGCATCCACCGCTGCTTCTCCAGTCCGGCGACGATGCCGATCAGCAGGTCCTGGGTGACGAGGTCACCGTCCAGTCGACGGATTCGCTCGTGCGTCCGGTCGATCACGGTGGTCAGCACCGCGACGATGTGCGCGAGGGCCGCGGTGTCCTTGATCTGGCCAGCGGGAACATCGGCGAGCGGGCTTTCCTTGGCGATGGTCAGCGCGCGCCCGTCCGGCGCGTTGCCGAGGGTGACTGCCCGTTCAGCGACGTCGTCGGACGCGGTGCGGGCGGTGTCGACGACCTCGTCCAGCTGCTCGTGCAGCGCTTTGAAGCCGCGGCCGACCAGGTTCCAGTGCAGCTGCTTGCCCTGCAACGCCAGGTCGGTCAGTTCGACCAGGGTGTCCTGCAAGTCGGTTTCGATCGTGTCGACGGCCATGTGCACTCCTCTGGATCACTCGGTCCTTATCTGGACAAGTTCCAGTTTAGCTGTTTTCTGGAATGATTCCAGAAAAGACCGGTGTGGTCTGGCTCTCCCCTGCCGGACCGAACCAGCGGTGCAGCGCGCAACCCAGGCTCTCCGCGTCCGCGCCCGCCCAGCACACATAGCCGTCCGGCCGGACCAGCAGCGCCGGCGCGGGGAGCCGCGCATCGGTGCGGTGCACGCGAACCCGATCGGTCCAGGCATCGACCACCACACCGAGGTCGCCGGTGCCGTCCAGGAAAACCCCCGTGCCATCGCGAAAGAGCTCGGACAACCGGCCACCGTCCAGGTCGGGCATGCGCTTGCCAAGCAACGGATGTTCCGGCGCGTCCGGCATCGGGTATCGAATGTCCACACCGGACATCAGACCGGCCAGGAACCGGGCGGCGCCCGGTTGGGCGGCCAGGTCGGACACGATGTCGTGCAGCGCGGCGATCTCCTCGTCCATCGCGGCCCGTGCCAGCGCGCTCTGCGCCCTGATGTTGCGCAGGACGCTCGCGCCGACCGGGTGCCGCTCCACGTGATAGCTGTCCAGCAGTTCGCCTGCGGCGTCTCCGCGCGCGACGGCGGCGAGTTTCCAACCGAGGTTCATCGCGTCCTGCACGCCGAGGTTCAGGCCCTGGCCACCCATCGGCGGGTGGATGTGTGCCGCGTCGCCCGCCAGGAACACCCGGCCGGCCCGGTAGCGCTCGGCGAGCCGGTAGGCGTTGCCGAACCGCGAACCGTGCAGCACCTTCGTCACCACGACACCGGGTCCGTAGGTCGCGGCCAACGAGGCAGTGGCCTCCGCCTCGGTGATCGGCGCGCCCCGGGGAAGTTCCTGCTGTTCCGGACCGCCGAAGACCAGTCGGTAGACGCCCCCGAAGGGCAGCAGCATCGACCAGTGCTCGCCCTGCTGCCGCACGTGCGACCCGAACGATCCGATGGTCGAGGGCACCGTGTCCGGGACCGGGTCGGCGAGCAGCACGTCGGACACGACCGACTGCGCTGTGCTCGCGGTGCCGGGAAAGTCGATGCCCGCGAGCTTGCGGGTCGCGCTGTGGCCGCCGTCCGCGCCGACCAGGTACTGCCCGCGCAGTCGCCAGGTCTGCCCGTCCAGGTGCGCGGTGACGCCGTCCTCGTCCTGGACCAGCCCGGTCAAACCATGACCGCGCAGCAGCGGGACGCCCAGTTCGGCCAGCCGCCGTTCGAGGAACCGCTCCATGGCCAGCTGCGGGATCAGCAGCCAGGAATACCGGCTGTCCAGCGATTCCGCGCTGACCGGCAGATCGGCGAAGTGCCCTTCATCCGGTCCTGGCATGCCTGCCTCGGCGAGCAGAGGTTCCAGCAGACCGCGCAGGTCGAGCACTTCTGCCGTGCGCGGTGTGACGCCGCCCGCCCTGGACAGTCCCGGGCGTTCCGGTTCCGCGTCGACGAGCACGGTCGGCACCCCCGCGAGGCCGAGTTCGCAGCCGAGCATCAGCCCGGTCGGTCCGGCGCCGACCACGATGACGGTGGTTTCCATGTGCACCCCTTCGAGCCAGAAGTAAACCCAGACGATAAGTATACTTGGTGTACTCATCGTCTGGGTACCGCTCGGCTACCATGACCCGATGACCGAGCCTGGCCTGCGGGAACGCAAGAAGCTGCGGACGCATCGGGCGATCTCCGAAGCTGCGATCAACCTGTTCCTGAGCTTCGGGTTCGACAAGGTGTCCGTCGCACAGATCGCCGATGCCGCCGAGGTGTCCAAGCGGACGCTGTTCAAGTACTTCCCCACCAAGGAAGACCTGGTCCTGGACCGCTTCATCGACCACATCGACGAGTACGCCGCCGTGGTCGGCGCCCGATCACCGGAACAGTCACCGCTCGCCGCGCTGCACGCCTGGGTGCTGGCGGGCCTGGCGGACCGCACACCCACCACCGGGCTCAGCGACCACCCGAGCGTGCTGACCTTCTACCGGCTGGTGCTCGACACACCGAGCCTGTCGTCCCGGTTGCGCGACTACACGCTGCGCGGCGTCGATGCGTTGACCGAGGCGCTGCGCGTGGCCAAGCCGGCCGAGGACGAACTGACCGCGCGCATCGCGGCAACCCAAGTGGTCGCGGTGTTGCAAGCGCTTGCCGAATCGAACTGGCGCACCCTGCTCAACGGCACGAGCGCGGAAGCGCACTACCCGACGGCGAAGCGCGCCACCGAGCGCGCCTTCGCCCTGCTGGAAAACGGGATCGCCGAGCAGTACGGCTGAGAGCCGTCGTGGGTTACGGTGACCCGAGTCTGGATCTACGTGCCAGGAGGTGGTCACCGTGTTCTACCCGTTGACCGTGCGGGATTTCCTCGACCGGGCCGAACAGGTCTATCCGGATCGGATCGCGATCGTCGACGAGCCAACCCAACCAGCGCCGAGCCTCGGCTCCCTCGACTATCGGCGGATGGCGGGCCTGGCCCGCGCCCAGGCGGCCCGGCTGGATCAGTTGGGCGTCGAGGTCGGCGGCCGGGTCGCGGTGATCTCGCAGAACTCCGCGCGCCTGCTGACCTCGTTCTTCGGCGTGTCCGGCTGGGGAAGGGCGCTGGTGCCGATCAACTTCCGGCTCAGCGCGAGCGAGATCGAGTACATCGTCGGGCACAGCGGCGCCCAGATCGTCTATGCGGACCCGGCCGTACGGGACGTGCTGACCAAACTGGACGTGCCACACAAGTTCGTGCTCGGCGACGACGACGAGTTGTACGCGCACGACATCGAACCGAGGCCGTGGGTGGAACCGGACGAGGGTGCGACCGCGACGATCAACTACACCTCCGGCACGACCGCGCGACCCAAGGGTGTCCGGCTGACGCACCGCAACCTCTGGCTCAACGCCACCGTTTTCGGGCTGCACACCACGATCAGCGATCGCGACGTGCTGCTGCACACGCTGCCGATGTTCCACGCCAACGGGTGGGGCATGCCCTTCGGCGTGACCGGGGTCGGCGGGCGGCACATCGTGTTGCGGCAGGTCGATGGCACCGAAATCCTGCGCAGGGTGCGCGATCACGGCGTGACGCTGATGTGCGCGGCGCCCGCGGTGGTGAACGCGGCGCTGGACGGTGCGTCGACCTGGGAAGGTGAGATTCCCGGCCGGGACCGGGTGCGCATCGTGTGCGCGGGCGCGCCGCCGCCGTCCAAGACCATCGAGCGGGTACTGACCGAACTGGGTTGGGAGTTCATCCAGATCTACGGTCTGACCGAGACCTCGCCGCTGGTGACCGTCAACCGCACCCGCGCCGAATGGGACGACCTCGAACCGGCCGACCGGGCGCGCAAACTCATGCGCGCAGGCGCGCCCGCGCTGGGTGTGCGGGTGGATGTCGACGTGGACGGCGAGGTGCTGACCGCGAGCAACCACAACCTGGACGACTACTGGGAACAGCCAGAGGAAACCAAGGCCGCCCAGGCAGGCAACTGGTTCCACACCGGCGACGGCGGCTACGTCGACGACGATGGCTACCTGGTGATCTCCGACCGCAAGAAGGACGTGATCATTTCCGGCGGCGAGAACGTGTCCTCCATCGAGGTGGAGGACGCGCTGACCGGTCACCCGGCCGTGCGCGAGGTCGCGGTGATCGGGATCCCGGACGAGAAGTGGGGCGAGCTGGTCACCGCGCTCGTGGTGAGCGACGGATCCGAGGTCACCCAGAGCGAACTGATCGCGCACTGCCGCACCCGGCTCGCGGGCTACAAGTGTCCGAAAAGGATTGAATTCGTCACTGAACTGCCGCGCACGGCAACCGGAAAACTCCAGAAGTTCAAGCTTCGCGAGCCGTTCTGGCAGGGCCACGACCGCCAGGTGCACTGAACTCCAGCAGGCAACGCTCATCGGTCAGGTCGAGCACGGTGTCCAGGGTGAGACCGTGCGCGGCGCCGAGCGTCTGGAACTCGTCGACGCGGCGTTCCCGGCCACCGAAGATCACCAGCATGGCCAGGTCGAACTCGGTGCTGGCGCGCCGGCCACCGACCGGTTCGACGACCAGGATCCGCCCGTTCGACGGCAGCGCTTCGACGCAGCGGGCGAGGATCCGGTGCGCGTGCTCGTCGTCCCAGTCGTGCAGGATGTCGCACAGCAGATAGCCATCCGCGCCCTCGGGCAGTGGATCGAAGAAACTGCGCGGCGTCACTGTCACCCGGTCGTCGACCTGGTGCGCGCGGAAGGTCCGCATGGCTTCGGTGGCGGTCGGGTCGAGGTCGACCAGGTTGCCGCGAACTGCCTGGTGCGCAACGAGAATCGCGGCGAGCAGCGTGCCGTGCCCACCGCCGACGTCGACGATCGCGGGGAACCGCGACCAGTCGAAGCCCGCGACGATGCCGGGCACCTGATCGCGGAACCGGTCGGTCATCTGCTTGTCGAACGAGGCGCGCAGGCGCGGGTGTTCGGCGAGGTCGGCCCAGAAGTCCTGCCCGTAGCGCTGGGCGTAGCCGCCGGTGCCGGTGCCGATGCTGTGCAGCAGTTCGACGAACGCGAGCTCGGCCCGGCCGCCCGCCAGGTCCAGGTGCAGGAAGTTGGTGAGTCCGTTGTCGGCGTCGGTGTACAGCGCGGCGCCGAACTCGGTGGTGCGGTAGCCGGTCTCGGTCCGTTCGATGATGCCAAGCGTGACCAGGTGGTTCAGCAACAGGTCCAACGCGACCGGGGACGCGTTCAGGTCGGTGGCGAGCTGATCGAGCGTGGCCCCGTGGCGCATCCGGTCGGGCAGGCCGAGAGTGACCGCGACGCGCAGCGCCATCGGGGTGCCGAGACCGGCCATGTTTCGGATCGCGGCGACGTGTTCGTTCACGTCGCGCAACGCTACAAGAGGTACCGAGTGGTGACCGCCTGGTTATAGCGGCTGAGCAGGTCGGCAAGCTGGCGCAGGTCGGGGTCGGTCCAGTCGCCGAGTAGCTGTTTGGTGGCGGTGCGGCGCCGTCCCCTGGTCAGCCGCATGGCGCGCCTGCCCTGCGCGGTGGGCGTGATGATGCTGCGCCGCCGGTCGTCCTCGGCGGGCGCCCGCTCGACCAGCCCCTTGCTCTGCATGCCGCCCACCTGCCTGCCTGCCGTGGACGGATCGAGGCCGAGCGCGGCAGCGACCGTGCGGATGTCGGCGGGACCGTGCTCGACCAGCGTGCGCAGCAGCAGGTATTCGGAGCGGTCGAGTTCGGCCCAGATGTCGGTGCGCCTGCCGACCAGCTCGAAGTTGCGCGCCAGCACCGCTGTTGCCCGCTCGACCACGTCCAGCGCGTCCTCGGTCGGCAGAATCGTTTGTGTGGCCACGGTGATCTCCAGATAGCGGTATGGCACCGACAATTGGCGGTACCATACCGGCATGCGCACGGGTTGGTTAGCCGAGACCTGGGATCGGATCGTCGGCTCCGACCCGGGACTGACCCAGTTGCGGCAGGCAGGCTCGGCCGTGGTGGCGATGGCCAGCGCGATCGGCATCGAGTACGCCTTCTCGCTCGCCGGCCACGCCGACGGGCAGACCTCGCTGATCGCCATGTTGCTCGGCGCGATCGTCGCCATGATGGGGTCGATGGCGCTGACCGGGACCGGAGTGTGGCGCAAGGTCGGCACTGCCGTGTTCTTCCCGGTCGCGCTCGGCATCGGCATGGTCATCGGGGTCGCGGTCGGCAACCGGACCGATCTGATGCTCGGCATCTTCGTCGTGGTGATGTTCGCGGCGGTGTTCGTGCGGCGCTTCGGTGGCGCGTTCTTCTTCTACGGCTTCATGGGCTGGATGGGCTACTTCTTCGCGGCCTTCCTGCACGCCACCGTGCCGATGCTGCCCGGTCTGCTCATCGACATCGTGATCGCGACGGTCTGGGTGTTGCTGCTGTCCATCACCGTCCTGCGCACCAACCCGAGTCGCGCGCTGCGCCGCGTGGTGCGGGCCTGTGACGCGCGGGCTCGCTCGGTGGCGCGTGCCTGTGCCGATCTGCTGAACGCGTTCGGCGCGCAGGAGCGGCAGCGCGCCCGGTTGCGGCGCAGGCTCAACGCGCGCCAGGCCGGACTGGCCGAGGCGGCGCTGATGGTGGAAGGCTGGTCGGCCGAACCCGGTGCGCTGCCCGCGGGGTGGCACGGCTCCGGGTTGCGCCGCCGATTACTGGACGCCCAGCACCTGGTCGAACAGATGGCGCACGCCGCGACCTCGTTCACCGCGCGCGACGGCGAATTCGCGCTCGCCGCAGCGACCGTCGCGGACCGGCTGGCCCGCCGCGACGACCAGGCGGCCAACGCCGCCGCCTATCGACTCGCCGAAGCCGCCGAGCAGGCCGGTAGCGACGCGCCGGGCTGGTGGCCTGCTCGGCACTTCGCGGCCGCCGCGCTGGAGTTCGTCGCGCTGGTCCGGCAGTCCGGGCAACCATCGGTCACCGCTCCGCCGGAGGGTTTCCAGCCCACCGTCGACCTGGCGCTGGGCCTGCTGCCCGGTTCACCCGCCGTCGCCAAGGACGTGCCTGCGCGCACCGCGCGGTGGAATCCGCTGGCTCGGCTGGATCTGGTGTCGCGGCAGGCGATCCAGGTCGCGGTGGCGGGCGGGCTGGCCATCCTGGCCGGCCGGGAGCTCTCCGAAACCCGCTACTACTGGGCGGTGCTGGCCGCGTTCATCATGTTCGCGGGCACCGCGACCCGCACCGAAGCGTTCGTCAAGGGATTCAACCGGGTGCTGGGCACGCTGGTCGGACTGCTCGCCGCGATCGGCTTCGCCGAGCTGACCGCGGGCAGCACCGTCGGCGTGCTGCTGGTGGTCAACCTCAGCATGTTCTTCGGCTTCTACCTGTTGCCGCGCTCCTACGCGTTCATGATCTTCTTCGTCACGATCATGGTCGGCCAGCTCTACAGCGTGTTCCACGAGTTCTCACCGGGCTTCATGCTGTTGCGACTGGAGGAGACCGCGCTGGGCGCGGCGATCGGCTTCGCGGTCGCCCTGCTGGTCACCCCACTATCCACACGCGACACCGTCAAGTCCGCGCGCGACGAGGTGCTGACCGCGCTCGCCGCCCTGTTGCGCGCGACGGCGGATCAACTGGACGGCACCGACCGCAGCGCCGATCTGGACGCGTGCTCCCGCGCGCTGGACGACCGGATGCGCAGGCTCGCCCTGGTCGCGCGCCCGTTGACCCGGCCGGTGCTGTCCAACGCGCTGTCTCCGCGTCTGCGCCACCGCCTCGTCCTCTACACCGCGCTCACCACGCACGCCCGCGCCCTGGTGGTGGCGACCCGCGCCGAGTCCGAGGCACCGGGACCGGCCACCGCCTGCCGCGCCCTGGCCGATGCCCTCGCCCGGCTCGTCGCCGTGCCGGTCGGTCGAACCCAGCCCGCCGCCGCGGCATCGCTCGCGCAGGCGGACACCGCGCTGTTCGCGCAGACCCCGGCCGCGCCCGGCATCCGCGCCACCGACCCGGTGTTGCGCCACCTCGCCCACCTGCACCACCTGGTGCGTGAACTCACCGCGCCCGGGCAGAAAGCCATCCAAACGCCCGAACCGGTCGTCATTGACCCAGCGTCGAAATGTCCTCGTCGAGCAGACGCTTGAGCACCTTGCCGGTGGCGTTGCGCGGCAGGTCCGACACGAAGTACACGTCGCGCGGCACGTTGAAGCGGGCGAGCCTGCGGTGGATGTACTCGCGGACCGTGGTCGCGTCCAGCGTCGAGCCGGGTCGCGGCACGATGTAGGCGGCGAGCCTGCTGCCGTACTCCGCGTCCGGCACGCCGACCACGGCCACGTCCTTGACGCCGGGCAGGTCGAGCAACGCTTCCTCGACCGGCAGCGGAAACACGTTCTCACCACCCGAGACGATCATCTCGTCTGCACGGCCGGTGACGAACAGCCGCCCGTCCGCGTCCACGTAGCCGACGTCGCCGGTGGCCATCAGGTCGCGCGCCTTGGGCAGCGTGCGGCCGTCGGTGTAGCCGTCGAAGAGCATCTCGTTGCCGACGAAGATCTCGCCGGCGCCGCCCGGCGACACATGCTGGCCGCGCTCGTCCAGGATGGCGACCTGGGTGCCGGGCGGGCAGCGACCTGCGGTGGTCGGCGCGGCGCGCAGGTCGGCGGGGTCGGCGATGCTCGCCCAGGACACCTCGGTCGAACCGTAGAGGTTGTAGAGGTTGTCGCCGAACGCGTCCATGAACGCGGTGACGAACGAGCCGCCGAGCGCGGATCCGCTGCTCGCCACGATGCGCAGCGAGGACAGGTCGTAGCGGTTGCGGACCCGTTCGGGCAGCTCCAGCATGCGATGCAGCATGATCGGCACCGCGAACAACGCGTCGCAGCGGTGCTCGGCGATGGTGCGCAGGGTCTCCTCAGGGTCGAACCGGCGGACCAGCGACAACGAGGCGCGCAGCGCCATGCCGATCTGCATGGCGGCCAGGCCCCAGGTGTGGAACAGCGGCGCGGCGACCAGCAGCCGGTCGCCCGCGCGCAGCGGAATCCGGGCCAGCAGGGCGGCCGCCGTGCTCAGCCCCTTCGGCGTCGGTCTGCGCGCACCCTTGGGCATGCCGGTGGTGCCGGAGGTCAGCACCACGATCCGGCCAGGTCGTTCGACCGGGATGAGCTTGTCCGGGGACGCGTCACGCATCAGGTCCTCGATCGTGGCGTGCCCGCGCTCGCGTTCCGGCCAGGTGCACAGCCGCATGAAGTGGCCGGGCACCGCGTCGATGACGGCGGCGAACTCGTCGTCGGCGAGCACGGCCGACGGGCGGTGCTCGGCGAGCACGGTGGCCACCGCCTGCGCGGACAACCCGGTGTTGAGCAGCACGACGTCCGCGCCGACCTTGCCGCAGGCGATCATCGCTTCGACCATGGCGGCGTGGTTTCGGCACATCAGCGCGACCACGTCACCCTCGGCGACGCCGCGCTGCGCGAGCGCGTTGCCCAGCCGGTTGCTGCGCTCGTCGACGTCGCCGTAGGTGTGCACGGTCCGTTCGTCGTGCAGCGCGACGTCGCGTGCCCCGCGCGCGGCAGCTGCCTGGTAGGCGCCCGCGACGGTCGCGCCCCAGCGCATCAGCGAGGCGAGCTGGCGGGCCATCTTGTCCGGCCGCCCCGCTGACAACACCCCGGCCTTGACCAGGGTGCTCGTGGTGCCGAGGGTGGTCGCTTTGACCTCTTCCCGTTGTCGGGAATGGTCGGCCTTGGATGGTGGTCTGCCGCCAAGACGCCTGCTGATCCGATCGGACACTTCGGCGAGTTCGCGCTTGACCGCGCTCGGCGCGACAATGTCGGCATATCGGTCAGGAATCCCGGGAATGTGCATATCGACGACGAGTTCGGTGCGGCCCGCGCCCTGCGGCCGCAGTTCGATCGACAACCATCGCTTGTGATCGCTGACACTGCACCAGACCACGTTCTCGCGTGGCCGGTAAACCATTGCCTCGATTCGTTCCTCGACGAGCACGCCGCGCTGCGGACAAATCCGCAACAAGCAGGTCGGACCATGTCCGGCCTGCGCCGGTTCGATCACGTCGCACCCGCTGATCTGCGGCACGAATCTGGAGTACATCTCCGGGTCGCCGACTACCTGCCACAACTGGTCAGGAGAAAAGTCAAATACCGAGCGTGCTGTGACTACGTCATCGCGCATACGCCGTCGTCTCACCACCGCGCTTTTGGTGCAACACAAGCCAGGCTTGCGCGCACCCTCCGTTCAAGTGCGGGCGACCGTACCACTAATGGGGTGATGGTCGGTACTCCAAAAGCGGGTACCAATCCATCACAGCAAAACAGTGAATATTGTCAAAATGTGACGCTTGATCTGGACGTGATCAGCACCGATGCGCTTTCTCCGCGAGCCGGTTAGAACCGCGTGGGGCCGACAAAAGGGATTCCGTGCGCAGACGCGCCGACCACCATGCGGAACCCCGGCGAACCGAGGTTTCGTGAAGGTTCTCCCCAGGCAGGCGCGCCGCCGGACTCAGTGCGCCGGATTGGTCGGCTGGTCGGTCAACGCCCTCGCCAGATCCGGGTACTTGCCCTGCTCCGGGAAGGTCACGGTGTAGCGGGTGTACTCCTGCTTGCCGTTGACCTGCTGGATGTCGGTCAGCTTGACGGTCGCGTCGAACTTGTTGTCGTGACCGGCGGCGCAGTCGGGCGTGCAGGTGTTGTCCGCGAGCACCCCGGTCCCCTGCGCGGTGCCTTCGCCCCACGACGACCAGTTGATCCCGGTCAGCTCGGTGTGGTTGTAGATGTCCAGCTCGGCAGGCTTCTGCGCGGCAGGCGTCGGATCGAACTCGACATATACCGGCTGTGTAGCGGCAGTCGACACGGCAGTCGTCGTGGTGGCCACGGTGGTGGCGGGTGGCGCGCCGACCGGCGTCGACCGGGCGCCGCACGCCCCCACTGCCAATCCGATGCCAACGACCAACACCGCTCCCCCGACCACGCGCTTCATCTGACTGTCCCTTCCGAACGGTTGAACTCCCTGCATCAAGTGAGACGTTCGGGACCCCGGTGAGGTTCGGTCGCCAGCATCCAGTTGCTGAATTCCGCGTACCGGGCGGCGAATTCGGCTGGCCCGGCCGCGTTCTCCACCTGCGCGGCGAACTCGCGGACCCGGGCGAAGCGCGGGATCCGCGCCTGCTCGTAGCGAATCAGCGCATCGGCCAGCGTCGGTGCGGTGTCCACGGCGTCGAGCAACACGGTGGCGTCCTCGATCCCCAACGTGCCGCCTGCCGACAGGTGCGGCGAAAGCCCGTGCGCCGCATCGCCGATCAGGCTCACCCGCGCGCTGCTCCACCGGGGCAACGCGGGCACCAGCATGATCCGGTTCTCCAGGATCGCGTCCTCGGGCGTGTTCGCGATCATGGTCAGCAGATCGTCCTGCCACCCGTTCCCGGTCAGGTTGCGGGCCCGCAGCAGCGCCCTGTCCCGCTTGCCGCCGACCAGCTCACCCGCGTCGAACTGGTTGACCATCCACATGGTCTGCCCAGCGCCGACCCGCGAATAG
The DNA here is from genome assembly GCA_036494465.1 of Pseudonocardiaceae bacterium. Taxonomy (GTDB): domain Bacteria; phylum Actinomycetota; class Actinomycetes; order Mycobacteriales; family Pseudonocardiaceae; genus CAJCJE01. Next base: position 12,744 of record DASXOJ010000005.1, read on the forward strand.
CCGCCCCGCGTCCGATCGCGTCCCACGGTCAGCACCGTCCCTTCCGGACGCTCGGCTCCGGCGGGCACGATGGCCCGCCACGCGATGTGCCCGGCATGCGCCTGCGCCTCGTACCCGGGCAGCAACTCCGCCCGGATCCGCGAGTGGACGCCGTCCGCGCCGATGAGCAGGTCACCGCGCAGGCTCCGGCCATCCGCCAGGTGCACGGTGACCGCGTCATCGGTTTCGGTGAACCCGGTGGCCCGCGCGGCCAACTCGATGTGCCCGGGCCCGATCGCGTCGGCGAGCAGGCTGTTCAACGGAGCGCGCGGCACCAGCAGGAACCGGTAGTCGCGGTCGCTGGTTCCCGGTGCCCGCCACGACTTCCCGGCCGCGTCGAAGAACCAGGCATTGATCTCTTCGCCCATCGCCCGCACATCGGCCCCGATGCCGATCCGGTCGAACACGTGCAATGCGTTGTCCCACAAGCCGATGCCCGCGCCGGCCGCGCGAATCTCGGGTGCCTGTTCCAACACGGTGACGTGGTGGCCTGCCTGGCGGAGCAGCGCCGCCGTGCTCAGTCCGACCAGTCCGCCACCCGCGGCGATGATGTCCATGCCTCAAGTCAAGAGCGGACCACCCATGATGGCAAATGCATACTCGCTATCGGTCACATTACCTGGACGCATGGAACGTGCTGAGGTGCCTGGCCAGCACGTCGTCGCCGAAGTCGTTGCCCGGGTCGCGCCACACCGAGTGCACATGGTTGACGTCGTGCTGGGTGTTGTCGTACTCGGCGAGCAATCGCGGCCCCTGCAACCGGTAGTAGTGCGGCTCGCCGCGTTCCATCCCGCCCGCCCAGGCGAAGTGCACGTCCGACAGCCTGTCCCCGGCGAACTTCGCGGCCTCCAGCTCCGCCAGCTCGTCAGGGATCCGGCGCAGGAAGACGTCGAGCACCAGCCGCAGTTGGTCCTGTTGGGACGGTGAGAGTGCCGAAGCGGGTATGCCCTTCGGCGCGTCGGTCAGCCGCAGCAGCGCATGGTGTTCCGGCCGCAGGCCGACCTTCTCCTCCGCACCGCGCTGCACCGCGTCGAGCACGTCCTGCAACCGTTGATCGACGAAGTGCCCCCGCCAGACGTCGCCAAGCGGCAGCGCGACATCGCCCTCGCGCACCTTGGCCCGGTTACCGCCGACGACGTCGACCGGCGGCACCGGCGAGATCACCGCGCGACGTGCCTGTTCCCCGTCCAGCGACCGCACCAGATCACGGGCCAGATCCTCGACCGCGCCCAACGGACGCAGCACATGCCCGCCCAGCAACGGCGACTCGGCGGGATCCGCGCCGAGAAAACACGGCGTGCTCGCCGCGACGGCGCCGTCCACGACCAGGTGGTGCACGGACACGTGGTGCCCGCCGAAGCGCCACGACCACGGCCCGGCCGCGCTCGGCTCGCCGAACACCCGCAGGTAGTACATCTGCGGATCGCGCCCGCGCTCCCGATCCCAGCCGACGCCCCACCCTTCCATCTGGTCGAGCACGTTCTCCACGCCCATGATCGTGGATACGGTCACGAACCCCGGCCGGGACAAACCGGTCGCGACCAACTGCATCGCCTTGCTCTGCTGGGCGGGCCGCTGCCGGTTCAGCGGCAGGCCACCGTGATCGGTCGGCGTGTAGAACCAGCGGTGCCGCTCCTCGTCGGCGGGCCACGGCAACGCGGCCAGCGCGCGCTGGTCGTCGGTCAGGCTGTCCAGCCAGGCGTTCGCCGCGTCGACCATGCGCGCGGCGGCCGAGTTCAGGTCTCCCACCCCACCGAGGCTACGGCGTCACGTGTGGGGCCGCAGGCAAGGCACCACCGGCGCGCTGCAAGGCATCGAGGGTCAGAAAGTCGCCGCTCGCCTTGCTCATCGCGGTCGCCAGCGTGGCCATGGCGACGTGATAGTCGTTGACCAGGCTGACGAAGCTCATGATGCTGACCGAGCCGCTCGCGGTCTTGGTCAGTTTGACCACCGTCGCGGGCACCGACTCGGGGACGGCCAATGTGAGGCCCACCAACGTGCTCGCCAGCAGGAGCGCCTCCAGGTCCTGCTTGACCTTCTTGATCCGGGGCGCGACATCCCGCAACGCGCTCGCCACATCACCGCTGCTGGTGGACAACGCGGACACGCCGCTGAGCATCAACGCCCGGTAGCCGCCCAGCTGCTGGGCCATCGCACCCTGCGAATCCGACTGGGCAATGACGATCGCCCTGTCGATCACGGCGCCCTGCGCGTTCAACGTACTGGAGATCAGCTGCCACTGCGTGGCGAACTGGACGAGCGCGTCCGGATCGCTCTGCATGATCAGCCGGACATCGTCCAGGAACTCGTCCATGCTCATCGCGGCTGCGTTCCCGCCTGGATCGCCTTGGCATGCTGGGCGTCGAGCGCGGCGAAACCAGCCGCGGCGGTACGGAAAACCTCGCCGCCCTTGCTGAGCTGGTCCATCGCGCCGGTGACGTAGGTGAGGAAGTTGTGCGCCAACTGGACATACTGTTGCGCGGTCTCCTGCGGTGGACCGAAGTACTCCGCGTAGACCTGGGCATCCGAGAGCATCACCGGGTCCTGGTACACGACCTGCCGGATGGCCTCGCTCGCGGCGGTCAGCGCGTCGGCCAGGGTGGTCAGCTCCTCGGGCGTCACCCGGACCGCATTCGGTTGCGTCATCGCAGCCAGCCCGCCACCAGTTCGGTCCGGCACTCGGCCGCCGCTCGTTCCGCCGTCCTGATCACGTCGGCCACCCGCGCAGCCACCCGCGCACGATCGCACCGCCGCCGCAGCGGGCCCGCCATCTTGATGCCCAGCAACGCACCGTCGCCCCCGATGTCGACCCCGAGCAGCCCGTCCTCGGCGTCGACCTGGATCCGTTCCGCCGCGATCCGGCCAGCGAACTCCCGCAGTCGCCGGATCACCGACGTTTCCGCCGCGCCAGCGGGCAACATCTCGCGCTCGGCGGCCGATGCCTCATCCCTGGCCCGCGCGTGCGCGGCAACGATCGCCTCGCACAGGTCGTGGTCGGAGGTGACGCGGTACCAGGCAGGCACGAACACCACGCCGATCAGGGCGCCATCCGCGGCTACCTCGACCTCGACGCTGCGCAGCACGCCGACGAACGGGCCAACCGGTGGCGCGTACGCCTCGCGCACCTCGCGAGCCAGCGCTGCCGGCTCGTAGTAGGACACCATGGCGCCAGCATCGCGCGGCAACGGCCGGACCAGGCGCGGATGGCCGGTTCCGGCCAGCGCGGCGGGTTGGCAGGTGCGCACACCTGCCAACCCGGTGGCCTAGCTGGACTGCTTGGGCAGGGCGCAGTCCGAGCGGTTCAGATCCAGCACGTTGCCCGCGTCAAGGCAGGTGTCCAGCAGGTAGGTCTCCTCGGCGTAGCCGATTCCCTTGTGGACGGTGATGTTCCCGTTCTGGTCTACCTCGCACGGGTTGTCCAGCGTGCAGCGCTGGCCGCTCTCGTTGATGGTGTTGTTGATGCCGACGACCTGGTCAGTGGCCGGGTCGATCACCGGCGAGCCGGAGGTGCCGCCGATGACGTTGCACGCCGACGTGTAGCGGATCGAGTTCTGCCAGGTCCAGCCGTTCTCCTTGACCTCGTAGGCGTAGCCGTTGATGTTGCAGGAGTAGATCTTCTGCCAGTAGCCCGACACCACCTTGATCGCGGTGTTCACCGGATCCGCCTTCGTGGCCAGGGTCAGCGGGGTGGCGCCGTAGCGCTGCTGGATCTGCTGGTAGGTGGTGTTGAGCCGGTAGAGGGTGATGTCGGTGTCGGTCATGGTCGAGTAGAGGACGTCGTTGGCCTGCAACGTGGCCAGGTCGTTGCCGCTCGGGTCGAGCAGGTCGACCTGCCGGGTCGACGCCTGGTCGACGATGACCTGACCGGGCTTGAGGAACCCGGTTTCGATGCAGTGCCCGTTGGTCAGCACCAGTGCGGGGTCGGTCGCCGCCGAGGTCGGCGTCCGCACCAGCGAGCCGGAGCAGTCGTCGAGCGCGACGATGCCGGTGAAGTTCACCGTGGCGTGCGGCGACGGCGCCGCAGAAGCCGCCGTGCCCAGCCCCAGTAACGCCGCACCGGCAACCGCCAGCGCCATAGCAATCCGTGCCGTTCCGCGCACCGCCGCCTCCGTAGGTTTTACGGGTGTTTGGCAGCGAGATAACCAGCCGATGGCAACGGCGGCCACCCGCCTAAAGGCGGTTCACATCAACAGTTGTCCCCTCTTTAAGGTGTTACAGCGGGCAACAGGGTGACTGGCGCCGCCGGGCTCACCCCGGCGGGCACGTCCGCGATCAGGAACCCGGAGGACAGGTACTGAATCCTGTCAGCGGCAACGCCGCCGATCGCCACCCGCGTCGATCGGGTGAACCCGGTCCCTGCCACCAGTTCCCGGCCCGCCGATGCCCCCGCGTAGTAGATCGACGCGGGCACCGCGGCCTCCAACGCCTGATATTGCCCTTGCACACCGGCGTTCCCGAGCACGGTCAACGGCAGATCGGCGGGCCCGGGAGTTTCCGGAATCGCGGTGTTGTCGTACTCGCCGGGGCTGCTCGGGGTGTCGTCCGGGTCCGCATACCAGTTCCCGGACGAACGCGTGTACGGGGCGGCGGCCGTGGGCCAGTGGCTGGACATCGAGTAGTGCGAGTTCCACTCCACGTTGCCGGTCAACGTGATCCACTGCGAGCCGACGTCCGGCGCGACCGCGTAGGAGTAGTTGGGCGTGTCGGTGTCGTAGACGTTGCCGGTGATGGTCGTGCCGCCCGCGTACGAGGCCGCTGAATTGATGGAGCCGTCGGCGTTGTACTCGGTTTCGCCCTGGTGGCCTTCCGTGTAGATGTCGCCACCGTCCCCATAGGACTGCATGTTGTTGTGGAACAGGTTGTCGCTGATGGTGTTGTCCGCGTTGATGTTGCCGGTATTGTTCCAGCTCGCCGCGTCCGGGTGGCCCTGCCAGGCGCCGGAGGTGATGCCGTCGTAGGGCAGGTTGAAGATGTCGTTGTGCGACACCGTGGTGTGCCGGGTGAACAACAAGGTGACGCCCGCGGCTCCGGTGTAACCGGCGGCGTCGTCGTGGATGACGTTGTCGTCGATCGTGTTCCCGGTCATGATCTCGTTCGCGCCGATGCGATCGTGCGCCGAAGCCGGATCGGCCGCGCAGTTCGCGATCACCGCGCTCGCCGGGTCGGTGACCGTAGCCGGGTTGGGGTCACCGGCGCAGCCGAGCCAGATCGCGCTGGACGCGATGTTGGTGAACGTGCTGCCGCGCACCAGGTTGTCGTCGCTGCCGTACTTGATGCCGAGCCCGATACCGCCCAGGTCGGTGAAGGTGTCACCGAGGAAGGTGGTGTGGTCGGCGGCGGTCAGCGCGACGTTGGCCAGCGGTTGGCTGAACGCGCCCCACGGACACGTACCGGGCGCGCCCGCCGCGAACGTGCACTCGCCCTGGTTGTTCGCGCCGGTGACGTTGAGATTGGCCTGCACCTGCGCGAATCCGAGGTTGGTCGAGGGCTGTAGCCAGGTCGCGGTGCTGAAGGTGAGGCCACTGAAGGTCAGGTCGTGGACCGGGTCGGCAAGGGTGCCGGTGACCTGCACGAGCGATTCGAGTCGAGGCACTTCGATGTCGAGGTTCGCGATCTGCTGGCCAGCGGCCGGCTCGTAGTAGAGGGTGTGCGTCGGCCGGTCGAGGTACCACTGGCCGGGGTGCAGCAGCGGATAGGCGTTCTCGATGCTGGTCGGCGGCGTACCTGCGGCCAGCGAGTACGGGGTGATGTTGCTGGAGTTGCCGCCGAAGACGGTGGGCGCCTTGTTGGTCAGGTTGTTCCAGCAGGGCTGCGCCATGCTCACCGTGTCCGCGCCGATGGCGGCGACCGGACACTCGGACTCTTCCCAGTCCGTCGGCGGCGCCGGGTTCCAGACGAACTGAACACCGGAAACATCCGATGTACCGATCTGATTGGCCAGATCCGACAACCAGCTCGCCGTCGTTCCGGAGGTGCTGAACCCGCTCGCGCCCCACTGGCCCAGATCCAGCCCGAGCGACTTGGTGGACGCCCGCGCGACCGGCGCCGGGCCGCCATCGACGAACACCTGCCGCGTATTGGTCCCGGCAGGCACGTTCGCCGACCAGATTCCCGAGTCGGACGCATGCCATCCACTGACCCGCATGCCGCCGGACAACACGGGATGCGCCCCCGGCGCGGCCGCCCAGGTCACCCCGGAATCGGCTGGCCCGAAGCGAAGCGGCTGGTCAAGTCGATAGGTACCACCCGCCAGTAGCACGATGACGTTGTGCCCGTGCCGCGCCGCCTGCTGCGCACTCGGCAACGAACAGGGCTGCGCTGCCGAACAGCGCGTCCCGGTCCCGTCCGGCGCCGCGTGCAGCACCGTCGTACTCGCGGGCGCAGCAGTAAGTCCAGCCAGCAAAACAGCCGTCGCAGCCAGAACCAGACGCATCGGGCTTCCTTCCGCAGGCGACCTGTGCCGCCCACCATGAAACATCCGATGACAAGCCCGTGTCAACGAATGATCGCACCGGAGCCTATTCGCGCATGTTCAAGCAGCGGACTAGACCTCCTTGGCGGCGGCGTGCAGGGCGGCGGCGCGCTGCGGGTCAGCGAACTGGAGTTGACCGACCCCGCTTCGGTCGCCGCGTTCGCGCGGCGCTGGGAGGGCGCGCTGGACATCCTGGTCAACAACGCGGGCGTGATGGCCGCGCCCGAACAGCGCACCGCGCGGGGCTGGGAGTTGCAGTTCGCCACCAACCACCTCGGCCACTTCGGGCTCGCGCTCCGGCTGCACGGCGCGCTCGCCGCCACCGACGGACGACCCGCGCGCGATCGTCGCGGAGTACGCGCAGGTCAACAACTTCGGCACGACGCGCGTGCTGCGCACGTTCGCACCGCTGCTGCGCGCGGACGGACGACTGATCGTGGTCGCGAGTTCGTTCGGCACCCTGTTCCACCTGGCGCCCGCGCTGCACGAGCGGTTCGACGCACTCGAGTCGCTGGACGAGGTGGACCGGCAGGTCGCGGCGTGGCGGGACGCGGTGCTCGACGGGAGCGCCCGAGCGGGCGACTGGCCGGGGTTCGTGAACATCCCGTCCAAGATCGCGCAGGTGAGCGCGGTGCGGACGCTGTCGGAGCAGCGCAGGGCAGCCGACCTGGAACGGGACATTCTCATCGCCGCTGTCTGTCCGGGCATGATGAACACCGCGACGTCGGCGATGTGGTGGGACGTGAGTTCGGCAGCCAGCCCGGCCGAAGCGGCGGTGTCGTTGCTGGAGATGGCGCTGGAGCCGGTCAAGGCGGAGTGGTACGGGGAATTGGTCCGAGCCGGGGTCGTGTTGCCCTGGCGGCCGTAGACGGCGAGCACCGAACGTAGATGTTGGTTCCGCCGGATAGCTCGTTCAGCCGAGCCGGTCCCACCATGGGGTGCTGTTCGACATTTTCCGGCTTTTCTCTGGCATAGTCGGAATTCCCCGATCGAAAAGCGAGGAAACGATGCGCCCGGAAGCTCTGGAACGCGTGAAACTCGTCTTCACCCTATTCGACGTCGATGGCAACGGGAATCTGGAACAGAACGATTTCGACCTGATGACGGGCCGCGTTCTCGCGATCGCGACCGAATCGAGCGGTGCGGCGAGAAACGCGCTGGCCGACTCGTTCTCGAATTGGTGGACGGTGCTGCGCACCGAGCTGGATGCCAACCACGACAACAAGATCTCCTTCGAGGAGTTCACCGCGTGCGTGCTATCGCCGGAACGATTTGACGACGCGATAGCGCGATTCGCGAACGCGCTGGCCGCGCTCGGTGATCCAGATGGCGACGGGCTCATTCCCCGGCCGCTGTTCATGGATCTGATGATCGCGATCGGGTTCGACCGGCCGAACATCAACGCGTTGTTCGACGCTTTTCAGCCCAATTCCGACGATCAGGTCGCGGTGCCGGTCTGGGTGGAGGCGATCAAGGAGTACTACCAACCGGAAGCGGCGGGGACCGCTGGCGACAAATTGGTCACCGCGTAGCCGAACCGACCGGAGAAACAGGTGACCAGCACCGGAATAGCGGTGGGCGTCGCGCGGACCGCGTTGATGGTGGCGGCGGCGCGAGCGATGGAAACGCACCGCGTCGATTCGTTGGCGCGCGACGAGTTCGCCGAGCATTTCGTGCGCGCGGCACCGGCTTCGGCGGATTGGCCGGTGCGGATCGAGGACGCGCCGGGCGGGGACACGAACCCGTTATGGGGCAGGCTCGGCCGCTATTTCGGCGTGCGCACCAGGGTGCTGGACGACCGGATCGCCGACTCGGTCCGGGCCGGCGCGCGGCAGGTGGTCCTGCTCGGCGCCGGCCTGGACACCAGGGCGTTCCGGTTGGATCTGCCGCGCGGCACGGTGGTGTACGAACTGGACCGGCCGGACGTGCTCGCGTTCAAACGCTCCGTGCTGGACGCGCTCGGCGCGCGGCCGAAGGCGACATCGCGGTGGATCGCCATGGATCTGCGCGAGGACTGGGCGAGCGCGCTGCTCGCCGCGGGCTTCTCCCCCGCCGCGCCGACGATGTGGTTGGCGGAAGGGTTGTTGCTGTACCTGCCCGCCGCCGCGGAACGCCGGTTGATGGCGACCATCGACCGGTTGACGGGCGGCGTCGGCACGCTGGCGTTCGAGGTGAAACTGGGCGTCGAATCGGCCGCCGTACGGGACAGTCCCATCTACACCACGGCGAAGCAGCAGATCGGCGTTGACATGATCGGGCTGTTCGATCACGAGACCCGGCCGGATTCGGCCGGTGATCTGCGGGCGCGGGACTGGTCGGTGACCGTGCACTCGCCGTTCGAGTTCGCGCGCTCGTTCAGCACCGCACTGCGCCCGGAACGGGTGGATGCGTTGACCGCCAACCGCTGGACGTTCGCTACGAAGGGCTGATCCGGACCCGGATCGTCGCCACGACCGCGATGATCACGGCCAGCGCTGCGACGATCATCGCCGCGCGATAGCCGGCGGCGACGGCGTCCGCCGAGCCGTAGCCACCGGCCGCGCCGAAGGCGGCCGAGCCTGCCGCGACCCCGAAGGCCCCGCCGACCTGGCGGACGGTGCTGAACAGGCCGGAGGCGGTGCCGATGTCGTCGGGCCGTACCGAACCCACCACCGATTTCGTCAACGCGGGCACGGCGAAGGTGAAACCGGCGGCGAGGATCGCCATGGCACCGCCCAGCACCGGATACGGCAGGCCGGCGCTGGAGAACGCGGCGATGATCGCGATGCCAACGCTTTGCAGGATCAGCCCGAGCAGGATCATCGGCCGGGTACCCAGCCGGTCGGCGTAGGCGCCGGACCGCATCCCGAGGAGGAGCGGGACAACCCCCAGCGGCAACAGGTGCAGTCCGGCCGTCAACGGGCTGTTGCCCTGCGCGTTCTGGAGGAACTGCGCGGTGAAGAACACCACCGCCGTCACGGACGCCGTCAGCAGGAAGATGCCGATGATGCCCGTGGCGAACTGGGCATCGGCGAACAGCCGCAACGGGATCAGTGGCTGACGGGCTCGCCGCAGCCGGACGAGCAGGGCCGCCAGCAGGACGACGCCGAGCACCAGCGCGGTGATCACCCAGCCGTCGCCCCAGCCATCGGCGGCGGCGCGGATCACGCCCCACACCAGGGCGAGTACCGCGGCGCCACCCAGCGCCAGCCCGGGTAGGTCCAGCGCTCGCCGGTCGGCGCCCGCACGGCTTCGGCCGTCGCTGATGCGCAGCGCGACGCAGACGGCGGCGGCCACCGCGACCGGGACGTTGATCCAGAAGATGTACGACCAGCTCAGCAGTTCGGTGAGGACCCCGCCGAGCACCGGGCCCAGCGTGGTCGCGATGCCCGTGACGGCACCGAAGACTCCCATTGCCCAGCCCCGCCGTCCGGCCGGGTAGGCGGCGTTGATCAGGGCGAGCGCCGTCGCCATGATGAGGGCGGCGCCGACGCCCTGCACGGCTCGGGCGGCGACCAGTTCGGCACCGTTGCCCGCGAGGGCGCAGGCGGCGGAGGCACCGGCGAACAGCAGGAGACCGGCCAGGTAGGCCCTTCGTCTGCCCCACCGGTCGCCGAGCGCGGCGGCGGCCATCAGCAGCACCGCGAAGGTGAGCGTGTAGGCATTGATGATCCAGTCGAGCGTGGTGATGCTCGCGTGCAGGGCCACCCGCAGGGACGGCAGCGCGGTCGAGACCGCGAACAGGTCCAGGATCACCAGGAAGGACCCGACGCTCGCGAGCGCGAGCGTCCAGCCTTGCCGGGTGCTCGTGTCGCGGGCCGGTGGCGTGGTGAGCGTGGTCGTGGATGACATGTTGAGGTAGACACGGGTGGACCGGGAAACCGGGCGCGACCGATTTCGGGCTCGGCCGGTGTCAGTACAGATGCCGAACTGTCGCCGCGGAGGGGTGAGGACGACGTGACCGTGGAGGAATCGTTGCTGTCGGGCGCGCGCGGAGGTGACGCGGCGGCGTTCAGCGAACTCACCGAGCCGCACCGGAGGGAGTTGCACGTGCACTGTTACCGGTTGCTGGGATCCGTTGGCGACGCCGAGGACCTGGTCCAGGAGACGTTGCTGGCGGCATGGCGCAACATCGACGGGTTCGCGGGCCGTTCCTCGGTGCGTACCTGGCTCTACCGCATCGCGACGAACCGTTGCCTGAACGCGCTGCGCGACCGCGACCGCCGGCCCGTGCTGGCGTCCGTGCCATCGGCCGACCATCTGCCGGAGCCGTGCAGGCGCGGCGAAGTGACGTGGCTGGAGCCCTCCCCCGACAACGCGATCGAGTTCGACGCGCCGGTGCCCGGCCCGGAAGCGCAGGTGGAGAGCCGTGAGGCGGTGTCCCTGGCGTTCGTGGCCGCCGTGCAGACGATGCCGCCCCGCCAGCGCGCCATCCTCGTACTGCGCGACGTCCTCGGTTACCGGGGCGCCGAAGTGGCCGATCTGCTGGACACCACCGAGGACGCGGTGGCGAGCGGCCTGAAACGAGCCCGCAACGCGCTGGCCGGTCGCGAATCCCTCGACGCTCCCCCGTTGCCGAACTCCCCGGCCGAGCGGCGTGTGGTTGCCGCGTTCGTGACGGCGTTCGAGAGCGGCGACGTCCCGGCCATGATCGGGTTGCTCACCGACGGCGCCTGGCTGTCCATGCCACCGCTGCCGCACGAATACCAGGGCCGGGATGCTATCGGCGGCTTCTTCAGCGGCATCGTCTTCGTCGAGGGTGCCCCGCCGGTCCGGCTGGTGCCGACCCGGGCCAACGGTCAGCCCGCGTTCGGCCGCTACGTCTGCGATCCGGAAACCGGTGTGGCGCATGCCCGGGGAGTGATGGTACTGACGCTGGCAGGCGACCGGATCAGCCGGATGACCACGTTTCTCGGTACGGAGCCGTTCACGCGATTCGGTCTGCCGCTGACGTTGCCGCCTGGTTAGTCGCGCGGGCGGCCCGCGACGAACCAGAGCAGGCTGCCCAGGAACGGAAGGCAGAGGATCACCAGGAACCAGACCAGCTTGCCGAGGCAACCGACCCGGGAGCCGAGCACGCTGAGCAGCGCCGCGATGAAGAAGATCACGTAGCCGATGCCGACAGCGGCGATGAGCACGATGCCGAGCGCGCCGATTCCGCTGGCCACCAGGTGTTGGTTCACAGCGACGTTGAACGTGTTCACGGAGCACACGCTAGGTGCGGCCGATTCGTCGCGGCATCAGACCCGGGGATGATCAGCGGGTCCGCCTCGCGGCGGACAACCTCACCAGGTGACGGGCAACTGGTGCACGCCGGACGTGGTGGCGTTGCCGCGCAGCGGGACCTCGTCGGACGGGATGGCGAGGTGCAGGTTGGGGAAACGCTTGACCAGCGCGGGAACCGCGACGCGCAGCTCCACTCTGGCCAGTTGCTGGCCGATGCACTGGTGGATGCCGTGGCCGAACGCGACCTGGGTGGCGGCGTCGCGCCCGATGTCCACAGTGTCCGGATCAGGGTAGTACCTGGCGTCGCGATTGGCTTGCTGGAGCGCGATGGTGACGGTGTCGCCCTTGCCGATCAGCGTGCCGTCGATCTCCACGTCCTCCAGCGCCGCGCGCAACGTGAACGGCACGATGCTCAGGTAGCGCAACAGTTCCTCGATCGCGGTGTCCGCCTGTGCCGGGTCGGCGCGCAGCGCGGCGAACTGGTCGGGGTGCTGCAACAGCGCCCAGGTGCCGAGCGCGATCATGCTCGCGGTGGTTTCCAGACCGGCCGCGAGCAGCACGCTGCCGATCGTGGTCAGTTCCTCGTGCGTGAGGTCGCTGCCGGTGAGGCCGCTGAGCAGATCGTCGGTGGGGTGCGCGCGCTTCCGCGTGACGAGCTCGCTCATGTAGGACTGGAGTTCGCCGAAGGCCGCCGCCGCTGCCGCCGCGTTGCCGTCGCCACCACTGCTGCCGGCGATCAGGGATGCGTTGCGCTGGAACAGTTCCCGCTCCTCATAGGGCACGCCGAGCAGTTCGCAGATCATCTGCGTCGGCACCGGGAACGCGAAGGAGCTGACCAGGTCGGCGGGCGGGCCGATGCGCTGCATTTCGTCGAGCTGGGCCTGCGTGATCTGCTCGACGCGCTCGGTCAGCTGGCGCATGCGGCGCACGGTGAACTCGCCGACCAGGAGTCGCCGGTAGCGGGTGTGCCGCGGCGCGTCCATGCCGGTGAAGTCACCGGGTTCGGCGGGCGGGAGCGGGCCCACCCCGGCAGCGGCGGGGACCGGCACGTGCAGGAGTTCGTAGCGGATGCTGAACCGGGGGTCGGCGAGCACGGTGCGGGCCAGGTCGCGAGTGGTGACGAGCCAGCCAGCGTGCCTGTCGGCGTAGGCGAGCCGACTCAGCCCGGGGCGTTCGCGCAGCTCGGCGGGCGGGTCGAAGGGGCAGCCGGCGGGTCGGTCGACCGGCAGGGTGGGGTTCTCGGTCATGGTGCCATCGTGGCACACAGTTTGTGCCAAAGCAATGCCAGCCTTGGCACCAAGCGGTCAGGGCAGGTGGTCGGACCTGAAGCGGTCCAGCACCCGCCGATCACGCTTGGTGGGGCGGCCCGCGCCACGCTCGCGTTGTGCCACCGGAAGTGCCATCGCCGACTCGGGTGGCGGTTTCGGCGTGTGGTCGATGAAGCAGGTGACCGCGTCGGCGGCGCCGACCCGCTTCTCGATCGTCCGCACCACCTCGACCGTCCGCGTGCCACTGGCCACCCGCGCACGCACCTGGTCACCGGGCACGACCGTGGTCGCGGCCTTGGCAGGCCGGTCGTTCACCCGCACATGCCCACCCCGGCACGCCGCTGCCGCCTCCGACCGGGTCTTGGTCAGCCGCACCGCCCACAACCAGCGATCAACACGAGTCGACTCCACCCGTCCAGGCTAGGGCGTCACTCCGACAGCATGCGATCCAATTCGCGGCGCAACTCTTCCGAGGACTTCGGCCGGACGTGCTGCTGGACGATCGTGCCGAGCAGCCAGGACAGCACCGCATGCGCGGTTTCGTCGGCATGTGCCGGTGACAGCTCGGAGATCAGCTCGACGAGGAACGCGCGCACCTGGTCGAGCATCTGCTGGGCGGCGCTCAGCGATTCGCGGCGGGCGGCGCTGATCCAGTACTCGAACCAGATGAACGCGGCGTGCTGCTCGTTGACGAACCTGCTGAGGTAGACGTCCACCACGCGCCACAGCCGCTCGCGCGGGTCGGTGGCCTCGTCGGCGACCCTGCGCAGCGCGCCGAGCATCGCATCGATGTGGCCCGCGACCGCGCGATCGATGATCTCGTTGATGTCGTTGAAGTAGTAGTGGATCGCGCTTTTCGTCAGCGGACTGGCATCCGCGACCGACCGCGCGGTGCACGCGGCCAGACCTTCTCTGGCCAGGACGTCCTTGGCCGCCTGGATGATCTGGTCCTGCTTCTTACGCCGGTTGTCGTCGGTGTTGTGCTTCACCCGGCCTGCTGCCACCACGCGTAGCAGCGTACCGGGCGGATCGACGAATTGGGACACATGTCCCAACCGTAATGATGATCTCGCCAACCCCCGAGCGGACCTGGTGGCGTTGCGCGCTGACGCTCGACGCGTCGCTGGAGGAGGTCCAGCCGGTGTGGACCGAGCGCTGAAAGCAGCGTCGCCAGGTCAGGGTCTCTAGGGCACACTGGGCGAGTGCATTCAGCTGGGCTTGTCCTGCATCCGGAACGTGACTCCGAGGCCGCGGTCTCGGCGGTGACCGGCTGGGCGGCCGGTCGCGGCATCGAGATCCTCGCCATCAAGGAAGAGATCCGCAGGCTGACCTGCACCGCGATCCCGGTCACGGCAGCGGAGCTGGGCAGCCGCGCGGATCTGGTGGTCAGCCTGGGCGGCGATGGCACCATGCTGCGGGCGATGCGGCTGGCCGACCGGCAGCGGGCGCCCGTGCTCGGGGTGAACCTGGGCAAGCTCGGCTTTCTCGCCGAGGTCGACGTGCCGGACCTGCCGCACGCGCTGACCGCCATCGACGAGCACGACTTCACCATCGAGCCGCGCCTCGCGGTCGACGCGGTGGTCGGCGACCGGACGGTGACCGCGTTCAACGATGTCGCCGTGGTGCGCGTGCCGGGCGACGGGAGCGCGGTGGTCGCGGTGCACGTGGGCGGTCAGCCGTTCGTCAGCTACGCGGCGGACGCGGTGATCGTGGCGACGCCGACCGGGTCGACCGCGTACAGCTTCTCGGCGGGCGGGCCGATCACCAGCCCGGCGGTGGAGGCGTTGCTGGTCACGCCTGCCGCGCCGCACTCCGCGTACAACCGGGGCGTGGTGCTGTCGGTGCACGACTCGGTCGAACTGGAGGTGCTGCCCACCAGCGGCCGGCTCGCGGTCGAGGTGGACGGGATCGTGGCCGGGTATGTGGAACCCGGTGACCGGATCGATCTCCGGGGGCGACCGGCCGCCGCGCGGGTGGTGCGGTTGGGCATGACCACCTTCTACGAACGGGCGCGGCGCAAGCTGCGGCTGGCTGACTCCGCGGAAATCCCCGTACGCCAACCAGAGGATCCGGCTGCGACCCTGGGTTGATATTCCCCTTAGGGGATCCCTGATTTCGTGGTCTGCGCATTGGCTTTTCCTTTGGACGCTGGGAAAGTCGGCGCATGACATCACGCAGACAGTTACGCTGGCGCGTGCCGGTGATCGTGGCGTGCGCGGCGTTGACCGTGCTCGGCACCGGTATTTCGGCGTCGGCGGCGCCATCGGCGAATGCCGGTGGCGCGGATACGTTGGTGGGTCAGTCGGCAGGCCCGCATGGGTATCTTGCGGACATTCGACGGACCGAGTACGGAATTCCGCACATTCTCGCAGGTAATTTCGGCAGTCTCGGCTACGGCTACGGCTATGCGTTCGCTCAGGACAATTTCTGCATGCTCGCGCAGCGGGTGCTGGCGTTGCGCGGCGAGCGGTCCGAGTTCTTCGGTCCGGACGCGGATTCCGGTGATCCGCTGGATCCGGCGACGAACCTGGCCAGCGATGCGTACTTCACCGAATTACGACAGTCCGGGGTGGTGCAGAAGCTCGTCGCGCAGCCTGCACCGTTGGGGCCGACCACGCAGACCCGGCAGCTCGTCGATGGCTATGCCGCTGGTTTCAACAAGTACCTTGCGGACACCGGGGTCAAGAACCTGCCCGATCCCACCTGTCGTGGCGCGGCCTGGGTCGGGCCGATCACGGCGCTTGATCTGTGGACCGACATCTACGACATCCAGCAGTTCGGTGGGATAGCGCAGATCAAGCAGTTGGTGGCCACCGCGACTCCGCCTGCCGCGAACGCTGCGAAGTCCTCTGCCGCGCCGAAGTTGCCGTCGATTTCGAAGGATGCCTTTGGCAGCAACGGGTGGGGTATCGGGAAGGACGCGACCGTCGGCAAGGACGGGATGGTGCTGGGGAACCCGCACTTCCCGTGGGGTGGCGCCGATCGTTTCTACCAGGTACAGCTGACCATTCCCGGGGTGCTCGACGTGAGCGGGGCGAGCCTGTACGGGACGCCGGTGGTGGAGATCGGGCACACCCGGAGCGTGGCGTGGACGCACACGGTGTCCACCGCGCAGCGGTTCACGCTCTACCAGCTGGCCTTGGTACCGGGGAAACCGACGAGCTATCTGGTCGACGGCAAAGCGGAGGCGATGACCACGCGCACGGTGACCGTGCAGGTGCGCGGCGCGGGCGGAAAGGTCACGCCGCAACCGCAGACGCTGTACTACTCGCGGTTCGGTCCGGTGCTGAACCTGCAGTGGTCGGCGAGCAGCGCGTTCGCCATCGACGACGTGAACGCGCAGAACATGCGCGGCATGAGCGAGTGGCTGGCGATGGACGAGTCGCAGAGCGTCGCCCAGTTGCGGCAGGCGCAGAACACCTACCAGGGCATTCCGTTCACCTACACGATGGCGTCGGACAGTTCCGGGCAGGCGTACTTCGCGGACGCGTCGGTGGTGCCGGACGTGACCGACGCGGAAGCGGCGCGGTGCGTGGACACGCCGCAGGGCAACGCGGAGTTCCCGGACACGTTCATCCTGGACGGGTCGACGTCAAACTGCGGATGGGGGAACGATCCGACCGCCGTTCAGCCTGGCATCTTCGGTCCTGGCTCGGTGCCGAAGCTGGCCAGCAAGTCCTATGTGGCCAACTCCAACAACACACCGTGGCTGGTGAACGCGGACACGCCGATCACCAGTTATCCGGCGATCTTCGGTGACGCGCCGGGCACCCAACCCGCGCCGAGGCCGCAGCTGAGCCTGAACATGATCAACGAGCGCATCGCGGGCACGGATGGCTTCGGCCCGCCCGGGTTCACGCTGTCCTCGTTGCAGCAGACCATGTTCGGCGACCGGATGCAGACCGCCGAGAACGGGAACCGGGACGATGTGGTCGCGATGTGCACCAAGGATCCGGTACTGACCGCGTCTGACGGGACCAAGGTCGACGTGAGCGCGGCGTGTCAGGCATTGGCCGGATGGGATCTGAAGACCACGGTGGACAGTCGGGGCGCGGTGTTGTGGGAGGAGTTCTTCAACCAGCTCAAAGGGTCCGGCGTGCAGCACGACGCCTGGTGGACGGTGCCCTACGACGCGAAGAACCCGTTGACAACGCCGCGCGGCATCAACACCGCCGATACCGATGTGCCGAGGGTGTTCGCGAACGCGGTGGAGTTCATGAACAGCAAGCACGTCGCACCGGACGTGAGCGTCGGCGCGGTGCAGCAGTACCAGTCGATTCCGATCCCGGGCTGCCCGGACGTGTTCGGCTGCTTCAACGCGATCCAGCCGTCCGGGGAGCTGACCAGCAGTACCGGGAAGTTCGGGCCGGTGGATTTCGGGTCCAGTTTCATCATGGCGGTGGAGCTGACCCGCAGCGGGCCGAAGGCGAAGACGATGCTGACCTATTCGGAGTCAGCGAATCCGGCTTCGCCGCACTTCACCGACCAGACCCAGCTGTTCTCGCGCGGGCAGTGGGTGACGGATCGGTTCAGCGAAGTGGATATCGCGTCGTCACCTGATCTGCACGGCTCGATCGTGCGCGGCTGATCTGAGCCTGGCCCCTCGGCGACAACCGAGGGGCCAGGCTGTGCGCTCAGAAGGCGCCGGTGCCGTTGGGGGTGCCGAGGCCGGTGGGGCCGTCGTAACCGGCTACCGAGGTGCACAGGTAGTCGTTGCCGCAGGCGCCGCCGTTCTCGCGGAAATCGTTGGTACCGCTGGTCA
>DASXOJ010000006.1:0-24353 GCA_036494465.1 Pseudonocardiaceae bacterium
GTCGCGTCGGCTGCGCAGCAGGTGATCACCAGCCTGGCAACGTAGGCCGAGCCGTGATCCTGGACGACGAAACCGGTCAACGCGACCGCACGACCGGTCAGCGAATGCGTTCCGTCCCACACGCTGCGCGTGATGAATTCGCTGAGATCCAGTGGGACGACCGCTTCGTTCGGCAGCGGCGGGAAGGCCGAAGATCCTTGCTGCACAACGGGAGCGACCGTGCGCCCGTCCGAGCGCAGCACGGAGTCCGCGCCGAGGGCGGGCGGCGCGATCAGGAAGATGGCGAGCACGGGCAGTACGAGCAGCCACGGACTGCGAGCGTTGTGGGCGTGGCCGTGCAGATCGTCGGTCGGGGCTGGCCGGGCGGTGCGGATGTCGGCGACGATGGCGATCACCGCGAGCGCCACCATCACCACGCCGGCGGTCAGCACCCAGGGTTTGACGGTGGGCTTCACGTAGCGCAGGTACGTGCCGTCGAGGGTGATCTTGAGCAGCGCACCGCCGACCAGCAACAGCAGGATGTTCTGCGCTTCCCGCCGCACCGCCGCCCTTTCCGCCCGCGCCCCTCGGCCCCGGCTGGGTCAGCCTAGCCGGGGCCGGGGAACGGACCGGTCAGAACGGCCACTGCGCGTCGCGGCCCGATTCCAGCAGCGGGATCAACCGGAAGCCGACGTCGGTCAGCCCGCCGAAGGTGTACCGGTTGCGCGTGCCTGCCGGCGCGTGGCCGCGCGGGTAGCCCGCGAGGTTCCAGGTGAACAGCGGAACATCGGCGGACAGTGCGCCGCCCACGTCGCCGCGCCCTGCCTGTTCGTCGGTCAGGATGACGACCCGGTCGTGGCCTGCGAAGCGCTTGCGCACCGCGCCCACCGTGTCCGTGCCGCCGCCGATGAAGTAGCCGCCATCGTCCCACCTGCGCACCGCCGCCAGCAGCGACTCGCCCGCCCGCAGGTGGAACACCAGGCTGGCCGGGAACGTCCGGCCCTGCCAGGTACCGGCGTGGGCGAAGGAGACCACATCCACGTCCCGGCAACGTTGCGCCAGCGCCAAGCCGAACACCGCCGCGGCATCCCAGCGCATCAGGCTGCCGTTGGCGGAGAAGACGCTGCGCATCGAGGAGGAGGTGTCCACCAGCACCAGCGTCCGGCCCGGCAGGACCGGCACGTTTGCCAGCGAGTGCCCGATCGCCTGCTCCAACGCCCACGACCACCGCAGCGACGGCGCGGACCGGTAGGCCGACAGGAACCGCATGGGCAACTGCCGGGACCGCGCCACCTCGGCCGGGTCGGCGAGTTTGGTCGCGACCGTGGCCGCGACCTCGTCGCTGACGCCTGCCTGGTCGAAGTTGCGCAGGTTGCGCAGCAACGCCTGGTAGCCCATGACCGGGATCAGCGCTTCCCACACCGGCGCGGTGAGCGGACCCTGCAACCAGCCGGCGACCGATTCCCAGGTCATGCCCGCCGCGCGCAGTGTGTCGACCGCGTCGGGCGAGTCG
The DNA here is from genome assembly GCA_036494465.1 of Pseudonocardiaceae bacterium. Lineage (GTDB taxonomy): Bacteria > Actinomycetota > Actinomycetes > Mycobacteriales > Pseudonocardiaceae > CAJCJE01. The sequence continues at coordinate 1,493 of DASXOJ010000006.1, forward strand.
AACAGTGCCCGGCGCGCGTCCAGTGGCAGCGCCATCAGCTCCGCGTGCCCGCGCAGCACCGCGAGATCGGCCGGGATCGGGTTGCCCCGGTGGTGCCTGCGGTCGATGGCATGCTCGAACAGCGCACCCTGACCCGCGACGGCAGGCGTGGCGTGCACCAGGTCGAGCACGTCGCCGAAGCGGAAACCTCGGGCGTCCGAGTCCCACTTGAGCAGCGCGCGTTCGTGGTAGAGCCGACCGACCGCATCGGCGATGCCGCGCTTGACCGGCTTGGGCACGGCGCGGCCGTACGCGGCCGTCCAGTACGCCAGCAGTTCGCCGGGTTCGTCGGCGCGTCGCAGCACCGAATCGACGACCTGCCGGGACAGTCCGGATTCACCCGCGTCGAGCCGAGCCCGCACGAATTCCGCGGCGCCGACCAGGGAAGCCGAGCGCAGGTTCGCGTCCTGGCGCAACCAGCGCAGGAACCTGACCGTCCATTCCGGATCGGCAAGGGTCGCGGCACGGACCAGGGTGCGGTACCGGTCGTCGCGATCGGTCGCGGCTTCGTAGAAGGTGTTTTCACCGACCATGTTGGACACCGCGAGCAGGAAGAGCTCGCTGATGGCGTCCCGCGCGTAGCCTGCGCCGCCTTCGTAGGTGACACCGCTGGGCCGTTTCTCGCCGGTGATCAACGCTGCTGGGGTTGGCCGGGCGGTACTGGTGTTGAACTTCGCCATCTGCTTGCTCCTTCCGCTCAGTTCGTTGTCCGGTACGCGGAAGGTGGCGCGGTTCGGCCCGAGATCGAGTGACGAACGGCGGCGGATCTCGATGCCTTTCACGGACGAGGGCAGCGCGAAGCCACCCACGTATCCAGGGTTGCGAAGTAGCCGTTCACCGCGCACCGGGCCGGTGCACGTGCCTCCCGAGGTCAAGTCGGCGACGGTTATCCCCCTCGACGGGGGAAACCCGCCCATGGGGCAGAGGTTCAGCCGAAGTAGCCGTCGCCTTCGCACCGGGTGCGAAGATGAGAGTACGCACGGATGCCCGGTGCGCCAGCGAATTTAGCGGTAGCCGCCGAGCACGATCAGGCCGACGACAACGGCACACCCGGTCGCGACCACGAACGCGGCCGGCGCGAAGCGGGCTGCGAAGGCGCGGCCGAAGGCGCCTGCCTGCAAGGCGATCAGTTTGACGTCAACGGCCGGGCCGACGACCAGGAACACCAGGCGCGGCAACAACGGCAGCGGAGCAAGGGAAGCGGCGACGAACGCGTCCGCTTCGCTGCACAGCGCGAGAATCACCGCGAGCACGGCCATCACCGCGACCCCGAGCACCGCGTTGCGGCCGACCACGGCGAACCAGGACTGCGGCACGAGGACGTTCAGCGTTGCCGCCGTGAGACCGCCGATGACCAGGAAACCGCCCGCTTCGGCGAGGTCGGTGCGGGCGGTTTCCGCGAACATCGCCCATTTCGAGCTGCCCGCGCGCAGCGGCACCGCGCGCAGCGCGCGGTCCAGGATCCATTGCCTGCGGCCGAATCTGGCCCAGGCCCAGCCGAGCAGGATCGCGGTGGCGAGCGAGGCGAGGAATCGGGCGAGCACCAGCTGCGGCGCGGTCGGGAAGGCGACCGCGGTGGCGACCAGCACGACCGGGTTGACGGCGGGCGCGGCGAGCAGGAAGGCCAGCGCGACCGGTTCAGGCACGCCCTGTTGCATGAGTCGGCGCGCGACCGGCACGGACGCGCATTCGCAGCCGGGCAATGCGATTCCGGCGAGGCCCGCGACGGGCACGGCGAGCGCCGGGTTGGCGGGCAGCACCCTGCGCAGCAGGCGGGCGGGCACGAATGCCGCGATCGCGCCGCTGATCAGCACGCCGAGCACCAGGAACGGCAGGGCCTGCACGCAGACCGCGACGAACACGGTGGCGCCGGTGCGCAGCGCGGGTACGTCGAGCAGGTCGCCGAGCCAGTTCTGGGTGAGCACCGCTAGCACCAGGATGGCGCAGAGCACTTCCAGGGAGCCGGCACGGCGCCGGGGCCGCGCCGAGCGAGCCGGGGTGGGCTGCTCGGTCGCGGTCGCCACGAAAGGTCAGCCCGCGGCTTCGGCGAGCAGTTCGGTGCGCAGTTGCGACGCCGTGGACACCACGAGCATCAGCAGGGTGCCCAGCGCACTCGCGTTCAGGCCCGCGGCCGGGAACGTGTAGCGCAGGGTCACGTCAAGCCCGCGGTCGTTGCGGACGACGCCGAGCGTGCCGAACAGGCCCTGGCCTGCGCGTTCGGCGGCGGAGGAGGCGAGGTCGGGCGAGTCGGGCAGGTCCCAGGCGACGACGCAGGTCAGGCTGAGCACGGCGAGGCCCTCGGCGAGCTGCATGGCCTGCACCGCGCACGGCACGTCACCGTGCCGGAAGGTGAGCGCGCCGTCGTCGTCGACGTGCACGTCGTGGAACTGCTCGAGGGCCTGCGCGGCCAGGGTCAGCAGGGCGGCGGTAGTGCTGGCCTCGCTGCTCTTGTCTGTCAACGCGAACCCTCCAACTGGGCGGCTGCTTCGGCTTCTGCTGCTTCGACTTCGGCGGCGGTCGGGCCGGTCGAGGTCTTGCCTTCGGTGTGGTCTACTGCGCCGCCGAACCGGCGGTCGCGACGAGCGTAGATCTCGCAGGCGCTCCACAGGTCGCGGCGGTCGAAGTCGGGCCAGAGAATGTCCTGGAAGACGAGTTCGGCGTAGGCGGCCTGCCAGAGCATGAAGTTGGACGTGCGCTGCTCGCCGGAGGGCCGGATGAACAGGTCGACGTCCGGGATGTCCGGTCGGTAGAAGTGCTTGGCCAGCATCTTCTCGTCGACCTTGTCCGGGTTGATCTTGCCTGCGGCGGCGAGCCGGGCGATCTCCTTGGCGGCGTCGGCGATCTCCGCTCGACCGCCGTAGTTGACGCACATGGTGAGGTTGAGCACGTCGCAGTCCTTGGTGCGCTCCTCGGCGATCTGCAGCTCGTTGGTGACGCTGCGCCACAGCCTCGGGGGACGGCCTGCCCAGCGAAGCCGGATGCCGAGGTCGACGAACTCGTCGACGCGCCGGTGGATGACGTCGCGGTTGAAGTTCATCAGGAAGCGCACCTCGTCGGGGCTGCGCTTCCAGTTCTCGGTGGAGAACGCGTAGAGCGAGACCCACTTCACGCCGATCTCGATGGCGCCCTTGAGCACGTCGAGCACCACCTCCTCGCCGCGCTTGTGGCCTTCGACCCTTGGCAGGCCGCGTTCGTTGGCCCAGCGGCCGTTACCGTCCATCACGATGGCGACGTGCTGGGGCACGAACTCGGCCGGGATCGCGGGCGGGCGGGCTCCGGAGGGGTGCGGCTCCGGCGGCTTGTACGGCTGGGTTCGCCGACTGCCCCGTCCTCGCAGCATGATGGCCACACCTTTCTCAACGCATGTGTCGCGAAACGATCGTGCCCCAGCAGGCTAGGGCGATGGCACCGAGGGCCGGCGCTCCACCAGCGGCAGCGAGCGGAGTTGCCGCTCCAGGTGCCACTGCAACAGCGCGGCGACCAGTCCGCTGGCTTCCCGGCGCGCCGGCGCGCCGGTCAGTTCGACTGCGGGCCAGTCACCGTCGAGCAGCGCGGCCAGCAGCACAATGGTCTCACCCGCCGGGCTGGACGAGCCGGGCGGTCGGCAGCGGGGGCAGACCGCGCCACCGGCCTGGATGTTGAACGCGCGGTGCGGTCCCGGGTCGGCGCAGCGCGCGCACTCCATGATCGCGGGCGCCCAGCCGGCATAGGCCATGGCGCGCAACAGGAACGCGTCGAGCACCAGCGACGGGTCGCGTTCGCCCGCGGCGAGCGCCCGCAACGCGCCTGCGACCAGCAGATACAGCCGCAGCGCCGGTTCGCCCTCTTCGACTGCGAGGCGGTCGGCGGTTTCCAGTACCGCGCAGCCGGCGGTGTAGCGGGGGTAGTCGTCGACGATGGTCAGCCCGAAGGCGTCCACGGTCTGTACCTGGGTGACGACGTCGAGCGTGCGCCCGGTGTAGAACTGCACGTCGACATGGCCGAACGGCTCCAGCCGGGCACCGAAGCGGGACTTGGTCCGCCGCACTCCCCTGGCGACCGCGCGCACCTTGCCGTGCCTGCGGGTGATCAGGGTGATGATCCGGTCGGCCTCGCCGAGCTTGTGCACGCGCAGCACCACGCCGGTGTCGCGGTACAGACTCATGGTCTCATCGTGCCACTTCTGCCGGGCTTTCCTGCTCGTACGCGCGGTCAGAATCCGAGCTTGCGCAGTTGCTTGGGGTCGCGCTGCCAGTCCTTGGCCACCTTGACGTGCAGGTCCAGGTGGACGCGGGTGCCCAGCAGGGCTTCGATCTGCTTGCGGGCGCTGGTGCCGACCTGCTTGAGCCGTTCCGCCTGGCGGCCGATCACGATGGCCTTCTGGCTCTGCCGCTCGACGTAGAGCTCGGCGAAGATCTCCAGGATGTCGTCGCGGCCTTCGCGGGGCCGCATCTCCTCGACGGTGACCGCGATCGAGTGCGGCAGTTCGTCGCGGACGCCTTCCAGCGCGGCTTCCCGGATCAGTTCGGCGACCAGGGTGGTTTCCGGTTCGTCGGTGAGCTCGCCGTCCGGGTAGAGCGGCGGCCCGGCGGGCAGGTGGCCGACGAGCAGGTCGGTGAGCAGACCGACCTGGTAACCGTCCACAGCGGACACCGGGATCAGGTCGGCGAACTCCATCACGCCTTGCAGGGCAAGCAGTTGCTCGGCGACGCGCTCGCGGGAGACCAGGTCGGTCTTGGTGACGATGCCGACGACAGGCGTCTTGCGACCGAGTTTGGCGAGTTCGGCGGCGATGAACTTGTCGCCTGGCCCGATCTTCTGGTCGGCCGGGATGCACAGCCCGACGACGTCCACTTCGGACCAGGTTTCCCGGACCAGGTCGTTGAGCCGTTCACCGAGCAGGGTGCGTGGCCGGTGCAGGCCAGGGGTGTCGACCAGGATCAGTTGCGCTTCAGGTCGGTGCACGATGCCGCGGATGGTGTGCCGGGTGGTCTGCGGCTTGTCCGAGGTGATCGCCACCTTGCTGCCGACGAGTGCATTGGTCAGCGTGGATTTGCCGGCGTTGGGCCGGCCGACGAAACACGCGAACCCCGAACGGTGTTCCTGCGGTGCGGCGGTCATCCTGCCATTGTCCCGTAGAGTCTGCGCATGACGTGGGCCGGATCGATCGTGGCGTTCGTCGGCGTGTCCGATCTGGATGTCGCCGAGCGATTCTACGGCGAGACACTGGGCCTGGACCTCGACGATCAGCGGCCGTTCTCCCTGGTCGCGACCGTCGGCACGACCAGCCTGCGGATCACTGCCGTTGCGCAGGTGCACGCCGCGCCGTACACGGTGCTGGGCTGGAACGTACCGGACATCGAGGCGGCCGCGGACCTGCTGATCCTGCGCGGGGTGGAGTTCACCCGGTACGAGGGCTTCGAGCAGGACTCGCGCGGGATCTGGACGGCGCCGAGCGGTGCCCGGGTCGTGTGGTTCCTCGACCCGGACGGCAACAACCTCTCGGTATCCCAGCTCCCCTGACCGATGGCAGCTGGCCTGGGCGCCTACCCCGGGGTCAGGCGGTCCTGATCTCGGTCGCGGCCGGGTTGGCGACGAAGACCGGCGCGCTCGCGCCGAGGTCGTGCACGGCGGCGATCGAGTCCGGGTCGGCCGATTCGGCTTCGGTGACGACCGCGGCGGCCTCCAGGCCCTCGGCGCCGCTGGACACGGCGGCGGCGATGGCGGCCTGCAACGCGGTCAGCTTCAGCGCGGGCAGGTTCACCGTGCACGCGGCATAGGTGCGGCCGTCGGTGTCGCGGACCGCGGCGCCCTCGCTCGCGCCGGTCCTGGCTCGGGCCGACCGGGCCAGGGTGACGATCTTGGCGTCCTCGGCCGCCAGCGTGTCCAGGCCGGGCAGGGTGTCAGCCACGGTCGGCGCTCCTCTCTCGGGGGTGTTTCGCGGTGTCGGCTGTCTTGTCTGCCGGGCGGACCAGGACCGAGGTGATCCGGATGCGGCCGCGCCGGTCCTTGCCGCCTTCGGCGCGCAGCCGCAGGCCGGCGATCTCGGCTTCGGTGCCGGGCAGCGGCACCCGGCCGAGGCGCTGCGCGAGCAGGCCGCCGACGGTTTCCACGTCGTCGTCGTCGAGTTCGACGTCGAACAGTTCGCCGAGGTCCTCTGTGGTCAGCCGGGAGCTGACCCGGACCGTGCCGTCCGGCAGTTTCTCGATCGGCGGGCGCTCGTCGGGGTCGTCGGATTCGTCGGTGATCTCACCGACGATCTCCTCCAGGATGTCCTCGATCGTGACCAGACCCGCAGTGCCGCCGTACTCGTCGATCACGATCGCGAGGTGGGTGCGGTCGCGCTGCATCTGCTTGAGCAACTCGTCGAGGCGCTTGGTGTCGGGGACGAACGCGGCGGCGCCCATCAGCTCACCGACCGTGTGGGCGTCCGCCGGTTCGGCGAGGGTGTCGCGCATCAGGTCCTTGAGGTTGACCACGCCGACGATGTCGTCGACGGATTCCTCGATGACCGGCAGGCGGGTGAACCCGGTGCGCAGCGACAGCGCGAGCGCCTGGCGCACCGACTTGGTCTTCTCGATCCAGACGATCTCGGTGCGCGGCACCATGACCTCGCGCGCGATGGTGTCGCCGAGTTCGAACACCGAGTGGATCATCTCGCGTTCGCCCTCGTCCACCACCCCGCGTTCACCGGCGAGGTCGACGAGTTCGCGCAGTTCGACTTCGGAGGAGAACGGGCCTTCGCGGAAGCCGCGACCGGGGGTGATCAGGTTGCCGACCCAGATCAGCAACCGGGACAGCGGACCGAGCACGTAGCCGAGCACGCGGACCGGACCGGCCGCGATCAGCCCGACCCGGTACGGGTGCTGCCGGCCGACCGTGCGGGGGCCGACGCCGACCAGCACGTAGGAGACCACGACCATGCCGACCGCGGCGATCACGACCGCGAGCCAGGACGGCGAGATCAGTCCGAGGCAGGCCACGGTGACCAGCACGGTCGCGGTCAGTTCGCAGACCAGCCGCAGCAACAGCAGCAGGTTGATGTGCCTGCGACGATCGGCGACCACGGCGGCGAGCTGGCGCGCGCCGGGTCGGCCCGCACGGACGAGTTCGTCGACGCGGGCCGAGGACAGTGCGCCGAGCGCGGCGTCCGCGCAGGCGAACGCGCCGCCCGCGAGCACGCCGATGACGGCGAGGATGAACAGCAGCGCCGAGTTCGCCGGTCCGGCCATGTGCGTTATTCGGCCTCGGTGGTGTCGGCCGGGGCAGGCTCCGCGACCGGCTCCGGCTTGTCCAGGCCGACCGCGCCGAGCACCTTGTCGTCCGCGTTGCGCTGGGCCGCGCGGCGGGTCGCCTCGTCCCGGGCCGTGTGGAAGTCGGCGAGGATCCTCCGCTGAAGGGTGAACATCTCGCGTTCCTCGGCGGGCTCGGCGTGGTCGTAACCGAGCAGGTGCAGCACGCCATGCACGGTGAGCAGGTGCAGTTCGTCGAGCAGGCCGTGCCCGGCCTTCTTGGCCTGTTCGCGGGCGAACGCGGGGCACAGCACGATGTCACCGAGCAGGGCGGGGCCCGCGTCGGCGGCGTCCGGGCGGCGCGCCGAGTCCAGTTCGTCCATCGGGAAGGACATCACGTCGGTGGGACCTTCCAGGTCCATCCACCGTTCGTGCAGGTCCGACATGACGTCGAGCTCGACGAGCAGTACGGACAACTCGGCCAGCGGGCTCACGCCCATCCGGTCCAGCGCGAACCGGGCGGCGGCGACGATCGAGGTCTCGTTGACGCCGACGCCCGATTCATTGGCGATCTCGATGCTCACGTGCTCACTGTTTCATTGCCGACCCCCTGAAGGGGGCCCGCCCCCTCCGGCCTGCCCGCGCCGTCAGTGGCCACGACGGCGCCCGCCGGCCGCCCGGTCGTTGGCGTCCTCCTGCGAGTCCTGCACGTTCTGCCAGCGCTCGTACGCGTCCACGATGTCCCCCACCAGCTTGTGCCGGACCACGTCCTGGCTGGTCAGCAGGGAGAAGTGCACGTCACCGACGCCGGTCAGGATGTCCCGCACGACGCGCAGGCCGCTGCGCTGTCCACCTGGCAGGTCGATCTGAGTGATGTCACCGGTGACCACGATCTTGGAGCCGAACCCGAGCCGGGTCAGGAACATCTTCATCTGTTCCGGCGTGGTGTTCTGGGCCTCGTCGAGGATGATGAACGCGTCGTTGAGGGTGCGGCCACGCATATAGGCCAGCGGTGCGACCTCGATGGTGCCTGCCTGCATGAGCCGGGGAATCGAGTCCGGGTCGATCATGTCGTGCAGGGCGTCGTAGAGCGGCCGCAGGTACGGGTCGATCTTCTCGTAGAGCGTGCCGGGCAGGAACCCGAGCCGCTCCCCCGCCTCGACCGCGGGCCTGGTCAGGATGATCCGGTTGACCTGCTTGGCCTGCAACGCCTGCACGGCCTTGGCCATCGCCAGGTAGGTCTTGCCGGTACCGGCCGGGCCGATGCCGAAGACGATCGTGTTCGCGTCGATCGCGTCCACGTACTTCTTCTGGTTCAGCGTCTTGGGCCGGATGGTGCGGCCGCGCCGGGAGATGATGTCCAGGCTGAGCACCTCGGCGGGCGACTCGGCCGCGCCCGCGGAGAGCATCGCCACGGTGCGCCGGACCGTGTCCGGGCCGACCGGCTGGCCGCGACCGGCCAACGTCACCAGTTCGGCGAAGACCCGCTCGGCGAAGGCCACGTCGGCGGGTGCGCCGGAGAGCGTGACCTCGTTGCCGCGCACGTGCACGTCGGCGTCGAGGAGTTCCTCGGCCATGCGAAGGTTCTCGTCCCTCGAACCGAGCAAGGTCAACACGGCGCCGTCGGGCACGGTGAACCGCGAGGAAGCGCTCTGCGCGCCGTCCGCGGCCGCGTCAGCCGATCCCTGGGCTGAGCCGTTGGCTGATCCGTTGCTCGTCCCGTTCGGGACTGCTGCGGTGGTCTCCGATCGCGCGGATCGGGTAGCTCCACCCGGTGTGGTGCCGGCCACGTGCGCTCGGGCCTACTTCCTGCGCTGAGGCGCTGTCCTGGTGACGCTTTTCCTGGTCATCTCCGATGCTAGCGGCCGACACCGACAGCCCGCACCGGAGAATCAGCCCCCGACCCGGCCGAACAGGCCGAGTTGCTCGCCACCGAGGACGTGCAGGTGGGCGTGAAACACCGTCCGACCTGCGTCGGGACCGGTATTGAAAACCAACCGGTAGCCGGACTCGGCTATTCCTTCCAGTTCCGCCACCTGGGCACCGGTGGTGATCATCTCGGCGAGCAGGACCGGGTCGGCCTCGGCGAGTGCCTTGGCGTCCTCGTGGTGTTCAGTGGGGATGACCAGCACGTGCGTGACGGCCTGCGGGTTGATGTCCCGGAAGGCCACGGTGCGGTCGGTCCTGGTGACCACGGTCGCCGGGATCTCCCCCGCGACGATCTTGCAGAACAAGCAGTCTTGCTCAGTCATGGGGTGCAGGCTAGCGGCAGGCGAACCGGCCCAGCCGGTGCATCATCGTCTTGATTTTCCGGCAGGTTGTTGCTATTTCACCCACGTCGAAAATGCCGCAAATCTTAGGAAAAGGCGCCATAAATAACCTTGACAGGTTATCCGCGTTAGGAAGTCCGTCGCATATAAAGACGTTCCGTAGCCAATGTTCTGGCGATTCACCCCGAGGTGTTCACCATTTCGAGGCGGCCTTCCCGGCGAGGCTGACCCAACCCCGAACTCGCTGTTGCGCCCCAGTTCACGCGCGGTCACCGCCCAGTCCGGTTGAGACACTGGGTAACCGCAGGTCAACGCTGTGAATTGACCGCTCAACGCACCAAATCGAACGGTTCAGAATACCCAGGTATACAAACAAGCCTCAAGTGCGCATCGAGTAGGCCCTGAGCACCAGCGCAGCGAAAACGTCCGAAAACTCGAACGTGATGTGCGGAAAAGTCCCCATATAGAGCGCTGCGCCGCGGTGAAGCCTGGGGGTCGCTCCACCGCGGCACAGCTGGCGCCGGACCGAGGGGGGAGGTGTCCGGCGAGTCAGGTACCAGTCGCTAAACGAGCTTACGACCTTTCTCGATCGTTTCGCCTGCCTGCGACGGCGTTGACAAAGGTTAACTTGTCCAGGGGCCTGCGCGCCACCAAAGCGCCAAACGTTTTGGCAACATTGGTGTCGCAAGCCACGAATCCCTGACATAGCGGCGAAACTTCCGCTTACTGCCACCGATTGGTGAGAGCGCCGAGCGCGCCAAGGGCCACCGCGCCCGCCGTCGACGCCCGCAGCACCGAGGGACCCAACCGAACCCCGACCGCGCCGGCCTCCGCCAGCACGGCCAGTTCGGCGTCGCTTATCCCGCCCTCCGGGCCCACGACCAGCAACAACTCGCCCTCGACCGGCAGCTTCACCTCGGGCAGCCGCTGCTGCGCCGACTCGTGCAACACCAGCGTGGCCGCGGCCGAGCTGACCCGGTCGAGCAACGCGGTCGTGGACACCGGCTCGGCAACCGAAGGGCACCACGGCCTGCGGGCCTGCTTGGCCGCCTCCCGCACCGTGCTCTGCCAGCGGGCCAGCGCCTTGACACCGCGCGGACCGTCCTCCCACCGGGCGATGCACCGCTCCGCCCGCCAGGGCAGCACGTCGTCCACGCCCGCCTCGGTGGCCAGTTCGACCGCGAGCTCGCCCCGTTCACCCTTGACCAGCGCCTGAGCCAACGTGACCGTCAGGTCGGGCCGGGGTCGCTGCTCGCGGCGCAGCACCGCCAACGCGACCGTGTCCCGTTCGGCGTGCTCGACCTGGCAGGTCACCAGCCCACCCCGGCCGTCCGACACCGCCAGTTGCTCGCCGGGGCGCAGCCTGCGCGCGGACGCCGCGTGCCGGCCCTCCGGCCCGTCGAGCACGAACGCGTCGGTCGCGGGCAGCTCGTCGACCAGGAAGACCGGGAGCGAGGTCACCGGCCGTGCCGGGAACGCAACCGCGAGAACAGGCCACCGCTGGTGCGACCGTTGATGGCCAGGGCGGGCTGCTCCTCACCGCGCAACGTGGCCAGCTCGCGCAGCAACTCGATCTGGCGTTCGTCCAGTTTGGTGGGAATCTCCACGTCGAGGTGGATGTGCAGGTCGCCGCGACCGTCGATGCGCCCAGAGGACCGCAGCCGCGGCATGCCGCGCCCGCCCAGCACCAGCTCGGTGTCCGGCTGGGTGCCGGGGTCGATCGGCAGGTCCTCGGTGCCGTCCAGGGTCTCCAGTGGCAGCACCGCGCCCAGCGCCGCCGAGGTCATCGGCAGGTGGAACGTGCAGTGCAGGTCGGCGCCGTCCCGCTCGAACACCTCGTGCGGCAGCTCCTCGACCTCGACGTACAGGTCACCGGCAGGCCCACCGCCGGGGCCGACCTCGCCCTGGCCGGCGTGCCGGACCCGGACGCCGTCCGCGACACCGGCAGGCACCTTCACCGTCACCGTGCGACGCGAGCGAACCCGGCCCTCACCGGAGCACTTCGGGCACGGATCCGGGATGATCTCCCCGAGACCGTGACATACCGGACACGGCCGGGCGGTGACCACCTGGCCGAGGAACGATCGCTGCACCGACTGGATCTCGCCCCGGCCGCCGCACGTGTCGCACACCTGGGTGCTCGTGCCCTCGCGGGTGCCGCCGCCCTGGCACAGCTCACACAGGATCGCGGTGTCCACGGTGATCTCCCGGCTCACGCCGGTGAAGCACTCCTCCAGGGACAGACTGATCCGGATCAGCGCGTCCTGACCGGCCTGCACCCTGCTGCGCGGACCGCGCGTCGAACCGCCGCCCGCCGCGCCGAAGAACGCGTCCATGATGTCGCCGAGGCCGAAGCCGGCGAACGGATCGCGACCGCCGCCACCACCCCCGCCGTTGCCGAGCGGGTCGCCGCCCAGGTCGACCATCTGCCGCTTCTTCGGGTCGGACAGCACTTCGTAGGCAGCCGTGACCTCGCGGAACCGGGTCTGCGCCGCTTCGTCCGGATTCACGTCCGGGTGCAGCTCGCGAGCCAGTTTCCGATAGGCGCGCTTCAACTCATCCGGAGTGGCATCCTTGGCCACTCCGAGCGTGCCGTAATAATCCCTCGCCACCGTTTCGACTCCTCCTACCGCGCCCGGCGTCGACTACCGGCCACGGCCAGCGTCCTAACCCCTTACGACTCTTGCGCTCGCACAGCTCCAGTTTCTTACTGGCCGGCGAGAATGTCCCCTACATAGTTTGCAACGGCCCGGACCGCGGCGATGTTTCCCGGGTAATCCATCCTGGTCGGGCCCACGACGCCCATCCCCCCCAGCAAATTTGTGCCCGATCCGTAACCAACAGAGACAACCGAGGTGGTGCGCATCTCGTGCGCCTCGTTCTCCTCCCCGATCCGCACGGTGATCGTGCCCTTCTCGCGGGCCGCCGCGAGCAGTTTCAGCACCACGACCTGCTCCTCCAACGCCTCCAGCACCTCGCGCAGGGAACCGGGAAAGTCGGCGACGTTGCGGGTCAGGTTGGCGGTGCCACCAAGCACCAGCCGCTCTTCCGGGTGTTCCACCAGCGACTCGATCAGCACCGAACACACCCTGGTCATGACGTCGCGCAGATCGCTCGGCGCCTTCTCGGGCAGTTCGGCAACCTTGGCGGAGGCCTCGGCGAGCCGTTCACCGACCATGGTCGCGTTGAGGACCGACCGCAGCCGGGCCACCGAGTCCTCGGTGAACACGTCGCCGAGGTCGACCATGCGCTGGTCGACCCGGCCCGTGTCGGTGATCAGCACCAACATCACCCGAGCAGGCGTGATGAGCACCACTTCGATGTGCCGGATGGTGGCCCGCGACAGCGTCGGGTACTGCACCACCGCGACCTGCCTCGTCAACTGGGCGAGCAGGCGCACGCTGCGGCGCAGCACGTCGTCGAGGTCGATCGCGCCGTCCAGGAACGCCTGGATCGCGCTGCGTTCGGCCCCGGACAACGGCTTGACCTCGGAGAGCCGGTCCACGAACAACCGGTAACCCTTGTCGGTCGGGATCCGGCCCGCGCTGGTGTGCGGCTGGGCGATGTAGCCGTCCTCCTCGAGCGCGGCCATGTCGTTGCGCACGGTCGCGCTGGACACGCCCAGGTTGTGCCGCTCGACGAGCGCCTTGGAACCCACCGGTTCGTGGTTGGACACGTAGTCGGCGACGATCGCCCGCAATACCTCGAACCGGCGCTCGTCCGCGTTCACGCGTCACCTCCTGGATGTTGCCGCTCCGTTGAGTCAGCCAACACCAAGTTTACGGACGCGCGGGAGCGCAGCGTGCCCTCGTCCGGAGCAACCCTTCCCGACGCAGGTCAGCGCAGGTCAGCGGGGCTCGGCGAGCCAGCCTGCGGCTCGGCGGTGCTGATACCGAGACCGGCGGCACTGATGTTCTCCAGATGCCGCATACCGGTGCGCGGACCGAACAGCGCGACTGTAGCCGCGACAACAATCCAGCACGCCGCGATGTAGACGAACACCGGTTGATAGCCGAACCCGCCGAAGATCGCGGCGACGATCAGCGAGCCGAAGATGTTCGCCAACCGCCCGGTGCCGTAGGCGAGGCCGTTGCCGGAGTTGCGCTGCTCGGTTGGGAACAGTTCCGGTGTGTAGGCGTAGAGCAGCGCAGCGAAGGTCTGCACGAGCGCGTTCACGCAGAAGCCGAAGATAACGATGGCGACCGTGTTGAAGGTCAGGCCGTAGGCGAGGCCGCAGATCGCGATGGCGATCGCCACCACGATGATCGGCACCTTGCGACCGAACCGGTCCGAGATCGGCCAGGCCAGCAGCGCGCCGGGCACGGCGCCGAGCGTAATCAGCGCCGTGAACCACAGTGCCTTGGTCAGGTCGAACCCGTGCTGCACGAGCAGGGTCGGCACCCAGGCGGTAAAACCGTAGAAGCCCAGCGTCTGGAACACCCAGACCACGATCAGCATGGCGGTGCGTTTGCCGAGCGGGCCGATCAGCAGTTCGCGGTAGCGCACCTTGCGCTGCGGTGCCTCCACGCCCGCGGCCGGTTCGGGTAGCGGACCGAACCGCGCGCTCGCCTCGGTCTCGATCCGGCCGACCACGTTCTCGGCCTCGTCCGCGCGACCGTTGGCGGCCAGCCAGCGTGGGCTCTCCGGCAACCGCATGATCAGCGGCAGCATGATCAGGCCGACCGCGCCGAACACGAACACCCAGCGCCAGCTGTTCGGCGAGATCGGCGCGACCGCCTTGGCGAAGAACGTCATCGCCGGTATGCCGATCAGGCCGATCGCGATCACGCCCGCCTGCATCCGGCCGCGTCGTTCGGCAGGCATCACCTCGGAGATGTAGGTGGTCGCGGCGACCGTCATGGCGGACAGGCCGACACCGGTGAGGAAACGCGCGACGCCGATCGTCACCTCGTTCCACGCCGCCGCGTTGGCCAGTGAGAACACCGAGAAGAAGCTGACCGACACGAACAGGGCGCGCTGCCTGCCCACCGCGTCGGCGAACCGGCCGCCGAACACCGCACCGCAGAACATGCCGGCGAAGGACGCCGAGGTGATCGCGGCGAACGTGCCGGTCGTCATGCCGGTGTTCTTCTCCAATGTCGCGCCGACGTAGGAGAAAGTGTTGAGGTCGGCCAGTTCGAAGAAGAACACGACGGCGAGAGCGACCAGAACCCGCCGGTGGAACCGGCTGACCGGTAACCGGTCCAGCCGTGCCGCCAGGGTCGCCGATGTCGAACTGCTCATGGTTTCGTCCTCCTTGACGAAGCCGCGATGCTAACCAGGATTCGCGGCGCCGTGTCCGGCTCGTCGACCGAACACTGATCCCGCGGTGAGCCCGGAGCCACCCGGATAGTTGAAATGGAACAGGCCGCCGACGAGTTCGCCGGCCGCGAACAGCCCGGGGATCGCCCGGCCCGCCGTGTCGAGTACCCGCGCGTCCGGGTCGATACGCAACCCGCCGAAGGTGAAGGTGATCCCGCAGGTGACCGGGAAGCCCACATAGGGCGGGGTGTCGATGGGCTGCGCCCAGTTGCTCTTGGCCGGGCTGATCCCGACGGTGCGCTTGCCGTCCTTGATCGTGGGGTCGAACTCGTCCCCGGTGATCGACTCGTTGAACTCCCCGACGGTGTTCACCAACCCAGACTCGTCGATGCCGAGCCCCTTGGCCAGACCTTCCAGCGAATCCGACTCGATCTTGCTCACCTGAGCCGACTCGTACTCCTCGGGACGCAGCAGATGGCGCACCTTGGCGTCGAAGATCTGCACCGCGGTGCCGCCCGGCTGGCGCAGGATCTCCGCGCCGTAGCGGGCATAGGTGTAGTTGCGGAAATCCGCGCCCTCGTCGACAAAGCGCTCCCCCGCCGCGTTGACAACGATGCCGAACGGGTAACCGCCTCGGGTCAACTGATTGGTGAGCTCACGGTTGCCGGTCGGGGCGGCGCCTGCGTCCCAGGCGACCGAGTGGCAGCCGCTCCACTGGCCGTAGGACTGGGCACCGAGATCGAGCGCGGCGCGGATGCCGTCGCCGGTGTTGTACGGGGTGCCGCGCACCAGCGCGAGATCCCAGCCGGCGCCGAGATATCCGGCGCGCATGCGCGGGTCGGCCTCGAAACCGCCGCTGGCCAACACGACCGCGCTCGCCTCGATCCGTTCCACCCCGTCATCCGTGCGCAGCACCACGCCGGTCACGCCCGCGTGCGCGTCGGTGCTCAACCCGGTGACCCCGGCGCCGAACCGCACCTCGATGCCGTTCGCGTGCGCGGCCTCAAGGTGTTGCGAGACAAGACCTTTGCCGCCGCCGACCACGCCGACCGCCAGCCCGCCCCAGAACCGGAACCGCGCGCCGATCTGGTACGCCTGCCGGTGGAACATCAGCTCGAAGCGGATTCCCTTGCCGTGCAACCAATCCATCACCGCACGGGACTCGCCGACCAGAATGTCGGCGAGCACCGGATCGGTGCGGCCCCGGGTGACCCGGACCAGGTCGGCGCGGAAGTCATCAGCCGAATACGGGTCGAGGTCGGCACGCGCGAGCCGGTCGTCGGACTCGATCAGCGGCCCCAGATCGGCGAGACCGTGATGGGCGGTGCGCATCGCGCCCGCGGTGAAGTAGGAGTTGCCGCCCGCCCACTCGCGCGGCGCCTTCTCCAGCAACAGCACCGAAGCACCCTCTTCGCGGGCGGCCAGCGCCGCGCTGAAGCCGGCATTGCCGCTGCCGACCACCACCACGTCCCACCGGGGACTCATCGCTCACACTCCATTGTGGATATTCAGGACGCAGCCAGAATCGGCACGGAAATCGGCACGAACACCTCGGCCACCGCGATCCGCCGCGCCGCGCGCGCCAGCGTGACCCCGGTCAGGGCGCCGTCCGCGTCGAACTCGGTGCGCGCGGTGATCACGCCTGCCGGGGTTCCGATGCGCAGCATCCGTCGATCCTGTTGGCCCGCGAGCAGTTCGGCAACCACCCCGTCGGCAACGGTCGCCCCGGCGCCGATCGCGACCGCCGAGGTCAGGCCGACCGCAGGGTGCGGGGCGTGCATGGAGATCATCCGCACGGACAGGTCGTAGTCGGCCGCGCTGATCAGGTCGTCCTCGACGTCGCGGTAGTCGCGGGCCGGGCCGACGACGCCGATCTTGGGCACCGCGTAACTGATCGGGTCGGCGGGCTTGGCCAAACCCATCTTCAGCGCGGCGACACGGCGCAGGACCGCCAGTTCATCGACGCGCGGCAACAGTTCGCCGGGCCGTTCGAGGCCGGTCAAACCCATCGCGTCGGCCGGGATCAGCGCGGCAGGCGCCCCCGCGTCGACCAACGTCGCCGGGATGCCGTTGAGCAGGTCGACACCACGACCGGTCGGCAGCAGTTTGCCGGTGGTGTCGCCCGCCGGGTTGAGGAAAGCCAGATCGACGGCCACTCCCCCGGCGTGCACGCCCGGCACCGTGGCGGTACCGACCTCGGGCACGATGCCGCCCGGCGTCTCGACGGTCGTGCGCAGGCGGGCGCCGGTGTTCGTGTTGAACATCCGCACGTCCGTCCGGCCGGCGCGAACCGGAACAAGGCCGGTCTGCAAGGCGTAGAGGCCGACCGCGGTCGCGCAGTTGCCGCAGTTGCTGCCCCACTCGACACTGTGCGCGCCAATGCCGACCTGGCCGAAGGTGTACTCGATGTCCGCGTCGGGCCGGTTCGCGATGCGGACCATCATCGCCTTGGACGTGGTCGAGGTGGCGCCGCCGACGCCGTCGATCTGGCGCGGGTCGTCCGAGCCGTAGGCCGCGAGCAGCACGGACTCGACGTCGACGGGCAACGCGTCGAGCATGTCCGCGTCGAACACCCAGCACTTGCTGGTGCCACCGCGCATCAGCGTCGCGGGTACCCGAATCGCCCCACCCTCGGTTACCGACCGCACCGCCATCGCCTCCCGGTTCGCATACCTATGTATACATTGATGATTCTTTGTATACCGAAGGATGCCGAAAGGCAAGGTAAGAGGTGTTCGCCACCCGCCAATGCCATAGCCCGTTCGACGCCACGCCCCTTTTCCAACCAACTAGTTGGTTGTTTTCATCTGCAAACAACCAACTAGTTGGTTGGAAGGCGGGTGAGGCTGGGACGCGGGTGGGAGCGGGCGGGGTCGGGTCGTGGCGCGGGGTCAGTGGGGTGACGTGGTGGGGAATTCCTGCTCGGCGTACATCTTCAGGCGGATGTCGCGGGCGGCGGTCATGTGCCGGGCGGCGATGGCGGCCGCGTCGTCGGCGCGATGATCTTGGATGGCGGCGAGCAGCTCGGTGTGTTCGGCGAGCACCTCTGCCCAGCGGCCCGTGTATGTGAGCGTGGTTTCCGGGTAGCGGTGCAGGTGGACGTGTAGCCGGTCCAGCAGGTCGATCAGCGTGTTGCTGTGGCTGGCGGCCCACAGCTTCTCGTGGAAGTGCCGGTTGCTGCGCGCCTGGAGCACCGGATCCTGATCGGTGATGGCGAGCATGTCGGCGTGGGCACGGGAGAGCATGCTGAGGTCCAGCGCGGTGTGGCGGAGCGCCGCGCCGCGCGCTGCGGCTTCTTCGAGGATGATCCGGACTTCGTAGATGTCCAGGATTTCTTCTGGCTGGTGCGCGCGCACGTACATGCGCCTGCCGACGCGTTCGACGAGGCCGTCTTGTTCGAGGCGGCGCAGGGCTTCGCGGATGGGTGTTCTGGACACGCCGTAGCGTTCGGCGAGCGCGAGCTCGGCCAGGTGGTCCCCCGGAGCGATCTCCCCCGAGACGATGTCGCGGCGCAACGCCCCGTACGCCGAATCGTCCACATTCACTCCTCGCCTGATCTTGGCCGGTTACGCCTGTTTATCTTGCCGATCGATCATGGTCGGCGCGCCCGCTTCCAGGCAACATTATGGCGTCTTCCGCTACGCCATCCGGCCTATCGCGACCGGATCCGGACGGCCGGGTCACGTCAGTCTGCGCACGACGGCGTCCGCGAGGAGTCTGCCGCGCCGGGTCAGCACGCACCGGCCGGTGTCCAGCGATTCGGGGTCGAGCAGGTCTTCGGCGACTGCTTCCTGAGCTGCGGTTCGGGCGGCCGCTGGCAGAAAGTCGAGCGGGAGGCCGTCGGAGAGGCGCAGTTCGAGCAGGACGCGTTCGAGGTGCTGGTCGGTCGCGGAGAGAGCTTCGCGGCCTGCGGCCGGGGAGTCGCCCGCGGCGAGTACCGAGGCGTAGCGGGCTGGGTGTTTCACGTTCCACCAGCGGACGCCGCCGACGTGGCTGTGTGCGCCGGGGCCCGCGCCCCACCAGTCGCCGCCGAGCCAGTAGCCGAGGTTGTGCCTGCAGCGGTCGGCGACGGTCGCGGCCCAGTTGGACACCTCGTACCAGTGCAGTCCGGCGGACGCGAGCACGTCGTCGATCTGTTCGTAGTACTCGGCGAGCAGGTCGTCGTCGGGGGCGGGTAGTTCGCCGCGTTTGATCCGGCGGGCCAGGGCGGTGCCTTCCTCGACGATCAGCGCGTACGCCGAGACGTGGCCGACGCCTGCTTCGAGCACGGCGTCGAGCGAGGCGGCGAGGTCGCCGCAGCTTTCGCCGGGGGTGCCGTAGATGAGGTCGAGGCTGACCCGTTCGAATCCGGCCTTGGTGGCCTCGATGGCGGCGGCGACCGGTCGGCCGGGGCTGTGCTTGCGGTCGAGGGTGGCGAGGACGTGCCGGGCGGCGGACTGCATGCCGAGCGAGACGCGGTTGTAGCCGGCCGCGCGGATGCCCGCGAAGAACTCGGCGGAGGTGGATTCGGGGTTGGCTTCGGTGGTGACCTCGGCGTCGGCCGCCAGCCCGAAGCTGTCGCGGACGGCGGTCAGCACGTCGGCGAGGCCGTCAGCGCCCAGCAGCGAGGGGGTGCCGCCACCGACGAACACGGTGTCGGCGGGCGGTGGGGTGCCGAGCACTCGGGCGGCGAGGGTCAGTTCGGTGCGCAGGCCGGTCAGCCAGGAGGCGGGGGACGCGGAGCTGCCGAGTTCGCCCGCGGTGTAGGTGTTGAAGTCGCAGTAGCCGCAGCGCGTGGTGCAGAACGGGACGTGCACGTACACGCCGAACGGGCGGCTGCCCAACCCGTCCAGGGCGGGCGCGGGCAGCGCGCCGTCGGCGGGCGCCGGGTCGCCGTCGGGCAGGGTGGATGGCATTAGTCCATCATCGCCGATGTCATTGTTCGTACATTATGGGCTTCGATTTGTTCGGACATTCTCCCTTGCCGCGATTCGTCGGCGAGTAGCACGTCACCTGGGAAAACGCTAAGGCCGTGATGCGTATCCCACCATCCGGTTGATGGTGGCTCTGAGCGGATTCGCATGGCACGCTGAAAACATGTCTGCGACCGAGGTACGCCTGGTGGCTCGCCGCCATGTCGATCTCCGTCGTGTTTCCAGCGCGCTGTGCCGATCTGGGCACTGATCCGTCGCCGCTGATTTTCCACCGTATTCCCAGCCGGCGCCGGGCGCGCCGAGCTGAAGTCCCCACCACCTGACGGGTCTTCGAGGCGCGATCCGGACGCCCCGACCCCCGGAGGACAACGTGGCTCCCCCGACGAGTGGCACCGCTACCCGAGCTTCGGTAGCGGGCGCGGCCCCCAAACGCGCCCACGCCCGACGCGGCGAGGGGCAGTGGGCTCTTGGCTACCGCGAACCGCTCAACCCGAACGAGCGGTCGAAAAAGGACGACAACCCGCTCAACGTCCGTGACCGGATCGAGAACGTCTACGCCCACCAGGGCTTCGCCTCGATCGATCCGGCGGACCTGCGCGGGCGGTTCCGCTGGTACGGCCTGTACACGCAGCGCAGGCCCGGGATCGACGGCGGCCGGACGGCCGTGCTCGAACCCGAGGAACTGGACGACGAGTACTTCATGCTGCGGGTGCGCATCGACGGCGGTGCGCTGACCACCCATCAACTCGCGGTGATCGGCGAGGTGTCGCAGACGTACGCGCGCGACACCGCGGACATCACCGACCGGCAGAACATCCAGTTCCACTGGATCCGGGTCGAGGACATGCCGACGATCTGGGCGAAGCTCGAGGGCGCCGGGCTGACCACGATGGAGGCGTGCGGGGACAGTCCGCGCGTGATCCTGGGTTCGCCGGTGGCGGGGATCGCCGAGGACGAGGTGCTCGACGGCACTCCGGCGATCACCGAGATCCAGCGGCGCTACATCGGTTCGCAGGAGTTCTCGAACCTGCCGAGGAAGTTCAAGACGGCGATCTCCGGTCTGCCCGATGTGGCGCACGAGATCCACGATGTGGCGTTCGTCGGGGTCAACCACCCTGAGCACGGGCCCGGCTTCGACATCTGGGTCGGCGGTGGTCTGTCCACGAACCCGATGCTGGGCAAGCGGCTCGGCGCCTGGGTGCCGCTGGACGAGGTGCCGGATGTGTGGGCGGGCGTGATCAGCGTGTTCCGCGACTACGGCTACCGACGGTTGCGGCACCGCGCGCGGATCAAGTTCCTGGTGGCCGACTGGGGTCCGGAGAAGTTCCGGGAGATCCTGGAAACCAAGTACCTGCACCGGGAACTGATCGACGGTCCGGCACCGGACGTGCCGGACACGCCGCGTGATCACATCGGGGTGTACCGGCAGAAGGACGGCCACTACTACGTGGGCGCCGCGCCGATCGCCGGTCGCGTGTCCGGTTCGACGCTGGTGGCGGTGGCGAAGGCGGCGGAGCGCGCTGGTTCGCAGCGGGTTCGCCTTACGCCGCAACAGAAACTGGTCGTTCTGGACGTGCCCAAGGACGACGTGCCCGGTCTTGAGGACGAGTTGGCGAAGCTCGGTCTGCACACCAAGCCGTCGCCGTGGCGGCGCAGCGTGATGGCGTGCACCGGGATCGAGTTCTGCAAGCTCGCGATCGTGGAGACGAAGGCCAGGGCAGCCGCGCTGGTGTCGGATCTGGAGGAGCGGCTGGCGGATGTGCAGGCCGGTATCGACCATCCGGTGAGCGTGCACCTCAACGGCTGCCCGAACTCGTGCGCGCGGATCCAGACGGCGGACATCGGCCTGAAGGGGCAGATCGTCACCGACGCGAGCGGGAAGCAGGTCGAGGGTTTCCAGGTGCACCTGGGCGGTGGGCTCGGGCTGGACGCGGGTTTCGGCCGCAAGCTGCGCGGCCACAAGGTGACCTCGACCGAGCTCGGCGACTACGTGGAGCGGGTCGTGCGCAACTACATCGCGGGTCGCGAGCCGGGTGAGCGCTTTGCCACCTGGGTCAAGCGGGCCGATGACGGGGAGTTGAAATGACGGAACGTGCCGTTCCGATGTGTTGCCCCTATTGCGGGGAAGAGGACCTGCGGCCCGAAGAAGAACCTCATGGCGCGTGGCTGTGCACGGGCTGCCGGCGGGTGTTCGCGGTGAAACTGGTCGGCCTGGCGATTGGCGGAGTGACCCGGTGACAACGACGGAGCAGAGCACGGCGGCGCTGAAGGCATTGGCGCTGGCCGCAAGGGACGAACTGGCGGACGCGACGGCGGCCGAGGCGCTGGAGTGGACGGCGCGCACGTTCGGTGACGAGTGGATCGTCGCGTCGAACATGCAGGACGCGGTGCTGATCGATCTGGCGGTCAAGGCGAAGCCGAACATCGACGTGCTGTTCCTGGAGACCGGCTACCACTTCGCCGAGACGATCGGCACGCGTGACGCGGTTGCGACGGTCTACCCGGATATCCGGATCGTGAATGCGCAGGCGAAGCGCAGCGTCGCCGAGCAGGACATCGACGAGGGCAAGGATCTGTTCGCCCGCGAGCCGGACCGGTGCTGCTTCCTGCGGAAGGTGGTGCCGCTGCGGGAAACCCTGGCGGGCTACCAGGCGTGGGTGACCGGGGTGCGCAGGGTGGACGCGCCGACCAGGGCGAACACGCCGATCGTCGACTGGGACGAGCGCAACGGGCTGGTGAAGATCAACCCGATCGCGGCGTGGACGGACGACGAGTTCAACGGCTACATCGCCGAGAACGGGATTCTGGAGAACCCGCTTGTCTCGGACGGGTACCTGTCGATCGGCTGCGCGCCGTGCACGGCGAAGGCGCTGCCGGGTCAGGACCCGCGCAGCGGCCGGTGGGCGGGGCTGGCCAAGACCGAGTGCGGCCTACATGGCGGAGGAGACAAGTGACGCAAGTCGACGAACATCCGGTGGTCGACTCGGCGGAGCGCGCGCTGGACGCGCTGGAGTCCGAGTCGATCCACATCTTCCGCGAGGTGGCGGGCGAGTTCGATCGCCCGGTGATCCTGTTCTCCGGCGGCAAGGACTCGACGCTGCTGCTGCACCTGGCGATCAAGGCGTTCTGGCCGGCTCCGGTGCCGTTCCCGCTGTTGCACGTGGAC
>DASXOJ010000007.1:0-13205 GCA_036494465.1 Pseudonocardiaceae bacterium
GATCCTGCGCCGCGCCTACGAACTCCTGCACGAACGCATCGACGACCTGGCCCTGCTGATGACCCTCGAAATGGGCAAGCCGGTCGCCGAGTCCAAGGGCGAGATCACCTACGCCGCCGAGTTCTTCCGCTGGTTCGCCGAGGAAGCCGTGCGCATCGATGGCGGATACTCCACCGCCCCCAACGGAAAAGGCCGCTTCCTGCTGATGCGCCAGCCGGTCGGGCCCTGCTTGCTGATCACCCCGTGGAACTTCCCGATGGCCATGGGCACCCGCAAGATCGGCCCCGCCATCGCGGCAGGCTGCACCATGGTCATCAAGCCAGCCGAACAGACGCCGCTGTCCATGTTGGCGCTGGCGGACATCATGGCGGACGCGGGTTTGCCCGCCGGTGTGCTGAACGTGCTGCCGACCACGTCGGCGGGTGCCGTGATGGAGCCGCTGATCCGGGACGGTCGTGCCCGCAAGCTCTCGTTCACCGGTTCGACGGCCGTCGGCCGCAAGTTGATCGAGCAGAGCGCCGAGAAGGTACTGCGGGTGTCGATGGAACTCGGTGGCAACGCGCCGTTCCTGGTCTTCGCCGACGCCGATCTGGACGCCGCCGTCGAGGGCGCCATGCAGGCGAAACTGCGCAACGGTGGCGAGGCGTGCACGGCAGCCAACCGGTTCTACGTGCAGCGCGAGGTCGCCGATGAGTTCGGGCGCAAGCTGGTCGAGCGGATGGGCGGGCTCAAGGTCGGTCGCGGCACCGAGGAGGGCGTGAACATCGGTCCACTGATCGACTCGGACGCGATCGCGAAGGTGTCCGGTCTGGTCGCCGACGCGACCGGACGCGGCGCGCGAATCCTGCTCGGCGGCTCGGAAGTGCAGGGCGCGGGCCACTTCTTCCAGCCGACCGTGCTCACCGACGTCCCGGCCGACGCGGACATGCGGCACGCCGAGATCTTCGGCCCGGTCGCGCCGATCGCGGTCTTCGACACCGAGGACGAGGCGGTCGATGCCGCGAACGACACCGAATACGGCCTGGTCAGCTACGTGTTCACCCGAGACCTGAACCGCGCGCTGCGCGTCAGCGAGCAGTTGGACACCGGCATGGTCGGCCTGAACCAGGGCGTCGTGTCCAACCCGGCGGCGCCGTTCGGCGGCGTCAAGCAGTCCGGGCTGGGGCGAGAGGGTGGCCGGGTCGGCATCGAGGAGTTCCTGGAAACCAAGTACATCGCGATCAACGTCTAAAGCCGACTCGCCACCCGCACCAGACCCGCGACCGCACGGGATCGGCTGTGCGGCGGCCACGCGATCACCGTCGTCACCTGCGGCGCGTCAATGACGGGGACGACCGCGAGGCCGTCGCGCAGTTGTGCGCGGGCCGACTCGGGCAGCACAACGGCGGTTCGGCCGAGCGCGACCAGTTGCAGCAGCTGGGTGTGGTCGTGGACTTCCGGTCCGGGACCGTCCGGGTAGCTGCCGTCGCAGGTTTTCCAGCGCGGCAACGGCAAACCGGGAATGTCCGCTGCTTCCGCCATGGACAGCCGGGTTCGCGTGCTGAGCGGATGGCCGGACGGCAGCACCAGCACCTGGTTCTCGGTGCGCAACGCCTCGAAGTCGAACCCGACGGTCGAGTCGAACGGCTGGTGCAGCAGCGCCACATCGGCTCGGCCGTCGCGCAGCAGTCGCTCCTGCTCGCCCACTCCCGACAGCACCACTTCCACCGCGACCGCGTCCGGTTCGGCGGCGTACGCGTCCAGTAGTTTGGCCAGGATCTCCTGTGCCGCACCGGCTTTCGACACCAGCACGACCCCAGCTCCGCCCTCGGCCGCGCGCGACGCCCGCCGGGTGCGGCGGTCCGCGGCGTCGATCGCGTCCAGCGCGGCCCGGCCTTCGTCGAGCAGCACCGAACCGGCCTCGGTCAGGACCACCGCGCGGCTGCTGCGTTCCAGCAGGGTCGCGCCGAGTCGTCGTTCGAGTTGTGCGATCGCGCGGGACAGCGGCGGCTGGGCCATGCCGAGCCGTTCCGCCGCGCGCCCGAAGTGCAGCTCCTCGGCGACCGCGACGAAGTATCGAAGCTCCCTCGTCTCCACACTTCTACCCTACTCGACCTGGGTCGATACCCGTGCGGTATCGACGGGAACCCACTTGGTGTTGGCCGCCCAGCCACCACCGGGGACACGATCGATGTCATGACCGACAAGACGATCGCGCTGGTGACCGGCGCGAACAAGGGAATTGGGTACGAGATCGCGGCGGGCCTCGGCGCGCTCGGCTGGAGCGTCGGTGTCGGCGCCCGCAACGACGCCAACCGTGACGCCGCCGTCGAGAAGCTGCGCGCCGCGGGCGTGGACGCGTTCGGCGTGCCGCTGGACGTGACCGACGACACCAGCGTTGCCGAGGCGGCGAAACTGATCGAGGACCGCTTCGGGCGGCTCGATGTGCTGGTGAACAACGCGGGCATCACCGGTGGACCCGGCCAGTTGCCCACCACGGTCGAGCCGGAGACGATCCGGACCGTGGTGGAGACCAACGTGATCGGCGTGATCCGGGTGACCAACGCGGTGCTGGCGCTGCTGCGCCGCTCGGCGTCGCCCCGGATCGTGAACATGTCCAGCAATGTCGGTTCGCTGACCCGGCAGAACACTCCCGGCTTGGACACCGGCCCGATCTCGGCCGCGTACTCGCCGTCCAAGACGTTCCTGAACGCCGTGACCACCGCGTACGTGAAGGAACTGAAGGACACCAACATCCTGATCAACTCTGGCTGCCCCGGCTTCTGCGCAACCGACCTCAACGGCTTCCGCGGTGTGCGCACGCCGGAGCAGGGCGCGGCGATCGCGATCAAGCTGGCGACACTGCCGGACGGCGGTCCGCGCGGCGGGTTCTTCGACGACGAGGGCCCGCTGCCCTGGTGACTACCGCTTGGTCGTCTTGCCGGCGGGCCTGCGGCGCGCCTTGGTGACGACCGGCGGCAGGGCCATCGGCTCGGATTCCCGTTCCAGCCGGACCGGGCCGGGTCCGTTGAGGCTGTGCCCGGGCACGAGCCGCACGACCGCGTCCTCCATGTGCGACTCGATCAGTTTCAGCAGCGCGATCTCGTTGCCCGCGCGCAGTCCGTCCACGATGGCGCCGTGTTCGCCGAGCTGGTCCTCGTCCGGTTGGTAGGTGCGTTGCAGGGCGCTGATGCACATCCGGCTCTCCACCAGCAGCGTGCCCGCCATCCTGGTCAGCCGTTTGCTGCCGGAGGCGCGCACGAACTCCTCGTGGAAGCGGCCGTCCGCGTCGCCGACGGCGGCAGCGTCGCCCGCCTTGATCGCGCCGGACAGCTCGGCGTGGATCACGACGAGTTCGTCGGCGACGAGGCCGCCCCGGTCGGCGCGCAGGATCAACCGGGCGGCGGCCTGTTCGATGGCGTTGCGGGCGACGTAGATGTCGAAGACGTCGGCGGGTTCGAGTTCGATGACGAACAGGCCGCGGTTGCGCTCGCTGCGCAACAGGCCCTCCTGCACCAACCGCTGCATGGCTTCCCGCAGTGGCCCCCTGCTGACCTGGAACCGCGCTGCCAGGTCAGCTTCACCGAGCTGCGTACCAGGCGGCAGGGCGCCTGCCATGATCGCGCCCCGCAGTTGGCGGGCAATGATGGCCGCCGTGGAGTCCTGATTGACCGGTTGCAAGTCGGCCAGCGTCATTGCGAGTTCCTTACCTTCGTTTCGATAGCGTGGCGTCGCTGAACAGCGCGCCCGCGTCCGGGCAGACCGCTGGTGCCGATGCCAACACCAAACCTTCCCACACGGTGACCTGGTTGGCGGTCAATACCGGCTTGCCGAGTCGCTGTTCCAAACGCGCGACCAGCCCGACGGTGCGCATGGCCGTGTCCGGGATGAGCAGGGCTTCCGCGTCCGGGTTGTCGTTGCGCACGGCCAGTTCGAGCACGGCGTCGTCCGGGAGTTCGCCGACCTCGGCTGCGGTCACGATGCCCGCGCTGGACATGCTCAGCACGTCCAGTCCGCCGCGACCGAGGAACTCGACGAACCGCTGCGCGACCTCGTCGGGGTAGCTCGCGGCGACCGCGACTCGGCGCACGCCAAGCGCCCGCGCGGCGTGCACGAACGCGAAGGAGGTGCTGGACGCGGGTACGCCCGCTGCCGCCGAGAGTTTCCGCGCCTGGTCTTCCGCGCCCTCCCAGCCGAACACGAAGCTGCCGCTGGTGCACGCCCACAGCACGACATCGGGGTTGTACCGGGCGAGCCTGCTCGCGCCTTCGGCGAGTTTGTCCTCGGAACCGAGCGCCAGCAGAGCGTCCACGGCGTGCAGGTCCTCGCCGTAGGTGTGCTCGACGGCCAGCCGGTGTGCTCCGCCCAGCATCTGCTCGATCCGGGGATAGTCATCCTCGGCCGCGTGGCCCGGGTAGAGAAAACCGATGGTCGCCATTCCTGCCTCCTTCGTTGTTACTCAGACGAATTCCGTGATCCAGCGTCCCGGCCCGACGACCGGCAGTCCCATCCGTTGCAGGCACGCCCACATGGTCAGCTGATTGGCTGTCAGCACCGGCTTGCCGAGGCTCTCCTCAAGCGGACCGATCAGGTCGTAGGTCGGCAGGTTGGTGCAGCTGACGAAGATCGCCTCCGCGTCCGGCCGGTCCGCGCGCAGGATGTGCTCGGCGACGGTGCGGTAGCTGACCTTCCAGATGCCGCCGCCCAGGCCGAGGTGTTCGCTGGCCACCGTCTCGACGCCGAGTTCGGCGAGGAACTCGTGCAGCTTGGCGGTCAGATCGGCGTAGTAGGGCGTGACCACGGCGATCTTGCTCAGGCCGAGCTGGGCGAGCACTTCGGCCAGCGCACCCGACGTGGTGACGGCGTCCTGCGCACCGGAATCGCAGATCACCTTGCGCAGTCCGGCTTCGGCGGCGACGCCGCCCACGAAGCTGCCGGAGTTGCACAGGTAAGCCACTACCTCGGGTTCGACGTGCAGCACGTCCCTGGTGGCCGCGGCGAGGTGCAGCGGGTTGCTGACCAGCTTGGCCATCTCCATGCTCACCGGGACCGGTTCGTATGGGGTCCTGGCGAGGTGCAGTGAGACCTCGACCGGTACCCAACGCCACAGCTCCCGTTCCAGGGCGAGGTCGAACGGGGCGATCACGCCGATTCCCCGCTGCGCCAACGGCCCATCGAATGCCGTCCAGTCGTCCAACAAAGCTCGCTCCCGGATTGAGACGGGTCCGCACCTCCGGGACTCTCGGATTGTTGACAATCATACGACCGATTCGTACGGTGTCAATGTGTCAGAGGCCGGTGGTGCGGACGGTGCCCGATGGAGTTTCCGGAGCGGGAAACCTCCTGTCGTCACAGTGCTGTGCGCAGACGATCGCCCACCCGGTATCGGGCATGTCGAATCGAACGCGACCGTTCGTTACACCACCGCACAACGACTTTCGGGTGATCTCGTTGGCGCGGACGCACTGTTCGTCTGGGACTTCGTCTCCAGGGCCGTCGAGCCCGCCTGGCCTGCCGCCGACCGGGTCCAATGGGTACACATCGCCGCCGCCGGCGTCGACCCGGTGATGTTTCCGCAGCTCCGCGAGTCGCCGGTGACGCTGACCAACTCGCGCGGCATCTTCGAGGCGCCGATCGCCGAGTACGTGCTGGGTCTGGTCATCGCCATGGCGAAGGGCTTCGCGACCACATTGGACAACCAGCGACAGCACCGCTGGCAGCACCGCGAAACGGAACGGATCGCAGAACGTAACGCGCTGGTCATCGGCACTGGTCCGATCGGCCGAGCCACCGCCCGCCTGTTGCGCGCGGCCGGACTGCGCGTCGAGGGCGTCGGCAGGCGCGAGATTCCCGACGACCCGGACTTCGGCACCGTGCACCCGATGTCGCGGCTGACCGACTGCCTCGCGCGCGCCGACTTCGTCATCGCGCTGGCCCCGCTGACCGAACAGACCACGGGCATGTTCAACCGGGACACGCTCGCTGCGATGCGCCCCACCGCGCGCCTGATCAACGTCGGGCGCGGCCAGTTGGTGGTCACCGACGACCTGGTCAAGGCCATCGAGAACGGCACGATCGCGGGCGCCGCGCTGGACGTGTTCGAAACCGAGCCATTGTGGGAAACCTCCCCGCTGTGGTCGCTGCCGAACGTGCTGATCTCCCCGCACATGTCCGGGGACACCCTCGGCTGGAAGGCGGCCCTCGCCGACCTGTTCGTGGCGAACTTCCGCCGCTGGCTGGCCGGCGAGCCCCTGCTCAACGTGGTCGACAAGCAACTGGGCTACGTGCCGACCAACGGCGCGAGCCACACCTAGGAGGTCAGATGTCCGACGATGCCCTGCTCACCGCGAGCGAGCTGGTGGCCGGCTTCTCGTCAGGCGAACTGTCCCCCGTCGACGCCACCTCCGCCGCGCTGCACCGGATCTCCGAAGCCAACCCCGGCATCAATGCCTTCTGCAAGGTCGACGCCGAAGCGGCGATCGAGCAGGCCGAAGAGTCCGCGATCCGGTGGGAACAAGGCAATCCGCAGGGCCTGCTGGACGGCGTGCCCACCTCGATCAAGGACATGTTCCTCACCGAGGGCTGGCCGACCCTGCGCGGTTCGCGCTGCGTCGACCCGGCCGGTCCCTGGGACACCGACGCACCGGTCACCGCGCGGCTGCGCGAGCACGGCGCGGTGCTGATCGGCAAAACCACCACCCCGGAACTGGGCTGGAAGGCGGTCACCGACAGCCCGCTGACCGGGATCACCCGCAACCCGTGGAACCAGGCACTGACCTCGGGCGGGTCCAGCGGCGGCAGCGCGGCAGCGGTCGCGGCGGGGATGGGCGCGCTGTCGGTCGGCACCGACGGCGGCGGTTCGGTGCGGATTCCCGCGTCGTTCTGCGGCATCGTCGGGTTCAAGCCGACCTACGGCCGCATCCCGCTCTACCCCGCCAGCCCGTTCGGCGCGCTCTCGCACGCGGGCCCGATGGCCTGGTCCGTCGATGACGTGGCGCTCATGCTGGACGTGCTCGCGCTGACCGACCACCGCGACCCCACCGCGCTCGCGCCGATCGTCGGCTCCTACCGGGAGGCGGTGCGCCGCGAGGTGTACGGCCTGACCGTGGCGTTCAGCCCGAACCTCGGCTACGTCGACGTGCACCCCGAAGTAGCGCGGATCGTCCGGCAGGTCGTCGAGACACTGACCGAGGTCGGCGTCAACGTCGAACTCTCCGACCCCGGCTTCATCGACCCGATCGACGCGTTCGACGTGCTCTGGTGCGCGGGCGCCGCCAAGACCCTGGACCGCTTCCCGCCCGAGCGCACCACGCACGTCGATCCCGGTCTGGCCAAGGCGTGGCAGCGCGGCAAGGAACTCTCCGCTGGCGACTACCTGGACGCGACCGAGGCGCGCACCGCGCTCGGCATCCAGATGGGCCAGTTCCACTCCCGCTACGACGTGCTGATCACCCCGACCGTGCCGATCCCGCCGTTCGCGGCCGGACATGACGTGCCGCCCGGCTCAAGGCACACCAGCTGGCCGAGCTGGACGCCGTTCACCTATCCGTTCAACCTCACCCAGCAGCCCGCGCTGTCCGTGCCAGCTGGCGTGACCGAGGACGGCAGGCCGGTCGGCCTCCAGGTCGTCGGCCCGCGCCACTCCGACGACCTGGTGCTCGCGGTCGGCCGTGCGATCGAGGCGATCCTGCCCTGGCGAGTCGGCGTCCCGGCGTCGTAACGCCCGGCGCGCCATACTCGGAGATCGTGGACATCGAACTGCCCGACGGGCGCCTGCTGGAGATCGAGGTCAGCGGGCCGGCCGACGGCATTCCGCTGCTGTTCCACCACGGCACGCCCGGCTCGGCGCGTCCGTTCGGCCAGATCGAACGTGCAGTGCACGCCAGGGGCCTGCGCCTGGTCACCTACTCGCGCCCTGGCTACGGCAGCTCCACCCGAGCGCCCGGACGGGGTGTCGTCGACGTCGTGCCGGACATGACGGCGCTGCTCGACCACCTCGGCGCGGCTCAGTGTCTGGTCGCGGGCTGGTCCGGTGGCGGGCCACGCGCACTCGCGACCGCGGCGGGCCTGCCGGACCGGGTACGGTGCGTGCTGATGATCGCGGGCATCGCGCCCTTCGACGCCGAAGGACTCGACTACTTCGCGGGCATGGGGGCGTCGAACGTCGAGGGGTTCCGCCATGCGGCCGCAGGCGACGAAGCGATCATGCGCCAGCGCGCCGAAGCACGAGTGGTCCAGCGCGACCCGGGCACGGTCGACGCGCTGATCCAGAGCATGCGCTCGATCCTGCCCGAGGTGGACAAGGCGGTGCTGACCGACGAGTTCGCCGACGACCTGATCGCCAACTTCGCCCACGGCACCAGCAAAAGCGTGGACGGCTGGGTGGACGACAACCTGGCCATCTGCCGCCCATGGGGCTTCGACCTCGCGGACGTCACGGCGCCGACATTCCTCTGGCACGGCGAACTCGACCTGATGGTCCCCTTCGGCCACGGACAATGGCTGGCTGATCAACTCCCCAACGTCACAGCGCACCTGGAACGCGGCGAAGGACATCTGTCCATCGCGGTCGGCAAGCTCGATGCGATGCTCGCCGAACTGGCGTCAGCGCTCGACCAACCGATCCAGTAGCGCACCAAGCCGCTTCTGCTCGGCCCGCCCGAGCCGGGCGATCATCGGCTCGACGAGCACGGCGAACTCACCGGTCAGCTCCTCGGCGAACCGCTGCCCGTCCCCGGTGAGCGTCACTCGCACCACCCTGCCGTCCTCCGCACTGGGCAGGCGGCGCACCAGGCCGCGCGTCACCGACCGGTCGATCAACCCGCTCACCGAGGACCGCTCCAACCCGAGAAACGCGGCCAGCTCGGCGATCTTGGGTTCCCGGTCGCGCAGGATCGCCAGCACTCGCAGCTGCGTCAGCGACAGGTCGTGCGCGGCGGCGACCTGGCTGAGCAGCGCCATCACCGTGAACGAGGTCTGCACCAGCCCGTCCAGCACCTCATCGTGATCCGTCATGCCCTGAATCTTACCTTGCATTAGTTCGTAATGCCATCTACTTTAGTTCGTATTACCATCTAGTTTGGAGTCGTAGAGAGGCCCGTCATGCATGCCGCCGTTGTCACGTCCTTCGCCGCACCGCCCACCTACCAACAGTTCCCCGCCCCCGCCACGACCACGCCCGACGAGGTACTCGTCGACGTAGTCGCCGCCGGCCTGCACCCGAGAGTGCGTTCGCAGGCAGACGGATCGCACTACACCAGCACCGATGAACTGCCGCTCGTGCCCGGCATCGACGGTGTCGGCCGCGCCCCCGACGGCAGCCTGCGCTACTTCGTGCTGCCCGACACCCGGATCGGCGCGATGGCCGAACAGACCGTCATCGACCTGCGCCGCAGCATCGTCCTTCCCGACGAGGCCGACCCGGTGCAGGTGGCGGCCGCGATGAACCCCGCGATGTCGTCCTGGGTCGCGCTGCGCCGCCGCATCGAGTTCGTTCCTGGCCAAGAAGTGTTGGTGCTCGGCGCAAGCGGCAACGCAGGCCGGATGGCCGTCCAGGTCGCGAAACGCCTTGGCGCAGGCAAGGTGACCGGCGCGGCGCGCACGCCAAGCCGGTTGGCCGGCCTCGGCGCGGACGTGACCGTCGGACTCGACGAACTCGGTCCCGCCGCCCGCGACGTCGACGTGGTGATCGACTACGTCTGGGGCCAGCCGACCGCCGACGCCATGCGCGCCGTGGTCACCGACCGCGCCGACCGGAGCAAGCCGCTGACCTGGATCCAGATCGGCTCGGTCGCCGGTCCGACCGCCGAGATCCCCTCCGCCGCCCTGCGTGCGGCACGTCTGCAGATCGTCGGCAGCGGCCAGGGTTCGGTGTCCGCGCGGGACATCGTCGCCGAACTTCCCGCGCTGGTGGACGAAATCGCGCGCGGCACGTTCACCATCAACGCCCGACCTGTGCCGCTCACCGATGTCGAAGCAGCCTGGCAGCAGCCCGACGGCGACCAGCGCATCGTCATCACCCCCGGCAGTTGAGCACACCAGCGGGGTGCAGCTGACTCCACCCAACCCGGCAGTCAACCGGATTCCGTTGGCACACCCGCAAACCCTAGCTTTTCGGCATGCCAACCCCACGAGATCCCCGGCTCCGCGTGATCACCTCCTTCCTGGTGGACATGGTGTTGCCACTCGCGCTCTACTACGGTCTGCGCGCGTTCGACGTCAACCAATGGCTCGCGCTGGTACTCGGTGGAGCGCTACCGGTGGTCCGGCTGGCCTACACCTTGGTCACGGAGCGGCGACTGGAGACCCTCTCGGCCTGCACGCTCACCGTCGTCGTCTGCGGCACCGCGATCGCACTGGTCACCGGTGACGTCCGGCTGCTGCTCGCCAGAGAGAGCTACCTGACCGGCCTACTCGGCATCTGGACCCTCGGCACCCTGCTGTGCGCGGCCCGGCCGTTCGTCTTCACCGTCACCACCAAGATGTTGCCCCCGAAAACGGCAGCGTCCTGGCAACGGGACTGGGGCCGCTCCCCCGAGTTCCGCCGGGTCATGCGACTGATGACGATCTTCTGGGGTATCGCGTTCCTGCTCGATGCGGTGGCACGCATCGTGATGGCGTACACGCTGCCGGTCGACGTGGTGCCGATCGCCGGCGCGATCCTGCTGGCGGTGCTGCTCAGCGCGATCGTCCAATGGAGCAAGGCCTACGGCAAGCGCCTGCTGCGCACATCGGCGTCCTGAACCGGCGCAGCCGTCCTAGTCGGTCCGCAACCGGGAATGCACGTGCATGTCGTGCCAACCGTCCGCGTGCAGCGCCGAACCGCGCAGGGTGCCCTCGACCGCGAACCCGAGTTTGGTCGCAACCCGGCACGACGCCAGGTTGGCGGTTGAATGCTCCAGCGAAACCCGGTGCAGGCCAAGAACATCGAGGGTCCACTCGGTCATCGCACGCGTCGCCCGCACTGCGACACCCGCGCCGCGCGCGTCGGGCAGCACCCAGTAGGACACGTGCGCCGCCCCGTCGGACAGCGAGATCGCCCGCAGACCCACCTGTCCGACCGGCCGGTCGGCACGGTTGTCGACGATCGCCCAACTCGCGTCGGTTTCGTTGTGCCAGCGCGTCGTCCACATCGCGATCCAGGCACGGGCCTCGTCGAGCGAATCCAGCCGCCGCACATGCCACCGCTGGATGTCCGGGCTGTCGAACGCGGCCTGCACGACCTCGGCGTCGCCCGCTCGCCACGCCCGCAACGACAGCTGATCATCGACGTCCAGCCGTGGCTGGTCGAGCGCACGGAGAAAACCGGTGGCGCGACACGGGTCGACCAAGACAGGCATCCACTCACTCCCGGTCCCTTGTGGTTGATAATCCAAGCCGAGACCAGTGCGACGCGCAACCGGCTTGCCCCGGCCGACGCGCGACCGGGGCAAGCAGGGTTCAGAACGCGCCGAGCCCGTTCGGCGTGCCGAGACCGGTCGGGCCGTCCCAGCCCGCGCCGGACACGCACACCGGAGCCTTCGCGGAGAACTCCGCGCAGAACCCGGCCGGTTCGACCTGACCGAGTGTCACATCCGTGAAGTTCGTCCTGGCCGACGAGTACACGGTATTCGGACCGTGCACAGTGGACAGTTTGCCGCCGCGCGCGTAGAGCCCCGCGATGTAGGGCGACGACGCGCTGGTGCCGCCGCCGAACTGCCAGTCGGCGGGCGCACCCGAGGACGGCGCCCAGGTGTCGAACACCGCGACACCGGTCGACGGATCAGCGACGGCGGACACGTCCGCGTACGCCCGGTGCCCGCCGCAGTTCGCGGCAACCGACTTGGGCTGGCCGATCGCGGGCGGCAACGTCGCCGCACACCCAGCGCCCGCGCCATTCCACGCGGTCTGCGAATAGCCCTTGCCGGAACTGTTCGGGTACAACGAAATGCCACCGGCCGCCGTCACCGTGTCCAGCGCGGCAGGCCAGGACGGGAAGTTCCCCGCGAATCCGCTGTCCCCCGACGACGCGACGATCGCGACCCCGGGATCGTCGAGCTGCTTGGCGGTGAGGCCGGTCGAATCAGCCGAATCCACGTCGTACCCGTAACTGATGCTGACCGAGTTCGCCCCCACGCCGATGGCCGTCGTGACCGCGGTGGCGAAGTCGGCGGTCGCGGTGTCCTCGGCGGCTGCGCTGCCGGGGAAGGCGTCCGCGAGCGGCACCTGCACCTCGACGATCTCGCAGCCCGGACACGCCGCGGACGCCATGTCCACGTCCAACGACGTCTCCCCGGCGACCTCCTCCTCTTCGATCTTGCCGGTGTCATCCGTGGCCGGAGCCAGCGGCCCGCCACCGTGGTAGTCGGCGATCTTCAGGCAGTCGTTCTGGACGTCGCACAACGGCAGACCGTAGGTGGCACGGTAGGTCGCCAGGTCGGCTTCGAGCGTCGGATAGGCGCCCGCATCGATGATCGCGATGGTGCCGTGCTGGCCGACGTTGCCGGCAGGCAGATGAAACGCGGCCGCCAGATCGGCGGGACCGTAGCCAACCGGCGCCGTCGTGGACAGTGGCGTGTTCGAGCCCGGCGCGGTGGTCAGCACCTCGCCCATGCACCGCCCGGTCGGCCCGCAGATCTTCTTCACGCCGTGTGACGCGGACAACGTGCCGGAATGCAGCTCCTGCACCAGATTGGCGACGCTGTCCGGATTGGTCGCGGCGCCTGCCGACGGCGCGAGCAACCCGCCAACGGCGACAGCGACGGCGGCGGCACCAGTCGAAACGCGCCCTGACATTCGAGTCATCAGCTCTCCTGTGTGCTGGGATCGTGCAGTCGATGACCTGCACGCAACACACACGCTCGAACGCGGTCCGTGGTTGCCCGAGTGTCAGTGGCCTGGGTCACATGTCTCTGCTAGGACGAGCTCATGCGTCCCGAACCCGGCCAGTTGCTGCACTTCTCCGAAGACCCGACGATCACCCGCTTCGTCCCGCACGTCGCCGCGACGGCCCGCCAGTCCGAGCCCTACGTCTGGGCGGTCGACGCGGACCGCTCCCCCGACTACTGGTTCCCGCGCCAGTGCCCGCGTGCCATGGCCTGGGTGAGACCGTCGACCACCGACGCCGACCGCGACCGGATCATCGGCGCGGGCAGCGGCGAACGCGTGCACGCCATCGAATACGAGTGGCTCGACGCGATGCGCACGGCGCGCCTGTTCGCTTATCGGCTCCCCGCCGAACTGTTCCG
>DASXOJ010000008.1:0-97081 GCA_036494465.1 Pseudonocardiaceae bacterium
AGTTCTCCAACTTCACCAGCCGCAGCAACAGGCGCATGTCCGCGTCGAGCGATTGACCGTCGTCGCGGATCGGTGGCCCGGCGAGCAGCGCGCGGACCGGTTTGGGCAGCGCGTACAGGCCGCGCACCACGCCCACCAGCCACGAAGGCGGAATCTGATCGAGCAGCGACGCCATCGAACCTCCTCCAGCTGTGGTCAGCCTCATATTACTGTCGAGTACACCACATTGATCTCCAGCAAACTGGAGGTCGTAGCGTGGCGTGAAGTGAACCCGGCTCGCGGCTGCCCAAAACGGGTGCCGCGATGGAAGGATTGGAAACTATGACGGTGACCGTGGTGGGCATTGGCGGATCGCTACGCGCGGACTCGCAATCCGAACGCGCGCTGCGCATCGTCCTGGCCGGTGCCGAAGAAGCAGGAGCCAAGACCATCGCGTTCAGCGGCGAAGACCTGGTCCTGCCCTTCTACGACCCGGCCATCGCCGACCGCCCCGCCAACGCGTTACGGCTCATCGACGAACTGCGCAGCGCCGACGGCGTCGTGATCGTCTCGCCCGGTTATCACGGCACCGTGTCCGGCCTGGTCAAGAACGCCCTCGACTACCTGGAAGACCTGCGCGAGGAAGACCTCCCGTACCTGGACGGCCGCGCCGTCGGCTGTGTGAGCGTCGCGTTCGGCTGGCAGGCCGCGGTCACCACGCTCACCGCGCTGCGCTCCATCGTGCACGCGCTGCGCGGCTGGCCGACCCCGCTCGGCGCCGCCGTCAACACCGCCGTCGTCACCTTCGACGCCGACGGCGGCTGCTCCGACCCGAAGGTCGCCGCCAACCTGCGCACCATCGGCACCCAGGTCGTCGAGTTCGCGAACGCCCACAACAACCAGGGGTGACCTCTCCCACCCCGGGACTTCCCCCGGCATGCGCCGCGTTGCACCAGGTAACAGACGATTCCAGTACGTGAGGGAGTACGGCCATGACCCAGCTCAAGGTGGTGTACACCGCCGAAGCAACCGCGATCGGTGACGGTCGCAACGGCGAGGTGCACTCCTCGGACGGCGTGATCGACGAGAAGTTGTCGATCCCCACCGAGATGGGCGGCCCCGGCGGTCTGCACACCAACCCGGAGCAGTTGTTCGCCTCCGGCTATGCCGCCTGCTTCCACAGCGCGCTGCGCGTCGTCGCGGGCCGCGAACACATCAAGCTCGGCGAGGACACCGAAATCAACGCCAAGGTCAGCATCGGCCCGAACGAGAACGGCGGCTTCGAACTGTCCGTCGTGCTCGACGCCAAGCTCCCGGGCGTCGACAAGGCCAAGGCCGACGACCTCATCGCCAAGGCCCACCAGGTCTGCCCGTACTCCAACGCGACCCGGGGCAACATCGAGGTGGCGCTGAACACGACCGTCTGAGAACTTCGCTCCCACCACACGATTCGGGGACGACCGCGCGGAAGCGGCCGTCCCCGAATCACGTTCAGCGCATACCCAGGCGCCGCAACACGAATTCGACCGAAGCCGCCGCCTGCCGCATGGTCTCAGCGATGACAAGGGACCCGTGCCCCGCGTCGAACCGGTACACCTCGTACGGCAGCGACAACTCGGTCAGCTTGCCCAGATAGTTGTTGATCTGCCGAATAGGGCATCGAGGATCGTTCTCGCCCGCCAGCACCAACACCGGTGCGCGCACCTTGTCGATGTAGGTGATCGGCGAGCACTCCCGGTACAGGTCGCCGACTTCCTCCGGCGAACCGCCGAACAGCGCCCGGTCGAAGTCGCGCAACGGCTCCATCTCGTCTTCGTACGCGGCAACGTAATCCGCGACCGGCACCGCGGCCACACCCGCCGCCCACCGCTCCGGCTGCGTACCCAAGGCCAGCAACGTCAGATAACCGCCCCAAGACCCGCCCTCGACGACCGACCGAGCGGGATCAGCAAGACCAGTCTCGACGGCCCAGTCGTGCACGGCAGCCACATCGGCCAACTCGGTCAAACCCGGACGTCCCTCGATGGCATCCCGCCAAGCCGACCCATACCCGGTAGAACCCCGGTAGTTGACCTCGACCACGGTGAATCCGGCGTCCACCCACACCGCGCGCCACGCGGAGAAGCGATCCTCGTCGGCAGCGTGCGGACCACCGTGCACGCTGAACACCACCGGCTGCGGCCCGTCGCCCGCGTTCTCGGGCCTGGCGACCAGCGCATGGATGTCGCCACCCGGCCCCGGCACGAAAACATCGCTCAACCGCACCGAATTCGGCGCCTTCGGCCCAGCGGGCTCCAACAACACCCGATCCGTGCCATCCGCCGCCAGCGACCGGATCACCGACGGCTGCGCCCCCGAAGACCACGAATACTCGATCGCCCCATCCGGCCGCACCGAAGCCCCGCCGATCGTGCCCGCCGGAGTGTCCACAGCAGACAAGACGCCGGTTGCGAAATCGTAGCGGTGCAACGTGTCCCGAGCCTGATAAGTGTGCACGACCAGCAACGCGGACGCGTCCGGATACCAGTCCGCGCTCACCTCACCCGGCAACCCGAGATCAATCTCCGACTCCGTGCCCGCCAGCACATCCCACACCAACAGCTCGGACTTGCCACGCCGCTCATGCCCCACCAGCAACCGGCCATCCCCAGCCACCGGCGAGAAACCAAGAGCGTCGAGCCCCTTACCGGCCCCGTCCCACCTCTCCGCGACAACGTGCCCATCCGTCGTGCCCAACACCCGCAACGCCGGGTGCCGGCTGTCGCCATGCTCGGAATGCGAGATCGCCAGCAACTCCTCATCGCGTGACAACGACCCGACCCCGGCATCGTGCTTGCTCGAATAGACGACCTCGGCAGGCCGATCCGCCCCGCTCAACCAGATCGTCGTCCCGTCATCGGTCGCCACCCCAACTGCCGTGACCCGATGCCCGATCTCCAATCCCGCCGGATACCCCGCATGCGTCCCCGGCGTGGCGGGCTCGGTCGGGCCCTTCCCGAACGGCTCCCGAAGCCACGACCCGAACTCGTCCCCGCCCGTGTCGTCGAACCACCAGATGTACTGACCATCAGGGCTGATCGTGCCGTGCGAGGTGCCCTCAGCCCGTTTGGTGACCTGCCGATGCTCGTCGGTCGCGCGATCCCAGGCGTAGATCTCCCACACCCCACTGGAGTTGGAGAGATAGACGTTGCGGTCAGGAGCGTCCAACTGCCAGGAGGGCAGCGCGATCCGGAAGGCCGTGAAGCGAGCCCGCCACTGCCCTTCAAGCACGGGATCCGAGAAGAGCGGGTTAGGCGTGTGGGTGTCTGAAGTCACCTACGAGAGTTTGCCACCGGCGACGCCGAAGGCGAGCAGACCCGAGGGGGTCCGGGGGAGCGGAGCTCCCTCCGGCTGGGGTCTGGGGGCTCGGCCCCCAGAAACGACGACGACCGGTATGCCGTTCGCGCTTTCCGCGAACACATACCGGCCGTACTGGTCGGGGTGACAGGATTTGAACCTGCGACCTCTTCGTCCCGAACGAAGCGCGCTACCAAGCTGCGCCACACCCCGGTCTTGGTGACCGAGGAGAAGTCTAGCGGATGTCGATGTCGGCTCCGAATCGGGCCGAGCTTGTTTGCTCGGGGTCGGGTGCCTCGACGGTCGCCGGGCGCGGGACGAGGGTCAGCAGGCTGGCTTCCGGGGGGCAGGCGAAGCGTACGGGGGCGTAGGGGGAGGTGCCCAGACCTGCGGAAACGTGCAGCCACATGTGGGCGCCCCAGCGGGAGGCGCCGCGGGCGCGGGAGCGGTCGAGGGCGCAGTTGGTGACGAGGGCGCCGTAGCCGGGGAGGCGGAGTTGGCCGCCGTGTGTGTGTCCGGCGAGGACGAGGTCGTAACCGTCACCCGCAAAGGCGTCCAGGACGCGAGGTTCGGGCGAGTGGGTCACGCCGAGGCGGAGGGTGGCGGGCGCGGGGCGGCCGGCGATTTCGGCGTAGCGGTCGCGGCGCAGGTGCGGGTCGTCGATGCCCGCGGCGATGATCTGCTGGCCTGCGACGGTGAGGCCGGTGCGCACGTGGGTGAGGTTGTGCCAGCCGCGTTCGACCAGGGCGGCGCGCAGGTCCTGCCAGGGCAGCGGGGTGCCGTGGATGCGCTTTTTGCTCTTGGTCAGGTAGCGGACGGGGTTCTTGGGTTTGGGCGCGTAATAGTCGTTGCTGCCGAAAACGAACACTCCCGGCCTGGTCAGCAGGGGTTCGAGGGCGCGCAGCACGGCCGGTACGGCGTGCAGGTGGGCGAGGTTGTCGCCGGTGTTCACGACCAGGTCGGGTTCGAGCTTGTCGAGCTCGGCCACCCAGCGCTGCTTGGACCGCTGGTCGGGCAGCATGTGCAGGTCGGAGATGTGCAGCACCTTGATCGGGCGCGCGTCGGGGGCCAGCACGGGGAGGGTGGCCTTGCGCAGCGTCCAGTGCCGTCGTTCGATCCCAGCCGAGTAGGCGATGGTCGCCGCTCCCAGGGCGGTCGTGCCGACGGCGATTTTGGCCAACGTGTTCACCTCACCAGACTACGGAGGGCGCGGTTGGCTCGGCGTTGGCAGCGTGGTTGGCAGCTTGGTTGGAACCGTCCGCCGGTATTCGGCTTGCTCCGTCCCGGTAGCGTTGTTTGACATGGCGGAACTGAAGGCGCAGTTGCGCGCCGACATGACGGCGGCGCTGAAGGCCCGGGACAGTGTGAAACTCGGCACGCTCCGGATGGCGCTGGCCGCGATCAA
Source organism: Pseudonocardiaceae bacterium (assembly GCA_036494465.1). Lineage (GTDB taxonomy): Bacteria > Actinomycetota > Actinomycetes > Mycobacteriales > Pseudonocardiaceae > CAJCJE01. The sequence goes on from DASXOJ010000008.1 coordinate 4,721, forward strand.
CACCGAGGAGGTCGCGGGCAAGAGCGTCCGTGAGCTCTCCGACAACGACGTGCGCAAGGTGCTCGCGCGCGAGGTCCGCAAGCGCAAGGAGGCCGCCGAGGCCTTCGGCGGCGCGGGTCGCGCCGAACAGGCCGCGAGCGAACTCGCCGAGGCCGAGGTCCTGGACGCGTACCTGCCCGCGCAGCTCTCCGACGACGAGCTGACCGCCGCCGTCGACGCGGCCGTCGCCGAAGTCACCGAGCAACTGGGCGAGCAGCCCGGCGTCCGCGCGATGGGCCAGGTCATGAAGGCCGCCAACGCCAAGGTCGCCGGCCGCGCCGAAGGCGGTCGCGTCGCCGCGCTGGTGAAGGCCCGCTTGAACTCCTGATCTCTCGCTGTCTCGACCGTTGGCCGGTAGGTCCACTCGGGCCTACCGGCCAACGGTCGAGCGGATCAGGCCTGTGTGCATCCAACGCCTGTCGCGAAGGCGTCGAGACTGCGCCAGCTGATGGGACCTACGATGCCGTCCTGGGCAATACCGGCACATGCCTGCATTTCTTCGACCGTGTTCCTGGTCAGATCTCCAAAGACACCATCGATTGCCAGCGGCTGAGATCCGTGTGCCCAGGCAGTGTTCAACTCGCATTGAAGCTGTTTGACCGCTGTTCCGGTATTGCCGTAGCTGAGCTCGGGCTCCGTGCTGGTGTATGTGCACACGCCCGGGATAATCACTTGCGGATGAATTCCGACTGAGGCGGCATGCATATCACTGGCGGCGGCAGTACTCGGAATTGAGACAATCGCAGAAATAACCGCAGCAGCCGCGACGGTGGCCATGAGAAAGCGCCGATTTCCGAAGAATGACAGCATAAACCTGCAACTCCTTCCCGCTGGGCGCGCATGGCGACCAGGTGTTTCCGCGCGGGAAGCCCCCTTATTTGGCCTCCGCTCGCAGCCTAGGATGGACCGAGACGAAAGATCTACCGCCATCCGAGGTAGCCCCGGCGGCGCTGGTAATGTGCCCCCGGTCAAGGCCAATTCTGGAATACACGATTGGCCTCTGCTGGCGAAGACGGTTCTTCTCTACGCTCAGCCGTGCTGCGTGTGAATCGAGAGCCATTGTGCTCCGTCAGCGGGGGAACCGTCATGACGGTTCCCGGGGGCAAGCAGTAATTTGCTTGCAGTGGGCGCTTGCCTTCGCGGTAGACCCAGGTCTGCAGAAGGATGGCATCGACGGTCCGCTGACCACGAGGGATGTCAAGCAGTTTCAGAAGAATATCGGTGTCAGCCAGGACGGCATTGTCGGGCCGAAGACCGGAGACGATGTGTTCTACGACGATGCCGAACTCGGTGTTACCCCCAATTGTTTTCCATATATCCCAACGGATGCCAACTGTCCGGCACCTGCATGCGCCGTCCATCCGCAAGCGGTGAACGGCAAGACGCACGAATAAAGCTCCAGGGCAACGCAGCAGCGGGCCCGACCGAAGTCGGACCCGCCGCTGCTACCTGAGTTACTTCCCGGTCGCGCCCGGTGCCAGCGAGGCTGGTGGTTGGGCGTTGGGCGGGGGTGGGGTGACGCCGGTGCTCACCCAGATGGTGATGGTGGTGCCCGGCGGCTGGTTGCTCTGCGGGCTCTCGCCGATGACGGATCCCTTGGCCGCGGTCGAGTTGAATTCCTTGACCTGGACCTGGTAACCCGCGCCCTGGAGAGCGTTGGTCGCGTCGGTCTGTTGCATGTTGAACACGAACGGAACGACCGGGCCGTGGTTCTTCGCGTTCTCGAAGGCGGGGTCGGCGTTCGGGATCGGATCTTCGGGCTGGTCGCCAAGGATCTGTTCGAATGCCTGGAAGAACGTTGGCGCGGCCAGGGAAGCACCGAACGCACGGTTTCCTGAGCAGTCACCCGAAGATCGGATCAGCCTCGGCGGCGGGCCGACGCAGATCTTGTTCGGCTTGGAACCGTCGGCGAACACGAGCGACGAGGTCGCGTAGTTGTTGACGATGGCGATGAAGCCGACCGACTCGTTGTTCTGGGTGGTGCCGGTCTTGGCGGACACCGGCCGGGTCCAACCGTCCCTGGATGCCTCGCCTGCGGCGGTGCCGCTGGTCGTGGCGCCGGTCATGCCCGCGCGCATCGTGTCGGCTTCGGTCTGCGAGATGACCTGTTCGCAGGGCAGCGTGTTGACCGCGACTGCCTTTCCGTATCGGTCGGTGATCGAACCGATCGGGTTCGCTTCGCACCAGACGCCGCCGCTGCCGATGGTGGCGGCCATGTTCGCGTGATCGAGCGGGCTGAGCGGACCGACACCCAGGGTGAAGGACAAGCTGCGCAGGTAGGACTGGATCTGCGGTTCGTTCACCAACGAGTTTTTGACGCTCGGGTCCGGGGTTTTGCCGTTCTGGTTGGACATCAACGTGTTGCGCATGCCGAGGCGGTAGGCCATGTTCAGCTCGTTCGCCATCCCGTTCTGGAGTTCCAGGCCGACGTAGGCGGTGTTCGGCGAGTTCGCCAGGGCACCCGCGACCGAGATCGTGGGGGGCGTGTTGTCGTTGTTGCACACGGGGTAGGGCTGGGAACCGTAGCCGACCGAGGGAAACGTTGTGCAGCTCGGGTTCTGTAGGACCGTGTTCAGACCGGCGTGGCCCAGCTCCATTCCGGCGGCGGTGGTGATCAGTTTGTAGGTCGAACCACCACCGAACGGGTCGGACACCTGGGTCAGCATGTTCGTCTGCTTCTGCGAGTTGTCCGTGCCGGTGCCGTAGTTACGGTTGGCGACCATGGCGAGCACATCGTGGGACGTGGTGCCGGGTTTGATCACCACGAAGGTGTTTGCCACGCCAGGTGTATTCGGGTCCACGGCGTCGTTGGCTGCTTGCTTGGCGGCGGCGCTGACGCCCGGGTCGAGCGTGGTCTTGATGGTGTAGCCGCCGGTGGCCAGCTGGTCCTGGGTGAAACCGGCGCTTTCCAGGTACTGCAACGCGTAGTCGCAGAAGAAGCCGGTGTCCTGGTTGGTCAGGTTGAGGCAGGTGCTGGAGGGCAGGTTCGGCCCGTTGGCGACGACGCCGAGCGGTTCCTTCGAGTACTTGTCGGCGTCGGCCTGGCTGATCGAACCGTAGGTGGCCATGGCCTTGAGCACGGCGTTGCGCCGCTGCGTCGCGTGGTCCGGGTGGCCGTACGGGTCATACAGGATCGGGTTGTTGACCATGCCCGCCAGGAGTGCGGCCTGCGGGATGGTGAGTTTGTCCGGCGATACGCCGAAGTACGCCTGGGCTGCCGCACCGATGCCGAACGGGCCCGCGCCCTGCCTGCCGAACGGGACGATGTTGAGGTAGCCGGTGAGGATGTCCTGCTTGGACATCGTCTGCGCCAGCTGGATGGCGACCTTGGCTTCCTTGAGTTTCCGCACCGGGGATGCGGCGATGTCCGCCTGTTGCGCGGCTTTGGACTGCAACACCTGCGCGTGCGTTGCGCCGACGGGGGCGCGGTCGACGATGTATTCCAGGTAGTTCTTGACGTACTGCTGGGTCAGGGTCGACGCGCCCTGGGTGGAGCCGCCGGAGGAGTCGTGTATCGCGGCGCGGATGGTGCCCTGCACGTCGATGCCGGACTCCTGGAAGAAGCGGTGGTCCTCGATGTCGACGATGGCCGCTTGCATGTTCGGCGAGATCTGGTTGAACGAGACCGGGAGCCGGTACTGCTGGAACAGTTCCGCGATCGGTGCGCCGGTGCTGTCCTCGATGGTGGTGACCAGTGGCACCTGGCTGACGGCGAGCTGGCTGGAGATGCTGTCCACCGAGTCGCTGATCTGGTTGGAGAGCGACCCCACCCCGATCGCCATCGGTGACAGGATGCCTGCCAGCAACACACCCGCCAAAGCGCACAAACCGATCATTCTGAGCAAACCTACGGGAACTCGCACCCGCCCAGACTACGCGGAGTGCAGTAAGACACGTGTTGTCACCGTGTCCCACGGGAGCCGTTCTGGGCGCGCTGTCAAGACCCAGTTAGTCGCCCGGCAGATAACAGCTCGATATCCCGGTGTTGGCAGTGGAACCAATCGCCTCTACAGTCCGTCAACGTCTGACGACAGCAGCAGATAGGCAGACCAGTCAGGAGGTCAGCCTATGCGATCCGCCACTAGGGGGTGGCGGGTTTGAGTCGAAATGACGCTAGGAGCAGGGGGAACATGTTTCTTACTGAGTCATTTGTAGACCAATCGGACTGGCGGGTTAGTGCGTCCTGCCGAGACGAGGACCCGGACGGGCTGTTCGTGCGTGGGGCCGAGCAGCGTCGGGCCAAGGTTGTTTGCCTTGGTTGTCCGGTTCGAACCGAGTGTCTTGCCGAAGCGCTGGACAACCGCATGGAATTCGGGGTCTGGGGCGGGATGACGGAGCGTGAGCGACGGGCTCTGCTCCGGCGTCGTCCCGATGTGACCTCATGGAGTGAACTGCTGGACGCGGCGCGGCGCGCGCATGCGCCGGATGAGGACCACCTGGTCAGCTGACCTGGCGGTTGGCGCAGGTGGGGCGCGCCGACGATGTCGCGTCCATGGCGACCGCTGGACAGCGGCCGAAAAGACTCGTCAGACCGCACGAAAGTGCAAGCGAGGGAACGCAAACCGACTCGACCACCTGGCCGGTCGAGTCGAGAAGAGGCGGAACACGCCAGCCCGCGACTGGGCCGGAAATGGTGTAACGGGGCTATTTTCCGGCCAGTCGCAGGGCGATTTCGCGCAGTCCGTCGACGTCGTGCACGTCGGTGGGCAACGCAGGCACACCGATCACGGCGACCGAGGGATGCGCCTTGGTGAACCGGGCCAGCAACCGCTTTTCCCGTGTCGCGACGGCGACCCGGTCCGCGTGCAGCCGCAACATGGCAGTGGCCAAGTCCAGCCCGGTCCGGTCGAGTTCGTCCGCCGCAGCTTGGGCTTTGGTCGCGGAAATCCCGGCCAGTACCGGGTGCGTGCGGTTGACCACAAGTCCTGCCAACGGCATCTGCTCGGTTTCCAGTCGTTCCACGAAGTACGACGCCTCGCGCAGCGCGTCTGGTTCGGGCGCGGCGACCACCAGGAAAGCGGTTCCTGGTGAGCGCAACAACGTGTAGGTCTGGCCTGCGCGTTCACGGAATCCGCCGAACATGCTGTCGAACGCCTGTACGAAAGTCGACGCGTCGGAGAGCAGTTGGCCGCCGATGATCGTGGAGATCACCTTGGCGAACAAACCGAATCCGGCGCCGACCAGCCTGCGCAACCCGAGTCCACCTGCCCGCGCTGGTGCGGAAAGCAGCCGGATGATGCGGCCGTCCAGCACGGTGGACAGGCGCTGCGGCGCGTCAAGGAAGTCCAGTGCCGAGCGGCTCGGCGGAGTGTCCACAATGATCAGATCGTAGTTGCCGGTTGCCGCCAGCTGCCCCAGTTTTTCCATCGCCATGTACTCCTGGGTGCCGGAGAACGACGTGGAAATCGTTTTGTAGAACGGGTTCGACAGGATCGCTTCGGCGCGGTCCGGGCCCGCGTGCGCCTGCACCATGTCGTCGAAGGTGCGTCGCATGTCCAGCATCATCGCCGACAATTCACCCTTTGGAGTGAATCCGGCAGCTTGGACCGTGCGCGGTTGGTTGCCCAACTCGGGCAGCCCCAACGACTGCGCGAGCCGCCGCGCCGGGTCGATGGTCAACACCATGACCCTGCGGCCACGTTCCGCGGCACGCACGCCGAGCGCGGCGGCGGTGGTCGTCTTGCCGACCCCGCCCGAACCGCAGCAGACGATCACCCGCGTCTTCGCATCGTCGATCAGCGCGTCGATGTCGATCGTGGGCGGCAGCAGTTTGCCGTTGGAGGTGGTCACCGGACCCCCTGCTCGCCGAGGGCCTCGGCCAGTTCGTAGAGCCCTGCCACGTCCACCCCGTCGGTCAACTCCGGCAGATCCATGCTGGGCAGGTTGGCTTCGGCAAGCGTCGCGCGGGCGCGCGCCGACGCCTCGTCCCGGGCCGCGTGCTCCATCGCTTCGGTGACCAGGTCCTCCACGGCGTCCTGCGGCAGATCCAGGCCGACGGTCGCGAGCTCGTCGCGGATCTGCGCCGCGTTGATCGCGCCACTCGCCGCACTCGCCAGCGACGCAGCCGGAATCCGCTGCTCGGTGACCCGGTTGACGAACACCGCGCCCGGTCGCAGATCCGCCGCGTTGAGTTCGTCGACCGCGTCCAAGGTTTCCCGCACCGGCATTTCCTCGAGCAGGCTCACCAGGTGCACCGCGGTGTCGCCGGAGTGCAGCAACCGGGCCACCCCCTCGCTCTGGCCCTTGATCGGGCCGACCTTGGCCAGGTCGACCATGGCCCTGGTGACGTCGAGGAACTTCACGATCCGGCCGGTCGGCGGCGCGTCCAGCACGACCGCGTCGTACACGTGCCTGCCCCGGTCGTCGGTGCGGCCGACGCACTCCTTGATCTTGCCGGTGAACAACACGTCCCGCAGGCCCGGCGCGAGCGTGGTGGCGAACTCGATCGCACCCATGCTGCGCAGCGCGCGACCGGCGAAACCGAGGTTGTAGAACATGGCGAGGTACTCCAGCAGTGCCGCTTCCGCGTCCACCGCGAGCGCCCAGACCTCCCCGCCTTTCGGCGCGGCCGCGATCTTCTCCTCGGCGTAGGGCAGCGGGGCGTGGTCGAAGACCTGCGCGATCCCCTGCCTGCCCTCGATCTCGATCAGCAGCACGCGCCGGCCGCGGGTGGCCAGGGCGATGGCCAGCGCCGCGGCAACGGTCGTCTTGCCGGTGCCGCCCTTGCCGGTCACCACGTGCAACCGGACCCTGGTCAGCTCGTCCGGCCAATGGGTGGCTCCGGTGGCAGGAGGTGTCACTACTCCAGCGTAAGGGCCGAGTTGGCGTCCGGTCCGCATTGGCCGGTACCCGCGCAGCGCCGGCTAGTGCGTGTGCATGAGCACGACAATGGCCATGGCCAGCAGAAACACCGCGCCCCAGCCGGCCAGTACCGGCAGCACGGTGGCCACCGCGACGGTGAGGCACGCCACCACCAGCAGGGTGAGCAGGCCGGTCAGGGCGACCGTGCCGTGCGTCGCACCGCGCCGGTCCCTGGCCGCGGCCATCGCGATCAGCACGGCCATGATTCCGCCGGCGCCGACCAGCGCGGCCGGGATGATGCGTGCCAGCTCCACGTTTCCACGGTAGCCGCAGCCGAACGCACCAAGGCTCCCTGAGCCCCTAGGGGCAAGCGCGGTTGATCATCCTCAACGGCTACGCTGCCGACCATGACCAAGTGGGAGTACGCGACCGTCCCGCTGTTGAGCCACGCCACCAAGCAGATCCTGGACAACTGGGGCGAGGACGGCTGGGAACTCGTGACGGTGCTGCCCGGCCCGACCGGTGAACAGCTCGTCGCCTACCTCAAGCGGCCGAAGTAGGTTCTGGTCATGGCATGGACTGACCGGCTCGCCGGCCTCGGCATCGAACTTCCCGCGGTGGCGGCTCCCGTCGCCGCCTATGTGCCCGCGGTGCGCACCGGGATGCACGTCTACACCTCGGGCCAGCTCCCGTTCGTGGACGGACAGCTCGGCGTGACCGGCAAGGTCGGCGCGGAGATCAGCCCGGACGAGGCCAAGGCACAGGCCCGGATCTGCGCGCTGAACGCGCTGTCCGCCGTGCACGCGCTGGTCGGCATCGACAGCGTGCTGCGGGTGGTCAAACTGGTCGGCTTCGTCGCCTCCGCCGACGGTTTCACCGGTCAACCGGCGGTGATCAACGGCGCGTCCGAGCTCATGCGCGAGGTCTTCGGTGACGCCGGTCAGCACGCCCGTTCCGCGGTCGGCGTTGCCGAACTGCCGCTGGGTTCGCCGGTCGAGCTGGAGCTGATCGTCGAGGTCAACTGACCTGTACACGGGCGGTAGTCTTCCGGTGACCCGGAGCCGCCAAGATTACTCCCGGCCTACTTTCCGGGACTCCGATGACCACCGATGGTCACCGTGGCACACTCGGGTTCACCCACCCGAGGGACGGTGATCTGATGGGAGACGCTGCCGAGTCGGCGTGTCACGAGTTGCTGCTCCGACTGGCCGGACGTCTGCCGGACCGGCAACTCTGGCGGTTCAGGGACTGGCTCGCATCCGGCGCGCTGCCCGAACTCAGCCAGGCACTTCCGCTGACCCTGTTGCGCGAGCGGATCGGTCTCACCACGGTGGAGATCCGGTTCCTGGACGCGTCGCTGCGCCCGTTCGGCGCCGACGCGGGTCTGCTCAGTTCGGTCCGGGAGATCGACGACATCCCTGAGCTGGACTTCGTCTTCACCCCCACCTCGCCTTACCCGATGAGCCTCGGCGACCAGCGCGCCGTGCTGTTCGACGCGGTGCTGCGCGGTCGGCCCAGCGTCGGCGAGGTGCGTGCCTGCTGGCGGCAGAGCCGCATCGACGGCAACCCACCCAAACGGGTGCTGGTGGTGTCCGCCGCGTCGGACTGGATCAACCTCACCGGCGAGCTGCAGCGCATGCAGCGCGCCCTCGGCGAGCACGACCCGTGTGTGGAAGTGCTGCCCGTCGATATGGAACCGCCGCCGTACCACTGGGCGGCCATCGAGGCCAGTGAACTGCTGTGCACCGGAGCCGCTGCGGCTTCGGGCGCGCTGGTTCACAGCTGAACGCGTCACAAGGTGGAAGGAGACGGGGGATGGCCGACGTGAGCGACCGGGTTGCCCTGCCTATTCAGGTGCACGAATTCCTGCTGACCTGCGCGGGCCGCATCGACGACGACGCGCTGACCGACACCCGCGAACTGCTCGCCGTTGCCGAGCTGGACCGGGCGGTCGAGCTGCTCGCGGGCAGCCTGGTGGCGGGCCGGATCGCGATCACGTCGTCCGAACGCGACACGCTCGCCCGGCTGATCGGCGCCGTACGCAGCTCCGAGTCACTGCTGGAGCGGGTCGTCGTCGACGATGGCGCGCGGCTGCCCCGGCACCGGTTCACCGTCGGCGCGGAGAGCGACCCCAATCCCGAGGACGGTGTCGCGGAGGCGGTCGGCCATGTGGTCGAGGTGCTGCCGGACATCCGCTCGGTGTCCTGCGTGTGGCGGACCACCCCGGCGGGCGCGACCTCCGGCCCGGTGCCGCAGCGGATGGTGCTGGTGGAGACCGGCCCGGACGGGTTCGCCCCGTCCACCTCGTACCGGGTCGAGCAGGCGCTGCGCCGCGCGGGCATCAACGCCGCCGTCGAGGTCGTGCAGGGTGGCGGCGAACTCACCGACTACCACCGGGGCGCGCTCACCGCGGCCCGGCGGATCAGCCTGCGCCAGTCCAGCGGGCCGCCGAGGCCGCCGGAATCGGTCGAACCGCTGTTCACCGAGTCGCCATCACCTCGTCCGGTCACCTCGACCCGGCGCAGGGGCGCCACCGCGACCGCGGAGAAGCGGCTGCCCAGCGAATCGGCCAGCGGCCGGTGGCAGCAGCGGATCGCCGCGGCGAAGTCCGACGAGGCCCCGGTTCCTGAGGCGCCGGCCGGCGCGAGCCCGAGCATGTCGAGCCCCGGTATGTCCAGCCCGAACGTGTCGAGCCCGAGCATGTCGGCCGAGTCGGTCAGCGCGCTGGCCGCGCCCACCCCGACCACCAGCGCACCCGTGCCGACCCCGCCGATCCCCTCGGCGGAAACCTCGCGTCCCGCGATGACCCCGGTGACCGAGTCGAGCACGAGCACCGCCCGGACCCCGCACCACAGCGGTCCGTCGATGTCGGCGTCCTCGACCGAACTGTCCGACCACCGGCCCGCCATCGCGGACGAGGAGATCACTGCCGCCACGGCCAAGCCGCCGACCAGTGACGCCGAACTCAGCCTGCGCGAGCAGGAGCTGCTGCGCCAGTTGCACGAGGAACTCGCCAAGCGGGAGGCGCCCACCGAGGTCGCCGGATCCTCGGTCGCCGAACTGCCCGGCGCCGCCGAGCGTCCCGCCTGGCAGGTGGACCGCTCCGGTCAGCGGCACAGCACGTTCCCGTCCGTCGACTACGGCGCGGGCTCCTGGCAACCGGGCCAGGACCAGGCCGTGAACGGGCTCCCGCCCTACGGCGGCAGCACCCCCGGCGGCGCGGGCCGCTGACCACGTTCTCAGCGCTCGGTCAGGTGGTACGCCGCCTCGATCACGCGCTGTAGGTGCACGCCCCTGCGCACATCGCAGGCGTGCTGGGTGATGCCGGTCGCGATCATGGTCAACAGGTCGTCGAGCAGCGCGCTGAAACAGTCGGCCGCGCTGGAGTTGCGGCCGGAGAGCATCAGCAACCCGTGCTCGCCGTAGATCGACGTCTCCACCACCGGCGGGTTGATCGGCAGGCGCAGCGACAACGACGTGGTCGAGGTGGCGCCGGTCTCGTGCGCGAGCACCAGGTGCCACAGGTCGGCCGGGCTGCGGTGGGCCGCCAGCACGTCGGTGATCTTGCCTAACGCCGCGTCCAGCAGGTCGAGCACGTGCGGGCCGACGTCCATCAGCGCGCCGTCCTCCTGCCGCCACGCCGAACTCGCGTACTGCCCGGCGCGCAACGCACCCGCGTACCAGCGCGCGTCGCCGCCGGTCCAGTCGCCACGCTGCCGCGCCGACGCCAGCCATTCGATGGTCTCCGGCGCGAACCGGCGGGTCAGCATCACCAGCGAGGCGACACCCGCGTCCGCGGCCGCGCCGGCCAGCCTGCGCGCGTCGTCCAGGGTCGCCGCGACCGGCTTCTCCAGGATCAGGTGCCTGCCCGCCTTCGCCGCCAGCCGCGCGTACTCGGCCTGCACCGAGGGCGGCACAGCGAACGCGACCGCGTCCACCCGCGCGATCAGATCGGCCGGATCGGCCGCCACCAGTGCCCCGTGCTGTTCGGCCAGCTCGGCGGCGGCACCGGCCCGCCTGCTGTACACCGCGACGAGCTCGGTACCCGGATGCCGGACGATCCCGGGCGCGTGCACCTGGCAGGCCCACGGCCCAGCGCCGATCAACCCGACCCGCAGTCTCGTCTCCACCTCCCCATCCTGCCGCGTTAGGGTCGTAAGGTGCGTGAGCTACCCAAGGATTTCGTCCTGCCCAAGGGGATGCCGCTGAGCAAGCCGACCGAGCATCCGCTGCCGATCCGCGATGCGGCAACGGTCATGCTGGTCCGCGACGGCAGCCCCGGCCTGGAAGTCTTTCTCCAGCGCAGAGTGAAGGGCATGCCTTTTGCCGGTGGGATGACCGTGTTCCCCGGCGGTGGCGTCGACCCGCGCGACGCGGAAGCCTCGCCCGCCTGGGCGGGCCCGGACGTCGGCTGGTGGGCGGAACGGTTCGCGGTCACGCCCGACCTGGCGCGCGCCCTGGTCTGTGCGGCGGTCCGGGAGACGTTCGAGGAGTCGGGCGTGCTGCTGGCCGGCCCGGACGCGGACAGTGTCGTCGCAGACACCCGCCCCTATGCGGACGCGCGTCAGGCGCTGGTCGACCGGTCGCTGTCCTTCGCCGGGTTCCTGGCCCGGTCCGGCCTGGTGCTGCGCGCCGACCTGCTGCGACCGTGGGCGAACTGGCTCACCCCCGCCGAGGAACCGCGCCGCTACGACACCCGCTTCTTCCTCGCCGAACTGCCCGCCGGGCAACGTGCGGACGGCGAAACGTCCGAAGCGGACAAAGCCGGGTGGCAGACCCCGGCAGGCGCCATCGCGGACTGGAAACAGGGCCGCTGCGGCCTGCTCCCGCCCACCTGGATGACCCTCGCCGACCTGGCAGAGCTCGACACGGTCGCGGCCGCGATGGCGGCGCCCCGGTTGATCGACAAGATCATGCCGAAGGTGATCCGCGACGGCGAGGTGCTGCGCATCGTGCTGCCCGGCGACCCGCGCTTCGACGCGGCCGCTGGTCATCTCGACGCCCGTCCCGGCGACCGCCTGGAACACCCGTGAGCGCACACCCCGCCTACGAGGTGCTCCGCCCGGTCACCGCGACCGCGTCCGTGTTGCTCGCGCGCAACCCGTCGATCATGACCCTGGAGGGCACCAACACCTGGCTGCTGCGTGCCCCCGACTCGTCGAGCTGCGTCGTCGTCGACCCCGGCCCTGACGACGAGGCGCACCTGCGGCGGATCGCCGAGCACGGACCGGTCGCCCAGATCCTGCTCACCCACCGCCACCTCGACCACGCCGAAGGCGCGCGCCGCTTCAGCGGGCTCACCGGCGCCCCGGTGCACGCCCTCGACCCGGCCCTGCGGCTGGGCTCCGAGGGCCTCGCCGACGGCGACGTGCTCGCCGCGGCGGGCCTGGAGATCCGGGTGCTCGGCACGCCAGGCCACACCTCCGACTCGCTGTCCTTCGTGATCGAGGACGACGGCGGTCCGGCCGTGCTCACCGGTGACACCATTCTCGGTCGCGGCACGACGGTCGTCGCGCATCCGGACGGCATCCTCGGCGACTACCTCGCTTCGCTGCGCAGGCTCGCCGATCTCGCTACCGGCACCACCGTCCTACCCGGACACGGACCCGAACTCCCGGACGCGCCCACCATCGCCAACGCCTATCTGGCGCACCGCGAACAACGCCTCGGCCAGGTCCGCGCTGCCGTGGAGCATCTCGGTCCACATGCGACGGCGCGGCAGGTCGTCGAGAACGTCTACGTGGACGTGGACAAGGTGTTGTGGCCCGCGGCGGAACTGTCCGTGCGGGCCCAGCTCGACTACCTGCGCCGCTAACGACCGGCGGGCAGGATCGGCATCACCAGGTAGCGCAGCATGGTGCCGTCGGCCGAGTCGGTGCTGAACACGGTCGATTTCATCCCGGACTGGATGTCCAGCCGGACCTCGTCGCCCCCGAACGCGTGTAATGCGTCGAGCAGGTAGCGGGACCGGTAGGTCTGGGTCAGCCGCCCGGTCACGGTTGCCTTCACCGACTCCTCGGCCTCGCCCAGCTCGCTGCTGTCCGTGCGCACCCGCACCTCGCCGTCGCCGAGCTCGACGGTGACCGCGCCGCGCCCGCCCGCGTACAGACCGACCCGGTGCACGGCGGCCGCGAAATCGGCAGGGGAGAGCACCACGCTCGCATCGCCCGGCCTGCCAAGGTAGCGGTCCTCGTCCGGGAACGGTGTCGCCAGCAACGCCGTGCTGATCACCCGATCCGCCCAGGCGAACGCCACCCGGTCGACGTCCGCGTGCAGCGCGAGTTCGGCTGTCCCTGCCGCCTGCCGGACGATCTCCGTAGCCAGCCCGGCGGGCACCAGTACGTCGAACGTGCCGACCCCCTCCCATGGAAGTTCGGCCAGCGCGAGCCGGTAGCGGTCAGTCGCGACCAGGCGCAGCGCGTCCCCGTTGGCACGCAGCCGCACCCCGGTGAACAGCGGCAGCGCGCCGTCCTTGGATGCGGCACCCGCCACCGAGATCAACGCGGGCAGCGCCAGATCGGCACGCACCCGGCCCGCCAACGGCGGTGGTGGCGCGACACCGGGATGCACGTCCACATCGAGCAGCGGTAACGCGAACCGGGCACGCGAAGTGCGCACCGCGAGCCGTGCACCTTCCACCGCGACGCGCACCTGCTCGTCGTCCAGCGCGCGCAGCGTGTCGGCGAGCGGGCGGCCGGGCACCAGCACCGTCCCGTCCGCGTGCGCGGTCGCCGGACACGTCAACCGCACCGCGCGCTCCCGATCGGTGCCCGCGAGCACCAGCCCGTCCGGGCCGGCGGTCAGCAGCACACCGGCCAGCACCGGATCGATCGGCCGCGCCGGGAGGAACCGGGCGACCGCCTGCATGGCAGCGGCCAGGTCGGCCGTTGTCGCCGAGAAGTCGATGGCATCCATGGCGCGGAAAACTAGCGAGCCGGTCCGACAGTTCGGCAGACTACGAAATCGTGGGCGACGAACTCACCCTCCCCGGCCTCGTGTTCGAGCCGGGCGAGGGCAGCATCGGCAAGTCGATCACCGGCCGGATCGAGGCGGACGCGCCGGACTGGTGCTACCTACCCGTCGAGGTCCCGCCCGGCGTCGCCGAGCTCGCGGTCAGCTACGGCTACGACACCCCGACGCCACCGGCGAGCCTGCCCGGCAACGCCTGCGACATCGGCATCTTCGGCCCGGCCGGGCACGAGCTCGGCACCGAGCGGGGCTTCCGGGGCTGGTCCGGTGGCGCGCGCCGCTCGTTCAGTATCTCCGCCGCCGACGCCACTCCCGGCTACCTGCCCGGTCCGATCGAGCCGGGCACCTGGCACCTGCTGCTCGGCCCGTACACGGTGGCGCCGCAGGGCCTCACCTACCAGGTCGAGGTCACCCTGACCTTCGGCGACCGCGCACCGACCCGCCCCGCGAACCCGGCGCCGCTGACCGCACCGGCCAGGGCGCACAGTCGCGCCGAGTACCGGGGCGACGGCCATCTGCACACCGTCTACTCGGACGGCAAACGCACCCAGGCCGAACTCGTCGCTGCCGCTCGCGCGGCCGGGCTGGACTTCATCGTCTCGACCGAGCACAACACCTCCAGCGCGGCGCTGCGCTGGGGCGACGTGGCAACCGACGACCTGCTGATCATCAACGGCGAGGAGGTCACCACCCGGGGCGGGCACTGGCCGGCGTGGAATCTGCCTGCCGGGCACTGGATCGACTGGCGCTACCGCGCCGACGGGTTCCCGCGCTTCGCCGAAGCCGTGCACCGGGTCGGTGGCCTGGTCGTCGCGGCGCATCCGTTCGGGTTCTGCTTCGGTTGCACGTGGACGTTCGACTACCAGCAGGTCGACGCGATCGAGGTGTGGAACGGCCCGTGGGGCATGGACGACGAGGCCGCGCTGACCCACTGGGACGGTCTGCTGCGCACCGGTCGCTGGATTCCCGCGGTCGGCGACTCCGACTCGCACACCGCGGCCGACCGGGTCGGCCTGCCGCACAACGTGGTCCGCGCCGATGACCTCACCGCGACCGACCTGATGGCGGGCCTGCGCGCGGGCCACAGCTGGATCGCCGAATCCGCCGACGTCCGGGTCAGCCTCAGGATTACTGATGGCATCGCGAGTGCGGGCATCGGCGAAACGCTCACCGCGTCGACCGGCACTCCGGTCACCGCTGAGGTCGACGTGACGGGCGCGCCCGGGTGCGTCGTCCGGTTCTGCACCCAGCTCGGCAGGCGCTGTGAGCAGACCGTGCCCGGCAGCGGTCAAGCCCGATTCTCTTGGCAGAGCATGCCAAGACACACCGACTGGGTCCGCGTCGAGGTGCGCCGCCCCGAACCGACGGAGACCACAGTGGACACGATGGTCGCGCTCACGAATCCGATATTCATTCAGGGTTGATCAGGCACTGAGCCATCGTCTCGATTGGGTAACGGGACAGCCATTCTCGGGTGAACTGGCCAACTTCGCACCCCTCACGAGAGTCCTTGAGAGTGAAAGGGCTTGAACCAGCGGGGAGGTTGTGTGCGATGGTGACTTTGGCAGATCGTTCGGTACGGGAACAGGTGAGCAGCTGGGTCGCGCTGGTCGCGGCGGCTGTTCCGATCGGGGTCCTCATCGTGACCGCGATCCTCCTGATCTGGTGAACGACCACATCGGACGATTGAAATCCGATCGGACTGGGCACACCGCACAAGTCCACAAGCGACGACCTCCGGGTTAGAGGTTCGGGGCCTTTGCCTCGGAGGTGGCCAGCGCGGAGTTCGGGGATTGATCCGCGCACAGAGCAAGGGCCGGGAGTGCCACACACACTCCCGGCCCTTGCTGTCCGATCAGATCCCTAGCGAGCGCGTCGCGCCAGTCGCTCCGGATCCAGGATCAGCACGCTCTTGCCTTCCAGGCGCAGCCAGCCGCGGTGCGCGAAATCGGCCAGCGCCTTGTTCACCGTCTCCCGCGAAGCACCGACCAGCTGGGCGATCTCCTCCTGGGTCAGGTCGTGCGTGACCCGCAGCAGACCGGCTTCCTGGCTGCCGAAGCGCTGCGCGAACTGCAGCAGCGCCCTGGCCACCCGGCCGGGCACGTCGGTGAAGATCTGCTCCGAGAGCATGTTGTTCGTCCTGCGCAGCCGACGCGCGACCGCGCGCAGCAGCTGCTCGGCGATCTCCGGCCGCTTGGTGATCCAGTCGCGCAGCGCGGGCCGGTCCATGCTGACCGCCCGCACGTCCGTCACGGTCGTGGCCGTGGACGTGCGCGGACCCGGGTCGAAGATCGACAACTCGCCGAACATGTCCGAGGGACCGGCGATCCACAGCAGGTTCTCCCGGCCGTCCGGAGACTTGCGGCCGAGCTTCACCTTGCCGGACTGGATGATGTACAGCCGGTCGCCTGGCTCGCCTTCGGCGAAGATCACGTGACCACGGGGAAACTCAACCGCAGCCAAGGACTGGGCCAGCGCTTCGGCGGCGGCGGGCTCCACTCCCTGGAAGATGCCCGCGCGGGCCAGCGTCTCCTCCACGTCCGTCCCTCCTGTCAACAAACGGCGACCTGGACGGCCGCCGTCGCCGGCTGCGTATGAGGCTCGCGGCCGATCTTTGCGTGCAGTTTAGAGCCTGACACGTCCGCACTGCGCGTGCCTACCGGCCGAAACGCCGGGAAGGCGACCGTCCGTGGTCGCAATCTAGCCTGGTTGCCGAGATCGCGCGCTGTCGCGGGGGGTCAGCTCAGCTGCGGGAGCGCGGCCTTCTCGGGCGTGTCCGACCCGCCCGGCCACCGAGCCGCCGCAGCCGGAACAGCTCCAGTGCCCTGCCGATGCCGTGCCCGTAGAGCGCCTGCACCTCATCCGGTCGAGCCTGCTCGAGGAACTCCTCGATCTCGGTCTCCCGGATGGCCAGGTTCTTTAGTCGCGCCTCGACCCGCTCCATGAACAGCGCGAACAGCATGATCACGAGCGGGATGATGACGATGAACCAGTAGCTCATGGTGGCTCAATCTTCCCCCATCGATCTCCAGGCCGCACGGTCGGGGTAACGCCGGGGCGTCCAGCGTCGGGGAGCGCCCGTACGCTGGGTGAGTGCCGTCCGCGACCACTCCGAAAACCACCACCAAAGCCGCCGCTCAGCCCGCTGGGGAGACCCAGCTCGCGCTGACCCGCCGGGTGCGCCGGATCGTCAGGGCGCTCGGCGACGGCTACCCCGGCGCGCACTGCGAACTCGACTTCACCACCCCGCTGGAGCTGCTGGTCGCGGTGGTGCTGTCCGCGCAGACCACCGACGTGCGGGTCAACCTGACCACGCCTGCCTTGTTCGCCAGATACAGGACCGCCGCCGACTACGCCGGTGCCAACCGCGTCGAGCTGGAGGAACTCATCCGGGCGACCGGTTTCTACCGGAACAAGGCCACCTCCGTGATGGGCCTGGGCACCGCACTGGTCGACCGCTTCGACGGCGAGGTCCCCGGCAGGCTGGAGGACCTGGTCACGCTGCCCGGGGTCGGCCGCAAGACCGCGAACGTGGTGCTCGGCGACGCCTTCGGCGTGCCCGGTATCACCGTGGACACACATTTCGGCCGGTTGGTCCGGCGTTGGGGCTGGACCGAGGAGGAAGACCCGGTCAAGGTCGAGCACGCGATCGGCGCGCTGGTCCCGCGCAAGGAGTGGACGGTGCTCTCGCACCGGGTGATCTTCCACGGCCGCCGGGTCTGCCACGCCCGCAAGCCCGCGTGTGGCGCCTGCCTGCTCGCCAAGGACTGCCCGTCCTTCGGCGCAGGCCCCATCGAGCCCGAGGTGGCCGCCAAGCTGGTCAAGGGCGTTGAAGCCGAGCACCTGATTGCCCTCGCCCAGGAAAAGGGTCTGCCTAAACCGCCCAAATCTCCAAAAAAGGCGGCTGGATGACCGAGCCCGCCTCGACCCCACCACCCCCGCCCCGGCGCCGGTTCGGGGTCGGCGCGCGCTGGCTCACCGTCGGGATCGTGCTGGCCGCCGCAGTGCTCATCGCGGTCTGGCCGCGCGACAACGGCAACCCGTCCCAGGCTGCCCCCGGCATCCCGCTTCCGGCGCCCAACCTGACCAGCGCCCGGGCCCAGGCCGCGCTCACCGCCTGCCCGTCCGCGACCCCGGCCGCGCACACCCCGGTCACCGCCGCGAGCGTGCACTGCGCCGCGACCGGCGCGAGCATCGAGTTCGGCAGCGTGCTCGACCCGGGCGCGCCGACGCTGGTCAACGTGTGGGCGTTCTGGTGCCAGGAGTGCCAGACCGAACTGCCCGTGCTCGAGCAGTACGCGAGTAGTCAGGGCGCGGTCCGGGTAATCACGCTGATGGTGCAGAGCCCCGAGGCCAACGGCCTGCAAACCCTCGCCGACCTGCACGTGCACCTGCCCACCGTGGTCGACCAGGCCGGTGTCCTGAGCAAAGCCCTGAAACTCCCGTTCGGCCTGCCGGTGTCCTACCTGGTCAAGCCGGACGGAACCGCCACCGTGATCGACTCGCTGCGCACCTTCAGCACCGTCGGCGAGGTACGCCAGGCAGTCAACCAATCGGCCCAGGGAGGGCAGTGACGATCAGCGACTCCGGTCCCCTCCCCGACGCGCACACCGCCGACCTGCCCGACTGGATGGCCCGGCTGGTCACCGCCACCGCCGACCTCGACCCGGCGATCTTCCGCAGGCTCAGTCCGGTCTCGACCGAGCAACGCCGCGAAGCCGCGGTGCTGATGCTGTTCGGTTCCGGCACCAACGGTCCGGACGTGCTGCTGCTGCGGCGGGCAGACAGCCTCGGCTCCCACCCCGGCCAGGTCGCGTTCCCCGGCGGCGGCGCCGAAGCCGACGACGCCGGACCGGTCGGCACCGCGCTGCGCGAAGCCGAAGAGGAAGTCGGCCTCGAACCCGCAGGCGTCCGTCCGCTCGCCCTGCTGCCCAGGGCCTACGTGCCGGTGTCCGGCTTCGACGTCACCCCGGTGCTCGCCTACTGGGACGAACCCTCCTCGGTGCGCGTCGTCGACGAAGGCGAAACCGCCGCCGTGGCCAGGGTGCCGGTCGCGCACCTCGTCGACCCGGCCAACCGGCTCCAGGTCCGCCACCCCTCCGGTTACGTATCCCCGGCTTACCTCGCACCCGGCATGCTCGTCTGGGGTTTCACCGCAGGTCTGCTCACCGTGCTGCTCGCCATCGGCGGCTGGGACCGGCCGTGGGACGCTGAGCACATCGTGGATCTGGACGACGCGTGGGAACTTGCCCGCGAAACGGGTACCAGTCCTGAGCAAGCTGATGGTGCCGCAGGCGGTAATGTGCCGCCGGCAATCGCGGAGGTATGACGGCGTGAACTGGGTCGACGTGATCGTGCTGCTGGCTGCCATTCTCGCGGCCGTGGCAGGAGCGCGTCAGGGCGCGGTCGTCGCCATCCCCGCCGTGGTCTGCATGCTGATCGGCCTCGTCGTCGGCGAGAAGGTCATCCCGCTGCTGGTCGCGAACTTCGAAAGCCCCGTCACGAAGTTCGTGTTCACCGCGATCATCCTGATCCTGTTGATCGTCCTCGGTGAGGCGTTCGGCGTCTGGCTCGGGCGCACCATCAAGCGCCGCATCCGCAACCCGCGACTGGCCGGAGTGGACAACGCGTTCGGCTCCATCGTCCAGGGCCTCGTCGTGTTCGTGGTCGCCTGGATGATCGCGGTGCCGCTGACCGTCTTCAACGGACTGCCCGGCCTCGAATCCGCGATCAGCCAGTCCCGGGTGCTCTCCGCGGTCAACTCGGTCATGCCGTCGTCGATCCAGACACTCCCGATCGGCCTGCGCAACCTCTTCGACGTGCCCGGCCTGCCGGTCGTGGTCAACCCGTTCACCCAGACCCCCGCCAACGAGGTCTCCCCGCCCGACACCGCGTTGCAGTCCAGCGCCATCGTGCAACAGGTCCGGCCCAGCATCGTCAAGGTCAAGGGTCAGGCACCGCAGTGCTCGCGCGCGCTGGAAGGCAGCGGCTTCGTGATCGCCCCGCACCGCGTGCTCACCAACGCGCACGTGGTCGCGGGCACCGACGAAGTCAAGGTAGTGGTCGGCCCCGGCGAGTTGCAGGCCAAGGTCGTCTACTACGACTACAACACCGACATCGCAGTACTCGACGTGCCAGAACTGACCGCGCCGCCGTTGCAGCTGGACGTCAACCCCGCGCCGCAGGGCCAGGACTCGATCGTGCTCGGCTACCCGCTCGACGGGCCCTACACCGCGTCGGCCGCCCGGATCAGGGACGAGATCACCCTGCCCGGCCCGAACATCTACGACGACCAGACCGTGCACCGCGATGTCTACGAGATCTACGCGCAGGTGCGCAGCGGCAACTCCGGCGGCCCGCTGATCGAACCCAACGGCAATGTGATCGGCGTGGTGTTCGGCGCGGCCATCAACGACTCGGAAACCGGCTTCGCGCTGACCGCCAAACAGGTCGAGGACAAACTGCCGGACGTGACCTCGCTGACCGTCCCGGTCTCCACCGACCAGTGCGCCAGCTAACCCAGTCCAGCCAGGAACGCCAGCAGCACCTCGTTGAACCGCACCGGATCCTCCTGGTGCGGGAAGTGCCCGACCGCGTCGAACCGCTCGTAGACCGGACGCGGACCCAGCCACGGCCAGGACGCCAGCGCCGTCGACTCCAACAGGTACGGGTCCAGCGCGCCGTGCGCCTGCAACACCGGCACGGTCACCGGATCGCCCATCGCCTCGGCGAACCGCCTGCCGTCACCGCGCAACTGCGACCGCACCGCCCACCGGAAATACTCCAGCGCGCTGTGCGCCACGCCCGGTACCAGCATCGCGGCCCGGTCCATCGCCACCGTCTCCGCGAACGACTCCTGCTCGGTCCACTGTGGACCAGCAAGCCCGCGTAGCAGCCGCTCCACCGCTTCCGCGCCGTCCGCCACCAGCGCCCGCTCCGGGAACAACGGCAGCTGCGCGGTGAAGATCTGACCGAACGCACGCGCCTGACTGTCCGCCCTGCGCAGGACGCTGCGCCGCACCTCCCGCCGCACCGCCAGCGGATGCGGGGCGGCAACCGCGGTCAACGAGCGCACCAGCCGGGGATGCATGGCGGCCACCGTCCAGCCGACCAGCCCGCCCCAGGCATGCCCGACCAGGTGCGCGTCCCGCTCACCCAGCGCCTTGATCAACCCGGCGACGTCACCCGCCAACGTCCAGCCGTCATAACCGCGCGGCGGCTTGTCCGAGTCGCCATACCCGCGCAGGTCGACCGCTACCGCGCGGAAACCTGCCGCGCTCAACGCGCGCAGCTGCGCCCGCCACGTCCACCAGAACTCGGGGAAACCGTGCAGCAGCAACACCAGCGGACCGCTGCCCTGTTCGGCAACGTGCAGCCGGATGCCGTTGGCCGACACATCCCGGTGCGTCCACGGACCCGGGATGCGCACCGTCGAGGGATCCGGGGCCTGGGACACCGCGATGCTGCTCGAAATAGCGGGTCCTCAGTGCTCGTCGACGGAATCACCGCGACGCCGCAACGCGGCGGCGGTGCCCTTGACCGTCTCGATGGTCTGCTGCGGCGCCCTGATCCGCTTGAACCGCTTGAAGCCCACCCAGGCCAGGCCGGCGGCGGCGAGCAGCATCAGGACGAAGATCACCAGGAAGCCGAACCACAACTGGGCCCACGACCCGAACGCCTTGTCGATGCCGAGCGCGGCTGCGGTCAGCGCGAACGGCAGCGCCAGCAGCACCAGCGTCAACGCGACCAGGAACATCACGCTGCCGGTGAGGCCCTTCTTGACCTCGCTGGCGATCTCGATTCTGGCCAGCTCGATCTCGGCGCGCAGCAACGTCGACAGGTGCGCGGTCGCATCCTTGACCAGCGCACCGATGGACTGCTCGCGCGCGTCGGCGCCAGGTCGGTCCTCGGTCAGCGGAATGGACGCGACGGGGGGCAGCCCGCCACCGTTGTGGCTGCTGCCGCCGGGAGGTTGGGAGCTGGTCACCGGGTCATCGTGCCACGACCCGCGCGGCGCGGCTTCGCGGCCACGTCGATACGCGAGGATTGATGCACAAAAACAGACCGGCCGCCCGCGATCAACGCGGGCGGCCGGTCCGGTAACGCTCTAGGTCAGGTTCAGTCTTCCAGCTCGGCCAGAGCCTGCTTGACCTTGTCCATCTCGGCCTGCAACTCGGCCATCCGCTGCTGGTGCGCCTCGCGCGCCGCGGTGATCACCGTGTCGATGTTGCCGGAGATGTCCGGGTGCAGCTCCTTCGCCGCCCGCGACACCGCCGCCGCCGTCACCGCAAGACCCTGCACGACGCGCTTGCCGCCGTGCACCAGTTCGGCCTGCCACTCGCCCTCGGCGGTGCCGGTGACGGTGAGGGTCAACTCGATGGTGCGGGTCTTCTTCGCGGTGCTCTGCTTGCGCGGCCTACCGCGCTTCGGCTGTTCCTCGGCAGGCTCGCTGTCCTCGTTCGCAGAGGTGACCGCTGCCTCGGAGGCCGCACCGTTCACCACGCCGTTCGTCGGGGTCGCTGCGGCCTCGACCGGCGTTGCGTCGGCGCTTTCCTGCTCGGTCAATGAATCCGACTTCGTTGCGGTGTCCACTACGCTCCCTGTCAGATCGAATCGATCGCTCGTGCGGCCCGGGCGGGTCGGCACATGTTAGAACACATGTTCGACTTCTGTCACATCTGTCACAACAGGCACACCACCGCCCGTGCACGATGCCGGGATCATAGCCACCCGCCGATGACGCCCCCGTGACGACGGCTCGGCACACTCACTCCATGCGGCTCTACGTCCACAAATGGGGCACCGGCCCCCGGATCGTCTTCGTGCACGGCGCCATCCTCGGCGGCCGCGAGGCGTGGCGCGCTGCGCGACCGCTGACCGAACACTGGACCGTGCTCGCCCCCGACCGCCCCGGCCACGGCAACTCGCCCGAGGGCAGCTCCGACTTCGAACCCGAAGCCCGCCTCGTCGCCGAACAACTCCTCGACGAGCCCGCCCACCTCGTCGGCCTGTCCTACGGCGCGATCGTCGCCATGTACGCGGACCCGCTGCGCCCCGGCATGATCTCGAGCCTCAGGACGTCACCGAACCCGTGCCCGACGTGCTCGTGCGCGGCATCACCCAACTGGCCAGCACCCGACCACCCGACGAAGTCCGGCTCCCGCTCGCCGAACTCGGCGCCGCGCCGTTCCCGATCATGGTGGTCTCCGGTGGCCACAGCGAAGCCAACGAGATCATCTGCGACACCATCGCCGAAGCGACCGGAGCCCGCCGCGAAGTGTTGCCCGGCGCCGGTCACCTGGTCCCCGACCTCGGCGCCCCGTTCAACAGTCTCCTGTCGGAGTTCATCACCCGAGCTCACGGCGTCGGCGTGCACTCCGTATGACCAACCGTGACCGAGCCGCTGAGTCCGGACGCGGGTGCGAAGGTGATGGTCATCATGGTGATGCTCGTGCTGCCGCCACCCGGCTGATCGAGGACGTTGAAAACGGCCGTCGCCAGCGCGGTTCCGTCCGCCCTGGTGATTGTCTGGGGGTAGTTCGCGGGCACCGGCGACGGTAGCGAAGCAAGCCCGGAAAGACCGCTGAATCCCCAGTCCGCTGCGGTGTGGCCTTGGGTGCCAGTACAGCTCAGCTGGTATTGCGCAATGGTGATTCGCGGTCCGCCCGCGTTCGTCAGCGCGGACAGCTCGAAATTCTGGCCTTTGACGGTGGAACTGGTGGAGGTGGTGTTGTTGTCCGGATCGATGACCGCGCGGGTACAAGAATCATTCCCACCGCCAAAGGTGACGCCAGGAAGGATCACGGGGTCCGACGAGGCTGAGTCCGTGCCGTCCACCACGCAGGATGCCAAGGCGGGAATGTCCACTGTCGTACCGGATTTGATGAACGACGCCGAGCCGAGGTCGGCCTCGCCCGGCTGGGTGTCCGCGGTGGCGACCGGCGCACTGGCGGCAAGGGTTCCCACGATCAGAGCCAGCACGCCGAATACGTGTCGAATTCTCATTCCCCGAACTCCTCTATCGATGGCCGCCTCGTTGATTGTCGGCCGAATTCGTGGGCGATGTGGAAGTTTCACTCTTCGAGGCAGTGCTCTCACGCGATGGGGTAGAGGTAGCCCCACCCCCTTCGGCAGCTAACCGGATGGCCGCTCCCGTCGCGCCCCACGAGGATGGAGACCGGAGAAGAAAAGAGGGGAATCGTGCGAAATCCATTCGGGCTCGGCGCGATCGCGGCCGGTCTCGCCCTGCTGACCAACAACATGATCGCGCCACCCGCGACCGCGCAGCCCATGCCCATCCAGTGCGCCGCGATCGCGACCGCCGGCTTCCGCGCGGTGTCGAGCGTGATCACGTCGGCCGCGCTCGCCACGGACACGTCGACCGGAACTCCACACAGCGTGTGCGACATCAAGGGCCTCATCGGTGGCACGGAACACTTCGAGTTGAAGCTGCCGCCGACCGGCTGGCAGGGGCAGTACGTGCAGGAAGGGTGCGCCGACTACTGCGGCCAGGTGAGCACCTCGATCGTGCCGATCGCCGGCTACACCTGCGCGAACGCCTACAACGGACTGATCGCGACCGGCTCGGACGACATGGGCCACACCAGCACCGATCTGGTCGACGCGTCCTGGGGCGCGAACGACTTCGCGGCGCGCGTCGTGTTCGGCCGCACGTCCGAGCACCGCCTCGCGCAGACGGCCAAGGCCGTGATCACCCGCTACTACGGCAGCCCGCCGCGCTACTCCTACTTCGACGGCTGCTCGACCGGTGGCCGCGAGGCGATGGTGCTCGCCGAGAACTACCCGGACGATTTCGACGGGATCATCGCGGGCGCGCCGACCAGCAACCTGACCGCGATCGAGCTGTTCGCCGCGTGGATGGTCGAGCACAACACCGACGCGGCCGGCCACCAGGTGCTCACCGAGGAGAAACTGCCCGCGCTGCACACCGCGGTGATGAAGCGGTGCGCGAACGCCGACGGCGTGCTCGCCGACCCGCGTGCCTGCGATTTCGACCCGGCCTCGATCCAGTGCCTGCCGGGAACCGACACCGCAACCTGCCTCACCCCGGCTCAGGTCGGCGCGGTGCGCGCGTTCTATCAGGGCCCGGTCGACGAGCACGGCGCCAGCATGATCGGTGGGGGTGAACCGTACGGCTCGGAGTTGGGCTGGGGCGCCAATTTCGTCGAGCCCGCGACCGATACGAAGGCGCCCGCCGACTCGCCGCTGGCCACGATCGCGTTGAACTACCTCAAGGATCTGGCCTACGAACCGAATCCGCCCGCCGGCTTCACCCTGGCCGACGTGCGCTTCACCGACGCGACGCTTGCCCACCTCAACGTGCTCGGCAACGCCATCTACAACGCGAACAACCCGAACCTGCGCGCGTTCGCCGCGCACGGCGGCAAGCTGATCATGTACCACGGCTGGGCCGACCAGCTGATCACCCCATACTCCACTGTGGACTATTACGCCAACGTGGAGCGGGCGATGGGCGGATTCCGCGCCAGTCAGACGTTTTCCCGGCTGTACCTGGTGCCCGGCGCCTACCACTGCCTGTTCGGCTACGACGGCACCACGATCAACATCGCCGATTTCCTCCAGCCGATGTTCGACTGGGTCGAGCACGGTGACGCGCCCGGCACGGTGGACGCGCCGACGGTGAACATCGCGGACTTCAGTCAGGTCGCGGACGAGCAGCTCAGCCCGATCGACGCCCTCGCACAACCCTGACCGAGACGGAAACGGCGCTGGCCGGCGGCCGAGGGGACCGCCGGCCAGCGCCGGGTGAAACCGGGAATCAGTCCTCGTTCGAGGAACCCTTCTGCAGGCCCTCGCTGATCAGGTCCATCACGGACGAGTCGGCCAACGTGGTCACGTCGCCGATTGCGCGGTTCTCCGCGACGTCGCGCAGCAGGCGGCGCATGATCTTGCCGGAGCGGGTCTTGGGCAGTTCCGGCACGACCATGATCTGCCTCGGCTTGGCGATCGGGCCGATCTCCTTGGACACGTGGTTGCGCAGCGCCTGGATCGCCTCCTCGCCGGACGCCTCGTCCTGCACCACGTTGCCGCGCAGGATCACGAACGCGACGATGCCCTGGCCGGTGGTCGCGTCGGTGGCGCCGACCACCGCGGCCTCGGCCACGGTCGGGTGGCTGACCAGCGCGGACTCCACCTCGGTGGTGGAGATCCGGTGCCCGGACACGTTCATCACGTCGTCGACGCGGCCGAGCAGCCACATGTCGCCGTCGCTGTCGTACTTGGCACCGTCACCGGCGAAGTAGTAGCCCCGGTCGGCAAAGCGCGACCAGTAGGTCTCCTGGTACCGCTCGTTGTCGCCCCAGATGCCGCGCAGCATGCCCGGCCACGGTGCGTCGAGCACCAGATATCCACCGCCGCCGTGCGGCACGTCGTTGCCGCCGTCGTCCACGATCTTCGCGGAGATGCCCGGCAGCGGACGCTGCGCGGAACCGGGCTTGGTGGAGGTGACGCCGGGCAGCGGGGAGATCATGATGCCGCCGGTCTCGGTCTGCCACCAGGTGTCCACGATCGGTGTGCGACCGCCGCCGATGTTCTCCCGGTACCAGATCCACGCCTCCGGGTTGATCGGCTCGCCGACGCTGCCGAGCAGCCGCAGCGTGGACAGATCGCCCTTCGCCGGGATCTCCGCGCCCCACTTCATGAAGGTCCGGATCGTGGTCGGTGCGGTGTACAGAATGGACACCTTGTACTTCGCCACGATGTCCCACCAGCGGCCCTGGTGCGGCGTGTCCGGGGTGCCCTCGTAAAGCACGGAGGTCGCGCCGTTGGTCAGCGGGCCGTACACGATGTAGCTGTGCCCGGTCACCCAGCCGACGTCGGCCGCGCACCAGTAGACGTCGGTCTCCGGCTTGATGTCGAAGACGTTGCGGTGCGTGTAGGCGGCCTGCGTCAGGTAGCCGCCGGTGGTGTGCAGGATGCCCTTGGGCTTCCCGGTCGTGCCCGAGGTGTAGAGGATGAACAGCGGGTGCTCGGCGTCGAATGCTTCCGGGGTGTGCTGATCGGACTGGGCGTCGACCAGGTCGTGCCACCACAGGTCGCGGCCCTCGGTCCAGGCCACCGGACCGTTGGTGCGCCGCACCACGAGCACGTGCTGGATGGTCGGGGTCCCGGCGACCGCCTCGTCCACCGCGTCCTTGAGCGGCAGGGCCTTGCCGCGCCGGTTCTGCCCGTCCGAGGTGATCACCAGCTTGGCCTCGGCGTCCTCGATCCTGGCCCGCAGCGCGGACGCGGAGAAGCCGCCGAACACCACGCTGTGGGTCAGGCCAAGGCGAGCGCAGGCGAGCATGGCGATGACCGTTTCCGGGATCATCGGCATGTAGATGGCGACCCGGTCGCCCGCGACCAGGCCGAGCGAGGTCAGCGCGTTCGCGGCCTTGCTGACCTCGCGCTTGAGGTCGGCGTAGGTGACGGTGCGGGTGTCCCCGGGTTCGCCCTCCCAGTGGAAGGCCACCCGGTCGCCGTTGCCCGCGTCGACGTGCCGGTCCACCGCGTTGTAGGCGACGTTGAGCTTGCCGCCGATGAACCACTTGGCGAACGGCGCCTTCGACCAGTCCAGTACCTGGCTCCACTTGGTTTCCCAGTGCAGGAATTCGGCCTGCTTGGCCCAGAACGCCTCGCGGTCGGCGCTGGCTTCGTCATACATCGCGGCTGTGGCATTCGCCTGCGCGGCGAACTCCGCGCTCGGCGGGAACGTCCTGCTCTCCGTGAGCAGGTTGTCCAGGGCTGGGCCCTGGCCCGACGACTCGGTCATGGTGCAAGACCTCCTGAGTACTGGCTGTTCCACCGCTGGACCTCGATGGCGAGTTGCCGCGGCTGCCTTGACCGTAGTGCGATCGCTGCCGGTTCGACAGTCCTGCACCCGACAAAGGTCCAGACCATTTCGCTGTTGTTCGTTCCGCTACGTACCAGGTGACTACCAGGGCCGCCCCTGCCGACGGTTGGCGGGGGCGGCCCTGGTGTTGCCTGCTGCTTCGACTACAGAGGGGTCAGACGGCGGAGGGCTCGCTGGGCGCCGCCGGGGTCAGCGGGAACACCGGCAGCACCGTCCGCTTCCAGGTGGTGTTGGTGACCGCCGCGAACGACGCGTAGAAAGCCAGGATCGCGGTGATGATGCCGATCCAGCCGCCGATGTGCCCGATTCCGTTCGAGTTGGCGAACTTGCCGATCGTCAGGAACAGGAAGGTCAACGTCAGCCCGATGAACACGATCAGTATCGCGCCCGAGGTCCGCACGGCCGCGATGGTCAGATAGGCCGTGACGATGGTGAACACCAACAGGAACAGGCCGGTGGCCGTGTTGGCCGCCGCCGCGTCGGTGATCTTGGGGAGGAAGAACCAGGCGTAGAAGGCGAATGCCATCCAGAAAGCGCCGTACGTGGGGAACGCGGTGGCGCCGAAAGTGTTGCCCTTGCGGAATTCCCACATGCCGGCCAGGAATTGCGCGAGCCCGCCGTAGAACAATGCCAGTGGTAGCACCGCATACAGGACGGCCTCGCCCACCAGTCCAGCGTTGAAGAAACTCAGGACGAAGGTTGTCGCGGCGAAGCCGGCCAGGCCCAGTGGCCCTGGGTCGGCGGTCTGCGCGCTGGTCTCGGTGTCGGCCATGACCTGATCTCCTCTCGCGGCCGTCCGCGCCACCGGTCACCCGGCGGTGTGAGGGCGGACGGCGTTGTCCGGGACGTCATAGAGGTAGATGTTGAGCGAACAATCAAGGGATTACTCCGGATGCGTGGACCGCACAACCCGATCTTTGGCCACCATCGACCAACGTTCGACAACGATCGATAAGCGGATCACTCGAAAGGGTGAGCTCACTCGTTCAGACCAGTGCGAATAGGGGTTTCAGTAGTTTCCGGTATATCGAATCGCGGCCTGGTGTACTCCGGCTCGGGGTAGCCGCTGCCGGACCGATACACACTGGTTACCGTGGTCGGGTGAGCGATCCGCTGCTGCCCCTGCTCGACCTGCCCGGCGTCACGGCCGCGGTGACCACCGCACGTGCCGCGGTCGACCGCGTGCACCAACACCCCGCCAACCGGCGGGGCTGGGCGACGACCGCCGCCGAGGCATCGGTCCGGGCCGCGCGTGCCTCCGCCGCCATCGACGGTGGCCGGGTGGAGATCCCCGAGGACGGCGCGGTCACCGACCCCGTCTTCGCGGGCGCCCTGCGGGTCGCCGAGGCCATCGGACCGCTGCTGCCCACCTGGCGCCGCGCCCCGCTCCAGGCGCTCGCCCGGCTGCACGTGCTGGCCGCCGCCGACCTGGGCGTCGCCGAGGCCGATCTGGGCCGCCCGCGTCGCGAACCCGGCATCGCCGAGCGGCTCGACCTGCTCGCCAGCCTGCTCGTCGCCGAGTCCGCGGTGCCCGCCCCGGTGCTGGCCGCCGTCGTGCACGGCGAACTGCTCGCGCTCGCACCCTTCGGCAGTGCCGACGGCGTCGTCGCGCGTGCCGCCACCCGGCTCACCCTGATCGCCACCGGCCTGGACCCCAAGGGCCTCGTGGTGCCTGAGGTCGCGCTGCTCCGCCGTGGCTCCGCCTACCCGGAGGCCGTCAAGGGGTTCGCCACCGGCACACCGGATGGCGTCGGCGCCTGGGTGGTGTTCTGCGCCAAGAGCATCACCGACGGCGCCAAGGAGGCGGGCAGCATCGCCGACGCGGCAGGCGCGGGCCAACCTGCCTGAGCGGTTATTCACTTCCCGTCGGCTCGCCGCACCAGGCATCCTGGTCAGGTGGCTGACGAACTCGTGGTGACCTCCTCGGTGGTGATCCCAGCCGCCGAGCTGCACGAGCGTTTCTCCCGTTCGTCCGGTCCCGGTGGGCAGGGGGTCAACACCGCCGACTCGCGCGTCGAACTGTCCTTCGACGTGGCCCGCTCCATCGCCATCCCGCAGCGGCTGCGCCCGCGCGCGCTGCAGCGGCTGGGCGGCCGGCTGGTCGACGGCGTGCTGACCGTCGCGGCCAGCGAGCACCGCGCCCAACTCCAGAACCGGCAGGCCGCCCGCGAACGCCTGGCCACGCTGCTGCGCGCCGCCCTGCGCCCGCCGCCGGCGAGCCGACGCGCCACCCGGCCGACGCTGGGTTCGGTCGAACGCAGGCTGGCCTCGAAACATCGCCGCGCGAACGTCAAACGCGGTCGCGGCCGCGCGATGGACGACTGAGGTATCTGCGTGGCGTTCACCGGCACTTGTTCGACATGACGAACACGGCCAGCGGCGCCAGCACGACCGAATACTGACTTCCGGAGTCAGTTGTCGTATTCATCCGGCTCGGGCGCGGTCCAGATCTCGCCGAAGCCCAGATCGACGATCTCGATGGCCTCACCGCGCGCGGCCAGATCAGCGGCGAGCCGCGCGGGCTCGGCGTCGCCCGGCCGGTGGTGCACCGGCAGCACCGTGGACACGCCGAGCCAGTCCGCCGCCGCCGCGGCATCGGCGGGCGGCAGGTTCGCCACGTTCACCGCGCCCACCCACACGCCCCCGATCGGCAGCACCGCGATCTCTGGCCGGTACAGCTCCCGCCAGGTCAGGTAGTCCTGCGACAGCGAGCAGTCGCCCGCGCACAGGATCCGCCGCCCTGCCGCCGTCCTGATCAGAAAGCTCAGCGGCTGATCACTCACCGAGCCGCCATTGATCGACATGGTCGAGTCGTGCCGGGCAGGCAGTGCCTTGATGGTGATATCGCGCACGGACAGCTCCACGCCGGACACCATCGGAGCCAGCCGCTCGCTCGGCAGCCCGGCCCCCAGCGCCGCCCCGAACAGCGCGGGTCCCGAGGCCAGGATCGCGTTGCCGCCCTTGACGATCTCCAGCGCCTGCCCGCGGTGATCGAACCCGGCGTGCGTCACCGCGACCACGTCCGCGCCGAACAGTTCGTCCGGCGTGACCGGGCTCTCCGGCAGTCCACTGTGGAATCCCTCGGCGCCGGACTGGTACGGGTCGACGACCACCCTGGTGCCCGTCTCGCTGACGATCTCCACGCCGGCCCAGCCGATCCGCCGGACGGTCAACGGTCCGGTCGGTCGCACATCGGCGCGCCCAGCGACAAACGCCGCGATCCGGGCGAACAGCGTCCGCGCGGTCCGGGAGAGCAGCACCGGGAAGTCGTGCGGCAGGCCGTCGAACACGTCCAGCGTCACGTCGACCCCGGCGGCGTCCGCTCGTTCCGCGAACCGCCGCGCGTCGTCTGCCAGTGCCTCGCCGCCGTACGCGATGAACAACGGCGGCAGCCCGTCGACCGGATCGCCGAGCGTGATGTCGGTGACCGGCGAGATCGCGGCCACCCCAGCGGGTAGCGGTCGACCCGCCGAAGTCAGCGATCGAACGGCAGCCAGCGCCGACGCGGCTCCGGACGAATGACCGACGAACACTGCCCGCCGCGCGGGCAAACCCTGCTCGATCAGCCCCTGCCAGATCGCGAGCACGTCCGCGGGCACTGCCGGGGACCGCACCAGCAGCACGGCCCGCTCGGTCGCCGAGGACAGCCGCTGCGCTATTGCGACCGCGCCGTCCCGGAACTGTTCGCCATGCAGGTAGACGACGACACCAGCACCGGACGTACCCGGGGCAGCCACCCACTCGGCAGGAATCCCGCCAAGGGTGACCGGCCGCGACGCGAACGGCCCGTCAGGCTCTGGCGGCCCGGCAACGGCTCGAACGTCATCGGCAGAGGTCGGGTGCACGGTGGTCCGCATGGCTGGCTGCCTATCAGATTCCACCCCGGCCAGCCAACGACGCGAGCCCACCATTCGACACGGATCGACGGCAGTACGAGTCGATCACCGGTCGCACATGGTCCAACAGTTGGGGTGACCGCGCTCGCGGTCACCCCAACTGTTCAACCCGTCGGTGCGTCAGCGGCGATCGTCATCGTCGTCATCATCCGAGTCTTCGTACCGCTCATCACTGGACCGCCCAGCCGGGGGCTGCCCGGACGACAGCTCGCGCTGTAGGGCCTCATAGTCCATGTTCTGAGTTGAGTACTTGAGCTCTCGGGCCACCTTTGTTTGCTTGGCCTTCGCTCGGCCGCGCCCCATGGCTCGACCCCCTCGCACAAGGGCGGGGCGGCCGAGGGAACGGCGGCCCCGCAGATCTCGACAACTGTTTCCTGGTAACTACCGTACCGTGCCGATGGGGTTCCATGCGACGTGGCACCGCAGACGATGACGTGATGTCGCCGGGAGTCCCACGCTTTGGGGCAACATGGCACGATGCCCCGCGTGCCTCGTCCGTTCGTTGCGTACCTGCGGGTATACGAACCGTTGTCAGCTTTTGACGCTGCGTTGATCGAGCCGTTGAGGGAGCGCATCGAAAAAAATCCATTGGCCCGTTCCGCTGTCGGTGAACGAGAGCGCGAACTATGGCTTAGCTCACAATTGGCCAAGCCGCCGAGGCTGCTTCCCGGCGAGCTCCCGGACGGCCGTCCCGCCCCCAACGCCCCCAAGGACGCCCTGGTCCTGGACCCGGCCGACGTACCGGCGGGCGACACCGGCACGGTCGGCCCCGGCCCGCTGATCTGCCCGCTCGACCTACGGCCGAGAGCCGCCGCCGCGCTCGTCGGGTTCCTCGGCAGCACCGGCGCCGTACTGCGCAAGGCGATGTTCACCAGGACCGACGACGAACTACGTGGCCATGCCAACACTGTGATGGCCGACGCCAGCCAGGGCGCCGTGCACATGGTCTCGTCCACCTGGACCGTGCCACTGCCCTGGTTCGCCCTGGTCGACCCGTCCGCCCGCAAGCTCGTCCCGGCCACCGAGGACACCCCGCAGGAGGCGTACTGGCTCGGTGCCATGGCGGACGTCCGGCGCCGGACCGCACGGGCGCACGCGATCGCCAAGGAGGCGCTCGGCGAAGAGGGCCCCACCGTCGTGCTGCGCGACACCGGCCGGTGGCTGGAGCGCTTCCACCCGCACTCGGCCGTCGAACTCGACTACGGCGGCATCGCGAGCCTGCTGCCCTTCGCCGAACTCGAAGCGGACACCTCAGCCGAGGACGTGCACGCGATCGTCGACGCGATGGAAGCGGGCGACCCCGAGGAAATCGCCACGCACTACGACAAACTCCGCGAGTTCTGGGGGCTGCTGGCCGCGCACGAACGGTTCAACTGACCCGCACAGGCACAGATCGGTCAGCCGCGCGGCGGACGATGAACGGCTGTTGTCGTCCGACCATCCCCCCGGAGGCCCCGATCATGGCCAGCCAGCGTGCCCTGCACCTTCTCGGCACCATGGCGCAGTTCGACGACGCGGCCGCCGCGCTGAAATGGCAGCTGACCGAACTCGACGGTCGGCTGCGCAGGCTCACCAGCGGCGAGACCGGCCCGCGCCTGCTCTGGTTCGTCCCGTTCATCAAGGAGCTGAAGGCTTCGCCGAAGATCCGCGCGCTACGCGACGGCGACTGGACCGACTACGACGACGTCGACCGCCTCGCCGTCCGGCGCGGCGCCCGTCTCACCCCGGCCGACCTGCCGCTGCGCATCGCCGAACACGCCCGCCAGGACCTGGCCGCGCTCGCCGGCATCGACCCGACGTGAGCCTGCCGCTACAAATCGGCGTGCCCGGCTACCTCGACATGGCGCTGTTCATCTTCGGCCCGCTCGGCGTGCTCCGGCACGCGCGCACGTTCCTCGCCGCCATCGCCGAACAGATCACCGAGATCCAGCGCGAAGCGGGCAAGCGGGTCGTCTTCCAGCTGGAAGTCCCCGCCGCGCCGATCGCCGTGGTGTCCGCACCGCCGCCGCTGCGCCCGTTGCTCGCCGAATTCATGGCGCACCTGATCACCCGGCCCGTGGCGGGCCCGCAGGGCACCCGGTTCGGCGTGCACCTGTGCCTCGGTGACCTCGGCCACCACGCGCTCACACAACTCAGGGACGCGTCCCCGCTCGTCATCCTGGCCAACGCGATCGCCCACCGCTGGCCCGAGGGCAGGCCGCTGGACTACGTGCACCTGCCCATGTCCGGCGGAGACGTCCCGCCCACCGCCGAGCCCGGCTTCTACGCACCGCTGCGCGGTCTGCGGCTACCCGAAAGCGTCGAGGTGATCGTCGGTATCGCGCACGAGGAACAGGACCGGAAGACCCAGCTGGCGGTGCGCGAACTCGTGGAAACCGCGCTCGGCCGCCCCGCCGGCATCGCGACGTCCTGCGGACTCGGCAGGCGCATCCCGAAGCCGCGACCGCGGCCGTCACCAGCATGCGCGCCCTGATCGACTGACCAGAACAACCAAAGCCCAAACCGGATGTTTCGCGCCGCTCCGGATATCCCCATCTGGCCCGGGGCGGCTACCGCTTGTGGACCATCGCGTCCGGAAATTCCCGGCGCATGACGCCGACACGGTGTGTCGCTTTCTCTGGGGTCAGGCCCACCTTGGGGAGGTTCCGCTCGACCTCCTGCAGCACCTGTTCCGACCACAGTGGGCGGTAGGTCTCGGCCTCGGCCAGACGCAACAGGAGGTCGGTGAGGTGAATCGGAACAAGGACGTTGGCGTCCAGCAGGACCGGGAACAGCACTCAGTGTGGCAGCACACCCCATCAGCGGGTGTCAATGAAGCCGGTACCGGCCTCGTACAGGCCCTCAGCGTCGGCCTCCTGAGTGAGTTCACGCAACGCCGATCGACGGCTTCGGCGGGCACGCTGCCGGTAAGCCTCGACCTCGGCCAGTCGGACCCGGCGATGCCGGCGTTGGCCGGACTGCTCGAACGGGATCTCGCCGCTCTCCAGCAACTTGACCAGGGTAGGCCGGGAGATGCCGAGCAGATCGGCGGCTTCCTGGGTGGAGAGCAGAGCAGTGTGCGGAGCGATGCTGATCCCCTGGCCGGCGAGCAAGGTCTGCACGGCGGCGCGGATGACGGTGTACAGCTCGTCCGGCAACTCGATCGTCTCATCGTCGGGCCCCACCAGCCGCGCGTGCTTCGTCGGCTGCACGCTCGCCGTGAGGAACGCGCCCAGCTCCCGCAACAGCTTCTGCTCCGGGGTGCCTGGCTCCGGCGGAAGCAGGGTGTGCTGTCCGAGGTCCGGCACTGCGGTAGTCATGCCCTCATCATAAACGAAAACTTCGAAAACGAAAACTTCGAAACTTAGCCGCCGTTCCGGAGCTGACCAGTTCGGGCGACCTCGCCGCTGTCAGATCCCGTCGACCCGAGCCCAGCCCACTCCCAGCTCGGTGG
Source organism: Pseudonocardiaceae bacterium (assembly GCA_036494465.1). GTDB lineage: Bacteria > Actinomycetota > Actinomycetes > Mycobacteriales > Pseudonocardiaceae > CAJCJE01. The sequence goes on from DASXOJ010000008.1 coordinate 39,732, forward strand.
GAAGGCGGGCGTCGGACTGGAACCGAGAACAGACGGAGAGGTGTTCTCGTCGACCGAAACGTGCTCTCGTGACCAGATTCGTCGGGTGAGAAGAGTTCTCCGAGCGAGAACCGATCTCGTTCAAGTCGCCGATGCGAGCTGACAAAGCCTCGCCCAGCCGCAAACGCAGCTGCGATGACAACGCACTCGTTGTTGGTGACTGACGCCGGCCTTCCGAGCTGCGGCCTTGTGTCGTCAAGCGCTCGGTAGCGCGCCGGAACTGGCCGGTGGACGCATCTGGGCCCACCGCCTGAGATCCAAGGTCTGTTGTCATGTCAACCGAATGCGTTGATAACTGGTGGTGAGTTAGTAGTCGGGTGGGTTCGTGCCCGTGGTGTTGTGCAGCGGGAAACGCACCGTGATGTCAAGGCCGCCGTTGGGCCGCGGCGTTGCCTCGATTTTGGCGTCGTGGGCGGTGGCGATGGCGTCGACGATCGACAGGCCCAGGCCTAGGCCCTCGTCGGATCGGCTCCGCGTTGTCCCGACGCGTTGGAACGGACCGAACAGCCGCGTGAGCTCCTCGGCTGGGATGATCGGTCCGGTGTTGCGTACGGAGAGCACCGCGTGCGTCGGGGTGCTCTCGGTCCTGACGTGGATGTGCCCCCCGAGCGCGTTGTGCCGCACCGCATTGTCCATCAAGTTGGTGATCAGGCGTTCGGCGAGCCCGGGGTCTCCCAAGGTCGGCGCGTCATGCAGGTCGGTGCGTATCGTGAGCGCGCGTTCTTCGGCTTCGGGCGCCCTGGCCAGCAGGACGAACTCGGCGATCGCGTCGAGCGCCATCGGTTCTCGCCGGTCGAGACCGCTCGTGCCGCGGGCGAGGGTGAGCAGCGCCTCGATCAGCCGCTGCTGCTGGTCAGCGGCAGCCAGCACTCGTTCGTGGGTGGCACGCAGTGACTCGGCGGTGGCCGTCGGATCAGAGAGTGCGACCTGAATCAGCGTGCGCTGCCGGGTGAGCGGGGTGCGCAGTTCATGCGAGGCGTTGGCGACGAACTGGCGTTGAGCCCGGAAAGCGGCATCCAGCCGGGCCAACAGGCCGTCGAAGGTCTCGCCGAGTTCTTGGAGCTCGTCGTTTGGTCCGGTCAAGGCGAGGCGCTGGTGCAGGTTCGTGGCCGAGATCGTTCGCACGGCTTGGTTGATCTTGCGCAGCGGGCGCGTCACCCGGCCGGCAACCAGCCAACCGATACCGATCGACAACAACGTGGCCACCGCAAGGGCGATACCGGATTGAACGAGGAACTGGCGCATGTCCTCGTCGTGCTGACTGGCTGCCCGTTGCGCGAGTAGTTGACCGACCTGTGTCGCGGCCGGCGGGTGTGGACCCGATAGCGGGCCCAGGGTCGGCCCGGGTCGACTCGGAGTCGCGACCGTCGGTGTCGGTGGTGTCACGACGCAGGCGCCGCCACACCCGGTCGTGGCCCGCCAGACCAGACCGTAGGTGACTGCCAGGAGCAACGCACCGAAGATCAGGAACAGGCCGCTGTAGAGCAGGGTCAGCCTGCCGTGGATGGTGTGCCTGCCCAAGCGAATCGACACCGTCGCTTTGTGTCCGTTGTGAGCTGACGAGTTCATGATCAGATCCGGTAGCCAGACTTCGTCACGGTGTCGATGACGGCTGGTTCACCCAGTTTGGCCCGCAGTCGGCTGATGGTGATCTTCACCGCGTTGGTGAACGGATCAGCAACCTCGTCCCACACCCGTTCCAGCAGTTCCTCCGCGGACACGGTCCGACCCTGGGCGGCAAGCAGCAGTTCCAGCACGCCGAACTCCTTCGGGGTCAGCCGCACCGGCCGGTTGGCCCGGTGGACCCGTCGTGCCGCGGTGTCCACCACCAGGTCACCGTGGCTCAGCACGGGCGGCACGGCGGGATGCGCGCGCCGGGCCAGTGCGCGGATGCGCGCAACCAGCACCGGGAAGTCGAACGGCTTGGCGAGGTAGTCGTCCGCGCCGAGGTCAAGTCCGCTGACCAGGTCTTCGGTTGCCGCGGCCGCGGTCAGCATGAGCACACGGCCACGGCAGCCACGCTCGATGAGCTCGACGCAGATATCGTCGCCGTGCCGGCCCGGCAGGTCCCGGTCGAGCACGATCACGTCGTAGTCATGGGTGACGGCCCGTTCGAGGCCACCGCTGCCGTCCAGGGCAACGTCCACGGCCAGGTCCGTCCGCCGCAGACCGATCGCGACCGCCTCGGCCAGTTCCGCGTCGTCCTCGATGACCAGTACCCGCACGTGTCCTCCCGATGTCGTGCCCCGTGGTCAAGGCGCGCGTTGAGCATGCCTGACACACCGGTTTCAGCAACGTTTCACGGCGGCTTCCGTTGGTGTGAAACCGTCCCGAAACCGTCGATGTCGTAGACCTCTCGCATGTTGCTTTCGACTACCCGCTGGTGGCTTGCTACCGCACCGGCCCTGATCGGCGTCGCCCTGTTGGCCGCCACCTCGGTCGGTGCGGCCCCGACCAACTCGATCGCGCAGGCCACTCAGGCTCCCGCACCCTGCGCGCCACCAACCACCGCGAGCATCCTGCCGGTCACACCGACCACGATCGGCACCATCGAGCAGCTTTACGACTGTGTTTTCGCGCATTACTACGGGGGCGCCACGCTCGACGACCGGTTGCTGCTCACCGGCGCATTCGCCGGGCTCACCCAGGAACTCGACCGGCTCGGGCTCGACCAGCCGCAGGCCACACTGCCGGCCCTCACCGGCAATCGAGCCACCGACTGGGCCGCGTTCAGCGCGGTGTACAAGCGAATCGAGACCGCCCTACCGGAGCGCACCGCACTGCGCCAGGCACTGGCCGCCGCCACTATCGATGCCATGCTGGCCAACCTGACCGACAACCACGTGCACTGGCAGCACCTCCTGCTTCCACCTGGTTACCAGCCAGGAGACAACTACGGTTTCGGGTTCACCACCGCGCCGATCGCACCGCTGGCCACTGCTGCCCCCGGGGAGGCCCTTCCCCCGCTATTTCTCAGCTCGGTGACCGGCCCGGCGGCCACCGCCGGTCTGGCCAGCGGGGACGTGATCGAGGATGTCAACGGAGCGCCGCCGTTCGTTGACGGCGTGGTGTCCACCGGTGTGATCACCCTGCTCAACCCCTCCTACCCAAGCGACACACCAGTCGTCCTGACCGTGGACCGCCCAGCCACCGGCCGCACGTGGAACGTGACACTGCGGCCCGCACGGTTCACACCATTGCCACTGGTCACCTCGAAACTTGCGGCGCCCGGCATTGCCGAGGTCACCATGGGTGAGTTCGCACCAGGCACAGCCGGCCAGGTACTTGCGGCCATCGCGGCGCTGCGCGCCAACGGGCCGCTGCACGGCCTGGTCCTGGACCTGCGCGGTAACGGCGGCGGCTCACCCACCGAAGTGCAACAACTGATCAGCGCATTCGTACATGGCCGAAACTGGAGCTACGACTGCACCGCAACCGGAGCGTGTACCGCCAACCACACCGACGACTCCGTCCCGCTGCTGCACGTTCCACTCGTCGTGCTCACCGACCGCGGCTGTGTCTCGGCCTGCGACGCGTTCGCCGCCGCTGTCAAGGACCTGCACGCTGGCGTGCTCGTCGGCACCCGCACCGCAGGCGTCGTGTCCGGCCCCGCACAGGGATACCAACTCAATGACAACAGTCTGCTGGTACTACCGGCCAAACATGAGCTTGGCCCCGACCACGAGGTGATCAACGGAATCGGAGTGGCACCCGACTACTACCTGCCCACAACAGCTGCCGACCACTCGACCGGACCTGACCCCGACCTCAGCAAAGCCCGCACCCTCCTGGACAGCCAGCAGCCACGCTGACACCTGCCGCAGCAACCTCGTCGAGCACCTGGGAGACGGCACCGGTGCTGACGCAGGCCACGGATCACGTTTAAATAACACTAGGTACACAAACCGGTAACTACCGACGAGTAGGCGGGGCTGAACTGGGACCGAGAACCGAACGGGAGGCGTTCTCGCCGATCACAGCACCGCCTCGTAACGAGATTTGTCGGGCGCGCACGTGATGGCGGACGGCGGCTATCTGGGTAACCCCGAGGTGATGATCCCATACCGCAAGCCAGGTCAAGGCAACGATTTTCCCGAGTGGCAGAAGGATCTGAACACTGTTCACAGGCGGTTCCCGGCTCGGGCGGGCACGCGTTGTCGCACATGAAGTCCTGGAACGTCCTGCGCAACTGCCGATGCAAACGCACGGGGGTTTGGGTCGCGACACGAGTGTCACGTTGATCCGCAACCTGACCATGACCTGCTGACCAGCCCAACGTCGACGACCGGCCTACGGAAACCCCACATGATCAATACGGGACAACCGTTAGAACTGAGACTGCGATTCAATTCTGGCGTTGAGTGTTCGATTGCCGCCCAATGGTCAGCGTCAGACGCGCAGCACGGCAAGCGTCAGTGCTCGGACCTCTGCCTGTTCGGCGCGGTCGGTTGCCGCAGCGCGGACGCCGCCGCCTGCTGTTCGGGCGAAGTCCGTGCGGAGGATGGTCACGGCGTCGCCCTGGACGCCGGTGTCGCGCCACTCAACAGGCTCGGGGATCCGTTGGCGGTGCACCCGCAGCAGTCGCCAGACGTCGACGGCGTCCTTCGCCGCGAGCCGGTCGCCCCAGCCGAGAGTCTTCAGACAAAGGGAAGAGTTGATCTCCGGGATGACCGTCGTGAATGCACGGTGGTGCCGTCGAGCAGCGTCACAGTGAGGTCGATCTGCTCGCCAGGGCGCGCCAGAGCCAGGGACAGACCGGGAATCTCGTCGAGCACCATGTCGCCGTACTGCTGGTTGGCGACGAGCCGCCGGCCCCAGGCCGGAGCGAGCACGTCGATGACCAGACGTAGGTCGTCGTCGGTCGTCCGGACGAAGCGGTTCGCGGCGTCCGGCCTTGCATAGCCGAGCGCTTCCAAGCCGGGGACCAGGCCTGGATTGCGGGCCGATGCCTCCGCGATGCCCATGTCGGCGTCCTGGGTGACTCTGACGACTGGCTCCGCGACCCCGGCGAGAGCGACGTGTAGACGCACCATCTGACCGCCGACGATTCGATACTTGATACCCAAGTCGGCGGTCACGGCTGCGAGATCGCGCATTGCAAGGAAACCTGCCTCCTCGGCCTGAGACGACGCGTCGAGGTGAAGGGTGGTCACAGCACTGCACCCGACTCGATCATCCACGTACGCCACGCTTCCAGTGCCTCGCCGGCATCTGGGCCCGGAGTGCGCGCCAGGTCGTAGAGCACTTGGAACGCGTTGGCTCTGGCGACGTCGCCATGACCGCGCATCTCAACAAGAATCGGGGCCTTCGAGATCGGCCACATGCCGTGGTCGTCGGGCAGCACGAGGGTCAACGTCGACGCCGAGGCGTCACTCGGCGTCAGGCCGATGGCAGAGAAGTCGATGCCGCGCCGCGCGTACAGAGTGGCGCGGCGCGGAGTCCGCCACGGTGCTACGAGGTCGGCGGCGACATCGCCTGAAATGATTGGGTTTGCCCCTTCCTCGCCGAGCGCGAGGTAGACGCGGTAGGCCTGCTCGTTGATGGGGTCGACGCCGAACCAGTGAGTCTCGATGCCGCCCGGTCCTGGGTAGTGCGCAAGCCACCAGGAGATCGCGCCGGCCCGATCTGTTACCTGCCAACCGGCCTGCCTGCGTGCGACCAAGCCTTGCTCGACAAGCCGGTTCAGCGCCTTCGAGACGGCTGCCTGACCAACATGGGCGAACTCGGTGATCTCGTCTTGGCGGACTCCGCCCTCCAGTGCGAACAGCGCACGCACAACGGAGAAGACGCTGCGGGCCGGCCTCCCCGGTCGACGCTGCGGCGGGGGAACCGACTGGGCTCCGTCTAGGAGCACCGTTCGTTGAGCGAGTCGAAGCCGGCCAGTACCGTCGTCGGTCACGACAGACCACCCCGCCGCCCAGGCGCGCTCAAGTGCTTCGCTGGTGATACTGGGGGCGACCAGCAAGGCGTGGCGCTCCGGTGCGGGTTTGGCGTCGTGGGTCCGAACCAGTCGTGGCACAGTCAGGACGAAGAACACTTCCGAGTCGTCATGGTCGGTCAGCCGCACATGCTCACTGTCGAGGGGCAGCACCGCGATGCCGTGTTCTTCGAGCGCAGTAATCCACACCAGACCAGCGTATTCCAAATAGCGAGAAGGGGTCGTGATTTGGAATATCGCGACGCTCCGACAACCGTGTATCGGAGCGCTGTACTAGCGCCGCACCAAGGATCGTCCCTGCTCAACACCTAGGTCACGATCGGATAACGCTAGGTGTGCAGACTGGCAACCGCCGGGCCGGCGCCCCGCGTCGAGCCTATCTGCGAAAATAGCTGAAAACTATTCGCGTTGTGCTGGGTGTGGATGGCCGGTCGAGGTGTGGACAAGTCGATTTGCGTCAGGTGTCGCGGCGGGGTTGGCGTTGCTCGGCGAGGAGCTCGTCGACCGAGGCGCGGCCGCCTCGGTAGCGTTCCGCGATTTCGTCGTTGAGCTTGTCCATCACGCCCTGGACCTGTCGCCGTCGCCCGGACACCGACGCCTCTTCGCCGCGATAGGTCTCCAGCGCGTGCGTCAGCTTGTCGTCGGTCAGCGAGCCGACGTCGGAAAGATCCACGTCGGACACGAGCGCCTCGACGTGCCGCCGGTGCGCCTCGGCCCGTGACGGTTCCAGGGTGTTGTGCCGCCCGGAGCCGGTGGCCGGCCCGATCACGTTCGCGGCCAGGATCTTGGCCAGCGAATCGACGACGGCGGCCGAACCGCCTTCGGCGCGCCTGCGCTGCTCGGCGTGCACGATGTCGATGCGGCCGTGCAGCAACCGGCGCAGATAGGAGAGGTCAGTCTCCTCCTGCGCCGCCTCGTCACGAAGCGCGCGGACTTCCTCGAGCGTGCAGGTATGCACGCCCTGCATATACGCCGGGTCGAGCACGCGGTCGATGCGACGGCGCCCGCCAGGACGGACCTCGATCACGACACCATCCTGAATCACATTCCGGGGGCAAGCCAATACTGGTTGCTAATTTGTTGTGGGCCTCAACCATCATGCCGGACGGCGGGTGGAACCCCCAACAGCTCGCGAGCTGCCTCACCCGGCAGGGGTGGGCGTTGCGCGATCCTGGCCAGCCCAGCAGCGCGGGCGACCAGTTGAGCGTTGTCCCGCGCGGGCTCGCCGTTGCCATAGCTGATGGTGTCCGCCATGCCGACCCGCAGATGCCCGCAGGCCGCCAGTGTGGTCAGCATCACAGGGATACTGGCCTGGTCGATGCCGGTCGCGGAGAAGGTCGCGCCCTCGGGAAGCTCCCGCAGCGCGGCCGAAACCGTCTCCACCGTGCCCGGCATCCCGCCTGATGCACCGTGCATCAGACCGACGTGCACACGCCCGCACGCGGGCAGACCGTAGTCATCCAGCAGCCGGCGCAACGAGGTCAGCTGGCCGAGATCGTGGATCTCGTACTCCGGCACGATTTCGCGTTCCGCCATCAGCTTGTGGAGTTCGACGGTGAACTCCCAGCGGCCGGCGAACACGCACGACGCCGAATCGGGCAACGCGTCGAGCACGCGCAACCGATCCGCCTCCGAATCGGTCGGCACGCCTGCGGTCGAGAGCCGCACGATCAGCGGGGTGTTCTCCCGCAGCCCGGCGACGGTCTCCCGCAGCAGGCCGAGATCCAGCGTCGGCTTTCCGTTCGCGCCCCGCGCGTGCACGTGGATCACGCTCGCGCCGACGCGCGCGCAGTCCTGGGCGGTGCGAACCAACTCGGCGAGGGTGACCGGCAGGTTCGGCACATCGGATTTCGCGTGGTCGGTCCCCGTGGGGGCGACCGTGATCAGCGTGCCGGGCACGGTGGTGGCGGCAGCTGTCATAGTCGCGATACTGACACATCCCGGCAGCTCCCGGCGCCACCAGCGGTCTCAGTCGCCCGATCGGCCCCCGTTGTTCGCGAAATAGTCCGCTATTGGCGCAGCGCCGGTCACTCGGATGGTGTCTAACCCCTAAGGCGCTGGGCCGCTTCCCGACCGGGCGCGGCACCTTCCTTCGGCACCGAATCCGGGTCGACGGCGGCCTGGACCACGTGGTCCTCCGCGCCGGCGACCAGTTCGACGTCGACAGGAGCGGACCGCTTCAATACCGCCAGCGCGACATTGCCCAGTTCGTGGTGCCGCGCGACCGATCCGACCCGGCCGACGACGCGATCACCGAGCAGCACCGGTTCCCCGGTTTCCGGCAGCAGGTCCTGTGAACCGTCCAGGTGCAGCAACACCATCCGACGCGGCGGGCGGCCGACGTTGATGACCTTGGCGACGGTTTCCTGCCCCCGGTAGCAGCCCTTGTTCAGGTGCACGGCCGGTTCGATCCAGTTGACCTCGTGCGGGAGGGTGCGCTCGTCGGTGTCCACGCCGAGCCGGGCGCGCAGCGCCTCGACCCGGAGCGCGTCGAACGCCCAGCTACCGGCTGGGCGCGCGCCCGCGTCGGTCAGCCGCGCCCAGGTCGAGACCAGCGCGTCCCGCTCGATCACCAGGTCGACCGCGTTGCGGCCGGGCCACGGCATCCGCCGCGCGAGTCCGCCCTCGAACTCCACCACCTGGTAGGGCTCGGTCGGCGTGGGCAGGTCGAGGCCGGTGAGCAGCGCGGGCGCGTCCGGGCCCAGCACGGTCAGCACCGCGCGTTCGGCGGTGGCGTCCCTCGGCTCGACCTTCGACCAGAACCGCATGGAGTCCAAATAGGACAACAGGGGAGCCGTGCGGTGGCGCTCCGTGTCCAGCCACACCGTGCCGCCTGCGTGCGCGACCACCACGTGGTCCTCGACGTGCCCATGCGCGTCCAGCACCAGTGCCTCGGTGCCGGCCGGCTGCCCGAGTGCGGCGAAGTGTTGCGAGGTCAGCGAGTGCAACCAGTCCAGCCGGTCGTCGCCGGGCACCGCGAGCACGCCACGGTGCGAACGGTCCACGACGGCCACCGACCGCACCGCGGTCCGCTGCTCGGCGAACGGGTCACCGTAGTGCCAGGCGACGCCGCTGTCCGGCGAATCGTCCTGGGCCGCGACGGCGCCCTTGAGTTCCAGGAGGGGGGAGACTGCGTTCACGATTCCGATCCAGCCTTCGCCAAGCAGTTGCGACATGTTCCGGACAGTGCAAGATGACTAACGTCCAGCACGAACGAACATTCCTGGCGCACGCTGCGCACCATCGGTTCGAGCGCCTCCGTCGGCATCTCGATGACCTGCCCGCAGTGGTGGCACACCAGGTGGACGTGCTCGTGTTCGCTGGCCGAATAGGTCGGCGCGCCGTGCCCGAGATGGGTGTGTCGCACCAGGCCCAGCTCCTCGAGCAGGTCCAACGCCCGGTAGATGGTGGTGATGTTGACCGTCGGCGCGGTGTCCTGCACCCGTTGACATACCTGTTCGGGCGTGGCGTGTTGCAGCTCACGCACGGCGTCGAGCACGAGTTGCCGTTGCGGGGTCATCCGCATGCCGTGCGCGTGCAACGTGTTGCGCAACGCCCCCTGCACATCTGCTGCCACATCTCGATGGTAATGCGTACCCGCACCGGCACTAAGCTCGCCGCATGCGCGTTCTGGTGACCCTCGATGGAAACGTCGCCGATCCCGACCAGCCGCAGATCCGAGTCGACGACCTCGGGCTGATGCGCGGAGACGGCATTTTCGAGACCGTGCTCGTGGTGGATGGCAAACCCCGCGAACTCGATCTCCACCTCAACCGGCTGGCCCGCTCGGCGAGCCTGCTCGAACTTCCGCCGCCCGACCGCGCGGTCTGGGAGGCGCGGGTCCGCCAGGTCATCGACGGATGGTCGTGGCCGGACTCGCCGGAAATGGCCCTGAAGCTCGTCTACACCCGGGGCATCGACGGCGGCGACGGCACCCCGACCGGGTTCGCGCTCGGCATGGAGATCGCGCGGAAGGTGCGTGACCAGCGCCGGGACGGCGTCGCCGCGGTCATCCTTGAGCGCGGGTTCGACTCAGGGCTCGCCGAGCGCGCGCCGTGGCTGTTGCTCGGCGCCAAGTCGCTGTCCTACGCGGTCAACATGGCCGCGAACCGGGAGGCCGCCCGGCGCGGCGCCGACGAGGTCATCTTCAGCTCGGCCGACGGCATCGTGCTGGAGGGTCCGACCTCCAACCTGATCCTGGCCAAGGGCCGCACGCTGCGCACGCCCCCGCCGAACATCGGCATCCTGCCCGGCACCACCCAGGCCGGCCTGTTCCGGGCGGCGGAACGAGCCGGCTGGTCGGTCAAGATCGAGTCGATCGGGCTCGACGAGCTGACCGGCGCGGACGGCCTGTTCCTCGCCTCATCGGTCCGCAAGGTCACCCGCGTGCACACCCTCGACGGCACCGCGCTGCCCGACTCGGCAGCGCTGCACGCCGAACTGACCGCGCTCTACGAGTCCGAGTACTAGCCGACCGGGCGCAGCCGCACCACGGTTCCCGGCCTGACCTGCGCCAACGTCGCCAGCTCCGAAGTAGGCACGACGCCGACCACCGGGTAGCCCCCGGTGGTCGGATGGTCGGCGAGGAACACCACCGGCCGACCGTTGGCGGGCACCTGCACCGCGCCGGTCACCACCGGTTCGCTCGGCAACTCCAGGCCCGCGTACGGCGCGGCGCGGCGCAGCGCGGGTCCGGTCAGGCGCAGCCCGATCCGGTTGCTCTCCGGCGACACCCGCCACGTTCCCGCGCGCAGTTGCGCGGCGGGCTCGTCGAACCAGTCCTCGCGCGGCCCCAGCAACACCGACAACGTCAACTCGGCAGGCAACGCGGACGCCGCCAACTGGTCGGCGCCGGCGGCGATCCCGCGCGGCTCACCCAGCGGCACCACGTCACCAGCGCGGACCTGTGCAGGGCCGATCCCGGACAGCACGTCCGTCGAGCGGCTGCCCAACTCGGCGTCGACCGCGACGCCGCCGTTCACCGCGAGATAGTTGCGCAGCCCGTCGGTGGGTTGCGCAAGGGTCAGTTCGTCCCCAATGGACAGATGTATGGGTGTGTGCGTACCGCGCTGCCGACCGTCCACAGTGATCGATGCGCTCGGTCCGGTCACCGCTACGAAGCACGGCGACTCCGCGCGCAGCCGCAGCCCGCCGAGCAGAATCTCCAGCCCTGCCAACGATTCCGCGTTGCCGACCAAGCGATTCGCCAACCGCAGTGCTGGTGCGTCCAACGCGCCCGACGGCGGCACGCCGAGATGCGCGAAGCCAGGGCGTCCCAGGTCCTGCACCAGAACCTGTGGCCCGGTGGCGACGATCGTGACCGTCCTCATGCGCGCGCCTCGAACCGCACCCGGTCGCCTGGGGTCAGCAGGGCGGGCCGGTCCCGGTGGGAGTCGAACAGCACCGCGTCGGTCCGTCCGATCAACCGCCAACCGCCGGGGGACGAACGCGGATACGCGCCGGTGAACTCGCCCGCGATCCCCACCGAACCGGCGGGCACCCTGGTGCGCGGCTGGTCCAGCCGCGGTTGGCGCAACGCGTCCGGCAACCCGACCAGGTAACCGAAACCCGGCGCGAACCCGGAGAACGCGACGGAATACTCGACGCCGCTGTGCAATGCGGCAACCTCGGCGACGCCGACCCCTGCGGTCTCCGCGACCAGCGCGAGATCCGGTCCGTCGTAGTGGACCGGCAACACCACTTCGCGCGAATCCCGGCCGACCGCCGCGTTCAGGTCGACTCCGGTCAGTACGTCGCGCAACGCGGCCAACCCGCCCGAACCGGGGCGCACCGCGGCGAGCACGGTTCGCGCGGCAGGTACCAGTTCGGCGAGATCCGGCAATCGGCCCTCCCGCGCCGCATCGGCCAACGCCGCCCGCACGGCGTCCACCTCATCAAGCGAGTCGACCTCGATCAACACCGCGTCAGACCCGCACCGCCGCAGCCGCACCCCGAAAGCTTAGTGCTCTGTCATGATGACCTGGTGGTCGCGCGTGCCCAGCCCAGTTCGCTGGCGGTGCGCCTCGAGTCGCTGCGCGGCCCGCTGACCGGGTACTGCTACCGGATCCTCGGCGCCGCCAGTGACGTGGAGGACGCCGTCCAGGAGACGATGCTGCGCGCGTTCCGGGCGCTGGAGCGCTACGACCCGGACCGGGCCGCGTTCTCCACCTGGGTGCACAAGATCGCGACGAACGTCTGCCTGGACATGGTGCGCGGCGCGCGGCGACGGGCGTTGCCGTGGGACATGGGGCCCGCGTCGGCCAGCCCGGACATCGGTATCCCGCTGGCGCCCGAGCACTGGGTCGAGCCGCTGGCCGACTCCCGGCTGGCCGCGACCGAGGACCCCGCGCTGCTCGTCCTCCGGCACGAGACGCTGCGCCTGGCCTTCATCGCCGCGCTGCAGTGGCTGCCACCCCGGCAGCGCGTGGTGCTGGTGTTGCGCGACGTCCTGGAGTTCACGGCCGGGGAAGCCGCCGAGGTCATGGATGTGTCGGTGGCCGCTGCGAACAGCGCGTTGCAGCGTGCCAGGGCCAAGCTGGCCGAACACCGGCCGAGCCCGGCCGACCTGCCCGATGTGGCGCAACGTGATCTTCTCCGGCGCTACATGGACGCCTTCCACACCCACGACGTGCCCGCGCTGCTCGCGGTGCTGGCCGACGACGCCAGAACCGGGATGCCGCCGTTCCCGTGGTGGCTGGACAGTTCGGACCGGATCGCCGCGGCGATGACCTCGACCGATGCCTGTGCCAACGACCGCCTGGTGCCCGGCGAGTTGGCCAATGGCTGCTGGACGCTCGGCCAGTACCGCCCGGACGCGACCGGCACCCTGCGGCCGTTCGCGCTGCTGGTGCTCGAGTGCCGGGGCGGGCGGATCAGCGAGACCGTGACCTACCTCGGCTATGGCGATCGTTTCGAGGAGTTCGGTCTGCCGGAAATTCTCGGCGACCGATGAGTTCAGCTCGCCCCGGTCGTACAAGAGGCGAACTCATCGCCGCGACCGGAAGGTTTCGCCATGTCATCGACCAAGACCGACCTCACCCAGCACGTGCACGCGGAACGGGAGCGGCTGGCCGGTCTGCTCGCCGGGCTCACCGACGAGCAGTGGGACCACCCGTCGCTGTGCACGGGCTGGCGGGTGCGCGAGGTCCTCGCTCACACCACCATGCCCTTCCGGACGAACCCGGCCAAGTTCATGGTGGGCCTGGCCTCGGCGGGATTCTCCTTCAACCGGTATGCCGACCGGGCAGCGCGCAGGGACGCCGCACGGATGTCCGCGGCCGACCTGCTGGCGTCGTTGCGATCCAACATCGCCAACCCGTGGCAGCCGCCTGGTGGTGGGCTCGCCGGGGCGCTCAGTCACGACACGATCCACGGTCTGGACATCACCGAACCGCTTGGCCTGCCGGCGGCGCCGGTCGAGCGGATCGCCCTGGTGCTGGCGAATACGAACCCACGCGGCCTGGCCTTCTTCGGTGTCGATCTCACCGGCATCCAACTGCGCGGCACGGACGCCGACGTCCGGGTGGGCGAGGGAGAGCCCGTTGACCTGCCGGTCAAGGACATCCTGCTGACCATCACCGGACGCCGCCGCACCGGGCGTGGCTGACTCGGCTCAGCCCATCGTTTTCTGGCCGTCGATGGCCTCGCGGATGATGTCGGCGTGGCCGGAGTGCTGCGCCGTCTCCGCGACGATGTGCACCAGCACGCGCCGGGCCGACCACCGGGCGTTCGGCTGGAACCAGGGTGCCTCGGGCAGCGGGTGGTCGGCGTCGAAGTCGGGCAGGGACGCGACGAGTTCGTCGGTCCGCTTGGCCACCAGGTCGTATTCGGCGAGCAGGTCGACGAGGGTGACGTCGTCGCCCAACTGGAATCCCGACCCCCATTCGGCCAGCTGCTCGGGGGTGAAGTCGGCGAAATTGCCGATCGCCGATGGCCCTTCGACGATGAAGGACACCCACTGCCGTTCCACCTGGGTCACGTGCTTGATCAACGCGCCGAGGCTCAACTCGCTGACGGTGCTGCGCTGCCGGATCTGCTCCTCGGTCAGGTCCTTGACGGTGTGCCGGAGGAAGAACCGCTGCTTGGTCAGCGCCTCCAGCAGGTCCGCGCGCTCGCCGGTGAGGGTCTCAGTGCTGGTCATTTCTGTTGCCTTCCGGGTGAAGAGTTCCTGTTGAGAGCTACGCTATGACCCTCAGCGGCCACTTTCTGACCGCAATTCGGGGGAACCTGAAACATGGCGAACACGAGCTCGCGAACGCTGCGCCTGCTGTCGCTGTTGCAGACGCACCGCTACTGGCCAGGCCCGGAACTTGCCGACCGGCTCGGCGTTTCGGTGCGCACGCTGCGCCGCGACGTGGACCGGTTGCGCGAACTCGGCTACCCGGTCGAGGCGCAGCGCGGGGTGGACGGCGGCTACCAGCTGGCGGCGGGCGCGGCGTTGCCGCCGCTGGTGGTCGACGACGAGGAAGCGGTGGCGCTGGCGGTCGGCCTGCAGGCGGCCGCGCAGGGACCGGTGGAGGGGATCGCCGAGTCGTCGGTGCGCGTGCTGGCCAAGGTCATCCAGGTGATGCCCGCGCGGCTGCGCCGCAGGGTGGACGCGTTGCGCGCGATGACGGTGCCTGCCACGCCGGGCAGTCAGATCAGCTCTCCGGTCGACTCGAACGTGCTCACCACGATCGCGCTGGCTTGTCGCGACGACGAGCGGATCCGGTTCGACTACGTGTCCGCGGACAGCCGGCGTACCGAGCGGCATGTGGAACCGCACCGGCTGGTCTCCCTCGGCAGGCGCTGGTACCTGGTCGCCTACGACCTCTCGCGCAACGACTGGCGCAGTTTCCGCATCGACCGGCTCAGCGATCCGCGCGGGACCGGCGCCCGATTCCGGCAGCGGCAACTGCCCGCCGACGACGCGGCCGATTTCGTCCGCAACGGTGTCGGCATGGGCACCGTGCCGATGCCGATCCGCAGCGAGGTCGTCGTGCACGCGCCCGCCGAGCACGTGCGGGCGAAAGTCGGCCGGTGGAGCACGGTCGAGGAGGTCGACGCCGACCGCTGCCGGATGGTCATGACCTCGGACAGCCTGGACTGGCCGGTGATGGCGCTCGGCACGTTGCGCGCCGATTTCGACGTGGTCAGCCCGCCCGAGCTCGTCGAGCAACTGCACGAGTGGGCGGGCCGGTTCGACCGCAGGCTCAGGGGTTGAGCGATGCCAACGCGGTGCGCACGTACCCTTCGGCCTTCTCCAGGGCCGCCGCGGCGCGTTTCGGATCGGTGCCCGCGACCAGCATCACCACCGCGACCTTGAGGTCACCGTCGGCGGCGGCCAGCGCGTCGGCGCCTTCCTGTTCGCTCGCGCCGGTCGCCTCGCGCAGGATGCGCAGCGTGCGGCCACGCAGTTTCGCGTTGGTGGCGCGCATGCTGACCATCAGGTTCGAGTAGGTCCTGCCGAAGCGCACCATGGTCGCGGTGGAGAACGCGGTCAGCACGAGCTTCTGTGCGGTGCCCGCCTTCATCCTGGTCGACCCGGCGATCGCCTCCGGGCCGGTGTCGACCGGGATCGGCACGTCGACCTGCGAGTTCGCCGACGCACCCGGGTTGGCCGAGACCAGCGCGGTGCGCGCGCCCAGTTCCTTCGCCGTCTCCAGCGCGCCGACCACATAAGGCGTGCGCCCGGACGCGGTCAGACCGACGACCACATCGCCCGCGTGCACATGTTCGCGCATTTCCGCCGCGCCCGCGTCGGCGTCGTCCTCGGCGTTCTCGACCGCGCGCAGCAACGCCCCGGCCCCGCCCGCATGGTGCGGCATGAACCAGTCGCCGGGGATGTTGAACGTCGGGATCAGCTCGGCGGCGTCGAGCACGGCGAGCCGGCCGGACGTGCCGGCGCCCACGTAGTGCACCCGGGGCCCGCCGCGCAGCGCGGCGACGGCGAAGTCGACCAGTCTGGCCAGTTCGGGCAGGATCGCCGCGACCGCGCCGGGCACGGTGGCGTCCTCCGCGTTGATCTTGTAGAGGATGTCCAACGTGGACAGTTGGTCGATGTCGGTCGTCGCCGGATTGCGCAGTTCCGTTGGTGAGTCGACTCGAACCATGTCCGGTGGCATCACTCGCTGTCCTCCTTGGGCCGTCGACGGCCGTCCTGGCGCACTTCCAGCCTGTGTTTGCCGACCGCCGAATACGTGGTGTCGAGCGCGGCGAGCGCGGTGTCCATGTGCCGCTGGGCCACGCCGATGAAAACGCAGTCGATGACGGTCAACTGCGCGATCCGGCTCGCGGTCGCACCGGAGCGGAACGTCGTTTCCCGAGCGGCCGTGGTCAGCACGTGGTCGGCGACCTCGGTGATCGGGGAGCGGGGGAAGTTGGTGAGGGCGACGGTGGTGGCGCCGCGTTCGCGGGCTTCGCGCAGGGCTTCCACGGTGTCGGTGGTCGCGCCGGTGTGCGAGATGCCCACCGCGACGTCGCCCCTGCGCAGCACGGCGGCGGAGGTCAGCATGATGTGCGTGTCGCTCCACGCGAAGCAGACGCGCCCTATTCTGTGCAGCTTCTGTTGCAGGTCCAGCGCGACGAAAGCGCTTGCGCCGACGCCATAGACGTCCACCCGGCCCGCGCCGGCGATGGCCTGCACGACGCGATCGAGGCTGGCCATGTTCAGTTGCTCGGCGGTCTCCTCGACCGCGCGCGCGTCCGCGAACGCGACCTTGCCGACGACCTGGCGCAGGTCGTCGGTGGGGCCGATCTCGCCGCCGAGGTCCCGGTCGAGGTCCCGGTCGCTGCGGGCCGCCGCACGCGCGGTGTCCGCGGCGAGCGCGATGCGCAGTTCCGGGTAACCGCTGACGCCGACGGCCTTGCAGAACCGGGTCACGGTCGTCTCGCTGGTACCGGCGGCGTCCGCGACCTCGGTGATGCTCCGGCGGGACACGCCCGCCGGGTCCTCCAGCACGACGTGCGCGACCCGCTGCTCGGCTCTGGCGAGCCCCGGCAGCAACGAACGGATACGGACCAGCGGGCTGGACTCGGTCGAACTGGAAGAGATCACGTGGGAAACTTACTAACTGCACGGTGAGTGGTCAACGAGCGTGACTGCCCGGCCATCCGGCGACGCCGGGCAGTCACCAAACTCGCTGGAAAAACGTGCCATCCGGGCAAATTCCCCGACCCCGTCGACCCCATGACCCCGCCCACTCTCCGTACCCAGCTGCGCCGATCAGCGCCAGCTCAGCGCCCAGTTGACCCCGGTGAACGCACCCGGGTTCCGGTTGCCGTCGAGCAGCACCCCGGACGAGTCGCTGACCCGCACGCCCGCGATGTTGACCCCGCGCCCGGTGTATTCCGGGTCGGTCACGTACTGCCAGCGCACCATCAACTTGCCAGTCGTCGTCGGCAGCATTGCGGTCACGTGCCACCAGGTCCGGTCACCACCGGAGAGCGAGGTCACCTGACCGGTCGGCGCGCCCTTCCCGGTCACCGTGATCGGCACGTTCGTCCAGGTCGTCCCGTCCGTGCTGGTTTGCAGGTAGGCGAAGTCGCTGTCCGGCTCGGTGTCGACGAAGGTGTCGTAGCTGATCTTGGCCGGGCCGCTCTTGGGCGCGACGGTCGTGGTCAGCGTCGCGGTGCTCTTGTCGCCGATGCCCGAGTACCAGGACGGCCCACCGCCCGGTGCCTTGACGGCCATGGCGTTGGCCAGCCCGTCGTCCGCGGCGACGCGCGCCGGGTTGGTCGAGCCCCAGTTGCGGGTCGGGTGCACCCGGTTGCTGAACTGCAGGGCGACCGAGCGCGACACCGGGTCGATGACGATGGTGGTTCCGGTGTACCCGGTGTGGCCCAGCGTGAAGGCGCTGTCCAACCGGCCCATGTACCAGCGCTGGTCCAGCTCGAACCCGAGACCGTGCGAGTCGCCGGGGTAGTTCTGGTTGTAGTTCTGCTCCAGCATGGTGACCGACTGCTGGCTCAGGATCCGGTGCCCCTGGTAGGTGCCGCCGTTGAGGATGGCCTGCGCCAGGATCGCCATGTCCGAGACGGTGGAGAACACACCGGCGTGGCCGGCGACGCCGCCCATGGCCCACGCGTTCTCGTCGTGCACCGAGCCCCACACCAGGCCGCGCTGCGGTTCGCCCGGCCCGAGCTCGTACTCCTCGGCCGCGATCCTCGGCTTCAGCGAGGCGGGCGGGTTGTACATGGTGTCCTTCATGCCCAGCGGCGCCGTGATGCCCTGGCGCACGAGCACGTCCAGCGTCTTGCCGGTGATCTGCTGCAACACCTGTTGCAGCGTCAGCATGTTGAGGTCGGAGTAGAGGTAGGTGGTGCCCGCCGGGTACTGCGGCACGGTGTTCATGATCGCGGCGATCCGCTCCGGCATGGTGGCGTACGTCCACAGCGCCGGGCTCGGGTCAGCGGGCAGACCGGAGGTGTGCGTGAGCAGCTGCTCGATGGTGATGTCGCCCTTGCCGTTGCTGGCGAACGCGGGCAGGTAGCTGGCCACGGTCGCGTTCAGGTTCAGCTTGCCTGCCTGGATCTGTTGCACAGCAGCGATCGAGGTGAACAGCTTGGACAGCGAGGCGAGGTCGAAGATGGTGTCCGTGCGCATCGGGATCTGCTGGTCGGCGGGCAGCAGATCGCCCTGCTGGTCGGAATAGCGCAACGCGTACCCGGCCGCCTGCTTGGAGACCACGACGCCGTCGTGGATCAGCATGGTGACCTCGCCGGAGAACATCGGGTGCCCGCTGGCCTGGTTCTGCGTCCAGTTCGCTTCCTGCTGCTGCGCGGCCGCGACCACCGACGGGTCGAGCCCGACCTCCTGGGGCGTGCCGTTGCGCAAGGTTGTCCAGTCCGGCATGAAGCCGCTCTGCGGCTGGTCGAAGCGCCCGAAACTCGGCGCCGGCCAGTTCGGCGCGCTCGACGAGGCGCCGGCGGGGACCGCGCTCATCCCCGCCGCCACGGCGAGAAGTAACGCGCTGACGGCGATTCTGCGACTGGACATGACCACCTCGTCTGTCTCACCTGCACAGCATGACTCAGGCTCATCGATACAACAGGAACGGTTCCCGCTCGGTCCGGAACTTCGCCAGCTCGCCCTGCCAGGCGCCGACGATGTCCTCCGTGGACGCTCCGGCGTCGTCCATGGTGCGCAGGCGGTCGGATCCGGAGAGGTTGTCGACGTAGTTGTTGGAGGTCCAACCGAAGATCGACGGGTAGAGCTTCTTCGCGGTGACGATCATGGCGACCGCGGTGCGGATCGCGTCGATCTTGCGCGAATCGGTGATGTGCACCTGTACGCCACCGCAGGTCTGGTTGACGAACTTGTCGAAGGTGGGCACGTAGTAGTTCTCCCGGAACTCGACTCCGGGCAGGTTCATGGTGTTGAGCGTTTCCGCCCAGTGCCAGTCGATGTTCGGTGCGCCGACCATCTCGAACGGCCGGCAGGTGCCGCGCCCCTCGGACATCACGGTGCCTTCGAACAGGCAGGTGCCCGGGTAGATCAGCGCGGTGTCGCCGGTCGGCATGTTCGGGCTGGGCAGCACCCAGGGCAGGTTCGTGTCGGAGAACAGGTCGTTGCGGTGCCAGCCGCGCACCGGCACGATCTCCAGGCTGGACAACCGTTTTCCGCCGGTGTCGCCGGGCAGGAACAGGGCGTTGAACAGCGTCGCCAACTCGCCAGCGGTCATGCCGGGCTGTTGCACGATCGGCTTCAGGCCGACCAGCGTGGCGTAGGCCGGGTCGAGTTGGGGGCCGAACGCCTGACCGCCGATCGGGCACGGCCGGTCCAGCACCATGAACGACGCGCCGGTCAGCACGGCGGCCTGCATGGCCAGGTACATGGTCCAGGTATAGGTGTAGAACCGGGCGCCCGCACCGGCGATGTCGAACACCACCGTGTCCACGCCGGCCTTGGTGTACATCCCGGCGAGGTCCTCGGCGGAGGCGTTGTAGGCGTCGTAGACCGGGATCCCGGTGCGCGGATCGGTGTAGTTGCCCTCCGAGCCACCCGCCTGTGACGTGCCCCGGAAGCCGTGTTCCGGGCCGAACGCGGCGAGTGGCTTGCTGCCTGCCGCGACCATCGAGTCCACGATGTGGGTCAGGTCGCGCAGCACGCCCGTCGGGTTGGACAGCACCCCGACCTTGCGACCGGCCAGCTTTTTCCAGCCGTCGGCAGCGAGGACGTCCGCGCCGGGTAAGACGCCGGGCCGGGGCGCGGCCGGGTCGGCGTCCGCGACACCCGCGTCCGCGACCGCGAGCGCCGGGGCGGCCAGAGCTGATGCGGCGAGGAAGCCACGCCGGCTGATCGGTGACATGCCCACTCCCGCGCGATGCGAATTGGTAATTCATTCCCACAGTCGGCCCAGGATTGGGAAGTTACTCACATCACGGTAGGCAGGTCAACCGCCCAACGGCGGCTTGTTGCGGTTGCGGCACACTCCGGACATGCTGCGGCGCCCGTCGGTCAGACCAACGGGCGCCGCCCACAGCGCGGACGTTCCGGGTTACCAAGCTGCAACGATGTCGTATGGCTGGGGTCTCGGCGTCCGGCGTCCCGATACGCAGTCCCTCAACGACAAGCCTCCCGCGGCGTGCTGCGCGTGGGTGCCTGGTGTCCGCGCACGGAGCTCTGTCGGGGTGGGCCCGGCTCCTCTTCGCTGAGCCCCTGGCCGACCTGAAGTCCGCACGTCCTTTGTACCTCTGTGACCTGCGCTACTACAAGAGCTCGGTCGGGTGCACCGGTCAAGCAACCAACGGTGACCAAACCCGCTGGTAACCAGCGATGTAGCGGCTCCGGGGCGGTTGCCGGTACCGCCGCTCGGGGTGGTCGTGTCACCCACATCGATGGGGGCGTCGCGGTCCGGTCAACGCCACGTGAGCCAATCCACAGTTGCCCAAGAGTCTTACTGGCTGTACTATTTCAATCAGTAAGATAAGTTGCAAGGAAGTGACTTAACCCGCGAGGCTGTTGCCCGATTCCACGGAGGAACACAGAGATGAACGCCACGCCTGACAACACCCAGCTCAACGCCACCACCGAAGCCACCACCGAGCGCATCCGCGCCGACTACGAACACGTCCGCAAGCTCGGTCACTGGACCGAGGCCCGCGCCTTCGAGGTCCGCTCCCGCCGCGGCCACGTCGTCATGGACCTGCGCTCCCCGCAGATCCCCGCCGGCGACATCGACATCAACCTCGACCTCGACCACGCCATGGTGAAGCTGCTGCTGCCCGCCGACGCCGCCATCGACGAGGACGTGCGCTGGACCGGCCGGGGCCGCGTCAAGGACAACCAGGCTCCGACCAAGGGGCAGCCGGGCCGGACCGTCCGGCTCACCGGCGAGATCCGGCACGGCGAGATCCGGGTCCACCGCGACGGTGTCGCGATCCTGTCCGCGATGTTCACCAAGGAGTACCTGCGCG
Source organism: Pseudonocardiaceae bacterium (assembly GCA_036494465.1). Classification (GTDB taxonomy): domain Bacteria; phylum Actinomycetota; class Actinomycetes; order Mycobacteriales; family Pseudonocardiaceae; genus CAJCJE01. The sequence continues at coordinate 61,105 of DASXOJ010000008.1, forward strand.
ACGCGCAGGCCGCCCGCCGCGAGGGCCGCTACCCGACCCTGGACGACCCGGCTCGCGAGGTCTGAGCCGCACGCCTGTTCGTTGGCGGGTTTGCCGATATGCGCCATTCGAGTGGCTGCCTTCGGTGAACCCGCGCGGTGTGTGCCGTCGCACGCCCGAGGATTTTCCGGCGCCGCGTGCCTGTTCAACCGCTGATCCACGAGCACGACCAAGACTCGCTGCGATGTCTATTCGGCAGAGGCGCATGCGTCACCGGGCGTCGGGGGGATACAGTAGAGACGTTCGGCATCGCCGGACTGGTTCAGTCCGACCCCCCGGGACTGAACCTATGACGACCCCCGTCCCTCCCCCCTGACGGGGGTCGTCCCATGTCCGGAGTTCGGTAGCGTGCCGATCGCGTCGCGAAAACCCAGTACTACCAGTCTGAAAATCCGTCGTACCCAATTTCGGCTGGTTCGTTCCGCTCATCTGCGGCTCATATGCGTGGAAGGTAATTAGTCCCCGCCCCCACTCTGTCAGGACCACCTGACAATTTCGCTGTTGTTCTTTACGCGGGCTCTTGAGTTGTCCACATCTGCGGTGCCCATCCACAAGTTGATCACTGGTCGTTGTCGGCGTTGCGCATTCACGGAACGGTTGTGCGCAACGAACCGGCGATCGAAGGGCGACCGCCGATCAACGAAAAGGGTTGGGGTGCAACGTGGACACGGACATGCCACTCGTGATGTGCGGCGAGGAGCTGTTGCTCGACGAACTGCTGCGCCTGGCCGCGGCGGTCGGTTGCGATCTGCAGCGGGTGCCGGATGTCGCCGCCGCGCGAAGAGCCTGGGCCACCGCGCCCCTGGTGATACTCGACGAATCCGGTGCGCGTTCCTGTGTCGACGCGGATTTCCAACGCAGAGATCACGTGTTGATCGTCTGCGGCCAGGATCCGCCACCCGACGGACTGTGGCCCATCGCGGTGCGGCTCGGCGCGATCGACGTCGTCGCCCTGCCCACCAGATCAGCGATCGTCGCTGAGGCGCTCGCCGACGCCGTCGACGAACCATCGCCCGTCGAGGGCCGGATCATCGCGGTACTCGGCGGGCGAGGGGGAGCGGGCGCGTCGGTGTTCTCCGCCGCCATCGCCATGGCCGCGCTTCGCCGTGGCAGCAACGCACTGCTCGTCGACTGCGATCCGCTCGGCGGCGGAATCGACCTCGTGCTCGGCGCCGAAGCAGAAGTCGGCCTGCGCTGGCCGGAACTGCGGTTGCGCGGCGGCCGGGTACCGGTGTCCTCACTGCGTTCCGCGCTACCCGGCCGAATCAGGGGCGACGCCCGCCTCACCATGGTCTCCTGTGATCGCGAAGGGCCCGGCCCCGAACCCGAAGCCCTCGCCGCGGTGCTCCAGGCCGGTCGGCGCGCCGGAGAAACCGTGATCTGCGATCTGCCACGCAGCACATCCGAGGTCGCGCTGCTCGCTCTCGACCGAGCGGACCTCACCGTGCTCGTGGTGCCTGCCGAAGTCCGCGCGGCGGCATCGGCCCGGCGCATGGCGGACTGGATGACGGATCGCGGCATCCGCGCCGAAACCGTGGTGCGCGGACCGTCACCGGGCGGCCTGAGCCCGGGTGACGTCGCCAACGCGATCGGTCTGCCGCTGATCGCGTCCATGCGCTCGGAGCCCAAGCTCGCCAACACTCTGGAGCGCGGCGTGCTCTGGCATCGCGCCACCGGCCCGCTCGCCGCAGCGGCCACCACAGTGCTCGACATGGTCGGCGCCCGCTTCTCCCAGGTGGTGCCGTCATGACCGCGACCAGGGACGTGCTGATCGACCGCGTCCGCCAACGTCTCGCCGCAGGCGGCACGGACATCACCGCCGCGCTCGTCGCCGACGCGATCCGCGCGGAAGCGGGCGGCGTGCTCGGCGATGTCGACCTGCTCGACGCGCTTCGCCTGCTACACCAGGAATTCCTGGGCGCCAGCATCCTCGAACCGCTGCTGCGCGACCCGGACACCACCGACGTCCTGGTCAACGGTCCCGGCGAGGTCTGGGTGGACGGCGCCGCCGGACTGCGGCGAACCGACCTCGCCTTCCCCGACGAGGAAGCGGTCCGCCGCCTGGCGGGCAGGCTCGCCGTGGTGGCGGGCAGGCGCCTCGACGACGCCCAGCCACACGTCGACGCCTGGCTACCCGGCAGCGGCGCGGACGGCCGGATCCGGCTGCACGCCATCCTTCCGCCGCTCGCCCCGGACGGCACCTGCCTATCGCTACGCGTGCTCCGCCCGGCCCGGCACGACCTCGCCGAACTCGGCAGGCTGGGCACCTTCCCGCCGCAAGCGGCCGAACTGCTCGCCGAGATCGTCCGTGCCCGGTTGGCGTTCCTGGTCACCGGCGGCACCGGCACCGGCAAGACCACGCTGCTCGCCGCGCTGCTCGGCCAGGTCCCGGACACGGAACGGATCGTGTGCGTCGAGGACGCGGGCGAGCTGCAACCCCGCCACCCGCAGGTCGTCCGTTTGGTGGCGCGCCCGCCGAACATCGAGGGCGTCGGCGAGGTGACGGTTCGGGACCTGGTGCGCCAAGCCCTGCGCATGCGCCCGGATCGATTGGTGGTCGGCGAGGTTCGCGGCGCCGAAGTCTGCGAACTACTCGCCGCCCTGAACACCGGCCACGACGGAGGCGCGGGCACGCTGCACGCAAACTCCCCGGCAGAAGTCCCAGCCCGCCTGGAAGCCCTGGCCGCGCTGGGCGGCCTGTCCCGCCCAGCCCTGCACAGCCAGGCAGCCGCCGCCCTGCGAGTGATCCTGCACGTCTGCCGCGAGCCCGGCGGAACGCGAAAGCTGGCCGAGATCGGCGTGGTTCTCCGCACCGCCAACGGAATCCAGGTCATCCCGGCCTGGACCCCCACCGGCCGCCAACCCGGCTGGACCCACCTGACCGACCTTCTCCCCAACGCCACTTTCTCCCGCCGCGCGGGACACACCCCGCACAACACCTGCACCACCACGCCCACCCCCAGCGTCCACCCCGCCGCCCCAACCCCAACCCAAACCCCGGCCCAAACATCAGGCCCATCGCAGCCCCCAGCCTCAACCCCCGCGCCAGCCCCAACCCCCGCGCCAACCCCAGTCCCGATCGCACCGTCAGCGCCAAAACCACCCCCGGTCGCAGCGCCGCCAGCGGTGTCGCCGACCCCAAACCCCTCCACCACAACCGCACCGAATCCACCGCGATCCGTCCCATCGCAGCCGAGCCCATCGCCGACCGGCACCGCCTCGACAACAGTCCGCGCCTCGACAACAGTCGGCGCCTCAACTGCAGTCCGCGCGCCAACTGCAATCAGTGCCCCGGCAACGAGTCCGCCCGCCACCACCTCATCCCCGCCGGGCGGCGCGTCATCCCCACCAGTTGGTGCGCCATGTTGAGCCTCGCGATCTTGGCCCTCGCCGCCGCGATTGTCTGCTGGCCGGTGCGGAGCGGTGTCGCACGGCTGCGGGCCATGGGTCTACTGCCGCCGTCGCGGTTGCCTCGGTGGCGCATCACCCGACCAGGCCCGGTCGTCGGTATCGCGGTGTTCGGCATCGCCGCGCTGGTGGTCTGCGGTGTTGGCGTGGCCGTCGCCGTGGTGGCGGCGGGCGCGACCGGCCTTCGTCGTTGGCGGACCCGCGACGAACTGCGTGGCAGGCTCGCCGCGACGGAAGGCATGGCGCAGGCGCTCAGCGGGCTGGTCGCCGAACTGAATGCGGGCGCCAACGCCGCGGCTGCGGCGACGGCGGTGGCCGAGGATGCCGATCCGGAATCGGCAGCGGTGCTGGTCGCGGTGGCCGGTGCGGTTCGGCTGGGCGGCGATGTGGATCGGGCGGTGCGGCAGTGCTCGACAAGCGCGCCGCACCTGACCGGGCTGCTCCAGCCGTTGGCCGCCGCGCTCACCCTCGCGCGTCGGCACGGCCTGCCCACCGCCGAAGTGCTCGACGCGGTGCGCAAGGACGTGGAAGGCAGGCTCCGGTTCAGCAGGCAGGTCCACGCCAGGATGGCGGGCCCGCGCGCCAGCGGCACGGTGCTCGCCGCGTTGCCGGTCGTCGGCATCGGTCTCGGCCAACTGATGGGCGCCGCGCCATTGGGCGTCCTGCTGAACACCGGCATCGGCCAGGGACTGCTCGCGATCGGCACCGTGCTCGCCTGCGCTGGCGTGCTGTGGATCGGCAAGCTCACCGCGCAGGCGACCACCTGAGTCCACTGTGGACGAAACGAAATCGGAACGGAGGCGACATGAACAGCCATGCGCTCGCGGCCCTACTGGTCGCCGCCGCGCTGCTGACCGTGCCCGGTCGCGGCAACGCGCGGCGCAGGCTCGCCGCCCTCATCGCGCCGCGCAGGCAACGACGGGTCTGGCTCGGCGAGGCGACGCGGCCAGCGATCGTCGGTGTCTCGGTTGGCGCACTGCCGATGATCGCGGCGGGTTGGCCGTCCGGTGTGCTGTTCGGACCGTTGTTCGGTATAGCCGCGTTTGTTGGCTGCCAACGTTTTCTGCGCCGCCGAGCGCGGCGGCGGGCCGCAGGCCCGGCTGATCCGCTGCTGTTGGCGAGCAGTTGGGATCTGCTTGCCGCGTGCCTGCGGGGCGGCTTACCCGTGCCGAGCGCGGTCGCGGCCATCGCCGCCGAGGTGCCCGGTGACGCGGGGCCCGCGCTGCGGCAGACCGCGGAGCTGATCGCGCTCGGCGCCGATCCGGTGCAGGCGTGGGCGCCCGCGCTCAAGCATCCGGCGACCGCGCGACTGGCCAGGGGTGCGCGCCGCACCGCGCGGTCCGGTGCCGCGCTGGCCGGTGTCGCCGAGAGCCTGGCCAACGAGGTCAGGGCCGGTGCCGACGACCTGGCCGAGGCGCGGGCCCAACGGGCGGCGGTCGCGGTCACCGGGCCACTCGGCCTGTGCTTCCTGCCCGCGTTCATCTGCATCGGGGTGGTCCCGGTGGTGATCGGTCTCGCCACCCGGCTGATCCCGACGCTCTGACAGACCGTCCACAACGGACGTCCGCGACCGACGCGGAGAAGAGAGAAAGGAGAACGAAACATGAGGTTGCCCATCGGCGGATTTCTCGTGGGGCTCGACGCCGACGACGGCATGAGCACGGCGGAATACGCGATCGGCACGATCGCCGCGGCCGCGTTCGCGGCAGTGCTCTATGCCGTTGTTACCGGCGACTCGGTGGTCACCGCGCTCGGTGCTCTGGTGCAGCGTGCCCTCACGGCGGGCTTCTGATGCGCCGGACCAGTCGGGCGCGACGTGGGCGGGATCCGGCCGATCGAGACCCAGCTGATCGAGGCATGGTCACGGTCGAGACCGCGATCTGTCTCGGCGGGGTGCTGATCGTCTTGGCACTGGTGCTCTCCGGGCTGAGCGCGTTGCTCGGTCAGATCCAGTGCACGGATGCCGCGCGGGAAGCCGCCCGACTGGTCGCCCGCGGCGAAACCGAACAGGCAAGGCAGGTGGCCGAGCAGATCGCACCGAGCGGTTCGACGGTGACGATCACCGTCACCGGCGACACCGTCGCGGTGACGGTCGCCGCGCGGCCGGTGGGCGACCTGCTGCCCGGCCTGACCACTCACGCGCAGGCGTACGCCGTGCGGGAACCCCAATCGAAGGGAGACCAATGATGTCCAGGGCCAGGACGAGCGGAACAGCGACGCCGACGAACGGTCAATGCCCAGGTGACCGAGGCGACGGTGACCGGCCAGGTGAACGGCGCGACGGTGAAGGGCCGCGTGATCGGGGCGACGGTGGACGGCCGGGTGAACCGGGCGACAGTGCAACGGATCGCGGCGCGGCGACGATCTGGGTGGTGGCGCTGATCGCAGCAGTACTGATGTTCGCGACCGGGATCCTCGCCATCGGCTCGGCCACCGTGACCCGGCACCGGGCGGCGGGTGCCGCCGATCTCGCGGCCCTGGCCGCGGCCGACTACGCGCCCGATGGCGAGCAGGCGGCGTGCGGCTGGGCTCGGTGGGTCACCGATCGGATGCGGGTGCGACTGGTCAGCTGTCACCTGGATGGCTGGAACGCGCTCATCCAGACCAGCGCCGACCCACCTGAACCCCTCGAACGGTTCGGTGCGGCGACCGCACATGCCAAGGCAGGCCCGGCGGACCATTGACGGGGGTGGGCTGCGAGCAGCGGTCGATTGCCAGCGGTGAGCGGCATCACAGCCCGGCGGATCCGGTTCGACCATCCATGAGCGGTGTGCGCAGCACTGCCGAAGCACCAAACCCGACCCGGCGTTCGCCGTGCGGCACCTACCGGTTGCCGACTGCAACTTACGTTCGGCATGGGTGATGCCGTTGTGTTGAATCAGAGCGGCACGCCACTACAAGTCGGAGTGCCCGACCCAAGATCGAAGTAAACACGAGGAGGCTGACAACGATGGATTGGTCGGATAGCTGGCGGGGTGCCTTCCGCATTGAGCTGCGGGCTCAGGCCATCGGCCTGGCGTGGCGCGGATGGCAGGTCATGCCAGGTACCTATCCGGCGGGCAATCAGTGGGCGGGCGGCAGCGGGCCTCGTTCCGACGTGCCGACCCCGGTGTTCGAGGACTGGGCGGAGCGGGTCGGCACCGCCGCGCATGCGGAGATCGCCGACTGGTGGAACGGCGAGCCGTACAGCCTGCTCGTGGCGACCGGCAAGACGCTGGACGCGATCGAGGTCGGCGACGAGCTCGGCAGGCAGACCGCCGCGGTGCTGCGTTCCACCGGGTTCCCGGTGCCGATCGCGGCGACGCCGAACGGCCGGTGGCTGTTCCTGGTCGAGGCGGGCGAGCGGATGCACAGTGAGCTCGCCGCCAGCGACGACGTGGTCGTGCACGGCGCGGGCAGCTGGATTCCGCTGCCGCCCTCGGCTTTCCTGGCCGGGATCGTGCACTGGCGGGTTCGGCCGGAGGTGTGCGGCTGGGATCTGCCGTCGTCGCGGATCGTCCAGGACGCGCTGCTCCGCGCGGTGCCCGAGAAGGCCGGTTACGGCAACCTCCTCGCTGCCTGACAGAACTGCCTGACAGAACTGCCAGATCCGCTCCGCCAACCCGAACCCATCCGATCGATCCGAATGAGGTGTCAACCGCCATGCTGGCCGGAAACGCTTACCACGATTCAGGAAATCGCGGCGAGCACGGCGTCCAGCACGGCGACCGCGCCAGCCTTGTCCAGCGGTTCGTTGCCGTTCCCGCACTTGGGCGACTGAACGCAGGACGGGCAGCCAGTCGAGCATTCGCAGGAGAAGATCGCCTCCCGCGTCGCTGCCAACCAGGGGACCAACGCGGCAAAGCCGCGGTCGGCGAAGCCGGCTCCCCCGGGATGACCATCGTGCACGAACACCGTCGCCTCCCCGGTGTCTTCGTGCAAGGCGGTGGATACCCCGCCGATGTCCCAACGGTCGCAGGTAGCGAACAGCGGTAGCAGGCCGATCGCCGCATGCTCGGCAGCGTGCAGCGCGCCGGGAATTCGAGCCGGAGTCAGACCGGCCCTTCCCGGCGCGCTGCCGCACAACAACTCGTTGCTGATGGTGTACCAGACGGCCCTGGTGTGCAGGCGTTCCACCGGCAGGTCGAGCGGGACCTGGTCGAGTACCTGGCCGCTGGGCAGTCTGCGCAGGTAGCCGACCACCTGCGCGGAGACCTCGACCTCGCCGAGCACGGTCCGCACCCCGGCGAATTCGCGCTCTTCCAATGGCCGCACCACCGAGATGTCCACGATGCTGCGCGGTGACGTGGTCCAGTCCGGGTTTTCCGTGTGCACCAACGCGATGCCCGCGTCGAGGTTGAGTTCGTCGACCACGTACGACTCGCCTTGGTGCAGGTAGACGGCGCCGTCGTGGACGGACCGGCAGGCCGATCCGCCGTCGACGGTGCCGAGCAGCCGACCGGAGTCTCCTTCGACGACGGCGATCTGTTCGCCGCCGGAACCGCGGATGTCGACCCTGGCGTGGGGCTGTTCGCGGGAGGTCCAGTACCAGCCGGTCTGGCGGCGGCGCATGGTGCCTTCCTTGACCAGGTCCTCGATGACGGCCTGGGCCGCGGCGCCGCCGAAGTCGGCGATGCATTCGTCGGTGAGTGCCATTTCGGCTGCCGCGCAGCACAGTTGCGGGGCGAGCACATAGGGATTGGTGGGGTCGAGGACCGTCGCCTCGACCGGCCGGTCCAGCACGGCAGCCGGGTGGTGCACCAGGTAGGTGTCCAGCGGGTCCTCGCGGGCGACGAACACCACCAGCGCGCCGCCGCCGGAGCGGCCTGCCCGGCCGGCCTGTTGCCAGAACGAGGCGAGGGTGCCGGGGAAACCGGCGACCAGCACCGCGTCCAGGCCGGTGATGTCGACGCCGAGTTCGAGGGCGTTGGTGCTGGCGACGCCGAGCAGTTCGCCGGAGTCGAGTTTGCGTTCGAGTTTGCGCCGGTCTTCGGCCAGGTAGCCGGCGCGGTAGGCGGCGACCTGCCGGGCGAGCGGCATGGACACCTCGGACAGCAGGCGTTTGGCGCCGAGCGCGGTGAGTTCGGCGCCGTGCCGAGATCGGACGAAGGCCAGCGTACGGGCGCCTTCGACGACGAGGTCGGCCATGATCCGGGATGCTTCCGCGCCCGCCGAGCGGCGCACGGGGGAGCCGTGCTCGCCGATCAGGTCGGTGAGCGGCGGTTCCCAGAGCGCGACGGTGCGCGCGCCGCGTGGCGAACCGTCCTCGGTCACGGCGGCGCAGGGCAGGCCGGTGAGCCGGGTGCCGAGTTCGGCGGGTTCGGCGACGGTGGCCGAGGCCATCACGAACACCGGGTTGGCGCCGTAGCGCGCGGCGACCCGGCGCAGTCTGCGCATGAGCAGGGCGACGTGGGAGCCGAAGACGCCGCGATAGGCGTGGCATTCGTCGATCACCACGTACGACAGGCGGCGGAAGAACCGTGCCCAGCGGGCGTGGCTGGGCAGGATGCCCCGGTGCAGCATGTCCGGGTTGGTGAAGACCCATCTGCTGTAGGCGCGCACCCAGTCGCGTTCGGCCGTGGGCGTGTCGCCGTCGTAGGTGGCGGCACGGACCTCGGGGAGTTCCAGGCCGTGCACGGCGCCCAGCTGGTCGGCGCCGAGTGCCTTGGTCGGCGCCAGGTAGAGCGCCGTCGCTTTGGGGTCGTTCGCCAGAGCGGTAAGCACCGGCAGCTGGTAGGCGATGGATTTGCCGGAGCCGGTTCCGGTGGAGACCACGACGTGCCGGCCCGTGTGCGCGAGGTCGGCCGCTTCGACCTGGTGCGTCCAGGGGAGTTTGACGCCCGCGGCGGCCAGCGCGTCGAGCACGCCGGGCGCGGCCCAGCCGGGCCATTCGGCGTGCCGGGATTCTCGGGCGGCGAGGTCGGCGACGTGGGTCAGTGGTGATTCCCCCGAGGGCACACCGGCCAGGACCCGATCCAGCAGTCGCCGGCTCGCTTCGGCGTCACCACGCATGCCGTCGAGTTTGACACCGACCACCGACGAACCTGGGCGGCGCTCGCGCGTCCAACGGATAAGAACAGTGGCCGAACCGGGCCGTCGGTGACCGATCGTGCATGACCAGGGCGTGCCGTCAACGCTCAGTAGTCAAGATCGGCAACTTGAAGCCCAATCGTGACAGAACAACAAGGCCTCCGCGCAATGGACTTTTCCGGCATTTTTCGCGGAATCTTCCACTGCCTGGAATTGTGATCGCTTTCACATCCAGGTCATCGGGGGTGTCGTGATCGATGCCGCGACCGGGTCGAACGCGACCTGAGAGCTACCATGATCGATCCAGTGATCGATCCAGCGAACTTCTCGACGGTCACGGAATGTAAACAGACCGGGACAGGTCGCGGCGACGATTTCGCAGCGCAATAGACTCCGCCCCCATTGCACCCCAGTTCGTGGTGCGCACCTAGCGTCATGGTCGGTCGGCGTTACCGACCTGAACGCGGACACTGGCAATTATCACCAGGAGGACGGATGTCCCAGCGTCTCACCGCTGACGGCCTTGTGCTGAGCGGGGGAGATTACGGCATTGTCGCCGTAGTCGCTGTCATCGCCCTCGTCGCTCTGGTCGTCGGCTATTTCCTGCTCAGGGGGGTGCTGGCCACCGGCCAGGGCACCGCGAAGATGCAGGAGATCGCCAAGGCGGTCCAGGAGGGCGCAGCGGCATACCTCAACCGGCAGTTCCGCACGCTCGCGATCTTCGCGGTCGTCGTGTTCCTGCTGCTGTTCGCGCTGCCCGCCGATTCGGTCGGTGAGCGCGTTGGCCGCTCGATCTTCTTCCTGATCGGTGCCGCGTTCTCCGCGGCCATCGGTTACCTCGGCATGTGGCTGGCCACCAGAGCGAACGTTCGTGTCGCCGCGGCCGCCAACACCGAGGGCCGCGAGCAGGCCATGAAGATCGGTTTCCGGACCGGTGGCGTGGTCGGCATGATGACCGTCGGCCTCGGCCTGCTCGGTGCCTCGATCGTGGTGCTCGCCTACGCGGGTGAGGCCCCGAAGGTGCTGGAGGGCTTCGGTTTCGGTGCCGCGCTGCTCGCCATGTTCATGCGAGTCGGTGGCGGCATCTTCACCAAGGCCGCCGACGTCGGCGCCGACCTGGTCGGCAAGGTCGAGCAGAACATCCCGGAGGATGACCCGCGCAACGCCGCCACCATCGCCGACAACGTCGGCGACAACGTGGGTGACTGCGCCGGTATGGCCGCCGACCTGTTCGAGTCCTACTCGGTGACCCTGGTCGCCGCGCTGATCCTGGGTACCGCCGCCTTCGGCGTGCAGGGCCTGCTGTTCCCGCTGATGGTGCCCGCCGTCGGCGTGCTCACCGCGATCCTGGGTGTCTACATCACCAAGGCGCGTACCGGCGAGAACGGCCTGTCCGCGATCAACCGCTCCTTCTACATCTCCGCGGTGGTCTCGGCGGTGCTGTGCACCGTGGTCGCGCTGACCTACCTGCCCGGCACGTTCAGCCAGCTCGACAACTCGCAGGAGAGCTCGGTCGCGGGCAGCCCGGCGATCATCGCCACCATCGCGGTGATCATCGGCATCGTGCTCGCGGGCGTCATCCTCAAGCTCACCGGTTACTTCACCGGCACCGAGCACAAGCCGGTCAAGACCGTCGGCCAGACCTCGCTGACCGGCGCGGCGACCGTCATCCTCTCCGGTATCTCGATCGGTTTCGAGTCGGCTGTCTACACCGCGCTCGTGATCGGGGCCGCGGTGTACGGCGCGTTCCTGCTCTCCGGTTCGGTGACCGTCGCGCTGTTCGCGGTCGCGCTGGCCGGTACTGGCCTGCTGACCACGGTCGGCGTCATCGTGGCCATGGACACCTTCGGTCCGGTCTCGGACAACGCGCAGGGCATCGCCGAGATGTCCGGCGACGTCCAGGGCGAGGGCGCGCAGATCCTCACCGACCTCGACGCGGTCGGCAACACCACCAAGGCCATCACCAAGGGCATCGCGATCGCCACCGCGGTGCTCGCCGCGACGGCCCTGTTCGGCTCCTACATCAACGCGATCACCGCGGCGCTGGCCGGTTCGGCCAAGTCCGCCGCGGACGCCGCCGACGCCAGCTTCGGCGCGAGCGCGGCGCGCAACTTCATCGCGCTGGTGTTCAGCCCGAACGTGCTGGTCGGCATCGCCATCGGTGCCGCGGTCGTGTTCATGTTCTCCGGCCTCGCGGTCAACGCGGTGGCTCGCTCCGCGGGCGCGGTCGTCTACGAGGTGCGCCGCCAGTTCCGCGAGTTCCCGGGCATCATGGACGGCACCCAGCGGCCGGAGTACGGCAAGGTCGTGGACATCTGCACCCGGGACGCGCTGCGCGAACTGGCCCCTCCCGGCCTGCTCGCGGTGTTCGCCCCGATCGCGGTCGGTTTCGGTCTCGGTGTCGGCCCGCTGGCCGGTTACCTGGCCGGCGCCATCGCCTGCGGCACCCTGATGGCCATCTTCCTGGCCAACTCCGGTGGTGCCTGGGACAACGCGAAGAAGCTGGTCGAGGACGGCAACCACGGCGGCAAGGGCTCGCCCGCGCACGAAGCCACCATCATCGGTGACACCGTCGGCGACCCGTTCAAGGACACCGCAGGCCCGGCCATCAACCCGCTGATCAAGGTGATGAACCTGGTCTCGGTGCTGATCGCCCCGGCCATCGTCACCTTCTCGGTGGGCACCAGCGCCTCGACCACGGTGCGGGTCATCGTCGCGCTGGTCGCGTTGGCGATCATCGTGGCGGCGATCGTGGTGTCCAAGCGGCGGCCCACCGCCATCGAGGACACGCCGGCGGAGAAGAAGGACGAGCCGGTCTCCAACGGCGCCGCCTGAGCGGTGTCGTGACCGACGGCTGATCCACGTTTTGCGCTGTTTGTGCAGTTGGGCCCGGCTCCGGAGTACCTCGGAGCCGGGCCCGACCGTTTAGTCGGTGGGCCGATACGCGGCCCACCACGTACGGTGAGCGGGAACACCCAGGCCCACGCGGCCGTTAGGGTGAAAAAGTTCGAGCTGGGTGTGATGTTCGCCAACTCAGCGAATCACCCGAATCCGCACGCCGATGGGCATGATGCGGCCTTGACCGGCCACGCCCGATCTGGGCGCGGTCGATGAGCGGGTCGGTACCTGGGCGCCACGCGATGGCGAGTTCGGTGCACACTGGCGAGCCGGAGCGTTGGTAGGAGAGGGCAGGCGAGAGTGGCAGGGTCGACAAGAGCGCGGAAGAACGACGCCGAGACCAACGGGTCCCGGCGCCGGTTGGTCATCGTCGAGTCGCCGACGAAGGCCGACAAGATCGCGCCCTACCTTGGCCACAACTACGTCGTGCTGTCCTCCCGTGGGCACATCCGGGACCTGCCGCGCAAGGCCGCCGAGGTGCCCGCCAAGTACAAGGGTGAGTCCTGGTCGAACCTCGGCGTGAACGTCGACAACGACTTCGAGCCGATCTACATCGTCACCCCGGACAAGAAGTCCACGGTCACGGAGCTCAAGGAGGCCCTGAAGGGCGTCGACGAGCTCTACCTCGCGACAGATGGTGACCGCGAGGGCGAGGCGATCGCCTGGCACCTGCTGGAGACGCTCAAGCCCAAGGTGCCGGTGCGCCGGATGGTCTTCCACGAGATCACCGAGCCCGCCATCCTCGCGGCCGCGCAGGACCCGCGTGAGCTGGATACCGACCTGGTCGAGGCCTACGAGACCCGGCGCATCCTGGACCGGCTCTACGGCTACGAGGTCTCCCCGGTGCTGTGGAAGAAGGTCATGCCGAAGCTCTCGGCGGGCCGGGTGCAGTCCGTGGCCACCAGGATCGTGGTGGAGCGCGAGCGGGAGCGGATGAAGTTCGTCCCGGCCTCGTACTGGGACATCTCCGCGACCATGGACGCCGGCGCGGACGCGGCTCCACGCAACTTCGGCGCCCGGATGACCGCCATCGACGGTGTACGCCTGGCCACCGGCCGCGACTACGGCCAGGACGGCAGGCTGAAGTCGACCGCCGAGTCCGGCAAGAACGCGGTCCGGGTGCTCGAGGAGGCCGACGCGCGAAGGCTGGCAGAGGCGCTGCGTGGTGCCGCGCTGGCCGTCGCCTCGGTCGAGGAGAAGCCCTACACCCGCAAGCCCTACGCGCCGTTCATCACGTCCTCGCTGCAGCAGGAGGCGGGCCGCAAGCTGCGCTTCACCGCGGACCGGACCATGCGGCTGGCTCAGCGGCTGTACGAGAACGGCTACATCACCTATATGCGTACCGACTCCACGACGCTGTCCGAGACGGCGTTGACGGCGTCGCGGGCGCAGGCCACCGAGCTCTACGGCGCCGAGTACGTGCCCGCCCAGCCGCGCCGCTACGAGCGGAAGGTCAAGAACGCGCAGGAGGCCCACGAGGCGATCCGGCCCTCCGGTGAGGTGTTCCGCACCCCGGGTCAGGTCGCGAAGGAGCTGGCCGCTGACGAGTTCCGGCTCTACGAGCTGGTCTGGCAGCGCACCATCGCCTCGCAGATGGCCGACGCGCGCGGCACCACGATGAGCGTGCGGATCACCGGCAACGCGGCCAGCGGTGAGGAGTGCACGTTCTCCTCCTCGGGCCGCACCATCACCTTCCCCGGTTTCCTGAAGGCCTACGTCGAGTCGGTGGACACCGAGACCGGCGGCGAGGCGGACAACGCCGAGCGCAGGCTGCCGAACCTGGTCCGTGAGCAGGCGCTGACCGCGACCGAGCTGACCCCGGACGGGCACTCGACCTCGGCTCCGGCCCGCTTCACCGAGCCGAGCCTGATCAGCAAGATGGAAGAGCTGGGCATCGGCCGCCCGTCGACCTACGCCTCCATCATCAACACCATCCAGGACCGCGGCTACGTGTGGAAGAAGGGTTCCGCGCTGGTCCCGTCCTGGATCGCGTTCTCCGTGGTCGGCCTGCTCGAACAGCACTTCGGGCGACTGGTCGACTACGACTTCACGGCGGCCATGGAGGACGCGCTGGAGCGGATCGCCGCAGGCGACGCGCACCGCACCAACTGGCTGACCGGTTTCTACTTCGGTGCCGGTGAGGGCGAGGAGGCCCGCGCCGACTCGATCGGCATGGAAGGGTTGAAGAAGCTCGTCGGGTCCGGTGTGGACAACATCGACGCCCGTGAGGTCAACTCGATCCCGATGTTCGCCGACTCGGAAGGCCGGCAGATCGTGGTCCGGGTCGGCCGGTTCGGTCCGTACCTGGAGCGCGAGGTGCCCGGGCCGGATGACAAACCGGTCGCGCAGCGCGCCAATCTCTCCGACGAACTCCCGCCGGACGAGCTGACCCTTGAGATCGCGGAGAAGCTGTTCGCGACCCCGCAGGAGGGCCGCCAGCTCGGTACCGACCCGGTGAGCGGGCACGAGATCGTGGCCAAGGAGGGCCGTTTCGGTCCGTACGTGACCGAGGTGCTGCCCGAGGAGGAGCCACCGCCCGCGGGCACCAAGGCCAAGAAGGACGCCAAGCCGAAGCCGCGCACGGGTTCGCTGCTGCGCTCGATGTCCATCGAGACGGTCACCCTGGACGACGCGCTGAAGCTGCTCTCGCTGCCCAGGGTGGTCGGCACCGACCCGGCCAGTGGTGAGGAGATCACCGCGCAGAACGGCCGGTACGGCCCGTACCTGAAGAAGGGTACGGACTCCCGGTCGCTCACCACCGAGAACGAGATCTTCACGGTCACGCTGGACGAGGCACTGAAGATCTACGCGGAGCCGAAGAAGCGCGGCCGGGCAGCAGCCGCGTCCGCACCGCCGCTGCGCGAAATGGGCGACGACCCGGTGTCGGGCAAGAAAATGGTGGTCAAGGACGGCCGGTTCGGGCCGTACGTGACCGACGGCGAGACCAACGCGTCGCTGCGCAAGGCGGACAGCGTCGAGGAGTTGACCGACGAGCGGGCAGCCGAGCTGCTTGCCGACCGGCGCAGCGCCCCGCCGCGCCCGAAGCGCACCACCGCGCGGACGAAGGCGAGCACCACCAAGACGGCGGCGGCGGCGAAGAAGGCGCCCGCCAAGACCACGACGAAAGCCAAGTCCACCAAGTCCTGAGCTGTTCTGAGCCATCCGACGCGTCTGAAGTGGCCTGAATACGCAAGCCTGACCTGGAACGACCGCACGGCGCGCCGTGCGGACCGGTTGCCGCACGCCGCGCTTTCTGTCGGTCCCCGAAAGCACAATGGTGTCAAGGGGTCGGCGAAGAAGAGGGTGGTCACGTGGCGGGGGACGACTTGTTCGGGCTGGACGGCACTCAGGCGTTGCAGGCGGACGCGCTGCTCGGGGATCCGCTCGGTGGTTTGGTGACCGGTGGCGCCTATGCCGCGGGCGGCAACTCCGCGCAGGAACGGGCCGAGGTGTCGGAGACTCGGGTCGAGGTGCCTGTCGCGCCTGCCGCGCCCGATCAGGCGCCACTCAAGGCGGCGGTGGACAAGGCCATGATGACCGGCCCGCCGACCAACCCGCTGCGTCTGCCCGCCCTCAACGCGCCAATGCTCAACACGCCACTGCCGGTCCGCCCGGCGCCCACCGTGCTGCCCTGGATGCCTGCGCCGGCACCGGCAACACTGCCGATGCGAGCGCCGACGCCGGTACCGATGCGTCCGCCCGCGCCCGCGCAGGTGCCCCGCCAGCAGGCCCCCGCCCGGCCGTTCGCCGATGGGGAGGCGCGGTTCCAGATGGCCGGCAGGCCCACGCTGCGGCGCGCCCATCCGGTCGTTTCCGGGTTGCTGCGCTTCGTCGTCGGCCTGGCGATCGTCATCGTGCTGCTGATCTTGGTGCTGCGCGGCTCCGGCAGCGGCGGCAACCTCTCCGACCTGTTCGGATAGCACCCTGAGTGGCGAAGTTCGCCGGCACCCCGCACGCTGACCGACAGCCGCGAAATCGAGGCGGTTACCCTTGGCCATGGAGGGCGGGGGCAGGTGGGTGAAGGGGTGAACACTATCGACGCGGACGGTGATGCGCGAGTCGGTCTGCTCGGACCGGCCGAATCCGATGCGTCCACCGCACACCGCGTGCGCAGCGTGCTGGCCATTCGACCGTTCCGCCGCCTGCTGGGCATCACCTACCTGTGCGGTATCGCCGACTGGCTGTCCCTGCTCGCGCTGACCAGCCTGATCACCAAGCTGGTCTCGAGTTATCTCGCGCAGAGCTACTCGTTCAGCATCGTCGTGCTCACCCAGCTGCTGCCCGGTCTGCTGTTCGCGCCGCTGGGCGGCCTGCTCGCGGACCGGTTCGACCGGCGCAAGGTCATGGTCGTCGTAGACCTGATCCGGTGCGGCCTGTTCCTGTCGATCGCGCTGGTCGGCACCTGGTGGTGGCTGTTCTCCGCCAACTTCCTGATCGGCTGCACGGCCATGCTGTGGATCCCGGCCAAGGACTCGGCCATCCCGAACCTGCTGCGCCGCAAGGACCACGTCGAGACCGTCAACCAGCTCAGCCTGGTGATGACCTACGGCGTCACCGCGATCTCCGCGTTCGGCCTCTACGCGATCGTCAACGGCATCAACACCAACCTGCACCTGTGGAACAGCCAGCTCGGCGTCGCCAAGGTCATCGTCATCATCAACGGCCTGCTCTACTTCGCCGCCGCGGTCATCGTCGCCACCCGGATCCCGGAGATCTCCGGCCGCAGCCACGTCCACCAGGACCGCAAGAAGGACGACCCGGACAAGCAGAGCTGGTTCGCGATGTTCCGCGACGGCCTGCACCACGCCCGCACCACTCCGCTGATCCGCGGCCTGATGATCGGCATGGTCGGCGCGTTCGCGGCGGGCGGCGCGGTGATCGGCACCGCCAAGCTCTACGCAACCAGCCTGCTCGGCGGTGACTCCGCCTTCGCGCTGCTGCTCGCCGCCGCCATCATCGGCGCGGGCATCGGCATGGCGATCTCGCCGAGGCTGGCCAAGCGGATGTCGCACAACCGGCTGTTCGGCGTCGCGATCGTGCTTGCCGGTTTCGCGCTCGCACTGGTCGCGCTCTCCCCGTACATCGTGTTCTCGCTGGCCGTGGTCGCGGTCGTGGGCGCATGTGCCGGTATCGCGTTCCTGACCGGCTTCACCATCATCGGTTCGCAGGTCGAGGACTCGATCCGGGGCCGGATCAACTCGGTCTACCAGTCGCTGATGAAGGTCACCCTGGCCGCGTCGACGCTGCTGGTGCCCGGCCTGGTCGGTCTGGTGCAGAAGCAGGACATCACCGTGTTCGGCAAGCAGATGACCATCGACGGCACCCGCCCGGTGCTGCTCGGCGCGGGCGTGCTCGCCGTGCTGGTCGGCATCATCGCCTACAAGCAAATGGGCGATCACGGGACCGAACCGATCATGACCAACCTGCTGGCCACCCTGCGCCGCAGGCCTCGCCAGGTGCCCGGCCTGCTGATCGCGGTCGAGGGCGATACCCAGCAGGACACCGCGATGCAGGCCCGCAAGCTGGTCGACTGGCTGGCCACCGGCACTCGGCTGGTGCACCTGGCCAGCGATCCGGCCATCGACGAGAGCCGGCTGTTCACGGTGGCCACGGGCGTGCAGCTGACCGGCGCCCGCGCGCATGCCCTGGTCGCCGCAGCGGTTCGCGCGGACGTGGTGGAGCGCGAGGTCATGCCCGCGCTGTCCACCGGCGCCATCGTGGTGATGGAGCGCTACGTCGACTCGCCGCTGGCGCACTTCGGTGCGGCCGGTGACCTGGAACAGAGCGAACTGGAGGGCCTCGCCGACTGGGCGACCGGCCGCCTCCGCCCGGACATCACCATCCTGCTCGACCGCGACCCGTCCAGCACCCCGGTGACCAGCGGCCTGAGCACCGCGGAACACCACTGGCGGGTGCAGCGTCTGCTCACGGAGATGGCGGCCGCGGATCCGGACCGCTACCTCGTGGTCAACGCCGACGGCACGCCCGACGAGGTGGCGCGGCGGGTCCAGGATGCGCTGTTGCCGGTGCTGGTCGCCCGCAAGGCCGACCCGCAGCCCGGCACCGTGCAGCTCGACGAGATCCCGGATCCGGTGGAGGCTCAGCAGTGACCGCGGCGGTCACCCAGGACGTGTGGTTCGGCGTGGTCGGCCAGCCCGATGCGGTCGGGGTGCTGCAGGCCGCGGCGGCGGCAGCCGAGGACATCGTCAACGGTCGCCCGGTCCAACAGAGTTCGGCCATGACCCACGCGTGGCTGTTCACCGGCCCGCCCGGTTCCGGCCGCTCGACGGCGGCGCGCGCGTTCGCCGCGTCGTTGGAGTGCATGACCGGGCGCGGCTGTGGCCAGTGCCCCGGCTGCCGCACCGTGCTGCACGGCACGCACGCGGACGTGAAGTTCGTCGAGCCGGAGGGCCTGTCGATCTCGGTCGCGGAAATGCGCGCCCTGGTCCAGGCGGCAGCCCGGCGACCGACCGGGGGCCGCTGGCAGGTCGTGATCATCGCCGACGCCGACCGACTGACAGAAGGCGCGGCGAACGCCCTGCTCAAGGCCGTGGAGGAGCCGCCGCCCAGGACGGTGTTCCTGCTCTGCGCGCCCTCCGACCACCCCGAGGACGTCTCGGTCACCATCCGCTCCCGGTGCCGGGTGATGGGCCTGCGCAGCCCGTCCGCCGACGCCGTCGCCGACGTGCTCATGCACCGCGACGGCATCGACGAACAGACCGCGCGCTGGGCCGCATCCGTCTGTGGCGGACACGTGGGCCGGGCTCGTCGCCTCGCCACCGACCCGACCGCCCGCGAGCGCCGGACGGCGGTGTTGCGCATCCCGGCCACGCTTCGCCGCCCCGCCGACGTGTTCACCTGCGCCGACGATCTGGTGAAAAGCGCGGAAACCGACGCCAGCACGATGAACCAGACCAGGGACACCGCGGAACGCGAGGCGCTGGAGACCGCGATGGGCGCGGGCGGCACCGGCAAAGGCACGGCGGCCGCGACCCGGGGCGCCAAGGGCGCCATCAAGGACCTGGAGAAGCGGCAGAAGTCCCGCGCCACCAGGACCCAGCGCGACTCGCTCGACCTGGCCCTGATCGACCTCGCCGGGTTCTACCGCGACGTGCTGGTCACGCAGAGCGGCGCGCGTGCCACCATCACGCACGCCGACCTGACCGGCGACATCGGCACCTGCGCGCGCAACTGGACGCCGGAATCGACGCTGCGCCGGTTGGAGTCCGTGCTGGCCTGCCGCGAGGCGATCGAGGTCAGCGTCAAACCGCGGATCGCCGTCGAAGCCATGCTCAGCGCCCTGCTCGCAGGCTGACCTGCTCAGGCGGTGGGCAGATGATGCCCGCCCCGCCGCTGGCTACGTCCGACACCCGGCAGGGCGGCGACCAGCACCACACCAGCCAGCAGCAGCGCCGTGCCCACCCAGAACAGCGGCACCGCGTCGTAGGCCGCGTTCGTCCAGGCCAGTGTCTTCGGCGTGCCAGGAGTGCCCGGCGGCGTACCCGGTGCGACCACCTCGGTCGAACCGCAGACCACCCCACCGGTCGGCGCGTACGCGCGGGCGACCTGCTGGCCCAGTGAGACCGTTGCCAGCGCGGTGGGCAGGTTCGGCAGGTTGAGCGCGGCGGTCGGCAGCACCTGGAGGTCCATCATGTTCGCGGTCGCGCCCAGCTGGTAGCCGGTGAAGGGCGCGCCGTTCTGGCCACCGGTCAACGCCTGGCTCGACTTGTTCAACCCGGCCACCGACAGCCGCAGCACGCCGACGTCGACGGTGGCCGCGCTGGTCTGGCTGGCGTTGCTGCCCGGTAGCAGACCGACGACCGGCAGGTTCTTGAGCGCGTCCGGCAGTGCGGAAGCGATGCTGGGCAACGGAATGCCGATCGGGATGTCCTGGGTCGGGTTCGCGGCGTCCAATGTGTACAGCGTCTTGCCGCCCTGCACGACCTGGATGACCGGAGCGGTGTAGCTGACCGACGACGTGCTCGCGTCACCGGTCGAGATGACCTTCAGCGTCGGCTGACTGACCACGTTCAGATCCAGCTCGTACGGCGTGCCGGACAGCAGCTTCAGGCTCGCCACCTGGAGCGTGGACACCGACTGCACCGCCTTGTGCGCCGAACCCGGAATGTCCACAAGCGACACCACGGAGCGGGTGCTCAGCGTGTTCGGCAGGCTCACCAGCGAACCGGACCCGCCCGCGGGCAGCAACCCGCCCAGCGAACTCAACGTGCCAGTGACCCCACCGACCCCGTTGCTCTGATCCGACTGCAGCGCCTGCTGCTGACCAGGGTTGAGCTTGCTCAGGTCGAGCAGGCTGCCGATGCTGCTGGCGTTGCTCAACGACGGCAAACCGGTCGTCGGGATCACGTTGAGGATCGACGCGCTCGCCAGCGACGTGCTCGAATCCGCGATCGTGCCGACACACGGCCCCAGCGTGTCGCTCCAGTTGGCGTGCACCTGACCGTTCAGCACACCCAGATCGACCAGCGGATTGCTGGGCGCGTTCAACCCGCCGGTGATGCCCTGTGCGTTGGCGGGCAGCGCGGTCTGATCCAGACAGCCCGGCGCCTGCGGCTCATTGCCCTCGATTGCCAACCCGGCCGGACAGGACTGCGCGATCGCGTGCTCGTAATTGAGGAAAGACTCCGAGTTCGCCTGCGCACTGGACAGCCCGAAGCCCAGCTGGACCAGCGCCTGCTTCGGGATCTCCTGCGACGCCCCCGGCAAGATCGCCGACGCGGGCACCGCGCCCGGCAGCAACTGCACCACCGACAACCCGGTCGCCGCATCTCCGACCGCGTGCCCCAACGGCTGCGGCCCATTAGGCGCCGACGCGGGCGGCTCGTCGCCCGGCGTGCTCGGAATCGGCGTCGTCGGGTACGTCGACGGCGTGTCGGCGAGAGCCGGTGCGGCGAACAGCGCGAGCAGGACGGCAGTGGCAGGCAGAGCCATGGCGAGATGCAGGCGACTGCGCATCAGGCGGTTCCTCCTCGGCGATGCACCGGTCGACGGAATGGGACCGGGGTCACAGTCCGCCTAACGACGGTGGCCGCTCCCGGTGACGCGGATTCACCCGGTATGCTTCAAGACGCACCGCCGCCTTAGCTCAGACGGCTAGAGCGACGCACTCGTAATGCGTAGGTCAAGGGTTCGATTCCCTTAGGCGGCTCGCACTTGACCAGGGCGTTTCCGGGATCCGGAAACGCCCTGGTCGCGTCCAGTCTCAGTTTTAGTCTCAGTTGTTCCTCGTTGGCGACTCGCCCACGGTCTGCTCGACGTCCCTGGTGCGGGCTTTCCACCACCGGGACTGCGGACGAGAGCTTGGGGCTTGCCCGTAGGTCGGAGATGGAAGCGCTTCTCGCTGCGCGAGATCCAGTACTGGCGCTTGCGTGGCGGATACGGATCGTAGTTGATCACTTCCTTGGGAAGCTCCCCGTCCGAACTGGAGCAACAGCGGAATCGGCGAGCCATCAGTTACCGAGCGTGCTGGTACGTGTTGCGTGGCCGCAGCGGGCTGTATGGGCGGGACCGTTGCGAGGCTGGCCCTTTTCCAGCTGGATGGGGCCTTCGAACTCGGCATAGACCATGTTGTCGGCTCGGTTGATGTGTATCCGGAGGCTTTTGTTGGGTTCACCGTTCGTACTGGTCGCGTCGGGCGGCCTGATCGAAGCGTTGTTCGAGCGCGACGGCCACGACCCAGCCGGTCACGCCCTTCATTCGGCGATCTTCGTAGGTCACCCAGCCGATCCAGTGCCCGTCGGGGCGGCGACGGTGTCGGTGAGGTCGAGGCATTGGGGGATGAACGGCTTGGCGCTGCGGGGTAGCGGGTAGGCGGCGGCGAGGTTGACCCAGACGTCCATCGGCGGAGTCTTTTTTCGCATGAGTGGGTTGTCGTGGTAGCCGCGTGGCCCGTCGTTGTTGTTCGCCATGGTCAGGCTCGTCCACGGTTGATCAGCGGGCGAGGGGCGACGCCTGGCGTGCGAGCAGGGCCAGGTACGGGCTGTCGTCCAGTTCGGCGCGGTTCGCGACTGGTCCGGTGGTGCGCAGTATCCAGGCGGCGTTCGTGGTGGTCTTCGAGGCGCACGGGTTGCACCGGACGCGGACGATGCCACCGCCCTTGGTCGCCCCGGTAGCCGGTCGTGCCGAGTTGGTGGAGACGGCGGCGGCAGGTCGCGGGCTTGTAGGGAGAGTTTGGGATTGACCATTGACTGCTGTGACTCCGCCGTGCGACAGCTGCCGTGTTCCGGCTTTGTGGTGGCAGTCAAGCTGCTGGTGCGCGGGTCGGCCAGAATTTCCGGGTTCAGCAGCAGTCGTCGCCGCGCCAGGCTTGGATTCCTTCCCAGACTGCCAGTGCCGCGATGCCCAGTCCGACGACGGGGTCGAGCCACCACCAGCCGAACGCGGTGTTGGCCAGCAGCCCGACCAGCACCGCTGCGGCGAGGTAGGCGCACAGCAGGTTCTGGGCGCCTTCGCCGCTGGTCGCGCCGGAATCCAGCAGGGCTCCCAGGCGTTTCTTGGCGACGCCAAGCAGCGGCATCACGATCAGGCTGGCGATGGATAGGCCGATACCCAGCCAACTGGTCCCCGCCCGCTGGCCGAGGGCCAGGGTGGTGATCGCGTCGTAGGCGATATAGGGGGCGAGTAGGAAGAACGTCACGGCGACGGCCTTTTGCGCGCTGCTCTCCGCAGTCTCCGAGAGAGTACGAGTGCCGGTGAACCGCCAGACGACGATCACGCTGGCCATGCCCTCGATCGCGGAATCCAGGCCGAACCCGAGCAGCGCGACCGAGCCCGCGAGGATCGCGGCGAGGATGGCCACCGTGCCCTCGGCAGCCATGTAGGCCAGGGAGAACCAAGACAGCAGTCGAGCCTGGCGGGCGTGATGATGCCAGGCCGTGTCCCGTCGTGTCGGTGTCGGCGCGGGGCATCCGCAGGTGTCCCCGCAGCCGTCGTCTGTGGTGATGGTCTGCTGGTCGGGGCTGGCGCCTGTGTTCATGCTGGGTGCTCCGCGTCCTGCTCGGGTGGGCGGCGGCAGGTGTCGATGCCGTAGGTCGGGCACAGCGCGACGGCATTGCCGGTCGCGCTGAGCAGGGTCTCGGCGGCAGACAGGACGTCGACTATGGCGGGTTGGGCGAGTCGAAACAGAGAGGCCCGGCCGAGGGGTTCGGAGTCGATGAGGCCACAGTCGCGGAGACAGGCCAGATGTTTGGACACGGTGGACTGTGCCAGGCCCAGCGCCGCGACCAGGTCGACCACCCGGGCGGGTTCGCTGGCCAGTCGGCGCAGGATCGCCAGGCGGGCTGGATCGCCCAGCGATCGGAACAACGCGGCTGCGGGGGCGAGTTCGATCCGCTGGACCTCGACTTCGGGGCCTGTCATCGCCATCTAGCGATGTTAGCCCGTTTAGTAGATGCTGGGGTAGTCGCCGTCAAGGCTTCGGGAGGGTGGGTGGCCCGCCGCCGATTGATCGTTTCGGTCAGCCGCTGGGCGGCCGAACCGCCGCTGCCTTCCTGGAGTTCAGGCCGTCTGGGAATAGTCCGGCAAGTCGGGACGCTGCGGCCAGTATGCCGAAAGCCTTCACGGAGACCGAGCGTCAGGAATTCCTCGCCGGAAAGCACATCGCTGTGCTGTCCGTTGCCGCCGATGATGGCCGTCCACCGGCCAGTGTCCCGATCTGGTACGGCTACACCCAGGGAGGCAACATCCTGGTCAACACGGGTGCCTCCCGCCGCAAGGCCAAGCTGATCGAGCGAGCTGGTGCGGTGACCCTGGTGGTTCAGCGGGAGGAGTTGCCCTACCAGTACGTGATTGTGGAGGGCACCGTGATCGCGTCGACCACACCGGCCCCGCTGGCGGAGCGGGAAGCGATCGCGATCCGCTATCTCGGCGAGCAGGGCGCCCGCGAGTTCGCCAGCCGCATGAATGGCGACGCCAATGTCCTGTTCACCATCCGCCCGGACCGCTGGCTCAGCGCCGACTACTCCGGGGACCTCTAGGCAAGTGCGGTCACTCTGAGGTTCCCCCGCTTGACCGGAGAGTGAATTATCTGGTTCCGGCGGGAACCGGTCGATGATAACTGGCCTCGTACTCGGCTGGCGAGCACCATCGCAGCTTCTTCTGGATCCGCTGAGTGTTGTACCAACCATCGATATAGCAGAACAGCGCGTTCTCGGCTTCTTCCCTTGTCCACCAACTGTTCTGATAGACCAGCTCGGTCTTGAGAGTCGAAGAAGAAGTTCTCCATCAACGCGTTGTCGCAACTATCACCCACCGATCCCATCGACTGCACAATCCCGTCACTACGAGTACTGGTGGGCAATCGGTCGATCGGGGAGTGACGGAGCGCCTCGTTGTTCTGCCGGACAGCATTGTCCAACGCGTCGTCGACATTCTCGGCTTGGATGAGGAAGTCCCAACATTCGCCGATTCTTGCTCAAGCTTGGGAAGCCGACTGAGTCGAGGCTGTGCCGGCTTGCCAAAGGCATCAGTCTGAAGTGGATCGTCGGGTCTCCTCGTTCTGTCGAGTCGGTGTGGCAGCGAGCGCGGCCAGATCGACCTTGCGTGGCACTGTCGCGCCCTGGTAGCCCGGCGCCACCGCGTTGCCGCGCTCATCGACAACGCGTAGCGGTTGGCGTAGTTCGAGGTAGTCGCCACCCGCGGTGCGGACGATCACACCCGTCGCCAGGCCACGTTCGAGCGCCATCCGGTCGGCGGTCTGCAACCGCAGGCAGATCCGGTAGGTGATCAGGAAAGCGGCGCTCGGCAGGACCAGGACGCCGGTCCGGCCGATCCAGACGAGTTCCTCGATCGGAACGTTGATCCAGTAGGCGATGACGTCGTCGCCTGCCGCGATGACGAGCACCGCGAAGTACACCAGCGCCATCATGCCGACCGCTGTTCGACCTGGGTTGTCTCTGGGACGTTGCAGCAGGTTGTGGTGGCGGTGATCCTTGGCAAGCCACCGTTCCAGGAACGGGTACGCCATCAGTGTCAGGACCATGCCGGCCGGGATCACCACGCCCGGCCAGAAAACGGTGGGCACTAGGTAGGGGCCGAGCGTGAACGAGGTCGGCGGCCACAGGCGCAGGGCGCCCTCGACGAACGCCATGTACCAGTCAGGCTGCGAACCGGCCTGTACGATGGCGGGTTCGTTGGGTCCGTAGTTCCAGATCGGGTTGATCTGCACGAGTCCGCCGAGCAGGCAGGTCACGCCGATCACGCTCAGCGCCAGCGACATGCTGTGCATCGAGAACACCGGGGCGAGCCTGCTGCCGACCACGTTGCGTTCGGTCTGGCGCCGGCCGGGGAACTGGGTGTGCTTCTGGAACCACACGAAGGCGAGGTGCACCGCGATCAGCGCAAGGATAATGCCGGGTACGACCACCACGTGCGTGCTGAACATTCGGGAGATGATGATCGACCCCGGATATTCGCTGCCGAAGACCAGCCACTGCAACCAGCTGCCGATCACCGGGATGGACAGTACGATGCCGTCCGCGATGCGCAGCCCCGTGCCGGATAGCGAGTCGTCGCCGAGCGAGTAGCCGAGGAACCCTTCGAAGATACCGAGCATCAGCAGGGAAGCGCCGATGACCCAGTTCAGTTCCCGGGGTTTGCGGAACGCGCCGGTGAAGAAGATCCGCAGCATGTGGATGGTGATCGCGGCCAGGAACAGCAGCGCCGCCCAATGGTGAACCTGCCGGACGAACAGACCGCCGCGCACCACGAACGAGATGTCCAATGTCGAGGCGTAGGCCCGGGACATGTCGACGTTGTCCAGGTCGGTGTAGACGCCGTGATAGGTGATGTCCGCCATGGACGGGTCGAACCACAGGGCGAGGTAGACGCCGGAGAGCAGCAGGACCACGAAGCTGTAGAGCGCGATCTCTCCGAACAGGAAGGAGAAGTGGTCGGGAAAGACCTTGTTGACGATCTTACGGACGTTGCTCGCCGGATGGTAGCGCTCATCCGCCGCTGCTGCCGCCTTCTCCGCGGCACGCAGTGGCAGCCCGCCCGGCCTGCTCTGCGACGGCTTCATCGTTCACTGTCCTGTTCGGACCCCAGCTGTTGGGGCGGGCTCTGTCCGTCCGGTCCGAGCGCGACCGGGGTGCCCGCGCGCAGCACGCCCGCCGGGACGCGCTCCGAGCGCATCGTGATCACGCACAGCAGGATCGGGTACGCCGCGACGAGCATCAGCCAGTATCCGTAGAAGAAACCGAGACCGATGAAGGTCGTGGCGATCGCGGCGAAGCCAGCCGACGCACTGCGGGTCGCGATCCGCAGTGGCGCTCCAGGATTGGACCGGCGCGCCGCGCGCAACACGGCGACGCCGAAGGAACCGACGAGCACCACCGCGATCGCGTAGACGATCAGCGGGAACGGATCGTCCCGGTCGTAGATCACCAGCACCGCGGCGAGCAGTGCGTTGAACCCGGCCCAGCCGAACACCACCGGCGCACCCCTGGTCAGAACGCCACCGCTCATGACGGTGTCCTCGTCCGGTTCCGCAGGTCGAGCAGGGGCGCGTAGCTGGTGATCGGCGGCAGGGTGACGCCTTCGAAGTTCAACGGTGGCGGAGGAGAGGTAGTGAACCATTCCAGGGTGAACCCGCCCCACGGATCGGACTCGGCAGGCCGGCGGCGGCGCAGTGACACGATCACGTTGACCACGAACACGACCATGGCGATGCCGAGCACGGCGGCGCCGCAACTGGAGATCAGGTTCAACGTGCTGAACCCGTCCTCGGGCTGGTAGGTGGCGACCCTACGCGGCATGCCGTACATGCCCAGCCAGAACATCGGCAGGAACGTGACGTTGGTGCCGACGACCATCAGCCAGAAGTGCCAGCGTCCGAGCCCCTCCCGCAGGTGCACGCCGGTGACCTTGGGAAACCAGAAGTACAGTCCGGCGAACAGGCCGAACACACTGCCGGCCAGCAACGTGTAGTGGAAGTGCGCGACCACGAAATAGCTGCCGCGCGCCTGGTAGTCCACGGCGGTGGTGCCGACCATGATCCCGGTCAGACCGCCGATCAGGAACTGGGGGATGAACGCCAGCGCGAACAACATGGGCGTGCGGAAGACCAGGCGCCCGCCCAGGATGGTGCCGAGCATGCCGAAGTACTCGACACCGGCAGGGATCAGCAGTGCGATCGAGGTCAGCGAGTAGTAGTCGTCGGCGGACTGGCCGGTGGTGAACATGTGGTGGCCCCACACGCTCATGGACAGCCCGGCGAAGCCCAGCAGTGCGAGCACGGTGCCCGGATACCCGAAGAACCGCCTGCCGGCGAAGGTCGCCAGCACCTCGGCGACCGCGCCGACGAACGGGAAGAACATCACGTACACGACCGGGTGGGCGTAGAACCAGAACAGGTTCTGATAGCCGATGTTCCAGAGGTTGTTCACGAACACCGAGGGCAGCATCCGGCCAATCACCACGAGCACCAGCGCGGCCAGCAGCGCCGGGAACGCGCCGATGACCATCAGGTTCGTGGTGATCATGGACCAGGTGAACACCGGCAGCCGCCGCATCGCCATGCCGGGCGCGCGCTTGAGCAGCGCGGTCCACAACACGGCCCCACCGATGACGATCATGCCGACCGTGGACAGGAAAACCCCGAGAATCCACAGGTCCTGTCCGGCGCCGGGACTGAACCGGGCGTCGGAGAGCGGGGTGTAGTCGGTCCAGCCGGACGCGGCGGTGCCACTGGACACCGAGAACCCGGACAGCATGACGATCGCACCGAACAGGTAGACCCAGTAGCCGAACATCGTGGTCCGTGGCGCGGCCACGTTCGGCGCGCCAACCTGCAACGGAACGAGGTAGAGACCCATGGCCAGCGCGAACGGTGTGATCGCCAGGTAGATCATGCCGGAGCCGTGGATGGTGAAGATCTCGTTGTAGACCTGGGCGGACAGGAACCGGTTGTCCGGTTCGGCGAGTTGGTAGCGCATCAGCAGCGCGAGCACGCCCATCGCCAGGAACAGCACGAGCGCGGTGCCGCCGGTGAGGATCGCGATCCGTTTGTGGTCGGTGGTGCTCAGCCAGGACCGCATCCGGGTCCGGTCGGCCGCCGCCTCCGGCGGGACTTCCGACAGCGCGGTCATGCCTGGCCGCCGTGCTGTGCCAGCCACTGCCGGTACTGCGTCGGCGAGACCGCCTGGAGGTAGAAGTCCATTGTGGTGTGGTAGGTGCCGCAGTATTCCGCGCAGCGGCCCAGCCACCGGCCCGGCTTGGTGAAGCTCAGGTCGAAGGTGTTGACGTGGTCGGGATATCCGTCGACCTTGACGTCCAGGTCGGGTATCCAGAACGAGTGCACGACGTCCTGCGAGGTCAGTTCGATCCGCACCGGCCGTCCGGTGGGCACTACCACCGTCGGGTAGGACCCGGTGGTGCACGTGCCGGTCACGGTGACGGGGGCGTCGAGGTAGTGGAACCGCCAGCACCACTGGAACGCGGTCACCGAGACTCGGGCCGGTGGAGAGCCGGTCGAGGTGACCGGATGAGCTGAGGCGGTGTCCTGGCCGTTGGCGGACACCGTGAACCACACCAGGAAACCGGCAACGCCCGCGAGCAGCGTGACGTACATCCACTCCAGACCGTTGCGTTCCGCCTTCGACGACGGCGAGACACCGCGCCCGGCTCTTCTGCGGACCAGCGCGACGATCAGGGCCAGCGCGACCAGTACGAACACCGCGCCCGCGATGGCGCCTTCGACGGTGAACACTCGCGCGAAAACGTCGTGGAAGGTCACGGACGGGGTCCTCCTGTCGGTGTCGGCCAGACGACTTTCGGAGGGCTACCCGCATCGATCCGGGGTATACCCGGCGGCAGCCGCCGATCCGATCGCGGCCGGAATACTCCCCCGAGGACGAGGTGGTCGGCTGGTGCGCACGGCAACGATGCGGGCGACGCGGGCGACACCGCCCCTGTTGATCGCGGGACTCCTCGCGGCCACCGTGGTGGCGCTCGTCGGCGTGGTCGGCGGAGCCTGGCCCTACACGATCCTCGGCAACGCCGACCCGGGTCCGCTGGTTCGGGTCGGCACGCCTGTCCTGCGGCTGCTCGCCGACGCCTCGGCCACGATGACCATCGGTGCCCTCGCGTTCGGCGCGTTGTTCGCCGGGCCGAAGCGGGACGGACTGCTGGCTGGATCCGGTCGCGCCGCACTGCGCACCGCGGGCCGAGCGGCGACCGCGTGGGCGGCGCTGGCCGTCGCGCTGATCCCCTTCGACGTCGCGGACCAGACGGGGCAGGCGTTGACCGGCCCCCCGGCAGGTGCGGTCAGCTCGGCAGGCGCGACCACCTGGCAGTTGTGGTCGGCGTTGGAGACCCCGATCGCATTGCTGGTCACGGCCTGGCTCGCGTTGGGCATCGCCATCGCCTGCCGGATGCTCAGACGCTGGCGCCCGCTGCTCGCGGTCTTCTGCGTCGCCCTGCTCGCCGTGCTACCTGCCCTGGCCACCGGCCACGCCTCGGCCGAATCGGGGCACGACATCGCGACCGCCGCGATCCTCGTCCACGTGCCGCTCGCGCTGCTGTGGCTCGGCGTGCTGGTCGCGCTGACCCGTGCTCGATGGCGGACCGGGCTTCCCGCATCCGAGGTGGCCGTGCGCTATCGGCGACTGGCCGGGTGGTGCTGGTTCGGGCTCGCG
Organism: Pseudonocardiaceae bacterium; assembly: GCA_036494465.1. Classification (GTDB taxonomy): domain Bacteria; phylum Actinomycetota; class Actinomycetes; order Mycobacteriales; family Pseudonocardiaceae; genus CAJCJE01. The sequence continues at coordinate 91,113 of DASXOJ010000008.1, forward strand.
GGCTCCGGTCTGGTCCTCGCGGCGGTACTCGCACCGGTCTCGTCCTCGTCAGGTCGGAGCTATGGCTCGTTGCTGCTGGTCAAGGCCGGGGCCGTGGCCGCACTCGGGCTGATCGGCGTGGCCGGGCGCCGCGCGCTCGTCCGCAGGCCGGCGGCCGGCGCGGGCCGCGCCGCGATCGGCAGACTGGCACTGGCGGAACTGGTGCTGCTCGGTGCCACCATGGGGATCTCGGTCGGCCTGACGCACCTGCCGCCGCCTGCGTTTCTCGGGCCACCGGCTACTCCGGAACAGACGCTGGTCGGCTACGACCTCACCGCGGCGCCCGGCGCGCTCACCGTCCTGCTGCACTGGCGGTTCGACCCGCTGTTCGCGAGCGTCGCGGTCTTGCTGGCCGCGCTGTACGTGCTCGGGGCCCGCCGGATCCGGCGGGCCGGCCGATCCTGGCCGCCCGGCCGGACGGTGAGCTGGTGCCTGGGTTGTTGCGTGCTGCTGATAGCGACGAACTCCGGCATCGCCCGCTACGCGAGCGCCATGTTCAGCTTCGAGGTCGTCACGCACATGCTGCTCGCCATGCTCGCGCCGTTCCTGCTGGTCCTGGGCAGTCCCGCCACCCTGGCCGCCGAGGCGCCGAGGCGTGGCGACACCCGCTGGGGCCCACCACAATGGTGCGAGGGGCTGCGCGGGGCCTCGATACTCTCGCTGCTCACGCACCCGTTGGTCGCGTTCGGGCTGTTCGTCGCGGCGCCGTTCCTGCTCTACGGCACCGGACTTTTCGACGCGGCCGTTCGCTTCCACTGGGCGATGCTGCTGATCGACGCTGTGTTCCTCGTCATCGGGTACTTGTTCGCGCTGGTGACGGTGGGGCTCGACCCGGTGCCGCGGCCGCTGCCCGCATTGGGCCGCGCCGGCCTCCTGCTGGCGGCGATGCCGTGCGGTGTCGTGTTCGGCGCGCTGCTGATCGGTACCAGAACGGTGATCGGCGACGGTCGCGCCGCTGCGGACTTCTACTCGGCGCTCGCCCTGCCGTGGGTACCCGACCTCCTCGCCGACCAGCGGCTCGGTGGCGTACTCACGTTGGTGCTCGGCGAGGGCTGCCTGCTGCTCGCGCTGGTCGCGCTGCTGCGTCGTTGGCATCGCTTCGACGGAGTCGACGACGACACGACCGCGGCCGAACTGGCGCTGGCCGTGCGCTCCGCGCGAGCCGCGACGCGGAGCGGTCCGTGATCGCCGACATCATCGCTTGGGTCGCCACCGGCCTGCTCACATCGGTGATCGCCCCCGGGTTGCTGTTGACCACAAGCGCGGTGATCAACTGGGACCGGATCGCGGTTCCCGGCGCACTCGCCTTTCCCGGGTTCGTCGTGCTGCACGGCCTCGTCGCCTACCTGCTGACCCGGCATCCGAACGTCTCCACCTGGCTGGCGCTGCACGTGGTCCTGCTCGGCGGCGCGATCTTGTTCTGGCTACCCGTCTTCGGCGGGGCTCGCCGGCTCACCGACCCGGTCCGGGCGCTCTATCTGTTCTTGGCGATGCCGCCGTTGGATCTGACCGGCGTGCTGGTGATCGTCCTCGGTGACCATGCCGGCGGACTGGCCATGATCGTCGCGATGCTGCCCGCCGTGGTCATCACCCTGATCGTCACCTGGCGCTGGGTCAACAACGAGGACGCCACGCTCCCACCCTGACCGGCGCGTCCGCGCTCAGCCGGATAGCCGAGGGTGCGGTTGGGCATACGCCCTGCATACGGGTATGCGAATTCGGCCGAAGCGCTGAGGAGTAGTGATGGACGACCAGCCCCGCCCCGACTCCGACGACAAGGACCGCCAGTTGGCGCAGCACCGGGCCGACGAGACCGGTAGCAAGTTGACTACGGCGCAGGGTGTCCGCATCGGGCACACCGACGACTCCCTGACCGTCGGTCAGCGCGGCCCGACCCTGCTGGAGGACTTCCATGCCAGGGAGAAGATCACCCACTTCGACCATGAACGCATTCCGGAACGTGTCGTGCACGCGCGCGGCGCGGGCGCGTACGGCTATTTCGAGCCGTACGACGGCACCCTCTCCGAGTACACGGCGGCCGAATTCCTGACCGATCCGAGCGTACGAACCCCGGTCTTCGTCCGATTCTCCACAGTGGCCGGTTCGCGCGGATCTGCCGACACCGTGCGCGACGTCCGTGGCTTCGCGACGAAGTTCTACACCCGTCAGGGCAACTACGATCTGGTCGGCAACAACATGCCGGTGTTCTTCATCCAGGACGGCATCAAGTTCCCGGATTTCGTGCACGCGGTCAAACCGGAACCGCACAACGAGATCCCGCAGGCGCAGTCCGCGCACGACACGCTGTGGGATTTCGTGGCCCGCCAGCCGGAAACCATGCACATGATGATGTGGCTGATGTCCGACCGGGCGCTGCCGCGCAGCTATCGCATGATGCAGGGGTTCGGCGTGCACACCTTCCGGCTGGTCTCGCGGGAAGGCAAGGGCACGTTCGTGAAGTTTCACTGGACGCCGGCACTCGGCACGCATTCGCTGGTGTGGGACGAGACGCAGAAGATCGCCGGCAAGGACCCCGACTTCAACCGGCGCGACCTGTGGGACGCCATCGAATCGGGTGACTACCCGGAATGGGAACTCGGGGTGCAGCTGGTCGCCGAGGAGGACGAGTCCGCGTTCGACTTCGACCTGCTCGACGCGACCAAGATCATCCCCGAGGAGCAGGTCCCGGTGCGGCCGGTAGGCAGGATGGTGCTCAACCGCAATCCGGACAATTTCTTCGCCGAGACCGAACAGGTCGCCTTCCACACCGCGAACGTGGTGCCCGGGATCGATTTCACCAACGATCCGCTGTTGCAGGCACGCAACTTCTCCTACCTCGACACCCAGCTCATCCGTCTCGGCGGCCCGAACTTCACCCAGATCCCGGTCAACCGCCCGGTCGTCGAGGTGCACGACAACCAACGCGACGGCTACCACCAGCAGCGCGTGCACCGGGGACGCACGAGCTACACCGAGAACTCGCTCAGTGGTGGCTGCCCGATGGCCGCCGGCGAGTTCCCTGAAGTCTTCGCGCACTACCAGGAAGCGGTCGAGGGTCACAAGACCAGGACGCGCAGCGAGAGTTTCGCCGACCACTACAACCAGGCGACCCTGTTCTGGAACAGCATGTCCGATGTGGAGCGTGAGCACATCGTCGCGGCGTTCCGCTTCGAACTGGGCAAGGTCGAGACCAAGGAGATCCGCGCCGACGTGGTCGCGCTGGTCGACAACGTCGACCGGGAGCTGGCCGAACAGGTCGCCACGGGGGTCGGGGTCCCGGCACCGACCGGGCCCGCCCTGGACAACCACGGCCGCACGTCGCCGGCATTGAGCCAGGTGGCCCGCGTCCAGGAACTCGACGCTGGCATCGCGACGCGCAAGATCGCACTGCTCGTCGCCGATGGTGTCGACGGTGTCGGCGCCGTTCGGCTCGCCTCCGCCCTGCGTGAACGCGGTGCCATCGTCGAGCTGCTGGCTCCGTCGGACGGCCCGGTGCGCAGCGCCAACGGCGAGGACATCATCGCCGACCGGGCGCTGAACACGATGGCGTCGGTGCTCTACGACGCGGTCGCAGTCGCGTGCGGGCCGGACAGCGTCGCGACGCTCTCGGCTGACGGCTACGCGGTGCACTTCGTCGCCGAGGCGTACAAGCACGCCAAGGCGGTCGCCGCCTTTGGCGCCGGGGTCGGCCTGCTGCGCGCCGCCCACCTCGACGCCGCAACGGCGAGCGAGGAGGACGACGGGGAAGATGGCGTCGTCGTGGACAAGGGCGTGGTCACCACGACGCGCGCCGAGGACACTGTGCCGGACGGGTTCGCCGAGCAGTTCGCCGCGCTGATCGCCGCGCACCGGGTCTGGGAGCGCGACACCGCCCACATTCCGGCCTGAGCACTCGGAGTGTGTCATGTCGAATTCGCGCAACGGGTCCGGTGTGGCCTCCGCCGCGAACTGCGGACCGGCAGGCTCAGCACAAGCGAGCTGCCGCCTTCGTCACCGACACGGTGCTGGTCACCGTGCGCAAGGACAACAGCTTCGATATGGCGAGGTCCTCCGGCGGTGGGATGCCGAGGACGACTGCCCGGAACCGAGGTGGCCGTGGTGCTGCACGGCCTGCTCGATGTCGTCGACGGCCACTACCACGCCCTGGAGGACGTCGCGCCGATGCGGGAAGTGCTGGGCGCGCTGATGCATCGCGACCAGCGGATCGTCGGCAGTGACCTGCTGGCCTACTTCGAGGACGTCCACGACGACGTACTGCGTATCACCGGATGGGCCGACTCGTTGCGGAGCTGGTCAGCACGATCCTGGACACCCGCTTGCCATGCAGAGCAACCGGCTCAACGTCATCTCGAAGAAGGTGACGGGCTGGGCGATCATCGTGGTGCCGAGCGATCACCGCCTCTACGGCCAGAACGCATGCTCCGCGTACGGAAGTGCCGTATCCGGGTTTCTCGGCTGTCAGCGGACTGATCGCGTCCAGCACGCTGATCGTGCTCGCCTCGCTCGTGCTCTGCGTCGTGTTCCGGCGCAAGGACTGGATCTGAAGACCGGGGTATGTGCCCGCCGAGGCAGGGTATGCGGATCAAGCTCTACCCGTATTTCCTTACCGACAAGGAGATGATCGACCGTGGACGCGATCGAGCTGTTGCGTGCGGACCACCAGAAGGTCCTGACCATGCTGGCCGAACTGGAGAACGAGCCCGCCGTGCCCGGGGAGAACCAACTGCGGGCACGCAAGGAATTGGTCACCGAGCTGGTCATCGCCGAGTCCCAGCACGAGGCGGTCGAGGAACAGTACTTCTGGCCGATGGTCCGCGACTCGCTGCCGGACGGTGCGGAACTCGCCCAGCACGCGGTGGACCAGGAGGACGCGGCCAAGCAGGTGCTCGACGCACTGGACAAGGCCGACCCGGCGCAGTCGGACTTCGAACCCATGCTGAGGCGGATCATCGATGACGGCCGGGAACACATTGAGTACGAGGAGACCCAAGTCTGGCCGAAGGTGCGGGAGACGGTCGACAAGGCCCGCCTCGAGGAGCTCGGCGAGAAGATGGCCAAGGCCAAGGACATGGCGCCGACCCGGCCGCACCCCGCTACGCCCTCCAGCCCCGGGGTGCTGAAGACCGCGGGGATGGCGGCGGCAGCCACCGACAAGGTGCGCGACAAGGCCACCGGCCGCGGCGGCGAGTAGCTGCGTACCGCCGCGATCGGTGGTTTGATCGACACGCGGGCGGGTATGCGCGGGTGGTGGGTGGATCGGCCGGCTCCGGAGAGGACGCGTGATGGGCGTTCGGCAGTGGTTCGAGGGCTGGCCGGTTTACCGGCAGCTCAGCCAGGACGACGCCCTGGGTCTCGGAGCGGCCGCCAAGAGCGGTACCAGCGAGAAGCTGACCCCCCGCACAGCCACCGCCGACAAAATCGTCAAATCCGTCTGCCCGTACTGCGCAGTCGGCTGTGGCCAGAACGTCTATGTCAAGGACGGCAAGGTCGTTCAGGTCGAGGGTGACCCGGACTCGCCGGTGAGCAGGGGCAGGCTGTGCCCGAAGGGGTCGGCGACCAAGCAGCTGGTCACCGGGCCTGGTCGCGTCAACCAGGTGCTCTACCGGCGCCCGCACGGCACCGAGTGGGAGCGGCTGGACCTCGACGAGGCCATGGACATGATCGCCGACCGGGTGATCGAGTCGCGACGGCGTGGCTGGCAGTGGGACGTGGACGGTAAACGGACCCGGCGCACCATGGGTTTGGCCAGTCTCGGCGGGGCGACGCTGGACAACGAAGAGAACTACCTGATCAAGAAGCTGTTCACCGCGTTGGGCGCGATCCAGATCGAGAACCAGGCTCGTATTTGACACTCCGCCACGGTGCCCAGTTTGGGTACCTCCTTCGGTCGCGGCGGCGCCACGACGTTCCAGCAGGACCTGCAGAACTCC
>DASXOJ010000009.1:0-19811 GCA_036494465.1 Pseudonocardiaceae bacterium
CTCGCACCAGGCCAGCACCGGCGGCACGTCCACGTTCCGGGTCTTCTACTCTGCGTGGGCTGCCCGGTCTGGACCAATCTCGAAGGAATCATGGCCCGATGTCTTGACGTTTGTTGTGCCCGACAACATACTCTGGGTGACGCGACCGACACCCGATCCCAACGGCTCATGAACTCTCGGAAGCGTTGCTACACACTGGATTGCCGACCGAGCCCGTAAACCCGGTCGAGATCCAATTGTTCGGTTGTCAGCGGCGACAACCGCCGACTTCGGCTGTGCGGACGCTGGCCACCGGGCGACTGCGCTGGGTGCGACTCCCGTCGTATCCGCAATCCGTACTGGAACCGCGCCGTGTGCGCGGATGTCGAATTCGGAGGCAGGGTGCAATGTTCGGATCCCGACGAAGCTCCCCTGACAGTGCGGCAGAACCCGACGAATCAGCTTCCCGCAGGGTGATCTCCAACCAGGCGAGCCCTAATCGGGTGATCTCCAACCAGATCGAGGCAGGTCGGGTCATCTCGAATGGAGCGGACGCGAATCGAGTCATCTCGAACCGGGTCATCTCCAACCGGGCCGCCGACAACGTCACGGACAACGGGTTCACCGGCAGCGTCAACTCACACCGGGTCATCTCGAACCGGGCAGGCAAGGGGCCGCGTCGAAGAAGTCGCAGATTCGTGGTCGCGGCATTTGCGGTCGTCGCACCGCTTGGCCTGGTAGCCGCGCTGAGCGCGGCGGCGGCGCCGCATGCGGTGGCGGCGCCGGTATCCCCCGCCATGGTCGGCGTCACCGGCTCGACGGCGTCCCCGGCCAGCGTGCCGGGACCGCCATCGGGTTGGTCCACTGTGTTCAGTGACGATTTCACCGGATCCTCCGGCAGCGCGCCGGACGGCAACTGGGTACACGACACCGGAACCAACTTCGGTACCGGTGAGATCGAACAGATGACCACGTCCACGGCGAACACCCACCTGGACGGCAACGGCAACCTGGACATCACCGCGCTGGGTTCGGGCAGCAACTGGACATCGGGCCGGATCCACACGCCGACCGCGAACGTCGGCGCACCGGCAGGCGGTCAACTGGAAGTCACCGCGTCGATCCAGCAACCCAACCCGGGCAACGGACTCGGCTACTGGCCCGCGTTCTGGATGCTGGGCAACGGGCAGTGGCCGGAGAACGGCGAGATCGACATCATGGAGGACGTCAACGCGCTCTCCGACGTCGCGGGCACCATCCACTGTGGTACGGACCCGGGTGGCCCGTGCAACGAGGGCAACGGCATCGGCAGCGGGTTGCGCGGCTGCGGCGGCTGTCAAACCGGCTACCACACCTACACCATGATCGAAAACCGGACGAACACATCGAACGAGTCGATCACGTTCTACCTCGACGGTAACTCCTACTTCAGCGTGAGCGAGTCGCAGGTGGGCACGGCGACCTGGCAGCAGGCCTACGACCACAACCTGGACATCATCTTCGACCTCGCGATGGGTGGCGCCTTCCCGAACGGCGTATGCGGTTGTTCCTCGCCCAACGGCGGCACCTCCTCCGGTGGCACGATGAGCATCGCCTACGTCGCGGCCTACTCGACCAGCGGTGGCGGCAACCCGCCGCCAACCGGGAACACCGGCCCGGTGGTGTCACACCAGGGCAGCAACCTGTGCCTGGACGACCGGTCGGCGAGCACCGCCAACAGCAACCCGGTGCAGATCTACACCTGCAACAACACCAGTGCGCAGCAGGTGACGGTGGTGTCGGCCGGCAGCACCCTGCAGATCCTCGGCAAGTGCGTGGACATCGTCGGCGGCGGAACGGCGGACGGCACACTCGTCGACTTGTACGACTGCAACAACACCGGCGCACAGGTGTGGGAACCGCAGTCGAACGGTGAACTCTACAATCCGCAATCGAACAAGTGTCTCGACGATCCGAATTTCTCGACGACACCAGGAACCCAATTACAGATCTGGGACTGCGCCGGTAGCGCGAACCAGGAATGGACGCTCCCGTAAAGCGTCAATTCCTGACGGTACCCGGCCACGGCTGACCCGCAACCGGTCGTGACGACAGGGAAACCGCTTACCGGTTCGGCACTGCTCCCGGATCAACTGGTCAGCTCCTGCGCGGTGCGCGCAACCGCACCGCGCAGGGGCCGACCGCCCTCGGCGATGAACTCGGCGACCGGCAGGGTGGCCGCGCCCCGGGCGACCGCGTGGGCGCCCAGTTGGCACAGGTCGATGTGGGTCTGCCCGAAGGGGTAGCGCAACGCGTTGCGCCCCGCGGCCTCCTTGATCGTGCTCAGCATCCGGTGGCCCAGCGCGAGACCGGCCCAGCCACCGAGTAGCACCCGTTCCGGGTTGAGCAGGTTGATCAGATTGGCGATGCCGATGCCAAGGTATGTGGCCGTCTCCGCCAGCACGTCGCGCGCGGCGGCGGACGTCTCGTCCTCGGTTGCCAGGTTGGCGGCGTCGATGATCTGGCCGAGCGCCATTTCCTGGTCCTCGGCGAGCGGCCGTTCGTCGCGCAGTTTCTCCGCGTACCGGTCGATGATCGCGCCCGCCCCGATGTACGCCTCGATGCAGCCGAGGGCGCCGCAGCGGCAGCGCCGCCCGGACACCGCGACGGTGGTGTGCCCCCACTCCCCCGCGCTGCTGGAGAAGCCCCGGTACGTGCTGCCGCCCACCACGATGGCGGCGCCGACCCCGGACCCGATCAGCACGATCGCGGTGGCGCCCGAGCCACGACCGGCCCCGAACCACATTTCCGCCTGGCCCATGGTGGTCGCGCCGTTGTCGATGTACACCGGCAGGTCGGTGACCTCGGCGAGCATGTCCTGCAACGGCACCGAGGACCAGCCCAGCGTCTGCGCGTCGACCAGCGCTGGCGGTTCGCGGCGGACCAGACCGGGCACACCGACCCCGATGCCGAGGATGCGGTCGGGTTCGAAACCGCCGCTGTTGGTGACCATGTGCAGACCGGCCCTGATCCGGTCGACGATCCGCGCCGGGTCGAAGTCGCCTGGCCCGACCGGGAACTCGGCGCGGGCGCGTTCGTGCAGGCCGAGGTCGAACAGCTCGACCCGGACCCGGGTTTCGCCGACGTCGACGCCGATCACCGCGTATTCGGCATGGTTGACCCGAAGGAGGGTGCGTGGCCTGCCGCCGTCCGAGCCGACCGAACCGGCCTCGACGACCAGTTCCTCGGCGAGGAGATCAGCGATGAGCTTGCTGACGCTGGCCGCGGACAGGCCGACGGTGGTGATCAGCTCCTGCCGGGACAGCGGTCCGTCGAAGTACAGCCGGGACAGCAGCGCGGCGCGGTTGGCCCGGCGCAGGTCGCGGACTGTCCTGCCGACGGGCTTGGTCATGGTGGTACTCCCTCGTGCCTGCGGTGATCAGGGTCCATGATGTCGGCACTTCCCTGTAACAGCCACCCCTTGGTCCGGACCGAGACCCTTGACGGTCCCATAATTTACGCGTTAAATCACAACAGAAATAAAGTGTGGTCCAGACAACTAAACACCCGTTGTCGCATTAACAGTCAAAACCCGGCGATAAATGCATTCGGCCGAACAGCCCAATGGGGTTGTCCGGCCAAACCGCAGCGCGCTTGAAGGTGAGTTCCCACCGGGAAAGGCAAAGTCAACGATGACAATCGTATCCGCTCCCCCATATCACCACCGCCGGCATTCGCGCCTGCGAGCGCTGGCCACCGCGACAGTCGGCGCCGCGCTCATCGCCGCCGGGCTCGCCACGGCGGCTCCCGCGCACGCCGCGGGCGAGTCCGTGAACATCTGGTTGACGACCACGAACGACTCGGGCGGCCGCAACGTCACGCGAGGACTGCAGCAGCAGACCCCGGTCACCTTCGCCGCCGGTACGGGCAGCAGCTCGAACACCATCACCGTCAACGAGAACACCAAATACCAACAGTTCGTCGGCGCCGGTGCGTCCATGACGGACACCTCGGGCTACCTGCTGAACTCGTCGAACTCGATCTCGGCGAGCACCCGCAGCACGGTGATGAACAACCTGTTCAATCCGACCACCGGCATCGGCCTGGACTTCCTGCGCAACCCGATGGGCGCGTCGGACCTGGCGCGGGGCAACTACTCCTATGACGACATGCCCGCCGGTCAGACCGACACGAGCCTGTCGCACTTCTCGATCAGCCACGACCTGACCGACATCGTGCCGCTGACCAAGCAGGCCGAGCAGCTCAACCCGAACCTGAAGCTGATGGTCGTGCCGTGGAGCGCTCCGGCCTGGATGAAGTCCGACGACAACTTCACCAGCCACAGCTTCCTCCAGTCGCAGTACTACGGGACCTACGCCCAGTACTTCGTCAAGACCATCCAGGCCATGCAGGCACAGGGTCTGCACGTGGACTACCTGTCCGAGCAGAACGAGCCGGGCTGCTGTGATGGTTCGACGTATCCGACGATGAACTGGAACGGCAACGGTCTGGACTACTTCGGTGTCACCAACCTGTTGCCTGCCCTGCACTCGGCAGGTCTGTCGACCAAGCTCCTCGCGCTGGACTGGAACTGGAGCAACTACGGCGCCTACGGCCAGCAGGAGGTCGACGACGCGACGGTCCGCAACGACCCGAACTTCGGCGGCGTCGCCTGGCACGGCTACGACGAGGGCAGCGCGGGCGAGCAGACCACCGTGCACAACCAGTACCCGAGCATCGGTCAGTTCGACACCGAGCACTCGGGCGGTACCTGGATCTCCAACCAGCAGAACGAGGACATGAACAACATCATCGACTACACCCGCAACTACGGGCAGTCGGTGGTCAAGTGGAGCCTCGCGGTCGACCAGAACATGGGCCCGCACAACGGCGGCTGCGGCACCTGCACCGGCCTGGTCACCGTGCACGACGACGGCAGTGGTCAGGTGGATTACACCGTCGAGTACTACGACATGGGCCAGTTGACGAAGTTCGTGAAGCCGGGCGCGTACCGGATCGACTCGAACGAGACCAGCAACGTGCAGGACGTCGCCTGGATGAACCCGGACGGCTCGAAGGCGGTCGTGGCCTACAACGGCACCGGCAGCACCCAGCCGGTCACCGTGAACTGGGGCGGCGAGCACTTCACCTACAACCTGCCCGCGGCGACCTCGGCCACGTTCACCTGGAACGGTACGCAGTCCACCGGTGGCGGTGGCGGCACCGGTAAGACCGGGCCGATCACCGGCCTGGCAGGCAAGTGCGCCGACGTGGCCGGTGCGAACTCCGCGGACGGCACCAAGGTCGACCTGTACACCTGCAACGGCACCAGCGCCCAGCAGTGGACCGTCGGCACCGACGGCACCGTGCAGGCGTTGGGCAAGTGCCTTGACGTGAGCGCGGCGAGCGTGAGCAACGGCGCCCTCGTACAGCTCTACACCTGTAACGGAACCGGGGCGCAACAGTGGCAGCACCAGTCCAACGGTGAGTTGGTGAACTCCAGCTCCGGCAAGTGTCTGGACGTCACGAACAACAGTTCCACGGACGGCACCCAGTTGCAGATCTGGTCCTGCACCGATGCCGCCAACCAGCAGTGGACCATCCCGACGGGCTGATCTCGCCCACCGGTTCCGTGGCCGTCCGCCGATCCGATCGATCAGCCTCCAGGCGGCGGCCGCGGAACTGCTTGTCCCGTAACGAAGAACAGAAGGAGCGACACCCCTGTGAAAAGAAGAACCCGGTTATTCGGACTTGCCGCTGGTGCGGCACTGGTCCTTCCGATGGCGGCCGCGCTCGGTACCGGCACGGCGTCGGCGGCCGCTGCCGCGGTTCCCGCGATCTTCCCGTCCGCGCCCTACGCCTACACCGACACCGGCACGAACCTGGCCAACTACTCGACCGCATCCGGTGAGAAGGACTTCACCATCGCGTTCGTGCTGGCAGGAAACGGTTGCCAGGCGAGTTGGAACGGTGACAACACGGTCAGCGCGAACCCGAGCGCGCCCGACTCGGTGGAGAAGGAGATCAACGCGCTGCGCGCCGTCGGCGGCAACGTGTCCATCTCCTTCGGTGGTGCCGCGGGCACCTACCTCGACCAGAACTGCACCAGCGCGTCCAGTCTGGCTCAGCAGTACGAAAACGTGATCGCCGGCACCGGCACCAGCCAAATCGACTTCGACATCGAGCAGGGCTACGGCGACCAGGCGCGCGAGCAGCGCCTCGCCCAGGCGGTGGCGCTGACGCAGTCACACCAGGCGTCGATCGGACACCCGGTGGCCGTCACCTACACCCTCGGTGTCAGCCAGAGCGGCCTGCCCACCGGTTCGGGCAGCCAGTACGAGGTCGCCCAGTACGCGGTGAACGCGGGCGTGACCATCTCCGCGGTCAACATCATGGTGATGGACTACGGCGGGTCCGGCATCGAGATGGGCAACGCGGCCGAGTCTGCGGCGACCGGCACGGAACGGCAGCTGGAGACGCTGTTCGGCGTCAGCAACGCATGGGGCCGGATCGGCCTCACCCCGGACATCGGCCCGAACGACAGCCCCGGTGAGACCTACACGCTGGCCGACGCGAACAACGTGGAGAGCTTCGCGACCTCGCACGGTATCGGCTACATGTCCTTCTGGGAGATGGGCCGCGACAACCCGTCGAACACCGGCCAGGCGAACTGGTCCTACACCCACGTCATCGAGAACTACGGTGGCGGCGGCACCACGCCTCCTCCCCCGCCCACCGGTAGCGGCCCGATCACCTCGCACGAGGGCAGCAACCTCTGCCTGGACGTGCGCGGCGCCAGTAGCGCGGACAGCACCCCGGTGCAGATCTACACCTGCAACGGCACCACCGCGCAGAGCTGGACGGTCAACTCCAACAACACTCTGACCGTGCTGGGCAAGTGCCTGGACGTGTCCGCCGCCGGTACCGCCAACGGCGCGCTGGTGCAGCTCTACACCTGCAACGGCACCGGCGCGCAGTCGTGGACCCACCAGTCCAACGGCGAGTTGGTGAACACCAACTCCGGCAAGTGCCTCGACGACACCAACATGTCCACCACCCCTGGCACCCAGTCGCAGATCTGGTCCTGCACCGGTACCGCCAACCAGCAGTGGACGCTGCCCAGCAGCTGAGCCACCGCACGTCGACGGGGCCGGTCTCACCGTTTCGATTTCACGGGGAGACCAGCCCCGTTGCTATTTGACGGCACCGCTGACCAGGTCGACCTTCCAGTACTTCTGCAAGCTCAGGAACAACGCGATCACCGGCAGCACCGCGAGCAGCGTGCCGACGATGACCAGCGAGTACAGCGACGCCTCGTCCGCGCCGTGTTGCAGCAGGGAATACAGGCCGACGGTGAGCGGAAACTTCGAGTCGCTGGAGAGCATCACGAACGGCAGCAGGAAGTTGTTCCAGATCGCGATGAACTGCAGCAGAAAGATGGTGACCAGTCCGGGCCCCATCAGGCGCAGGCCGACAGACAGGAACAGTTTCCCTTCGCCTGCACCGTCCAGGCGGCCCGCTTCGAGGAGTTCGTCAGGTACGGAGGCGTTGGCGTAGATGCGGGCGAGGTAGATGCCGTAGGGGTTGAACAGCTGCGGGAGGATGACCGCAGCGTAGCTGTCGGCAAGGCCCACTTTGGACAGTAGCAGGTACTGCGGGATGGCCAGCACGATCGGCGGCAGCAGCACCCCAGCGAGGATGATGTTGAACAGCGCGCCCGCGCCACGGAAGCGGTACTTGGCCAACGCGTAACCGCAACACGCGGACACCGCCGAGGCGAGCGCCCCGCCGATCAGCGCGTAGACGACGCTGTTGAGCATCCACTGCCAGAACACGCCGCCCGAATAGCTGGACAGGTCGCCGATGTTGCGCACGATGCCCAGGCCGAGATCGGGCACGTAGGTACTGGTGGCGAACAGCTCGCTGCGTGACTTGGTGGACGCGATCAGGATCCACAGCACGGGGAACAGGCAGTACACCGCACCGAGGATCAGGATCCCGGTGGGCAGCAAGCCGCGCTTTTTGTGCGTGGCAACGGGTTTGCCGATCGCGATCGTGCTCACTTCGACCACCCCGAAGCGCGCCGGGCAACCAGGCGGGACGCGATCACCGAGATGATCAGCACCGCGATCGCGTAGAGCACCGAGGTCGCGGCGGCGAGGTTGATGTCGGAGTTGACGAACGCGTCGGTGTAGATCTTCATCAGTGGCACCCAGGTTGTCGAGATGGCGTTCGCCAGTGGTCGCAACGTGTTCGGCTCGTTGTAGAGCTGGAGCGCGGCGAGTGCGGTGAACAGCGTGCACATCAGCAGCGCGGGTCGCAGCAGCGGGATCTTCACGTGCAGCGCCAGCTGCCACTCGGTACAGCCGTCGATCTTGGCGGCGTCGTAGATGTCGCGGGGCAACGCACGCAGCGCGGTGAACATGACCACCATGTTGAAGCCGACCGCGCCCCACAGCGCCACGTTCCCGACCGAGAAGAACACCATGACCTGGCCGAAGAAGTCGATGTGGTTGCCACCGATCGGGCTGGTCGCCGGCAGGTACAGGAAGCCCCACAACAGGGTCGCGATCACGCCGGGCACCGCGTAGGGCAGAAAGATCGACAGGCGGGTGAACCGGGTGAGCTTGGCGCGGGCCGCGTCCAGGCACAACGCGAACAGCAGCGCGAAGCCGATGGTGAGCGGGATCGTGATCACCGCCATCACCAGCATGTGCGCCAGGCTCGACCAGAGGGTGCCGTCGCGCAGCGCGTTGCGGTAGTTGCCGACGCCGGCGAACACGGTCTCGCTCGACGTACCGAGCAGTCCGCCGCTGACGTGCCGGGTCTGGAAACTCAGGATCAACGCGTAGACCCCGGGTGCGATCACGAACAACACGAGCAGCGCGACCGCGGGCAGCACCAGCAGATACGGGAAGCCGTGACGACCGGTGGGTTTGCGCCGGGCCGCGCGCGGTGGCGCGGCCCCGGGTGGATCGGCAGGCCGGGTCAGCGTGTCAGTGCTCATCGTGGCCTTTCCAGCCGTGCGGTGGGCGCGGCCACCGGGGTCGCGTCCACCGCGGTCGGGGTCGTGGTCAGGAGACGGTGAAACCGGTCTTCTTCATATCCGCGACCGTGGCGTTCTGCATGCTGGTCAACGCGTTGTCGAACGAGGAGCCCGCTTGCAGCGCCGCGTCGAACGAGTCGGTGTAGCTGGAGAAGGTGACGGTCACGTTCGGACCCCAGATCTGGAAGGTGCGCGCGTTCGGCGCGGACCGTTTGACCAGATCGTAGAAGTTCTGCTGGCCGGGGAAGAACGGCGGGGGCGTGGACAGTACCGGCAGGCTGCGGCCGGAGGTGGCGGCCGGGTAGATGTTGATGTTGTTGACCTGCGAGGTGATCGCGTCCGCGTTGGTGTTGAGCCAGGAAGCGAACTCGGCGGCCTGCTGCGGGTGTTTCGAGTCGGTGGTCACCGTGGTCGCTGAACCACCCCAGATGCCGGTCGACTGTGCACCCGCGGTCCACTGCGGCAGCGGCGCGACCGCCCACTTGCCCTTCGTGGCCGGGGCGATACCGCCGATCTGGGCCGGTGCCCAGGCGCCGGAGATCCACGTCGCCAGCGCACCGGTGTTCATCTGCTTGTTCCACTGCGGGGAGAACGAGGGCCCGGTGGCGATGTCGCCCGCCTGCACCAGGTTCTGCCAGTATTCGGCGACCTGCTTGGACGGTCCGTCGTTGATGGCCACGTGCCAGGTGTTGCCGGTCGAGGTCCACCAGTTGGCGCCGGCCTGCTGGGCGAGACCGGAGAACCAGCCGGGGTCGGCGGCGTCGAAGTTGGTCAGGTACACGCCGGGCGCCTTCTGGTGCAACGTGGCGGCGTCGCTCTGGAACTGCGCCCAGGTGGTGGGCACGGTCAGGCCGTACTGAGTGAAGATGTCCGTGCGGTAGTAGAGCATCAGCGGCGCGAAGTCCTGCGGCACACCGTAGACCTTGCCCTGGAACTTCACCTGGGACAGCGTGGTCGCGTCGTAGTCCTTGACGGTGTCAGCCGTGTACTGGGTGATGTCGGCGACGACGCCGCCGGACACCAGGGCGGGCAGCGACTGGTACTCGACCTTGGTCAGGTCCGGGTCGTTGTGCGCGGCGTGGTCGGTGATGAGCTTGCTGACCAACTGGTCACCGCCGGCCGGGTTGGTCAGGTCGACCTGGATGTCCGGGTGGCTCTTGTTCCACAGCGCCACCACCTTGTTCATGTTGGGATCCCAGTCCCAGAGGCTCAGGTGCACCGGGCCGGACGATCCGCTCGATCCGCCGCACCCGGCGACCAGCAGCGCGCTGACCAGCGCGATACCCAGTCCCGCGGCAATTCTGGAGCGCACGTGCTCCCCTTTCATTGGAAAGCGGTTTCCCAAGTTGGTGTCGAATGCTACGTGGCGAACACCACTGAAACAAGAGTGCGCGAAAAATTGCCGCAACATCCGTGAAACAACGGCGCTTATGCGCACAGCGCTATTCGCGACGCATCAATGTGCGTCGAAAACCGCGCATTTACGCAAGCGTGGCCAGCGCGGCGGCGCGTACCTCGTGTCGCAGTGGCTGACCAGCCACGATCCGCGACACCTCGGCAAGCGCTGATGCGCCGATGCGCCGGAGTTCGGTACCGGCCGACCCGGCGAGATGTGGGGTGATGACGAGATTGGGCAGGTCCCACAAGGCAGACTCGCGGGGTAATACCTCCGGTTCGGTGACATCGAGAACGGCCGAAATTCGACCGGTGCGCAATTCATTCTCCAACGCGTCCTGATCAACCAGACTTCCACGCGCGGTATTGATCAGCGTGGCGCCATCCGGCAACAATGCGAGCCGCGCGGCATCGACCATCGCCCGTGTTTCCGGCAGCGCGGGCGCGTGGATGCTCAGCACCTGCGATCGGCGGCAGAGCGCATCGAGGCCGACGGGTTCCGCGCCGAGTTCCTCGGCGTCCGTTGTGGACAGATAAGGGTCGTGCACGAGCAGTTCGAGGTCGAACGGCGCCAGCAGGCGCAACACCGCCCTGCCGACCAGCGACGCGCCGATGATGCCGACGGTGCGGTCGTAGTTGCCGATGTCCGGATAGTCGCGGATCAGATCGACACGGGCGCGGGTTTCCCGGTACCGGCGCGCGATCGCGAGGGTGTGCTTGCCCGCGAGCAGGATCATCGCGACCGTGTACTCGGCGACCGGCAGCGCGTTCGCCCACGCGGCCGAGGACACCGCGATGCCGCGCGCGAACACCTCCGGTCCGACATGCCCCTTCACCGTCCCGGCCGCGTGCACGATCGCGCGCAGTTTCGGCGCGGCGGCAAGGGTTGCGGTGTCGATGGGCGGGCATTCCCAGCCGGTGATCAGCATGTCGGCATCGCCCAGCGCGACTTTCGCCTGCGCCGAGCCGAATTCGGTGAGCACCTGGTCGAAGTCGACCTCGGCGCGCAGCGCCGCCCGCCCGGCCGGGCCGAACAGCAACGGCGGGAGGTGCGGCGCCATCGCCAGCACCGCCCTCATGTGCGCACGGCCTTCACGGGAACGTCGCTTTCCCGCGCGCCGTCTCCAGGTGCGGGGCCTTCATGTGCGCGCTGCCCAGGTCAGGCCGCGCAGCGTCAGATCGTGAACCTCGGGTTGCCGCAGATCGAGCGGGCGGTGACCGATGGTTGACACGAACACCTTGCCAGCGCCCCACTGCCGGGTCCACACCACCGGCATGGTGACCGGCTCGGTGAACTCCTCCCCCGGTTCCGGGTGCACGACGGTGGTGGCGAGGACGTCGTTGTGCGCGTCGGAGATCAGCCAGTACTGCTCGGTGTGCACATCGAAGTCGTCGATCCCGGTCATGATCGGGTGGCCCGCGCGCGCTGCGCGGACGTTGACCCGGTAGTCGATGAACTCGGTCTGGTGCCAGAGGAACTGGCCGCCGACCATCCGCAGGTAGTCACGGCTGGCGACGAACGTGCCGAGGATCCCACCGTGCCAACCGGCGAAGCCCACCCCGGATCGGACCGCGTCCACCAGACCGGCGCACTGCCCCTCGGTGAGTTCGCCGATCGACCAGCACTGCACGATCAGATCGAACGTGCTCAGGTCGCCTTCGTAGACGGCGAGGTCGTCGCTGATGGTGAGGTCGAAACCGGCGGCGCGCAGGCCGGGCAGGAACAGGTCGGTCGTCTCGACCGGCCGGTGTCCTTCCCAGCCACCCCGGACCACCAGCGCCGAGCTCATGCCTGGTGCCTCCTGGTCCACGCGGGCAGCTCCAACGGTCCACGTTGGACACCGATCCACTGGCGCCGGGTGAAGCCGGGCAGCTGGTTCTCCGCGCCGTGCCGGGCGTGCGCGTCGTTCACGTGCACCTCGCCCGCTGACAACCGCTCGGCCACAGCCATGCCGCGGATCAGGTCGGCGGTGAATACGGAGTTCATCAGCATGGGGTAGCCGTTGATCAGCTCGACGGCCTCGTCCTCGCTGTCCACCACGGTCACCGGCAACACCGGTCCGAAGATCTCGTCGGTGAACGCGGGCATGTCCGGTGTGACCCCGGTGAGCACGGTCGGCCGGTAGAACAGGCCGTCGTAGCTGCCGCCGATCACCACCTCGGCGCCCTTTGCGATCGAGGGTTCGACGATCGTCTTGTGCAGCCGGTCGCGCTGGATCTCGCTGATCAACGGGCCCTGGTCGACCGCATCGGTCATCGGGTCGCCAACGCGTAACGCGGCGATCCGCTCGACCAGCGCGGCGACATAGCGATCGGCGACGGCGCGGTGCACGATGTGGCGGCTCGCGCTGATGCAGGTCTGGCCCTGGAATTCCAGCGCGGCGACCATCGCGCAGGACGCGGCCAGGTCGATGTCCGCATCCTCCAGAACCAGGAACGCGTTGTTGCCACCGAGCTCGACCGCGACCGGCTGGAGCGTCCTCGCCGCGTGCGCGGCGATGGCCAGGCCGACATCGCGGGAACCGGTGAAGTGCACCAGGTCCAGGCCCGGATGCTCGGCGAGCGCCTTGCCTGCTGGTACGCCGTCGCCGGTGACCACGTTGAACACGCCCGGCGGGAAACCGGCTTCGTGCGCGGCTTCGGCGAGCACCTGGCCGCCGATGATCGGGGTGAGCTCGGCGGGCTTGAGCACGATCGTGTTGCCGAAGGCGAGGCCGGGCGCGACCGCGCGCATCGCCAGGTTCATCGGGTAGTTCCACGGCGTGATCACGCCGATCACACCCAGCGGCACCGCGCGGGACAGAGAGAGCTTGTCCGCCTTGTACGGCGGCAGGATGTCGCCCGCGTTCTCGCCCACCTGGACCGCGGAGATGTGCAGTTGCCTGATGCTGGTGCCGACCTCGTCCTCGGCCTTGGCGCGCACGCCGCCGGTCTCGCGCATGCTCAGCTCGACGAGCTCGTCGAACCGCGTCTGAAGGATCTCGGCGAATCGGCGCAACCGGGCGGAGCGGTCCGGGGCGGATAACGCGGCCCAGCCTGGTTGGGCGCGGCGAGCGGCTGCGACGGCTCGGCCGATGTCGACGCCGCCCGCGCGGGCGTAGCTGCCGATGACCGTGCCGGTCGCCTTCTCGGTCACGTCGCCGCGGGCGCCGTCGGCCGCAGGCCCGAACTGCCCGTCGATGTAGAGCTGACCCACCCGGACGCCCCTTCGTTTTTGACTTAAAACAAGTCAAAGGCTAGGTGTCGCAGGCAAGAGCGTCAATGCCGAGTTATTGACAACCCCAGGTTGACATCGTTGCGCTTGATGTAACTCCGATGGCTACCCATCGAAGCGGCGGGGCGGTCCGGCGCCGATCGCTCCCATCGCGGCCTGCGAGTGTCCTGCCGACCGGGCCGCGGAATCGAACGCAACGGAGCGCCTGCTGCCCGGTCGGCGTGCCGAAAGGCCGAGACTTCGTGCCTCAGCCTGACTGAACCGCTGACGGTCGATCAGCCCGCGCGCACGGACGCGTCGGCGGGCAGCGAGCCGCTGCGGAGCAGGGCGAGCATGGGCAGGCTGGCCGCGCCGCGCGCGACCGCGTCCTGGCCGGACTCGCCGAGTCCGATGGTGACGGCGCCGTAGGCGTGCGGCAGCGCGTGCCTGCGGGCGACCTCGCGCACCTTGGGCAGGATGCTCGGGCCGAGCACCATGCCTGCCCAGCCCGCGATGACCACCCGGTCCGGCGCGAGCAGGTTGATCAGGTTGCCGACGCCGACGCCGAGCACCTTGGCGGTGTCGTCGAGCACGGTCCGCGCTATGTCGTCGGTGTCCGCGCGCGCGATCAACGCGCGCAGCGCCTCCTGTGGACCCAGGGTTGACGCCTCACCGCCGGAATCGCGGTAGCGCGCCAGCACAGCGTCCGCACCGACGTACGCCTCAAGACAACCCTGTGAACCGCACCGACACGGCCGACCGTCGATGGTGACAACCGTGTGTCCCCATTCGCTGGTCAGCCCGGAGCCGCCGCGCGGCGAGGAGTCGCTGGTCATCAATGCGGCGCCGATGCCGACGCCGAGCAGGGTGACTACCGCGCGCCGCGCGCCGCGTCCGGCGCCGAACCACATTTCGGCTTGGCCGAGGGCGGTCGCGCAGTTCTCCAGGTGCACCGGGGCACCCGCGCCTGCCGCGACCATGCTGCCGAACGGGACCGCGTCCCAGCCGAGCGTGGGCGCGTAGACAAGGCCGTCGTCGGATTCGGTGCCGGGCCGCTCGTCGACCGCGCCGGGTACACCGACCCCGACGCCGAGCAGTGGCACGTCACTGTTGGCGGTGACCTCGGCGATCGCGTCGGTGACCAGGCCGATGACGTGCGTGGGGGCGAGGTCGGAGCCGGGGCCGCGGCTGGTCATCTCCAGCGGGTTGAGCGCGCCGTCGAACAGGCCGACGCGGATCTCGGTCTCGCCGACGTCGACGCCGGCCACCCGCAGGTTCTCGGTGGCGACGCGCAGGATGCCGCGCGGCCGGCCGCCCGCCGAGCTGACCGAGCCCGCCTCGACGACGAGGCCGTCGGCGAGCAGTTCGGTGATGACGTTGGTGACGGTGGCCGAGCTGAGCCCGGTCAGTTCGGCGAGTTCCTGTCGGCTGGCCGAGCCCTGTTCGTACAGCCGGGACAGCGCGGCTGCCCGGTTGTACTTGCGCAGGGCGCGCGTGGTCCATCTCGACTCCGGCATCACAATCGCCCAGTGTGCCAGGTGAGCGGGCCGATCGTGGTGGATCAAGCCCGACTTTGGTGATTCGTGTTCAGTTCGCGACGTCCGGGTCCGCGATCAGGCCGTATCTGGCAGCAAGAACGGCCAGTTGCACGCGATTGTTACACGTGGTCTTGGTGAACAGGCTCGCGACGTGCGTCTTCACCGTGGTGACGCCAAGGTGCTTGCGATCGCTGATGTCCGCATTGGACAGACCGGTGGCGAGCAGCACGAGCACCTCGCGTTCGCGGTCGGTCACGTCCAGCGGTGGCGGCTCGGGTTCGGCGCGGGTGCGTACGGCCTTGTCGACGAGCCTGCGCAGCACGGCGGGGCTGAACGGGCTGTCGCCGGTGGCGGCGCGGCGGATCGCGGCGAGCAAATCCTCCGGGGCGACGTCCTTGGCGAGGAACCCGATCGCGCCCGCGGCGAGCGCCGGCTAGAGGTGACCGTCGTCGTCGAACGTGGTCAGCACGACGATGCGGGTGTCCGGACGGGCGCCCAGAATCTGCCGGGTGGCGCCGGTTCCGGTCGCTGCTGCGCACCCGGTTCGACGAGGTGCTGCCGACCCGCTGCGTCTGGCGCAACACGCCGCCCGCGATCACCTACGTGTGGCGACGCCCAAAAGTCAGGGTTTAACCCGGATGCGCCGATCGGGCGGATAGGTCAGTCTGTCACGCATGGACAGGCAGGCCGAGGCGGTCACGCTCGGTGAACTGGGTGCGGTGTTCCGGGCAGCTGACCTGCCCGGCGTCGAGGTCCGCCTGCCCAGATCGCTGGCCGACGCGGCGGTCCGCGCCTGGGAACGCGACGACGTCGAACCCCTCGACGGGGAAACCGACGCGCAACGCCAGGCCCGGCACCGCGCGGGGATCCTCGCCCTGATCGGCCTGTGCGTCTGCGAGGCGGGCGAAGGGGAAGGCGACGAGGTCGTGGTGACCCTGCCGGTCGAGTTCATCGGCGCCGCGATGATCGCGGAGGACGAACAGCTGACAACCGCGCGTTGACAGTGCGCTGACAGCGGGTGTCTCAGCGGGTTGTCAGCGCCGTGTGCGGCTGCTGGCAGCGGACCCGGCAACTCTGGAACGCGATTCCATCGGTCCAGAAGGAGCCACTATGCACACTCCCGTCACGATCATCGGCGCCGGTCTCGGCGGCCTCACCCTCGCCCGCGTCCTGCACGTCAACGGCATCCCGTCGACCGTCTACGAAGCGGAGCCCTCGCCGACGGCACGCATGCAGGGCGGCATGCTCGACATCCACGACTACAACGGCCAGCTCGCCGTCGAAGCGGCGAACCTGATGGACGAGTTCCGCGGTCTGATCCTGGAGGGCCGCCAGCAGCTGCGGATTCTCGACCGGGACGGCACCGTGCTGTTCGACAAGGCCGACGACGGCACGGGCGGGCGGCCCGAGGTGCAGCGCGGCGCGTTGCGCGAACTCCTGCTCGACGGGCTCCCGGGCTGCACTGTCCATTGGGGACAGAAGGTGAGCGGCACCCGCACTCTCGACGACGGTCGCCACGAGGTGAGCTTCGCCGACGGCAGCACGGTCGTCACCGAACTGCTGGTCGGTGCGGACGGCGCCTGGTCGCGGGTGCGGCCGCTGCTGACCGGCGCGACACCCGAATACGCGGGCACGGCGTTCGTCGAGAACTACCTGTTCGACGCCGACGCCCGCCACCCCGCGACCGCGAAGGCGGTGGGCGGCGGTTCGCTGGGCGTGCCCGCTCCGCGCAAGGGCATCAACGCCCACCGGGAAAGCGGCGACACGCTGCACGCCTACATCGCGCTCACCCGGCCGCTGGAGTGGTTCGCGGACATCGACTTCACCGACCCGGACGCGGCCGCGGCCCGGATCGCGCGGGAATTCGACGGCTGGGCACCAGAACTCACCGCGTTGATCACCGATTTCGACACCCCGCCGGTGCTGCGCCCGCACTACACGCTGCCGGTCGGACACGAGTGGGCGCGGGTGCCGGGCGTGACCCTGGTCGGCGACGCGGCGCACCTCGCTCCGCCCAACGGCGAGGGCGCCAACCTCGCCATGCTCGACGGCGCCGAACTCGGCGACGCCATCGCCGCGCACCCTGGCGACATCGACGCCGCGTTGACCGAATACGAGCAGCGGATGTTTCCGCGCAGCGCCGAGATCGCCAAGGAGACCACCAAGTTCGACGCGCTGCTCGACGACGCGACCGAGGAGAACATCACCGAGATCCTGCTCGACATGTTCGCTGAGCTCACCGGGCAGTGAGCGCCAGGGTCATGAAGGTGCTGTTCGGGTCGGACAGGTAACTGTCGAACGGGCCGCAATCGGTGAAACCGTATTTGCGGTAGAGCGCGCGGGCCGGCTCGAAGAAGTCCTGGCTGCCGGTTTCCAGCGAGATCCGGGTGACCGAACGCGCTCGCGCGTCGTCGAGCGCGTGGCGCAGCAGCGCGGACGCGACGCCGTTGCCACGCGCTGCCGGGTCGGTGCGCATGCTCTTCAGTTCGTCGTGCGTCGGCGTGAGGTTCTTCAGCGCGACCGTGCCGACCAGCGCGGTATCGAGGCGGGCCACCCACATCCGGATGCCGGGCGCGCGCAGACCGGTCAGGTCGAGCGCGTGCTGGCTCTCGGGTGGGGCGGTCGGCGCCACGTCGTCCAGGTGGGCCTGGAGGAAATCGCGCAGGTCGGCACGGTCGAAATCAGCCGAATCGATGAGGACGGTCACGTGCCAAGTGAATCAGCTCAATTGACGGCTTTCACCAGGGCCGGGACGAATGTGGAGATGTCGCCTACGGTGCCCCAGCCGGACGCGATGTCGTAGCCGGGTCCTGCGGCGAAACCGGGGACGATGCCGTCGGGCAGCGCGTTCGTGCCATCGGTGACATCCTGCACGCCGTCCTTGAGCCCGGCAGGGCCGAGCTTGCCGTAGATGACGGAGTCGATGTTGCCCAGGTTGTGGCCGTGGTTCAGCTCGACCGCGAGCGCGAGCACGCCCAGGAACAGCGGTGCCGCCTCGGAGGTGCCGGACGTGCCGTGCATGGTGATGTCCGGGTAGGCGCGCATGCTGCTGCCGGTGATCTGCTTGACGCCGTTCTGCCAACTGGGCCGGGAGTAGATGGTGGAGATGCCCGCGCTGGAGGAGTAGCCGTCGTTGGAGTTCCACAGGCTGTCCGGGTGCTGCAACCGGGCGGCGGGCGACGCGGGGTACGGCTGGCCCTGGGGTTCGCCGTAGAACTGGGTGCCGCCGACGCTGATGCCGTTCGGGTCGCTGCCCGGCCAGCTCGGCATCCGGTACGGCCAGTTGTCGCTACCGGTGAGCTCGCCCACGGTCGGGCCCTTGTCGCCGGAGGCGAACACCACCGAGATACCGGCTTTCGCCGCGCGGACGAACGTCGGGTCCAGTTCCTGGGTGATCTCCTGCGGCGAGGAGAAGTCCGCTTCACCGGTGTAGGTGGCCAGGTAGATGCCGTTGACCAGCTTGTGCGTGCGCAGGTAGTCGATGGCGGTCATCATTTCCGGGAATCCGGTCATACCCTGGGTCTCGTCGACCGGGGTGGCCACCACGTAGATGTGCGCGGAGGGCGCCATCTCGTGCATCGACTCGACGTCCAGGTCGGCTTCGCCGCGCCACCCGAAGCAGTCCGCGTACGTGGTCGGGTCGCCGTTCTTGAGCGAGTCGCAGGTGGGCACCGGGCCCGACGGTTCCAGCTGGGTGACCTGCGCGGGTGGCAGGTTGTTGTCCTTGTCGTACTGGTCGATGACCGCGTTGATGTTCGGGTCGCCGAAGGAGACGACGGTCGCGATCGAGGTGCCCTGACCGGTGTCGCCCTCGTTCCACAGGGTCGGCGCGCCGTAGGCGTTCGCTCTGGGGAAATCGGCGGTGGCCGCTTCCATCGCTTTGGCGCGCTGCGCCGGATCGGCCGAGGCGCCAACCTTGAGAGCGTCGGCGGAGAACACGTGGTGGGTGGGTAACTTCGGTGCGGCCTGAGCCGAGCTCAGGCCGCCGACCAGTAAGGATGCGGCGCTGGCACCGACGATCGCGGTGGTGAGCAGGGTGCGACGAATCATGCCCCGACGCTAGCCGCGCGCAGCGCCAGAAAAAGCCTGCTTAAGTAGGTAATCAGCCCGCCTGGATCCGCGCGTGCATCTCCCAGACCAGGATCTCGGCGGGCTCGACCGCGGTCACCCGCTGTCCCTCGGACGCGGTGATCCGGGCGGCGTCGCCCGCACCGAGCAGGCCCGCGCCTTCCAGTTGCACCGCGCCGCGCGCGACGAACAGGTGCACGTACGGGGCGGTCGGCAGCGGCACGGAACCGCCGGTGGCCAGGCGCGCCGCGAACAGCGCCGCGTCCTTCTGCTTGATCCGGATCGCGCTGCGGCCATCGTCGCGCGGCATCCCCGAGGCGACCGGGACCAGGCCACCGCGCAGCAGTTCGTCGTCGATTTCGAGCTGTTCGTAGCCGGGGCGGATGCCGGGTTCGTCGGGCACCACCCACATCTGGATGAAGTGCACCGGATCGGTGTGTTCGGCCTGGCCGGTCATCCGCCAGGCGTCGTTCTTCTCGGAATGCAGAATTCCGGTTCCGGCGCTCATTCGTTGCGCGAGACCGGGATAGATGACGTCGGCGTTCCCTTCGGAATCCTGGTGCACGAGTTGTCCCTGCAACACCCAGGTGACGATTTCCATGTCCTCGTGCGG
>DASXOJ010000010.1:0-161706 GCA_036494465.1 Pseudonocardiaceae bacterium
GGACTGGAAGACCATGGCGATGTCGCGGTCTTTGGGCTGGACGTTGGTGACATCGCGGCCGCCGATGGAGATGGCGCCCTCGTCGACGTCTTCGAGCCCGGCGAGCATGCGCAGCGCGGTGGACTTGCCGGAACCCGACGGACCGACGAGGACGAGGAATTCGCCGTCGGTGACGTCGAGATCGAGGGCA
Organism: Pseudonocardiaceae bacterium; assembly: GCA_036494465.1. Classification (GTDB taxonomy): domain Bacteria; phylum Actinomycetota; class Actinomycetes; order Mycobacteriales; family Pseudonocardiaceae; genus CAJCJE01. Next base: position 191 of record DASXOJ010000010.1, read on the forward strand.
TCCACGGCTCGAACGGGCGGCGAGCCGGGGTATACGCGGGATGCGTTGGCGTAGCTGACTTCGGCCATGATTCCTCTCGCCTTCTTTCAACAAGCACTGCTACTTGACTGCGCCCATGGACAGGCCGCGCACCAGGTGGTTCTGCGCGAACCAGCCGACGATCATCACTGGCAGCGACGCGAGGAACGCGCCCGCGGCCAGTTGGGCCCAGTACAGGCCTTCACTGCTGATGAACCCGACCAGGAAGACCGGCACAGTGCCCGCCCGGGCCGAGGTGAGGTTGACGGCGTAGAAGAACTCGGTCCAGGAGAAGATCACGCAGATCAGCGCGGTCGCCGCTACGCCTGGCGCTACTACGGGCAGGACGATGCTGCGCAGTAGACGGGGGAGTTTCGCGCCGTCTATCTGGCCTGCTTCCATCATTTCCTTGGGGACTTCCAGGAAGAACGAGCGCATCATCCAGATCGCCAGCGGCAGGTTCATCGCGGTGTAGAGGATGACCAGTGCCCACACGCTGTCCAGCAGGTGGATGTCGTTGGCGATGATGTACAGCGGGATGATCGCGGCGACGATCGGCAGCATCTTCGTGGAGAGGAAGAAGCCGAGGGCGTTGCTGGTCTTCTTCACTGGGGCCAGGGACAACGCGTAGGCCGCGGGGACGCCGAGGATCAGGACTATCAGGGTGCTGAGGATGGTGACGAACGCGGAGTTGCCCAGGTAGGGCCAGAAACCGGCGTCGAGGATGTTGCGGATCTCGGTCAGGGTCGGACCGAAGATGAGCTTCGGCGGGTCGGTGTAGGCGTCGCCCTCGGTCTTGAACGAGGTCAGGATCATCCAGAGCACCGGGAACACGAACAGGATCGCGATGATCCACGTGACGGTGGTGAGAGCGGATCGGCCCACCTTGTTGCCCTTGCGTCCGGTGGCCCCTTCAAGAGATGAGGCTGGTGCGGTCATTTCTTGGACCCCTTTCCGCTGCTCACTTCGAAGGTGCGGAACATCAGGCGCAGGGCGAAGGTGGCCACGATCATGGTCAGGATGACGACCACGACGCCCATGGCGGCCGCCTGGCCGACGTCGAAGCCTTCGAATGCGCGCTGGTAGATGTAGAAGGGCAGGTTGGCGCTGGCCGTGCCCGGCCCGCCCTGGGTCATCAGGTAGACGGCGTCGAAGCTGTTCACGATGTAGATCGCGCCGAGCAGCACGGCCAGTTGCAGGTAGCGGGTCAGCTGCGGAAGGGTGATCGAGGCGAAGGTGCGCCACCGGCCCGCACCGTCCACTTGGGCCGCTTCGAGGACTTCCTTGGACTGGGACTGCAAACCGGCGAGGATCAGCAGGGTCATGAACGGCGTCCACTGCCAGATGATCTCGATGATCACCGAGCCGAGTGGGAACGACGCCAGCCAGTCGAAGTGGCCGATGCCGAACGGGCGCAGCACGAAGTCGAGCAGGCCGTAGGTCGGGTCGAACATCGTGGTCTTCCAGAGCAGCGCGCCCGCGGCGGGCATGATCAGGAAGGGGGTGATGATCAGGGTGCGGACGAAGCCCCGGCCGCGGAAGGTGCGGTCGAGCAGCAGCGCAAGGCACAGGCCAAGCACCAGGGCGATGAAGACGGCCGCGACGGTCAGCACCACCGTGTTGAGCAGGGCGCCGCGGAACTCGCCGTCGGTGATGACGTCGAGGTAGTTGGACAGACCGACGAAGTGCCGCGAGCCGGGCCGGACCAGGTTCCAGGACTGGGTCGAGTAGAACAGCGTGAGCAGGAACGGGATCTGGGTGACGGCGATGGTGAAGATCAGCGCGGGCAGCAGGGGCGCGCGGCGGCGCCAGGCGTGGTTCGGCTTGCGTTCCACCGATCCGCCTGTCCGCACATCGGGTCGGTCGAGCACCTTTGACGGGGCGGGAACCGTTGTCATGGCTTACTCCGGTAGGTGTCGCCAACGGTCTGGGCGTACTGCTGGGACTGTTCCAGTGCCTGCTGAACGGACGTCTGTCCCGCGACCGCCGCAGATATCTGGTCACTGACCCGGGTACCGAGGTCCTGGAATTCGGGGATGCCGACGAACTGGAGCCCGTAGTAGGGGACTGGCGCGGTCATGGTGTTCTGCTGCGTCGCGCTGTTGATCGCGTCCAGGGTCGGTTGCGCGTAGGCCTTGGCTGCTGCCTTGTACTGCGGGATCTGGTAGGTGGAGAGCCTGCTGCCCGGCGGCACCTGGCTCCAGCCGTCGGCATTGCCGACCAGGCTCATGTACTGCTTGTCGGTCATCCAGGACATGAACTGCCAGGCGGCGTCCTTGTTGGTCGTCGTCTTCGGGATGCCGAGCGACCAGGTGTAGAGCCAGCCGCTGGCTTTGGTGTTCACCACCGGAGCGGGGGCGTAGCCGTTCTTGCCGACGACCTTGCTGCTGGTCGGATCCTCGGTGGTGCCGGTCATCGAGGTGGCGTCGTACCACATCGCGGCCTTGCCCTGGGAGTAGTCGGTGCCGCACTCGGAGAAGCCCGCGCTGGACGCGCCGACCTCGCCGTACTTGCGGATCAGGTTGACGTAGAAGCTGGCGGCCTGCTCGAACGCGGGAGAGGTGAGCTGGGCGTTCCAGCTGTTGTCGAACCAGCGACCGCCCCAGGTGTTGACCAGCGTGTCCAGCGGCGCGAGGCTCTCACCCCAGCCGGGGTCGCCGCGCAGGCAGATGCCTGCCATGCCGGTGCTCGGGTCGTTGAGCTTGGCCGCGAAGGACTGGACCTGCTGCCAGGTCGGGTGAGCGGGCATGGTCAGACCGGCCTTGGCGAACAAGTCCTTGCGGTAGACCAGGAACGACGACTCGCCGTAGAAGGGCACGGCGTACATCGAGTTCTGCCAGGACAGTGACTGGCGGATGCTCGGGATGAAGTCGTTCTCGTCGTAGCCGGGCGTCTTCGCCATGTAGGGCTCGAGGTTGGTCAGCCAACCGTTCTGCGCCCATTGCGGCGTCTCGTAGTTGCTGATCATCACCACGTCGAACTCGCTGCTGCCGGTGGCGACCGCGGCGGTGATCTCGGCGCGGGCCTGGTTCTCGGGCAGGGTCACGAACTTGAGGTGGATGTCGGGGTGGTCCTTGGTGAACTGGCTGGACAGCTGGATGGCGTCGGTCATCTGCGAGTTGGACACGATCGCGACGACCAGGGTCTGGCCGTTGTCGCCCAGCGCGCCCGCGCCCGCGCAACCGGCGAGCAGCATGGCCGAGGAGGCAACCAAGGCCAGTGGTCGGAGTAGTCGGCGAAACACCTCAACCCTCCTGTCCGGCGTTGGGCAGTACCTGCACCTTCAGGCCTGCGCCGCTGCGCATCAGATCCAGGGCCTGCGGGAATTCCTCCAGCGGGAGGGTGTCGGTGAGCAGTGCGGCGGTGTCGATCGCGCCGTTCGCGACGAGGTTGAGCGCCGCGCCGTAACTGTGCAGCACGGCCATGGAGCCGACGATGGTCAGCTCGTCGTTGTAGATGCGGAACGGGGAGAAGTCCACGTGCGCGTCACCGGGCGCGACGCCGAAGATCAGCAGGCGGCCACCTCGGCGGATCGAGTTGAACGCGGCTTCCATCGCCGCTGGTACACCGGTGCAGTCGACCGCCGCGTCGAACCGCTCACCGCTCAACTGAGTGGCGTCGGTGGCGACGGCGTCCGCGCCGAGAGCGGTCGCGCGCGGCAGTCGCGCTTCGTTGCGGTCGACCATGGTGACCGAGGCGCCGCCGCGTTGCAGCAGTTGTTGCATGAGCAGCCCCATGGTGCCCGCGCCGACGACCAGGAAATTCTCGCCCGCCTCGACACCGATCCGGCGCACGCCGTGTACCGCGCAGGACACCGGTTCGACGAGCGCGCCCTGTTGCCAGTCCAGGGAATCCGGCAGCCGGTAGGCGTTCGCGGCGGGCACCGAAACGTATTCGGCGAACGCGCCGTCCACGGTGTCGCCGGTGGCATTCCAGTTCTCGCACAGGTTTCCGTGCCCGGACCTGCACGGTCCACAGTGGCCACAGAACAGCGACGGGTCGACCGCGACGCGATCGCCGAGCTGCCATTCGGGTGGTGCGTTCTTGCCGATTTCCACGATCTCACCGGCGAATTCGTGGCCGGGCACGATCGGGTAGGGAGTAGGGGGGAACTCGCCGTCGGCGATGTGCAGGTCGGTGCCGCAGATACCGCAGGCACCCACTCTGATCACCAGTTGACCATCACTGGCAACGGGATCAGGCACCTCGCCGACTCGGATCGAACCGGGCTTGTCCACGATCGCCGCACGCATCAAACCACCCGCCTGCGTCATGTCGCGCTCATCGGAGCGTCATTGGGCTGTCACATAGGGGCTGACAGCTGGTAATTGAAGAACTTCACGCGGAAAGGGTCAACCGTTTGAGCGCGAATGCGCTATCATTCGCTCATATGAGCGCAGAATCCGCAGATACTTCCGGAGGTTGGGGGCCTGCGCAGAACATGTTGGCCGCCTCCATCGCCCGGCGGTTCCACCTCGACGGGCGGACCAAGGTGCAGATCGCCGAGGAGTTCGGCATCAGCCGGTTCAAGGTGGCGCGGTTGCTCGACGCTGCTCATGAGCGCGGCCTGATCGAAGTGCGCATTATCCTGCCTGATCCGCTCGACCTTGACCTTTCCGGTGAGCTGCGGCGCGCGTACGGGTTGAACCGGGCCTTGGTGTTACAGCATCTGCCGGAGCGGGGCAGCGCCGATCCGGCGGTCGGGTTGCGGCGTCGGCTCGGCGCGATGGCCGCCGAACTGCTCACCGAGACGATCACCGCCGACGACGTGCTCGGTCTCGCCTGGGGGCGCACTGTCAACGCGATGGTCGAATCGCTGGACAGGCTCGCGCCGTGCTCAATTGTGCAGCTCTGCGGCGTCTACTCGCGGATGGACCTGCACGACAGCTCGGTGGAGACGGTCAGCAGAGCGGCCCGGCTCGCCGGTGGCAGCGGCTATCCGATCTACGCGCCGCTCGTGCTGCCCGACCGGCGCACCGCGGAAACCCTGCGCAAACAGCCCGGCGTCGCGGACGCGTTCGAGCACTTCGACCGGATCACCACCGCCGTCGTGGCTATCGGCGGTTGGCAACCGGGACTGTCGACCGTGTACGACGTGCTCGATCCGAAGGCGCGCCACGGTCTCGGCCAGCACGGCGTCACGGCGGAGATGGCGGCGCGGCTGTTCGACGCGAACGGGCGCGCGCTGAGCACCGGTCTCGCGCACTACGTGCTGGCCATCGAAACCGAGCAGCTGCGCCGGGTGCCGGAGGTGATCGCGCTGGCGGGCGGTCCGGCGAAGGCGGTGGCCATCGACGCGGTGCTGCGGTCGGGGCTGGTGACGACGCTGGTGATCGATGCGGACACGGCGGAGGTGCTGATCGACCTGGCGCGGGAGCGGCCGCCGCTGCATGCCGCCACCGCGCGCGTGGCGCCGGTCTAAAGATGGAACACCTCGCGCGGTGTTGCGCCGGGTCTCGGTGGATCAGCAGCTCAGCCAGCTGGCGTCGGTGTTGCGGATGCCGGTCAGGTCAGCTTCGGGTTGAGCCAGCCTTTCGTGCTGCCGTAGCTGGTGTTGGCGACGACCGCGGTCAGGAACGGCGGCAGGGCGCCGATGATGGCCGAGCCGGAGGTGGGTGTGTGCGCGAGGAAGTCGAACACCATGATCAGCACGATCACGATCAGGGCGGACGCCACCACCAGGATCCACCACAACCGCAGACTCGGCCGGATCGCCTCGACCTCGGCGCCGACGAGACGGTCGCCGTCCAAGCAGCGGCGCACGCGCAGCAACTGGAGGGCGAGGCCGATCATGCCCAGCGCGGGCAGCACGCCGAGGTAGATGACCCAGGAGCGGTTCGGGCCGGTGCCGCCGGAGTTGATGGCGGCTTCCACGATCGAGCCGCCACCGAGGATGACGGCGGCCACGATCAGGTTCGTGGCCATGGCCACCGAGCCCCGCCGGATGCGCTGGGCGAAGCTCGCTGGCAGGTCGATATCTGAGTCGGCCATGTCAGCGTCCGAATCCCGCGCGGCGCAGCGCGTCTGCCATGGAGCCGCTGGCGGGCGGGCTGCTGCGCTGGTTGTTGTTGCGCTGGTTGCCGCTCTGGCGACCGCCGCCACGATTGCCGTCCCGGCGGGTTTCCTGGGCCTGGCCGGGCTGCTGCGGGGGCGCGTCGTCTTCCAGGCGCAGGGTCAGCGAGATCCGCTTGCGCGGCACGTCGACGTCCAGCACCTTGACCCGGACGATGTCGCCGGACTTGGCGATCTCCCTGGGGTCCTTGACGAAGTTGCGGGACATCGCCGAGACGTGCACCAGACCGTCGCAGTGCACGCCGATGTCCACGAACGCGCCGAATGCCGCCACGTTGGTGACCACGCCCTCCAGCACCATGCCTGCCTTGAGGTCGCCGAGCTTCTCCACGCCGTCCGCGAAGGTCGCGGTCTTGAACTCGGGTCGCGGGTCGCGGCCGGGCTTGTCGAGCTCGGTGAGGATGTCGGTGATGGTCGGCAGGCCGAAGGTGTCGGTGACGAACCGGGCCGGCTGCACGGTGGCCAGGATCTTCGTGTTGCCGATCAGTTCGCGGATGTCGGTCTTGGTCTCCGACACGATCTCCCGCACGACCGGGTACGCCTCCGGGTGCACGCTGGACGCGTCCAGTGGGTCGTCGCCGTCCGCGATCCGCAGGAAGCCCGCGCACTGCTCGAACGCCTTCGGACCGAGTCGCGGCACTTCCTTGAGCGCGGCGCGCGAGCGGAACGAGCCGTGCGTGTCGCGATGGGTCACGATGTTCTCGGCGAGCCCTTCGCTGATCCCCGAGACCCGGCGCAGCAGCGGCGCGGACGCGGTGTTCAGGTCGACGCCGACCGAGTTCACGCAGTCCTCGACCACCGCGTCCAGCGAGCGGGACAGCTTCACCTCGGACAGGTCGTGCTGGTACTGGCCGACGCCGATCGATTTCGGGTCGATCTTCACGAGTTCGGCCAGCGGGTCCTGCAACCGGCGCGCGATGGACACCGCGCCGCGCAGCGACACATCCATGTCCGGGAATTCGCGCGACGCGTACGGCGACGCCGAGTAGACCGAGGCGCCCGCCTCGGACACCACGACCTTGGTCAGCTTCAGGTCCGGCTGGGCCTTGATCAGGTCGGCCGCGAGCTTGTCGGTCTCGCGGGAGGCCGTCCCGTTGCCGATCGAGATCAGGTCGACGTTGTGCTCACGGGCCAGCTTCGCCAGCGTGTGCAGCGACTCGTCCCAGCGGTTCTGCGGCTGGTGCGGGTAGATCGCGGTGGTGGCGACCGCCTTGCCGTTCGAGTCGACCACCGCGACCTTGACGCCGGTGCGGAAGCCGGGGTCGAGGCCCATGGTCGACCGCGAGCCCGCCGGTGCGGCGAGCAGCAGGTCGCGCAGGTTGGCGGCGAACACGCGCACCGCCTCGTCCTCGGCGTGCTGGCGCAGCCGAGTGCGCAGGTCGATGCCGAGCCGGACCAGGATGCGGGTGCGCCAGCCCCAGCGAACCGTGTCGGAGAGCCACTTGTCCGCGGCGCGGCCCTGGTCGCTGAGCTCGAACTTCGCCGCGATCTCCACCTCGTAGGAGGTGCGCACCGGCGGCCCCTCCGGATCGGCGGGCGCTTCCTCGGGATCGGTGGTGAGGTCGAGGACTTCTTCCTTCTCGCCGCGGAACATGGCCAGCACGCGGTGCGAGGGGAGGGTGGTGAACGATTCGGAGAAGTCGAAGTAGTCAGCGAACTTGGCGCCGTCGGTCTCCTTGCCGTCGCGGACCTTGGCGGTCAACCGGCCGCGCGACCACATCTGCTCGCGCAGCGAACCGACCAGGTCGGCGTCTTCGGCGAAGCGCTCGACCAGGATCGCCCGCGCGCCGTCGAGAGCGGCTGCCGCGTCCGGGACGCCTGCCTCGGCGTTGACGAAGGCGGACCCTGCCGCCTGCGGGTCCACGGTCGGGTCGGCGAGCAGGCCGTCGGCCAGCGGTTCGAGGCCGGCTTCCTTGGCGATCTGCGCCTTGGTCCGCCGCTTCGGCTTGTACGGCAGGTAGATGTCTTCCAGGCGCGCCTTGGAGTCGGCGGCCATGATCTGCGCGCGCAGCGCGTCGTCGAGCTTGCCCTGGGACTCGATGGATTCCAGGATCGAGGTCCGGCGCTCCTCCATCTCGCGCAGGTAGTGCAGGCGTTCCTCCAACGTGCGCAGCTGCGCGTCGTCGAGGGTGCCGGTCACCTCCTTGCGGTACCGGGCGATGAACGGCACGGTCGCGCCACCGTCCAACAGCTCGACGGCCGCCGTCACCTGCCCGTCGCGCACCCCGAGTTCTTCGGCGATCTTGTGGTGGATGTTCGGTTGGCTGGTGGTGGTCACGGGCGTGCATTCTGCCTTGTCGCCGAATGGCGCGGGTCACAGCCGGGGCAAATCCGCGTTGACCGGCCCTGGTAACGAAACCAACTCGGCGACCACAGGTGCGCGATTCGCGGAGTATAAGATCGTTATGACCGATTCGCAGGATGGTGCCGAGGCTGCCGCACCGGCACCCGAGCCCGCTGCCGAACCAGCGCAACCGCAGGTGAACGCGGGCGAGGCCGGTGATCCGGCCAGAACCTCGGTCCCGGTCCCGCCGCCCGTCCCACCGGTGCCGCCGAGCCCACCGATTTCAGCCCAGCCCTACCCGGGCCAGCCGTATCCGGGGCAGCCGCCGTACCAGCCGCCGTACCAGGTCTACGAGCAGTACCCGGGGTATCCGCCTTACCCGGTGATGCCGCGGCGGGCCACGAACGGCTTCGCGATCGCGGCGCTGGTGTGCGGGATCGTCTTCAACATCCTCGGCATCGTGTTCGGCGTGATCGCGCTCGGCCAGATCAAACGGACCGGCGAGGAGGGCCGGGGGCTCGCACTGGCCGGTATCTGGATCGGCGTGGCCAGTCTGGCGTTGACGGTGGTCTGGTTCGTTCTCGGCTTCCTCTGGATCGACCACTACATGCAGAACCCGCCAGGCCTTCAGTAGGTGGCCGCGTAGCGCCAGAACTCGCGCATCAGCGGCACCGGGCTGGGGCTGGTCATGCTGACCTGCGTGAACAGCATGTGCACCGAACCGGTCGCGGGCACGATGTGCGCGGTCGTGCCGGTGCCGCCGACCCAGCCGTAGCGGCCGGGCACGTTCCACGGATCGGTCTCGGCGACGTCGACCGAGCCGCCGTAGCCCCAGCCCTGCCCTTCGAGGAACAGCGGGCACCGGTCCCGTTGCTGCTGGGGCAGGTGATTGGTGGTCATCAGCCGAACCGACTCGGCGGAGAGCACGTCGCCCCCACCGGACAGCAGCATCCGGCCGAAGCGCAGCCAGTCGTCGATGGTGCCCGCCAACCCGCCGCCGCCGGAGGCGAAGGCCGGCATCGTGCGCCACCGGCCGCCCGGCCCCTCCCACAAGGTCAGCGCGCCGTCCGCGTCCGGCTGGTAGGCGTTGGGCATCCGGTCGATCTTGTCCTCGGGCAGGGCGAAGCCGGTGTCCACCATCCCGAGTGGAGCGAAGAGGCGCTCGGCGAGGAAATCCGCGAACGGCTGCCCGGCGACCCTGCTGACCAACACGCCCTGCAGATCCGAACAGGTGTTGTACAGCCACCGCTCGCCCGGCTGGGCCAGCAGGGGGATCTCGGTCAGGCGGGCCAGCCATTCGTCCGGCGCCGGTTGGCTGCTCGGGTCGCGACCGTCGCGCATGAACGCCAGGATCGCGGCCGCGGCGGGCAGCGCGAAGTCGTCGTCGAAACCGTAACCGGCGCGGAAGGTCAACAGGTCGGCGACGGTGATTGGGCGATTCGCCGGGACCACGTCGTCGAGCGGGCTTTGCGGGGTGCGGACGACCTTCGGCTCGGCCAGTTCGGGCAGCCAGGTGGCGATCGGGTCGTCGAGCGCGATCTTGCCGTCGTCGAGCAGGATCAGCACGGCGGCAGCGGTGATCGGTTTGGTGATGGACGCCAGCCGGACGATCCCGTCGAGGTCGATCGAGCCGACCGAGGCGACCTCCACCTCGGAACCGTTGGCCACCAGGGCGACCGCGCCGGGCAGGCTGCCGTCGTCGACATGGGCTTGCAGCAGATCACGCAGAGTCATGCCGGGTACGTTAGCCAGCCTGGTAGCGGCCCGATCGGCCGGTGACGAACTCGGTCAGCGCGGCGTTGAGGCGGTCGATGTCGGCGTCGTCGGTGTAGGGCGCGATGCCGACGCGCAGACCGCCGGTGTCGCCGAGACCGAGCCGCCGTGATGCCTCCAATGCGTAGAACGAGCTGGCCGGCGCGTTGATGTTCCGCTCGGCGAGGAACCGGTAGGCGTCCGATGCGGACTGATCGGTGAAGCTGAACAGGAGCGTCGGGGTCCGGTTTTTGGCGCGGGAGTGGGAAAGCACGCCAGGCAGCTCAGCGACGTGCGCCTCGACGCGCTCGCGCAACCGGTCCTCGTGCCGTTCGGTCTCGGCCATGGCGCTGACCAGCCGGGCGCGCCGATCGGCGCCGGTACCGAGTGCGGCGATCAACTCGACCGCCGCGGTCGTGCCCGCGAGCAGTTCGTAGGGGAGCGTGCCGAACTCGAACCGCTCGGGCACCGCGTCGGTCGCGGGCAGCAGTTTGTCCGGGCGCAGTTCGGCGAGCAGTTCCGGTTTGCCCGCGAGTACGCCACAGTGCGGGCCGAGGAACTTGTACGGCGAGCACACGTAGAAGTCGAACGGTGTGCTGTCAACGGAAACGTGCGCGGTGAGGTGCACCCCGTCGACGTAGCACAGTGCGCCCGCGTCGTGCGCGAGCGCGGCGATGTCCTCGATCGGCGGACGGGTGCCGATCAGGTTGCTCGCTCCGGTGACCGCGACCAGCCGGGTGCGCTCATCCAGCACGGCGGCGATGTCCGATGCGGTCAGTTCGCCGTTCGATGGATCGAAATCGGCCCAGCGCACCTCGATCCCGACCGCCTCGGCAGCCTGCACCCAGGGGCGGATGTTGGCGTCGTGATCGAGCCGGGAGACCACGATGTTCTCGCCGGTCTGCCAGGTTTTCCCGAGTGTGCGGGCGAAGTCGTAGGTCAACTGGGTCATGCTGCGGCCGAACACGATGCCGCGCGGATCGGCGGCGAGCAGGTCGGCCATTGCCGCGCGAGCCGCGTGCACGATCTCGTCCGCGCGCCGTTCCGCCGGAGTGACCTGGCCCCGGTTGGCGATCGAGGAGACCAGCGTCGTGCGCACCGCGTCCGCGACCACGTCCGGCACCTGTGAGCCACCCGGCCCGTCGAAATGCGCGGTTCCCGTTGCCAGCGCGGGGAAGTGAGCGCGCAGTGCGGCGACATCGTAGGCCATCGGTGTTCCCTTCTGGTCCTTTTTTGCCTCACGCTACCTCGGCTACGATTCCGCACGTGGTTCCAGATTCCTTTCACGATTTCTTTGTCGGCGCGGCGACGGTGGCGGGTGCGCTGATCGGGTTGTTGTTCGTGGCGATCTCGGTGACTCCGGCGGCGGTGACCGGGAAAGTCGAACACCTCGAGCAGCGGGCGCGCGCGGCAGCGGCGATGTCGGCGTTCCTGAACTCGTTGTTGCTCTCCATGCTGGCGTTGATCCCGGGCATCACGCTGCGTCCTGCCGTGCTGGCTCTGTCGTCGGTCGGCATCGCGTCCACAGTGGCTCTGCTCGCGGTCATGCTGATCGCCGCGTTTGCTGCCCAGCAGAAGATTCCCGTGCGTCGCCAGGCACGTTCGGTGTTCTGGCTGGTGCTGCTGCTGGCCGCCTACGTGTGGCAGTTGGCAGGCGGGATGCGGTTGGTCCCCGACCGACCGGATGCGGGCAACATGGCCAATCAGGCGGTGATCATCGTGGTGTTGTTCGCGATCGGGGTTTCCCGCGCCTGGGAGCTGGTCGGCGCGCACACTCCGCAGGTGGTCGCGACGTTGCGGGCAGTCGGCGTGGACCGCGCGCACCAGGTCGGCGATGCCGGGGAAGCCGAAGCCGATTAGCTGTCCAGTCACCGGACTGGGACTGGACAATCACCCATTTGGCGCACATTGTGGTGGCGTTCGGTGTTGCTGTCGGGGGGAACACCGGACGCGGGATTCTTCGTACGGGGGCGGAACAATGAATGAGCAAGTGGGAACGGTCGCGGGTCCACAAGCAACGGACAAACCGGATACTCGTGATGTGGTCGTGGTCCACCGGGTTTTCCGGCGGGAATTCCGTCAGGCCGCTGACCTGGTGTTGCAGGCGCCTGCCGGCAATCTGCGCCGCGCCGCGGTGATCGCCGGTCATCTCGACCTGGTCATCGGCGCGCTGCACGACCACCACCAGGCGCAGGACGAGCAACTCTGGCCGATCCTGCTGGAGCGGGCGACCATGCGCGCCGATCTCGTGCACCGCATGGAGTTCCAGCAGGAAGTGATCGCTCGGCACCTGATCAAGGTCCAGCAGTTGCTGAACATGTGGCGTCGCACCGCGGCGGCTTCGGTCGCGGGCGAGTTGTCCTCGGCGCTGCGGTCGATGGGCAAGGTCGTCGCCGAACACCTCGACGACGAGGAGCACGACATCCTGCCGCTGGTCCGGGACTGCCTGAGTCAGTCCGAGTGGGCCGGTTTCGGTGCGCGGCTGCCGATCGACCGCACCGGGCTCGGTCTGGTGCTGGCGGAGGCGTCCCGGGCCGAGGCGCGGATCCTGCTGACCATGGTGCCCGCGCAGGCCAGGCTGCGCTGGAAGGTCTGTGGTCGGCACGGATATGCCCGCTACGTCAAACGGGTGCACGGCGACGCATTGCTTTAGCCTGAACGCATGCCACAGCCACAGGGTGAGGAACTGGATGCGATCCGCAAGCGGCGCGGGGAACTGCGGGACCGCTACCTGCGCACGGGCGCGGCCCGTTCGCATACGCCGACCCGGGGTTTCCACCACGTCGCCCTGATCTGCAAGGACGTCGAGGAGACGATCAAGTTCTACCAGGAGTTCCTGGGCTGCCCGCTGGTCGAGTTGGTGGAGAATCGGGACTACGCCGGTTCCAGCCACTTCTTCTTCGACATGGGCGCGCGCAACCTGCTCGGGTTCTTCGACTTTCCAGGGCACGACCACCCGGACTTCAGCGAGACCATCGGCGCGGTGCAGCACATCGCGCTGTCCACGCCCGCGGACCGCTTCGCCGAGATCAAGGCCAAGCTGGACGCGGCGGGCGTGGAGTACCTCGGCCCGGATCGCGGCATCGAGGACAGCCTCTACGTCCGCGACCCCAACGGGGTCGGCATCGAGTTCTACCGCGAGGAACTGGGCGTGTTCGCCGGTAAGCCGTTGCTCGAGGACTGACTCGATGACTGATCGGTAGCTTCGTTCGCCCGAAGGGCTGGTCACCCTTGCCCTTCGGGCGCCTCGATCGTTACGGTCCTGTCTCAGGCAAGGGCTGATTCGGCACGGTCGGTGATCGATCGAACGCGCGCAGTCGACTTGTTGTTGTGCTGCCCGCTGTTCGCAGCGGACTCCCAGACTTCATCCAGGCAATCGCCAGCTTCTCCCACAAAGCTCGGAGCATCAATCACCGCGCTCCCACTGTGAGGGAAGAAGGACCGTGTCGTTGAAACTCCGAGTGCGGGTCACCAGATCGCGCGTGATCATTATCGTGCTTGCCGTTGTCGTTGTTGCCGGCGCGGGTATCGGGGTCTGGGCGGCGACCCGGCCGGCGAGCGCGGCAACCACCAGCTTCGCCACGGTGAGCGACCGGACGCTGCGGCAGACCATCTCTTCCTCGGGCACGATCGAGCCCGCCCAGCAGGAGGACCTCAACTTCGCGGTGTCCGGCCAGGTCACCGGCGTCACCGCGACCGTCGGCCAGCAGGTCAGCGCGGGCACCGCGCTCGCCACGGTCAACTCGGCGTCGCTGGGTGCCTCGGTCGCCGAGGCGCAGGCCACCGAGTCCTCCGACCAGTCCCGGTTGGACTCCGACCAGACCGCTGACGCGTCCACCACCCAGATCAACGCTGACCAGGCCGCGTTGACCGCGGCCCAGAACCAGGTGACCAACGCGCAGAACGCGTTGTCCGAGGCCACGTTGACCGCGCCGATCAGCGGCACGATCGCCGCGGTGAACCTCACCGTCGGTCAGCAGGTCTCCGGAGGCACCAGTTCGACCGGCTCGACCGGCTCATCGGGCTCGTCGGGCTCCTCGTCTTCTTCATCCGGCTCCGGGAGTTCCGGCTTCTCCGGCGGTGGTACCAGTGGCGGGTCGTCGAGCAGCAGTTCGTCCAGCTCGACCGGGACCAGTTCGTCCAGCGCGCAGGTCGTGCTGATCTCCAACGGTTCCTACGTCGTCAACGCCAGCGTCGACGACACCGAGGTCGGTCAGGTGAAAACCGGCGACCAGGCGGTCATCACCGCCGACGGCTCGACGCAACCGGTCTACGGCACGGTGTCCTCGGTGGCGTTGCTGGCCAGCGGCTCGTCGAGCGTGCCCAGCTACCCGGTCACCATCGGCGTCACCGGCAGCCCGACTGGCCTGTACGCGGGAGCCAGCGCGACCGTGTCGATCATCGTCAAGCAGCTCTCGAACGTGCTCACCGTGGACAGCGCGGCCATTCACTACGTGAACGGCAAATCCGTCGTCTACGTGAAGTCCGGCAACGGCGTCACCGCGAAGACCGTCACGCTCGGCATGAGTCAAGGCGGTTCGACCCAGGTACTGACCGGCCTGTCCGAAGGCCAGCAGGTGCAGATCCCGGCCGCACCGGCGCGGACCGGCGGTAGCTCGACCTCGGGCACCACCGGCGGCGCGGGCGGCGCCAGTCGTTTGGGTGGTACCGGTGGGTTCGGCGGTGGTGGCGGCGGCTTTGGTGGTGGCGGTGGCGGCGCTGGGTTCCGCGGCGGGTCGGGTGGCTGAGCGATGACTGCCGACATGACCGCACCCATGCCTGCCGTGCCCCAGCAGTTCGGCCCGGTCATCGACATCGCCGACCTGCGCAAGGTCTACCGCAGCGGATCGCTGGAAGTGGAAGCGCTGCGCGGTGTCTCGCTGCGCATCGAACACGGCGAGTACGTGGCGATCATGGGCCCGTCGGGCTCCGGCAAGTCGACCCTGATGCACATCCTCGGTTGCCTGGACGTGCTCACCACCGGCAGCTACCTGCTCGCCGGCCAGGACGTCAGCGACCTCGACGAGACCGAACTCGCGATCATCCGCAACCAGCGCATCGGCTTCGTGTTCCAGCAGTTCAACCTGCTGCCCTCGCTGACCGCGTGGCGCAATGTGGAACTTCCGCTGTGCTACGCGGGAATCGAGAGGGTCGAGCGCAAGCAGCGCGCGATCGAGGTGCTGACCAGAGTCGGCCTCGGTGACCGGGTCCAGCACAAGCCGACCGAGCTCTCCGGCGGTCAGCAGTCCCGCGTCGCGCTGGCCCGCGCGCTGGTCAACCGCCCGGCCATGATCCTGGCCGACGAACCGACCGGCGCGCTGGACACCACGTCCACCAACGACGTGCTCGACGTCCTCGGCGACCTGCACCGGGCGGGGCACACCATCGTCCTGATCACCCACGAGGAAGACGTCGCCGCCCACGCTGACCGCATCGTGCGGTTGCGCGACGGGCTGATCGAGTCCGACACCCAGAAACTGACCGGAGTGCTCCGTTGAGTTGGTTGGAAACACTGCGCACCAGCCTGGACGCGATCCGGTCGCACCGGCTGCGCTCCGGGTTGACCATGCTCGGCATCCTGATCGGCATCGCGGCCGTCATCCTGACCGTCGGCCTCGGTGAGGGCGCCGCGGCGACGGTCACCTCCGAGATCAACTCGCTGGGCACCAACCTGCTCGTGGTCTCCCCGGGCAGCACCACGACCTCGGGCGTGCGCGGCGGCCTCGGTTCGGCGGCGACGCTGACCGTGAACGACGCGGACGCGTTGTCCTCGCACCAGGTCGCGCCGGACCTCGCCGCCGTCGCACCGACCACCAGTCGCTCCACCGCGCTCGCGGTCGGTGCCACGAACTGGACGACGTCGGTCGTCGGCACCACGCCGGACTGGCTCTCGGTCCGGGCGCGCACGTTGGCCGAAGGCCGGTTCATCACCAGCGCGGACAACACCAGTGAAGCCGCGGTCACCGTGCTGGGCCCGACCACAGCGCAGGAACTGTTCGGGTTCGCCGACCCGGTCGGGCGCCAGGTCACCATCGGCACCACGCCGTTCACCGTGATCGGCGTGCTCAACTCGGCGGGTTCCTCGGCGGCGCAGAACGAGGACGACCAGGCGGTCGTGCCGATCTCCGTCGCCGCCGACCGCCTGTTCGGCGGCACCACGCGCACTGCGGTCCAGGACATCTACCTGGAGGCAACCTCATCGGACACGCTGTCGGCCGCCTACCAGGAAGCCGACAACGAACTGCTGAACCTGCACCACATCACCACGCCGACCGGCGCCGACTTCACCATCACCAGCCAGCAATCGCTGCTGTCCACGGCGACTTCGGTCGACCAGACGCTGACTGTCCTGCTCGCGGGCATCGCCGCGATCTCGCTGCTGGTCGGCGGCATCGGCGTCATGAACATCATGCTGGTGTCGGTGACCGAGCGGATCAGGGAAATCGGTCTGCGCAAGGCGATCGGCGCCAACCCGGCGGCGATCCGCCGCCAGTTCCTGCTCGAAGCAGGCGTGCTCGGTCTGGCAGGCGGCATCCTCGGCGTCCTGCTCGGCATCGCGGGCGCGCTGGTGCTACCGCACCTGATCTCCACCAGTATCACGATTTCCCCCACCGCGACCATCGGCGCGATCGTCGTGTCGATCTGCATCGGCATCGCCTTCGGGGTGTACCCGGCGAGCCGGGCCGCTCGACTGGCTCCGATCGACGCCCTGCGTAGCGAATGACAACAACACAGCGCAGCGAATGACCAACCACCACTCAACCGGGAGCACGTTCACTATGCTGGCTCAGCAATCCAGTTCAGCGTCGGCCCGACGGCGGTACCGCCAGGTCGGGGCGCGATCGGGCCTGGCGCTGATCGCCGGTGCCCTCGCGGTCGGTCTGATCGCCTGCGGCGGCGGCTCGACGCCCGTCGCGAACACGAACACCGCGGCGCCGCCCACCTCGCGGGCCAACGGTCCGCAGACGCCGCCGGGCACGTTCGGCACGGCCGCCGCCGTCAGCGCGACCAGCCTCGAGGTGCAGAACCCGACCAACGGCCAGGTGACGGTGAACTTCACCGCGTCGACCACCTTCTCCAACACGGTCAGCGGCACCCTCGCCGATGTCACGGCCGGCTCGTGCGTGACGGTGTCCAGCACCGCGACCGGCAGCAGCAGTCCGGCGCCGGGCACGCCGATCACCGCGCGCACGGTCAGCATCACCCAGCCAGGGGCCGGCGGCTGCACCGCGGGTGGGTTCGGCGGTGGTGGCGGGGGATCCGCCGGTGGCAATGGGGGTTCCCGGCCCAACCGGCCGTCCGGTTCGGCTCAGCCTTCGGGTTCGACTCGGCCCAGCGGCGCCAACGGCGCGAACCGGGGCAACTTCGGCGGGTTCGCGTTCGGCTCGGTGACCGCGGTCAGCGCGACCGGGTTCACCGTGCACAGCGCGGCGCGCGGCCAGACCGCGGCGACCGACACCACGGTCACGGTCAACGCAACGACCACCTACAGCAAGGTGGAGAGCGCGACATCCAGCGCGCTCGCGGTGGGTCAGTGCATCGCGGCGGTCGGCTCGACCGACGACACCGGTGCGGTGACCGCGAAGACCATCGGCATCAGCAAGGCCGGCCCGAACGGCTGCACCCAGGGCTTCGGCGGCCGAGGCGCCGGCGGACGGGGCGGCAACGGCGGTAACGGTGGCGGTAATGGCTGAGCGCCGTCGGCGCGGTGGCTGGCGGCCGACCCGTCGCGTGCTGATCATTGCCGGGGTCGTGGTGGTGGTACTCGGCGGCGGTATCGGCGCCTACGCGGCCACCCGGTCCACTTCGGACACGTATCGCACCGCGGCCGCCGGTCCGGCCAAGGTCACCGCGACCTTCGCCACCACCGGCACCATCGAGCCGGTTTCCGAGGCCACGGTTGGGTTTCCGGTCTCCGGCCAGGTCTCGTCGGTGAACGTGCAGCAGGGTCAGCAGGTCACTTCCGGCCAGACCCTGGCCCAGCTGAACACCACGACCCTCGCGTCGTCGGTCAGCTCCGCACAGTCCACTGTGGCCACTTCGGAGGCGAAGCTGGCCAGTGATCAGGCCAGCCAGAACGTGGTCACCACCTCGGTCACCTCGCAGAGCCAGAGCGGTAACTCCGGTCAGTCCAGCGGCAGCACCAACTCGGCGGCGACGCAGAAGCTCGCCGGTCTTGCCAAGGACCTGACCAGCGGCCAGAACGCGGTGCTCGGCGCGCAGAAGCAGGTCGACTCGGACCTGACCCTGGTCGGTGCGGACGTCGCGTCGGATCAGGACGCGAGCGCGGACTGCCCGCAGGTCATCGCCTACCTGAAGACCCTCGGCCAGCAACCGACGACCACCACGAAGTCGTCATCGACTTCGACGAGCACCACCACGCCGCAGCCGCCGAGCACCAGCGTGATCGACAACTGCCAGCAGCTCATGCAGACCGTGCTCACCGACGAGAGCAAGGCGTCCACCGACGAGCACACGCTGTCCGGCGCGGAGTCGACGCTGTCGACCGCGCTGAGCAACGCGACCGCCGCGGTCGGCGCGGCGACCGGGTCCTCGTCGTCCGGGAAGGCCAGTTCCAGCACCACCCCGCAGGCGTCGGTGCCGTCCTCGGGGCGTAGCGGCGGTGCGAGCTCCGGACCCGCGTCGGCGGATCAGATCGCCGCGGACCAGGCCGCGACCGACTCGGCCAACGCACAACTGGCCGAGGCGCAGCAGAACATGGCGGCGGCGACGCTGGTCAGCCCGATCTCCGGCACGGTCGCCGAAGTCGACCTGACCGCAGGCGAGAACAACTCGGCCAATTCGACCACCGCGCACATCGTGGTCGTCGGTCCTGGCGAGGACGAGGTGACGACCGCGGTCAGCGACAGCCAGGTCGGCCAGGTCAAGCCGGGACAGGCGGTGAGCGTGTCGCCGGACGGTTCGACGACACCGATCGCCGGCCGGGTCTCCGCGATCGGTGCGTTGGCGTCCACGGCGTCCAGTGGCACCGCGAGCTACCCGGTGACCATCTCGCTGGGCAACCCGGCCCAGCAGTTGTTCGCGGGCGCGACGGCGTCGGTGGCGATCACCCTGAACACGGCGAACGCCGCGGTGACCGTGCCGACCTCGGCCGTGCACGGCGCGGGCGGGTTCAGCTTCGTCACCGCACTGGTGAACGGAAAGCCCACGCTGACCCGGGTTTCCGTCGGCGTGCAAGGCGCGGATCTGACCCAGATCACCAAGGGTCTCAAGGCCGGTGACCAAGTTGTGCTCGCCGACCTGAACACCGCGTTGCCGACCTCGGGCACCACGAACACCCGGGGTGGCCTCGGCGGCGGTGCGAGCGGTGCGGGCGGTGCGGGCGGTGCCGCGCGGATCACCGGTGGTGGCAGCGGCTTCGGCGGTGGGGGTGGACTCACGGGAGGCGGCGGAGGCGCCACCAGGGGTGGTGGCTGAGTTGGCGGAGACCCGCTCGGGTAGTGGCTGAGCCCTGCTGACAACATTCTCTTTCGCCGCGTAACGGGTATTCGCTGGATACCCGTTACGCGGCGAATTTTGTGTGTGCTTGACGAACGGGTCTTCGCGATGTGCAATATGTTGCATGCCGGTACCCATCGCTCAGGGCCTCGTCAGCCGATCGCTGCTGCGTGACGACGCCTATCGCGCCATCCGTGACGCCATCGTGGACGGCACCCTGGCACCGGGGGAGCGGCTCAACGATCCCGAGCTCAGCGCCTGGCTCGGGGTCAGCCGGACGCCGATCCGGGAGGCACTGGCGCGACTGGAACGCGCCGGTCTCGTGCAGACCAAGCCTGGCAGGCACACCATCGTCAGCCCGGTCGACGTGCGCGCGGTGCACGAAGCCCAGTCGGTCACCGCCGCCATGCACGAACTCGCGGTGCGCGAGGCGGTTCCCGGGCTCGGGCCAGCCGAGATCGCGGCGATGCGAGTGGCCAACGAGCGCTTCGCGGATGCCCTGCACCGGATGGACGTGGACGCGGCCCTCGCCGCCGACGACTCGTTTCACGCGGTCGCGGTGGACGCCTGCGCGAATCACGCGGTGCGCAGCGTGCTCGACCAGTTCACCCCGGTGCTGCGCCGGGTGGAGCGGCTGCGGTTCGGCTCGTTGTCCGGCCGCGACTCCATCACGCAGCACGCCGGCATCATCGAACTCTGCGCGGCTGGCGATGCCGACGCCGCTGCTCAGTTGGCGCGCGCGAACTGGCTCACCCTCACCCCCGTTCTCAAGGAGTCCTGATGTCCATCGTCGATTTCGACCGGTATCCCTTGTTGTTCGGTCCCAGCCCTGTTCATCCGCTCGACCGGCTCACCGAACACCTTGGCGGTGCGCGGATCTGGGCCAAGCGGGAGGACTGCAACAGTGGGCTTGCCTTTGGTGGCAACAAAACTCGCAAGCTGGAGTACCTGGTGCCGGACGCGCTGCGCCAGGGCGCGGACACGTTGGTGACCATCGGCGGCGTGCAGTCCAACCACACCAGGCAGGTCGCCGCGGTCGCCGCCAAGCTCGGCCTGAAAGCCGTACTGGTGCAGGAGAGCTGGGTGGACTGGCCGGATTCGGTCAACGACAAGGTCGGTAACATCCTGCTGTCCAGGTTGATGGGCGCGGACGTGCGGTTGGTGAGCGCCGAGTTCGGCATCGGCGTCAAGGACAGTTGGCAGTCCGCGATCGACGACGTGCGCGCGGCTGGTGGCAAACCCTATGCGATTCCGGCCGGCGCGTCGGACCATCCGCTGGGTGGTCTGGGGTTTGCCCAGTGGGCGGACGAAGTCGCTGTCCAGGAGGAACAGCTCGGCGTCTTCTTCGACACCGTCGTGGTGTGCAGCGTGACCGGCAGCACGCACGCGGGCATGGTCGCCGGTTTCGCCGGTCAGGCCCGGCCGCGCCGGGTGCTCGGCATCGACGCGTCCGCCAAGCTCGACGAGACCCGCGCGCAGGTCACCAAGATCGCCCGGTCCACCGCCGAGCTGATCGGGCTCGGGCGGGAGCTGTCCGACGAGGAGATCACCGTGCTGCCGGGGTGGGCCGGGGACAGGTACGGCATTCCCGTTCAGTCCACTGTGGACGCGATTCGGCTGGTCGGATCGCTGGAGGGTGTGATCCTGGATCCGGTGTACGAGGGCAAGTCCATGGCAGGACTGATCGACCTCGTGCGCGATGGCACCATCGCCAGCGAGTCCAATGTGCTCTACGCGCACCTCGGCGGCCAGCCCGCGCTCAACGCCTACAGTGGCGCGTTCGCGGGCTGACCGCCGAGAGTGTCTACAGACTGTTGCGCAGTGCCGCGACCCGGTTCACCGACGTGGTGAACGCGGACTGGCTGAGCTGACCGCTCGCCAGCGCGTTCACCAGACCGGTTTCGGCGTCGTCGCCCTGGCCGACCGTGCCCGACGCGCACAGCAGCAGGTCCATGCCCGCCGCTGCCGCGGTGACCGCGCGTTGCCCGGTCGCACCGAAGTTCTGCAACGCGCCGGCGCCGAGCGAGTCGGTGATGGTCACGCCCTTGAAGCCGAGCCTGCCGCGCAGGTCGCCCTGGATGATCGTGGACGAGAGACCGGCCGGGTAGGTCGGATCCAGTGACGGGTAGATCGCCCAGGAGGCCATCACCAGCTTGACCCCGGCCGAGATCGCCGACGTGTAGGGCAGTTCGTCGATGTTGCGCAGGTCCGAGGCGGACACGTTCAGCGTGACCGGCACGTTGTCGGTGTTCTCGCTGGCCGTTGCCGCGCCGAGACCGGGGAAGTGCTTGACGGTGGCCGCCACACCGGTCTTCTGCTGCGCGGTGACGAACGCGGCACCGGCGCTCCCTGCGACGTTCGGGTCGCTGCTGTAGGAGCGCTGATACTCGTCGTCGAAGTCACCGGGGGTGCGGAAGACGTCCAGCACGGGCGCGAGGTTGAGGTTCATGCCGACGCTGGCCAGGTTGTGCCCGGCCTCCTCGCCCGCGGTCGCCGCCTCGCCTGCCGGATTGCTCGACTCGCCGATCTGCTTCTCCGACTGGGTCGGCTCGCCGGGCAGCCTGCGCACCTCGCCGCCCTCCTGGTCGGTCATCAGCAGCAGCGGCTCCTTGACCGGGCTCTGGGCGTTGGCCTGCTGGAGTTGCTGGACGACCGAGGCGATCTGGGTGTCGTTGGAGATGTTGTCACCGAAGAAGATCACCCCCGCGGCTTCGCCTGCCTCGATCCGCTGGATGAGGCTGGTCGGCACGGTCAGCCCGGTGTAGGAGTAGATGACGCGCTGACCTGCTAACTGTTGCGGCGTCAAGCTTTGCACGGACGTGGGCGCCGGTGTGGCAGGCGCGTTGGGCGTCGCGGTGTGCGGTGCGACGCCGAAGGTCAGCAGTGCGGCACTGGCCGACGCCAGCCACTTGACCCAGTGTTGCAAGACGTTGCTCAACAGGCCCTCCTCGCGAGACGTTCCCCGACTGGTGTGCCCCGTCGACAGCTTCCCCAGTTCCGACGCGGTCGCCGTGAGCACCGTTCCCGTGAAGATCCAACTACGGTCAACAACGGTAACCCAATTCTCGGCGAAGTAGGAAAATTACTAACAGGGATGGGTGTTCTGGGCGGTTTTTTCGTCGCGATCAGCCCCGATTCTGCTCCGGCAACCCGATGAAGGTCGCCATTTGCTCGGCGGTGTGGTCGAAGAAGTACCCGGTCGGGTCGACCAGGCCCACCAGTTGGCCGAACAGTTCGAAGCTCACCTGCCCGAACAGCTGCGTCCACGCGATCAGTGCACGTGCCAGGACCAGCGGCGGCAGCTCGATCTCGATCAACGCGGACAGCCGGTCGAGTTCGGCGGCGAGTTCGGGGGACAGCGGTGGCGCCTCGGCGGGTTCGGTCAGCTCGCCGGTGCGCCAGGCATCGCCGATGATCCCTACCAGCAACAACGACACTCGGCTGCCCGGCGCGACCGTGGTCTGCGGTGCCTGGTAGCCGGGAATCGGCGAGCCGTAGATCAGCGCGTACTCGTGCCGGTTCGCCTGTGCCCACTCCCGCACCTTGCCGCAGGCGGTGTGCCAGCGCAGTCGAGGGGGTGCGTCCGGCCCCGGATCGGCCGCCTCGACCACGTCGCCGAGCGAGTTGTAGGCGTCGATGATCAGCGCGGTCAGCAGGTCGTCGCGACTGGGGAAGTAGCGGTAGAGGGCCGAGGAGACCATGCCGAGCGCTCGGGACACCGCGCGCAGGGACAGTTCGCCGACCGCGAGCTGGCGGCGAGCTTCGTCCTTGATTTCCCTGGTCAGCTCGGCCCTGGCGCGGTCACGCGCGGTGCGGCCCGCGTTCGTCGGCTTGGTTTGCATGTCAGCCAGTGTGCCACTTACGAGATCGGCGCACAAATTAGAGAGCAGTGCTCTTGACACTCGCCGAGCGAGCGTGTTCACTGAACAACAACGAGAGCAGTGCTCTCCCGCAGTGTTCTCTCGCAGTGTTCTCTCAAAGCATTCAAGGAGCTGACGATGACCGTGAACGCCGCCGACAACCGCTACCTCAACACCGGCAACAACACCCTGATCTTCAACCGCATCGTGGCCGGCCTGACCAAGATGGGCATCAGCATCCTGGGCAGCCGGGTGCTCTCCGTGCGCGGTCGCAAGAGCGGTGAACTGCGCTCGACCCCGGTCAACCTGCTCACCATCGACGGTGTCCAGTACCTGGTCGCGCCGCGCGGCCACACCCAGTGGGTGCGCAACCTGCGCGTGGCGGGCACCGGCGAACTGCGCGTCGGCCGCAAGGTCGAGGTGTTCACCCCGACCGAACTGGCCGACGATGACAAGCCCGCCATCCTGCGCGCCTACCTCAAGCGCTGGAGGTTCGAGGTCGGCGTGTTCTTCGACGGCATCGACCACACCGCGTCCGACGAAGAACTGCTGCGCATCGCGCCCGGCTACCCGGTCTTTCGCATCGCCATCGACAAATGAGGAGCAACGGTCGCCACGCGCCCTGGTACCGCGCGGCGACCGTTGCCGTTACCCCAGCGGTCGCTGCTCGCCTGCCTCCACCGCGATGCTCAGTGCGTTGCCTGCCGGCGGTTTCGGGCAGGTGCCGTACTCGGAGAAGGCGCTGGGCAGGTTGACCGCCCGGTTGAAGTCCAGTCGCACGATGTCCTCATCGGGCGCGACCTCCGCCCACAGCGCGCGCCACGGCGCGGTGCTCACACCGCTGGTCGCGTCGGTGAACACCACGGTCACGCCGTCGTTGTCGGCGAACGCGACCAGCGCGTGCTCCTGCCCGCCCGCACTGAAGCGCAGCACGCCGACCGCGGATTCGACGCCGGTCAGGTCCTCCTGCGCGGTGTCGATCTCCATGTCCAACGGGGCCGGGTACCGGTCCAGGCGCGCGTCGATCACCCAGTCCGCGTTGACCGGGAACGTCGGCACGCCGGTGAAACCCATGCGCAGCGCCGAATGCGGATCGCGCACCCGGATGCCGTAGCGGCCGCTGCGCACGATCACCTCGACGCCGACGTCGCCGAACGCCGCGAAGGTGATCGTGTCGTCGTCCGGCACGTGCACGCTGTCGGTGCCGCTCAGCACCCGCCCGCGCACGATCAGCCCGTCGGCTTCGGTCGCGGTGACCTCGGCGCTGCCCTCGCGCACCCGCCACGTTCCTGGCATGCCGGGGAATCCGCGCGGTTCGGCGCTCAGCCAGTGCAGCCCGGTCAGGCTCAGCCAGCCGTGTGGTTGGCGCAGCCGCTCCTCGCGTTTGGCGTGCCACCCTGCCCAGCGCGCGGCCAGGCCTTCGTCGACGCCTGTCGTCATGTGTGAGTCCATCCCTGTGATCATGGGCTGTGCGCAGCCGTTCAGAATACGGCCTTTCGTCGGGTTTTGACCTCCTCCGGCAACTGTCAACGACGGACCGCTTGACCTGGCCCGTTTTATTGGCGTAGACCATTTGGGAACCAGCTGGCGCACTGGTCCGCGCATGACGGACGTATTCAGTGGAGGTCAGCGTGAGTTCCTTGCTATGCAAACGATTGTGCCTCGTCGCGGTTACGGTCCTGGCGACAGTGGGCGTCGCCGGCACGCTACCCTCGCAAGCCGAGAACAACGGGGTCGCCAAGACGCCCGCCATGGGGTGGAGCAGCTGCAGCTTCATCCGGCACAACCCCACCGCCGCCGACATCGACGCCCAAGCCGACGCGCTCAAGAGCAGCGGGCTGAGCACGCACGGCTTCGTCTACGTGAACGTGGACGACTTCTGGATGGCGTGCAACAGCAACGGACCCGAGGTCGACGGCAACGGCCGCTGGATCGCGGACACCACCAACTCGCCGATCGCCGGAACCTCGTACCACGCCAAGGACATCGCGAAAACCTCGGTGTCCGAGAAGAACTACAACTGTAAGCACATGTATGGCATCGACTACACGCTGACTCGACGGGGATCGGCAACGGCAACAACGACGGCATCAGCTCCGATCAGCGGCGCTCCGCGCTCACGCTGTGGTCGATGGCGTCCGCGCCGCTGCTGCTCGGCACCGACGTCACCCACCTCGACGCGACCGACAAAGCCATGCTCACCAACGATTCCGTGCTCGGCGTCGACCAGGACGGCGTGGCCGCGAAGCGCATTGTGGACAGTGGCAACGACGAGGTGTTCAGCAAGAAGGTGAGCTCCGGCGCGGTCGTGATCGCGCTGTTCAACACCGGCACCAGCAGTTCCGCCACGATGTCGGTGTCCCTGCTGGGCCTATTTCCTGGGCACGCTGGTATCAGCAGTGGCAAGGCGACGATCACCGACCTGTGGGCGCAGAAATCCGCGGGCACGGTGAGCGGCACCTACAGCGCGACGCTACGTCCTGGGGAGACGCGCCTGATCCGCGCCGTCGCCGCGTGAGCCTTCGCGGGCTGGCCCTCCGGGGTCAGCCCGCGGGGTTGGCGAGTTTGTAGAGTCGACCCAAGTTGATCGTCCAGCCGATACCGAACGCGTGCGGCACGATCAGGTTCGGGTTGTCGACGTCCCAGACCCGGTCGCGCACCTTGGCGAAGGTCGGCGGACGCAGGTCATAGGGCACGAAATTCCCGATCTTGCCGTGCCATTCGCGTTCCTCGGGCGGTTTCCGCAGTTCCGTGATGACCGCGGCAGCCGTCAACCCCGCGACGACCGCCAGCGCGACCTTCTTGTTGCCTGCCATGGATTCGACGCTACGCCTGGCTGACCGGATACGCCTGCAACTCGTAGATGGAGTAACCGAACTGGGTCGCCCTGCTCACGCCCTGCATGCGCAGGTACTTGGCGCTGGTCGGCTGGTCGAGCCACACGGTCTCGGTGCCGCCGGGGCTGTTGGTGACGGTCGCGGCCGTCGTCCAGGTGCTGCCGTCGGTGGAGGTCTGGATCTGGTAGGCGGTGGCGTGCGCGGCTTCCCACTGCACCACGACCTTGCCGATCGTCTGCGGGTTGGCGAACGCCACTTGCAGCCATTCGCCGTCGGTGTAGCCGGAGGACCAGCGGGTGGTCGCGTCGCCGTCGATGGCGTGATCCGGCGTGAACTGCGGCAGGCTCTCCTCCACGCTGGACGCGGTCGCGGTCGTGCCATCGCCGGCGAGGGCCACGTTCGTCGTGCTCACCACCGGGTGCACGTGCACGGTCAGCGTGGTCGTCACCGGGGCGCCGCCGGGCGCGCGGAAGGTGATGGGGATCTGGTAGGTGCCGACCTTGCTGCCGCGCACGGTCAACGGGTCGGTCAGTTGCGCGCCCCTGGGCAGGACGAGCGCGCCCGTTGTCGGGTGGACCGGGTTGGTCGCGGTGAGCAGGCCGGGGACGTCGCGGGGTTCGGTCGCGGTCAGGTAGGCGTTGACCGTGGCGCTCGCGCCGGACTGCACGTCGACGCTGGGCGTGGCCAGGGTGAGGGTCGCGGTGGGCAGGTCCGCGTACCAGGGCACCACCTCGGCGATGCTCGGCGCGGCACCACCTGGGGTCCACTGCAGACGGATGGTGTCGATGGTCTGGTTGTTCGCAGGGAGGTCGGTGTAGCCGGGGCGGAGGGTGCCGATGGTCTGCCAGCCGTTGGTGCCGTGCACGGAGACCGTCGCGGCGCCGGTGCCGAGCACGAGCACGCGTTGCACCGGGCGCGCCTTCGGCAACGCGACCTGGAGGGCGTCACCCGGGGCAGGCGCATTGGCGGCGACGTAACTGGTGTCCGCGGAGGCGTCGGCGGCTGCGGCGAGGCTGGCACCGCTGGCGGGAGCGGGGGTGCCGGTCACGGTCAGCGCGGTGCTGTCCGGGCTGGTCACCGTGAACTCGCGGACCACCACCCAGTTCGTCTGGGCCTGCGTGTCGCGGAACCGGACGAAGCGCGCCTGGGCGACGGAGGGTAAGTCGGCTTCGATGTCGGTGGTGTTGTCGTAGCTGCCGACCGTGGTCCAGTTCTGGTTGTCCGCCGAGTATTCGAGCACGCCCGAGTGGATGTAGTCATCCGGGCTGGTCGGCTTGGACATGTGCAGCGCGATGTGCGAGATCGGTTCCACCGAGCCGAGATCCACGCCGACGTAGTCGCCCGGATTCGGCGCGGCCGAGCTCCAGAAGAAGGTCGAGTCGTCGCCGTCGACCATCTTGTCCGGTGTGTTCGTCTGGTATGGAGACATCGACGTGATCGCGCTGATATGCCTGCCTGCGAGGCTCAGCCAGCGGTCGTTCTCGGTGAGCGCGTCGTCGATGAACTTGTCGAGCACGCCGTCGCCGACGGTCACGTTGACTGTGCCGTTCAGGCCGACGTAGGTGTAGCTGCCTGCCTTGGCCAGCAACGCCTTGGCCTGCGCCCGGTCGCCGGCTGCTGCCGCGCCGTTGCCCGCTCGTTCGTCGACGAGCATCTTCAGTGCGGCCCGCGCGGCCTGGCCCCAGTCGCCCGCCGAACTCAGCCAGGGCTGTGCCTCGGTGGCGAACTCGGTGGCGCTGGGCAGTTTCGTGCTCAGCACGGACGGAATGTTCTGGATGATGTTCAGGTAGCCGTCGAGCTGGCGCGCCGCCAGCGGGTTGCCGGACTCCCAGGCGGACCAGAACGAGGTGATCTTCTTGGCCAGGACCGGTGCCTGGACCGGGTCGATGTCCGAGTAGTACTCCAGGTCGGCGAACGCGTCGAAACTCGCCTGGGTCTGCGGATCGGGCCCGGCGAACTCACGCAGGCTCGCCTGCCAGGACGCGGTCGCGTTGTACGCGGTGTCGTTCCAGGTGAAGTCGGCGACGTTGAACAGGGCGATCTTGGACGCGTCCGGTTGGATCATCGGATTGGCGGTGATGCCGACCAGCGAACCGGCCAAGCCGGGGCTGCGGCCGACATACGGGCCGAGCAGCAGCCGGTTCGTCACGTAGTCGTTGACCGGGTAGTTGTCCCAGGCCAGGATGTCGTGCCCGTAGACGGCCTTGGCTGCCGCCGCCTGCGCTGTCGTGATGACCGGTGCGATCACGCCGACGCCGGTCCACTCCACCACGACCGCCGGATCCAGCTGTGCCTTGATGGTGTTCTTGTACGGACTCGCGGCCACGTCCGAGTACTCGGTCGGCACCATCTCCAAGCGCGCCGCGCCAGCGTGCGTTGCGACGAAGTCCTTTTGCACTGCGTTGAGCAGGTAGGACTGGGCAGCGCCCGCCGCCGCGCCGCCGGTGCCGAACCTGGTCGCGTCGGCGGCGCAGTTCCAGGTGGTGTAGCTGATGTCGTCGAGCGGGATGGCGAAGCTGCGCACGCCGATGTCCCACAGCGACTGGAACTTCGCCACCAGGGCCTGCTCGTCCGGCGCCGAGCTGTAGCAGACCGACAGGCCGGGCGACAGCGCGTAGGTGAACGTGACGTGGTTGGCGTTCGCGCCGTCGACCAGGGCCTTGAGCGCGGCGAGCTGGTCGGCCGGGTACGGGTCGCGCCACTGGTCGCGCAGGTATGGGTCGTTCTTGGGCGAGTAGACGTAGGTGTCCATCTTGTGCGCGCCGTAGAAGGCGAACTGGTCCAGGCGCTGCGCGTCGGACCAGGGATTGCCGTAGAAGCCTTCGATGACGCCCCGGATCGGCAGCGCCGGCCAGTCGCGTACGCGTACGCCCGGCACGGATCGGTTGACGACGAGTTGGCGCAGCGTCTGCGCGGCGTAGTAGGTGCCGGTCGCGTCGTGGCCGTCCAGCACGATCACCGGTCGGCCGTTCGCGGTGCCGTCCGCGAGCACGTAACCCTCGGCGGCCAGGGCCGTCGCATCAGCGACACCGAGCGCGGTCAGCGCCGGTCCGGCGGGTGGATCTTCGTCGGCGCCACCGACGAAGACCGCGGTCTCGCCGGGGCGCAGCGACTTCGGGTCGGTGACCTGATCGATCGTGTGCACGCCCGCTGCGGACAGGACCGTGCGCACCTCGGTGATCGCGTCCGGGTCGCTGCCCGAGCCGGTGACCAGGCCGACCGCGTTGCCCAGCGGCACGCTCGATCCGTGCGGGGTCATCGACTGTGGCACCGGATAGACGGCTGGCAGGCTTGCTTGGGGTGGAGTGTCGGGTTGTGTCGCATGTGCCGGTAAAGTCGCTGTTGTCGCCGCGGCCGCCAGTGCGACCAGCAGCGTGCCCAACCTGCGCTTGTGCATGCGTTCCTCCACGCCGAGCCGAAGCCAGCAAGCTGGCAATGGAGTAGACCACTCTGCTCGAATGTTCGTCAACGTGTTCGATTCAGTTTCGAACTGGGTGGAATCGAGCAGTTGAACGCAGTTTGCCCGTGGTCCGGTGGGCGGGGTGGTCGCTGTGATTCGCGCAGGTTTCGTGCAGGCGAGATCGGCGAGGCCGTAACGTAGCGAGCGTGAGTCCTGATACGCCGTTGATCATCAGCTTGCGCGCTGCGGTCGCGGCAACTCCCGATGATGTGCCCCTCCGGTTGCACCTCGCCGAACTGTTGCTGGACAACGATTCGACCGACGACGCGATCGCGCACATCGCGGCAGCGCTCCAGCGTTCTCCCGGCTCGACCGACGCCCGCGCGCTGATGGCCCGCGCGGTCGGCGCCCCGGCCGCTCCGGTCACCCCCGCGACGCCGGAACCGGTGGTCTCGGCTCCGCCTGCGCAGGAGGCTCAGCCAACCCAGGAGGCTCAGCCAGCACAGGAGGCTCAGCCAACCCAGGAGGCCTCGCCGTTCGACTGGGCCAGCGCGGAACGCGAACTGTCCGACGTCGTACCGCCCCGGTTCGTCGACGACGAGGCCGAGGACCCCGGCGATCAACCCGCCTTCGACCTCGAGTCAAGCGCCGTGCGGCTGGCCGACGTCGCGGGCATGGTCGAGGTGAAGAAGCGGTTGCAGGCCGCGTTCCTGGCCCCGATGAACAACCCGGAGCTGCGCAAGCTCTACGGCAAGAGCCTGCGCGGCGGCCTGCTGCTCTACGGCCCGCCCGGCTGCGGCAAGACGTTCATCGCCCGCGCGATCGCGGGGGAGCTGGGCGCCCAGTTCATCGCGATCGGCCTCAACGACGTGCTGGACATGTGGATCGGCAGCTCCGAGCGCAACCTGCACGAAGTCTTCTCGACCGCGCGCAAGGCGAGTCCGTGCGTGATCTTCCTGGACGAGATCGACGCGCTTGGCCACAAACGCAGCCAGCTGCGCAACAGCGCGATGCGTGGCGCGGTCAACCAGCTGCTCACCGAGCTCGACGGCGTGCGCGAGTCCAACGACGGCGTTTTCGTGCTCGCCGCCACCAACCATCCGTGGGACGTGGACGGCGCGCTGCGGCGGCCCGGCCGGTTCGACCGGACGCTGCTGGTGCTGCCGCCGGACACGCCCGCCCGCGAAGGCGTGCTCCGCTACCACCTGCACGAGCGGCCGGTCGCGGGCATCGACATCAAGGCGCTGGCCAAGCGCACGCACGGCTACTCGGGCGCGGACCTCGCGCACATCTGCGAGACGGCGGCCGAGCGCGCGCTGCTCGACTCGGTGTCCACCGGTAAGCCCAGGATGATCGAGATGCGCGACATGGTGGCCGCGCTGGAGGAGATCAAGCCGTCGATCGGCAGCTGGCTGAACACCGCGCGCAACGTCGTCGAGTTCAGCAACGTCGACGGCACCTATGACGACCTGCGCAAGTACCTCAAGCAGGAACGCCTGTTGTGACGGGGACCGAGACCGCGCTGACCCAGGCGCGGCACCTGTTGCAGGTCAACCGGCCAGACGACGCGATCAGGCTGCTCACCGCGCACCTGGGCGACTCCCCGCAGGACGCGCCTGCGCTGACCCTGCTCGCCTGGGCGAACCTCCAGCTCAACCGGGGCGAGGAGGCGTTGCGCGCCAGCGAGGAAGCGCTTGCCGTGGCGCCCGGTGATCCGGCCACCTGGCAGCATCGCAGCATGGCGTTTCGCCAACTCGGCAGGCACGAGGAGGCGGCGGCCTCCGCCGACGAGTTCGTCCGGCTCGCGCCGCACCTGTGGGCCAGCCACTACACGCTCGGCCTGATCCTGCGCGGCGTGCCGGGCAGGCGCAAGGAAGTCGCGCAGTGCGCCCACCGCGCGTTGCAGCTGGCGCCCGACAGCGCCGATCCGCACGTGCTGATGGGCCTCGCCTACAGCGACCGGCAGGACTACGAGACGGCGGCGGCCTGCTACCGCAAGGCGCTGGCGATCGATCCGCAACACGCGTTCGCCACCTCCAACCTGTCCGGGCTGGACCTGCGCAAGGGCCGCTTCGCCAAGGCGATGCGGGGTTTCCGCGCCGCGGCCGCGGCGAACCCGCAGGAGGAGTTGTTCCACCGCAACATCGTCGCCACCGCGCTCAGCTCGCTGGTGAAGTACGGGCTGATGATCGCGGTGCTGACCGGGTTCGCCGCGTTCGTCACCTCGGGTGCCGTCGGCGACAACGACTGGGTGCCGCGCGTCGTCGTGCTCGGCGTCGTGCTGCTCGCGTGGTGCGTCCTGCTGACGCTGAAACTGCGTCCGCTCTCTCGTCACCTGCGCGGCAAACTCCGCACCGCGTTCCGGGAAATGTTGCGCACGAAGAGGTTCCGCCGGATCTTCGCCGGTTTCCTGCTCCACCAGGCGTGCGCCGTGGTGGTGCTGTTCTATCCGGCGGACGGTTCCGTCCTGCCCGAACTGCTGACAACGGCAGCCATGGTCGTGCTGCTCAGCGCGTTGGCGACCGGACGGAACCGCGTCTCCACCTAGAAGATCTCGACCGTGTCCGGCTCCTGGTCGCTGAGGAAGGCCACGGTCGCCTTGGCCACCGCGCCGTCGGTCAGCTCACGCACCCGCCCGGTCCGCGCCAGCGTGCTCAGCCGGATGCCGCCCAGGAAGATCGCGCCAAGGTCGAGGATGTCGGTGGCGATGTCCGGCACGTCGTCGGTGCGGGTCACCTGCGCGGTGCCCGCGGCGTCGACCGTCATCCGCCAGCGGCCCGCGTTCCACGGACAGAACTCGTCGGTCACCTCGAACACCACGTCCAACGACGCGCTGTACCGGCGTGTCTGCAATGCGCGGTCCAGGTCGACGAGCCGGATCCAGAGCGCGGGACGCCGCAGCCACGTGGCGTCCTGCGGCTCGGCGACCAGTTGCCGCAACGGGTCGTCGCTGCCGAACCGGCCACCGATGGTGCGCACCAGGTCCATGTCCAGCAGGTAGCGCCACAGCGATGCGTGCGCGGCGCCGGTGGTCGCGATGACCTCGACGACCTCCATGCGCCCTGCCGGGCCTCGGTCGTCCCGGCCGCCCTTCAACCGGTACAGCGCATAGCCCTCCGGATGCACGGCGAAGCGCAGTGCGGTCATGCCGTCGCGGTCATCCGCTTCGTCCAGGAGGTGCGCGTCCCAGTAGAGCGATTCCCGGCTGAGCTTGCCGACGTGGTTGGGCAGCGCCTTCGCGTAGATCTCCTCGATCAGCGGACGCGCCTCGTCCTTGGTCAGCTCCCGGACCGGGTCCGGGCTCAGCTGGACGCCAGGGCGAAATTCGGCGCCCTTGGTCAGCTCGAACAGGGTGTAATCGCTGGCCTCGCCGTAGCCGAACCGGCGGTAGATCCGGCTCTCCGACGCCCACAGCGCCGCGAAGGGCTCCGCGCCCTGCTCGTGCAGACCGTGCAACTGCTCGCGCATCATCCGGGTGAGAATGCCGCGCCGCCGGTGGTCGGACGCGACCGCGATCCGGCTGACCGCGCCGAACGGCGTCAGCGCACCGCCGGGCAGCGTCAGCGACAGGTTCAGGATGATGCCGCCGCCGACGAGCTGGGCCCCGTCGAAAGTGCCGATTGCCCGGCCCTGCGCCATCAGGGCACGGTTCAACTCAAGAACAGGACCGCTCCGTTGGTCGTGCAGGAAGGCCCTCGACAGCAGCCTGTCGTAGGTCTCGGTGTCATCAACGGTCAACGCGCGCAACGTCAGGTCGGGAGTGTCCACCGACTCTTGATACGCCACCGGAGCCGTCACGTGCCACGGATTAACCGGCCGCCGGACCGGAGCATCGCCCCGGTCCAGCGCGGTCGTCAGACCTGGTCGACGGTGACGCCCCGCCAGAACGCCACGTGGTCGCGGATGTTCGCGGCAGCGTCCTTGGGCGTCGGGTAGTACCAGGCGGCGTCCGGATTGGTCTCGCCGCCGACGGTCAGCGTGTAGTAGCTGGCCGTGCCCTTCCACGGGCACACCGAGTTGGTGTCGGTCTTGCTGAAGTATTCGGACTTGATGGAGCCGGCGGGGAAGTAGGCGTTGCCTTCGACCTCGACGATGTCATCGCTTTCGGCGACAACGACATTGTTCCAGCTCGCGCGGTAGGTCACGGTGGATCTCCTCTCCTGGTAACCGGGTCAACTACGTGCGGACCGAGGTTGTTCCGAAGAGGCCCCAAAAGGGCGACACCCGCTGCGGCAGGCCGGGGGCGCCGGGGGAGGGGTGCTGCCAGCCTGCCGCAGGATAGCCGCCGAGCTCAGCGGTGCGATGCAGCGCTCGGGGCTGTTCGGGGGGTCGTGCGGTGATGACCATGCCAGTCGCCGCTGTCAGTTCGTTGACCGTTCACTGACGCCAGTCAGAGACTTCTTACGGGTGCATGACGAGACCGGCGCTGATCAGGGGATTCGTCCGGTCCGGCGTTAGCGTGAGCCGGGTGAGCGTGATCGACAAGAGCCCACCGGCCGACCGTGTCCGTACCGTGGCCAGTGGCCTGCGCGCAGATCTGCTCGTGGTCGCCGCGGTGGTCGTGTTCGTCGCGATCCTCGCCGTGCAGGGCTGGCACCTGCTGGACAAGGGCGACGACCTGTTCCTGTTCTGGCCGCCGCTGCTCGCCTGGTGGCGGCCGCACGTCGGGGTCGGCACCGTGCCCGCGATCGCGGTCGGCGCGCTCGCCGTCGTCTATGGCCCGCAACTGGCGGCGCGGATGCGGTGGCGCGGACTGCTGCTCACCGCATACGTCACCTCGGTCGGCTGGACACTGTTCCTCGCCATGGCCGAGGGATTCCAGACCGGCGTGGCCAGCAAGCTCACCAGCACCGACGAATACCTGCACGACATCCCCCGGGTGTCCGGCATCGCGGCCATGCTGCACGAGTTCACCGCGCGGATCGTGGACGGCAAGGCCGATCAGTGGACGACGCACGTCGGCGCGCACCCGCCCGGTGCGTTCCTGATTTTCCTGGTGCTCAACAAGATCGGGCTCGGCGGCGGCGGAATCGCGGGCGTTTTCTGCATCCTGGCCGGGGCTTCCGCGTGTGTCGCGGTCGCGGTCACCCTGCGCGCGCTGGGCGCGGAGCGGATCGCCCGTTCGGCACTGCCGTTCGGCGTGCTGATCCCGGGCGCGGTGTGGATCGGGGTGTCCGCGGACGGCATGTTCGCCGGAGTTCTGGCGTGGGGCGTCGCGTTGCTCGCGATCGGCGCTACGCGTCGCGGTCCCGTTGCGGATATTGCTTCATTGGGCGCTGGTCTGCTGCTGGGCTACACGCTTTATCTGTCCTACGGGTTGGCGCTCGCGGGTTTGCTGCCGGTCGCCGTCATCGTGCTGACTCGCCGGCTGCGCCCGGCTTTGCTTGCCGTGCTTGGCGTTGCCGTCGTGGTGGGGGCGTTCGCGGCGAGTGGGTTCTGGTGGTTCACCGGGTTCAAGCTCACCTCGATCCTCTACGCGCACAGCATCGCCAAACACCGGCCCTACGAGTACTTCGTGTTCGCCGATCTGGCCGCGTTCGCGTTCACCATCGGCCCGGCCGCGTTCGCGGGATTGCGCAGGCTTGCGGTCAGGAGACCACCGGTGGTGCTGGCGTTGCTGGTCGGCGCGGCGGTTTTCGCGGTGCTCGCCGCTGATCTGTCCGGGATGAGCAAGGCCGAGGTGGAACGGATCTGGTTGCCGTTCGCGGTCTGGCTGATGCTGCCGTGCGCCTTGCTGAATCCGAAACACAGCCGTTGGTGGCTGGCCGGGCAGGCGGCGGTCACGTTGCTGGTCGACCACCTGATCATCACGCCATGGTGACGATCAGGTGGTCGGTTGATCAGCTGGTCAGCTCGGGGCGGTCGTCGTCGCTCGGATTCTTGGCGTCGGCGGAGTTGAGGCCCCGCTTCACCGAGTCCAGGATGGCCATACCCTGACCGACCAGGCCGGCCGCCATCTCGCCGAGACCGTCGGCCCCGTTGAGGATGTTGACGTTGGCGCCGCTGAGACCGGCAGCGGCCTCGCGGACGATCTGCGGCAGCTGGTCGATCATCATCCGGTCCAGCGCGACGCGGTTGTGCGACGCGGCCGCTTCGGCCTGGATCTTCATCTTCTCGGCGTCCGCGAGCGCCAGGATGCGGACGCGCTCAGCCTCGGCCTCGGCCGGGCGGACGACCTCGGCGACCAGTTCCTGCTGACGCAGGGCCGCGCCGCGCTGGGCGAGCTCGGTCTGCATCGCGATGACTTCGCGTTGCGCTTCGGCCTGTGCGAGCGGTCCGGCCTGGGCCGCCTTGGCCTGGGCGCTGTCCACTTCGGCCTTGTACTGCGCTTGCACGACCTGGGTCTGCCGGTTGAATTCGGCCTGCTTGCGCTGGGACTCCTGCTGGGCCTCCGCCGCCGCCTGGGCCGCGGCGGCCTCGGCGATCTGCGCCTTCTGCTGGATCGTGGCGTTGTGCGGCGCGGCCATCGCCCTGATGTAGCCCAGGCCCTTGTCGTCGATCGACTGGATCTGCAGCGAGTCGATGGTCAGGCCGATCTTGGCCATCTCCTCCTTGGAGCCGTCCAGCACCTCGGTGGCCAGCTTCTGCCGCTCGGTCACTATCTCCTCGACCGTCATGGAACCGACGATCGACCGGAGGTGACCGGCGAAGATCTGGCCCACCAGCATGGACATCTGACCCTGGTCGGACAGGAAGCGGCGGCTGGCGTTGACGATGCTCTCGTAGTCGTTGCCGACCTTGAACGCGATCACCGCCTTCACGTTCAGTTCGATGGCCTGCCGGGTGACACACGCCTCCTGGACCTCGGCCTCGGCCATGGCCAGGGTAAGAAACCGCACCTTTCGGAAGACCGGCATGACGAACGTGCCGTGGCCGGTGACCACCCGGAAGGGTGTGTCGGCGCCCCGATTCCTACCTCCGGAGATGAGCATCGCTTCATCAGGCGCCGGGACGCGGTAACCGAACATCGCTATTTTCTTTCTCCTCAGTTGTAGAGCGTTATCTAACCGATCCAAGGGCTGAACCGTCCGTCCACGGCACGACGTCGACGGTCCGCGCACCCCGGCTCTCGACCACCATCACCGAGACACCCTTGGCCAGCGGCTCGGTCGACCAGGCCAGATATGTTTCCGTACCGCCGCCGATTCGCAGTAGGACCTCACCAGGTCCGTTCGGGCCGCGAGTGCCGAAAACCAGAACGCCGATCCGGCCGAGTGGTGACGCATCGCCGCTCACCAGGCGCCCTCCCTCTCATTGGCTCGCCGCGAGCCACAATCTAGCGCTCACGTGCTGCTCGCCATTGCCGAAACGCGGAGATCACCATTGTGCGCCCGGTTACCCGTGCCCCGCACGGGCGCGCGCGTCGCAATGGATTTGATATAGAGGCGAACAGCCCGGCGTGTTCGATCGAACGCGCGCGGTTGTCGTCCTTCGGTAGAACGCGAAATTCTCCCGCGAACCGACGAGTGTCAACTGGCAACGCTGGTCTGGACCTTGTTACACGGGTATTGGTCTAGTCCATACCGACTCATCGTGCGGTCCTCAACCCCGGGAGGAACATCGTGCGTATTTCGACTCTTGCCAGACGCACCCTCACCTGCTTATCGGCTCTGCTACTCGGCGCGGGCCTCGCCAGTTCGACGGCTGTCGCGGCGCCCGCCGCGCTCACCCTGCCCACCGCGACCTTCGCGGTCAGCTCGGACTGGGGCGGCGGCTACGGCGCCGCGTACACCATCGCCAACCCGATGAGCATCCCGCTGGCCACCTGGAAGGTCAGCTTCACCCTGCCCGCCGGTGACAAGGTCACCAGCGTCTGGGACGGTCAGCTGACCACCAGCGGCAACACCTACACGGTCAGCAACGCCAGCTACAACGCGCCGGTCGCGGCAGGCACCTCGGCCAGCTTCGGCCTCAACGTCAGCTACACGGGCGCGTCGCCGACGCCGGGCAGCTGCACCCTCAACGGCGACCCGTGCAACGGCAGCGGCGACCCGGTCGCGCCCAGCACGCCGACCGGGCTGGCAGTGCTGTCCACCAACAGCACCAGCGTCTCGCTGAACTGGACCGCGTCCACCGACAACATCCAGGTCGCCGGGTACAACATCGACAACGCCAGCGGCACCAAGGTCGGCTCGTCGCCCGGACCGGTCGGCAGTGTGACCGGGCTCAGCCCGTCGACCACGTATTCGTTCTCGGTGCGCGCCTACGACGAGGCGGGCAACCTGTCCGGGTCGAGCAACACCATCAGCGCGACCACCACCGCCGGTGGCCAGCCCAACCACCTGCCCGGCATCGCAGCGCCGTTCATCGACATGGGCGCGTGGCCGACGCCGAGCCTCACCACGATCGCGGAGAACACCGGGCTGCGCGCGTTCAGCCTCGGCTTCATCACCAACGGCAGCACCAACTGCACCGCGAGCTGGTTCAACGCCTACTCGATGAGCTCCGGCTTCGAACTGTCCGACATCAACTCGCTGCGCTCCATCGGCGGTGACGTCAAACCGTCCTTCGGCGGTGAGGCGGGTACCGAACTCGCCCAGGCGTGCACCAGCGTCACCTCGCTGACCGCCGCCTACCAGTCGGTGATCAACGAGTACAACCTGACCCAGATCGATTTCGACATCGAAGGTGCCGCCGTCGCCGACCACGCCTCGATCGACCGGCGTTCGCAGGCCATGGCCGCGCTCGAATCGGCGGCGAAGGCAGCGGGGAAGTCGTTGTCCATCACGCTGACCCTGCCGGTCCTACCGTCCGGTTTGGACGCCAACGGCCAGTACGTGATGCAGTCCGCGGTCAACTACAAGGTCGCCGTCAGCACGGTGAACCTGATGGCGATGGACTACGGCGACAGCGAGGCGCCCAACCCGCAGGGGAAGATGGGCACCTACGCGATCGACGCGGCGCAGAGCGTGGAGCAGCAGCTCGCAGGCTGGTACCCGAGCAAGACCGCGGCGCAGCTGTGGAACATGGTCGGCGTGACGCCGATGATCGGTCAGAACGACCAGGGCGACGAGGTGTTCACCCAGACCGACCAGACCCAGCTGCTCACCTTCGCGCAGACCCAGCACCTCGGTGAACTGGGCTTCTGGGACGTCACGCGGGATGGCAACGCGTGCACCGGATCGCTCTCCGACTGCACCAACATCTCGCAGACGCCCTACCAGTTCAGCAAGATGATCGCGCCCTACCAAGGCTGATCGGTGCGCGCGGGGCCGCTGTCCGTGGCGGCCCCGCCCACTCACTGCCGCACCGGCTCCACGAACGCGCCGAGCAGACCCTCGCAGCTGCGCAACACCACCTGCGCGGCCTGCCGCGCGGACGCGTCCAGCATCGGGTTCTCCGCGATGTCGCGCCAGCGGTGCACGGTCTGCCCGATGGCTTCCCGCACCTCGATCTCGGTGGCCTCGTAGTCGATGCCCAGCCGGGTCAGCATGTCCACGCCCTGCCCGCCGATCAGCCGGTTCGCCTCGGTGCCCAGTTCGGCGGGCAGCCCGGTCCGGTTGGCCTGCAACGTGGCCAGCAACCGCAGCTCGCGGAACTCGTGCGCGGTGGCCAGCAACCGCTCCAGCTGCCCGACCAGCCGCCGCGCGCTCGGCCTCGGCTCGGTGCGGGTCAGACCGTCCAGCGCGAGCAGCGCCGAGCGGGCCTTGAGCACCTCGCGCCGGTCAACGAAGAACATGTTGATCGCCTCGCGCAGCTCGCCCAATCCGCTGCGCTGCACCAGTTCCGCGGACAGCTTCGCAGGCGTGTCGAAACCGCGCCGGGCCAGCAGGCTGGCCAGCCGGATCCCGAACAACCCGAACCGTTCCAGCAGGCTCACCCGCGCGGCGGGCGGCAACGGCTGGTGCGGCGAGTCGGCCAGGAACCGGTCCGCCGAGATCAGGAAGGTGTCCGCGGTCTGCCTCGGCACCGTGGACAGGCGCTGCAACCAGGCGAACTCGTTGTCCCGCAGGGTCTTGCCCGCCAGGCCGAGCATGCCTGCCACCGGCACCACGCTCTGGCAGGTCGCGGCGACCCGCGCATCGGTACGCAGGCGCCGGGCGACCTGCTGGGCGGAGGACAGTGCGTCGATCCGGCCCGCGCCCAGCTCGTCCGCCTTGGCCAGCACCAGGATCGTGTTGATCGGCGCGGACTCGGCGACCGGATTGCCTGGCGACGCCTGCAACGCCTGGAGTTCCGCGCCGCGCGGCTGGCGCGCCAGGTAGAGCAGGCCGTCCGTCTCGCCCGCGATCTGCGCGAGCGTGGTGGTGCCCGCCTCCTCGCCGGTCGCCGACCCGATCGCGGGGGTGTCGATCAGGGTGGCTTCGCGCAACGTCCTGGTCGGCCAGTCGACCACCACCCGGTCCTGGTGGTGCGGCTGCCAACCGCGGGTGTCGACCTGCAACCCGTCCTCGCTCCGGGAAACCGCGAGTTCGCGGGCGGGCGCCTGGGCCGAGTAGACGGTCACCGTCGGCGCCGGTCCGTCCTGGAACCAGGTGGACACCACGACCCCGCCGGGCGAGCCGATCGGCGCGATCTTCTCACCGACCATCGCATTGACCAAAGTGGACTTTCCGCACTCCGGTGGTCCGGCCAGCGCGATGCGCAGCGGCTCCCGGTAGCGCTCCATGTGGTAGCGCAGCCAGTCCGAGGCGCGCGGCGAGTCGGCGTAGCTCTCCAGCGCCTCGTTGAGCATCGCCCAGACCAGCTCGCCGAGTTCGGCGTTCGGCCTCACGCGGTGATCTCCAGTCCGGCCGAGCGAGCGGGCACCGCCGCCGTCACCAGGGCCTGCACCCGCTGGTAGAGGTTGACCAGCTTCTCCAGGTCGCGTTGCACCTGGCGGTTGCGCGTGTCGGTGTGCACCGCGTCGGCCTGGATGCTCTGCCGCGCCGCCTCCGCGATCGCCAGCGCCTCGTCCTGGATCGACTCGGTGACCTGGAGGAAGTGGTCGCGCAGCCGCCGTTGCGCCTGGCGCAGCAGGTCCTTGCAGTCCTTGGTGAAGGACAGGTAGAAGTCGTCGATGTGCCGCTGGGCCGCGGTGCGCGCGGCCGCCTGGCGCCGCTTGAGCCTGCCCTCGCTCTCGTCCCGGATGCCCTTGCCGCCGAACGCGACACCGGCGCCCAGCGAGATCGGGTTGATCAGCGGCAACCCGGCAAGACTGGTGGCCAGGCCGAACATCAGCACACCGCCGTAGGAGCTGCGCAGGGCGGTGAACGCCTTCTGCCCCAACGTGAACGGCTCCAGGCGGGGCGCTTCCAGCTCCTCGACGCCGAGCCGGTCGCTGGGCAGTTCGGCC
Source organism: Pseudonocardiaceae bacterium (assembly GCA_036494465.1). Lineage (GTDB taxonomy): Bacteria > Actinomycetota > Actinomycetes > Mycobacteriales > Pseudonocardiaceae > CAJCJE01. The sequence goes on from DASXOJ010000010.1 coordinate 41,148, forward strand.
ATGTCCTCCGGCATGGACTCGCCGCGCGGCATCGGCACCGACTGCGCGACCTTCTCGGCCAGCCACCGGAACCGGTCCAGCAGCCAGCCGTAGTTCGCGTTCGCGGTCTCGGTCAGCGACTCCATCAGCCAGTCCTCGAACTGGGCCCAGGTCACCTGCGGGTCGGCGGTCTCGAACGCCCGGTCCGCCTCGCGCAGGATCCGGCGGGTTCGTTCGCGCAGGTCGTACTCGATATCGGTGACCAGGTCCGAGGTCTCGTCGGAGAGCACGGTCTGCCAGCGGCTGGCGTGGCGGCGCAGATCCTCGATGGTCTGCTGGGCGCTGCGCAGCTTGGCGATCGCCTCGGCGGAGCGGTTCGGGTCCGGTTCGACGACGCTGGCCCGCAACGGCCCGACCACCTCGACGATCGCGGTGCCCGCCACCATCGCGACCCCGCGCCGCGCCAGGGTGTCCGGCTTCGCCAGCACGTCGCGCTGCAGGCAGGTGACCAGCTCGGCGAAGCCCGATTCCTCGTTCATGGCCTTGTCGTTGTGCTGCGCGGCCAGCAGGCGCAGCGTCGCCGACACCGGCACCATCCTGGCCTGGAGGCCGATCTCGGACAGCCGGGTGCGGTTGCGCTCGGCGATGGTGCGCCAGCGCGGCGACAGGTCGGTCTTGGTCAACGCGATCAGCACGCTCGGCGCCGATTTGGTGGCGCTGACCAGAAGTTCCAGCTCGGCCGAGGTCAGCTCGCAGGTCGCGTCGGAGACCAGCACGACGGTGTCGGCCTGATCGAGGTCGGCGACGGACGCGCCGGGCCGGTTGCGCCCGGCCACCTCGGTCGGCGGCGTGTCGATCAGCACCATGCCCGCCGCGAGCAACTGCCGGGGCAGCCCGACCTCGGCGGTGACCACCGAGCCGCGCAGCGCCGGATCGGCCCGTCCGCTGGTCTGGCGGGCCACGTCCTCGACCGGCACCGGGATCCGGTCCGGCAGCGACTGGCTCAGCGCGGGCAGCGGCCCCGCCCCCAACGCGGGGGGACCGGCGGGCCTGCGATCGGTGACGAGCACGGCGGAGGGCTCCTCGGCGTGCTGGATGATCGTGGGCGCCATGGTCGTCAGGTCGTCGCCGACCGCGCAGACCGACGCGTTCACCAATGCGTTCACCAGTTGGGATTTGCCCTGCTTGGCCGCTCCGACCACCAGCACGTGCAATTTGGGCGTAAGCAGGCGGGCTCTCCGGTATCGCAGCCGTTCGGCCAGGTCGCCACGTTCATGGGCAAGGCAGATACCGATGGTTTCGTCCAACAAACTGAGCCAGGGCGGGGCGATCACCCGAATAGTGTGCCGTGTTTACCCGAGCGGCGGTACGGGCCCTGGTCGCAACGGCATTTGTACCGCAGAGAGTTATCGATTTCGTTGCACTCAGTAGCGCGCCCCCCGTTCGATTTCTCGAACGGGGGGCGTACCTATATATTTTTGCTACTCAGACGTCAACCAGAAACCGCTGCCGGGGGCTGGAGCAACGGCCAGGTCGAGCCTCAGAGGCCGAGCAGGCCGCCGTGGTCGCCACCGAGGTCGGTCACGCTGTGCAGCGTGTCGGTGACGGTGCCGGTGACGTGGCTCACGGAGTCGCCGACCGAGGAGGCGCTGACGCCGTCCAGCGGGCTGGCGCTGCTCGCACCGGTGTGGGAGTCGGTGACCGAGGTGACCGAGTGGGTCAGGTCGGAGACGCCAGGAACCTGCGAGGTCACGTTGCCGACCGCGCCGTTGACCAGGTCGGTCACGCCGGCGGGCAGGTGCGAGGTGACCGCGCTCAGCGGGTCGTGGGCGTCGAGGCCGGTCCCGTTGGTCAGGCCGTTGGTGAGGCCACCCAGGCCACCCAGGCCGCCGACGGTGTTGCCAAGGTCGCCCGGGGCCGGGACGTTCGCCAGCACGCTGTGCAGCGTGTCGGAGACGGCCGAGGTCGGGTCGACGGGCAGCGCGCCGGGCAGCGAGGTGCCGCCGATGCTGCCGGTCAGGGCGTTGGTGATGTCGGTCGGGTGCGCCAGCACGTCGGTCGGGTTGGCGACCAGGTTGGTGGCGAACGCGGTGGCACCGCCGAGCGCGTTGCCGTCAAGGGCACCGCCGGTGACCTTGTTGATGATGTCGCCGTCGAGACCGCCGGTGACGGTGCCGCCCGCGGCGGGGTCGGTGAGGCCGGCGAGACCGGTCGCGCCGCCCGCGAAGTTGGCGTGTGCCGCGTCCGAGGCGAAGCCGAAGGCGCTGGACAGGCCGCTCTGCAGGGTGCCGGTGACCGAACCGGAGGTGCCGATGCCCAGGTCGGGGTTGGACAGGCCGCCACCGATGGTGGTCACGCCCGCGTTGTCGTCGACGTGCAGCCAGGTGGTGGTGTCGCTGACGGCGGAGGTCAGCGCGGTCAGGTGCTGGATGGCGGCCGTCGGATCGTTGGTCATGCCATCGATGGGCAGCGCGCTCTGCGCGGACTCGAGAGCCGGCACCAGGTGCGACGGGGCGTAGTCGATGACCATCGGAAGCGCGTTGCTCACGTCAGTCGGGGTGATGTCACCCAGGCCGGCCTGGGACAGCAGGGCCTGCGGGTCCTGTGCGAACGCGGTCAGCGCGGTCGGGTCGCTCAGCAGGTTCAGCACGAAGTCGTGCAGCGTGGAGACGGATTCCATGGTCTGTGACTTTTCCTCGTCAAGTTGGGGGACCGAACCGGGCTCCCGGCCAAGTGCTCTCCGGGTGTGGTCGGTGACGCTACGGGGCGGTGATCATCGGGCCATCGGGGATCACTCCCCGTCCTTCCCCGTCCCCTAATTGGGTGAAATGAGTTCTCTCGTTAGGGGGTTAGGGGATTTACCGACTGGTGGTCAAGGTGTTTCGATACCCGCCTGCTACGGGTAGGAACGAGTGGGCCACAGTGGGACATCACCCCAAAGAGTGAAGGGCGCAAACCTGCATGCCATACGTCCTCGGCATCGACGTTGGCACGAACCACACCACGGCCGCGATCAGCCGTCTCGACGACCCGGCCGCGGACGCGGTGGAGATCGTCCGGCTGAGCCGCGCACGCGCACTGCCCTCAGTGCTGCACCTGGCCGAGGACGGTTCGATCGAGGTGGGCGACGCCGCCGAGCAGTGGGCGGCCGGTCAGCCGGAGCGGATCGCGCGCGGCTTCGTCCGCCGGATCGGCGACGAGGTCCCGATCTTCGTCGGCGGCGAGCAGTTCACCGCCCAGGAACTGACCGCGATGCTGGTCAGGTGGGTGCTGGACCGGGTCGTCGCGCAGGAGGGTGAGCCGCCCGAGCACATCGCGCTCACCCATCCCGCAGGCTGGGGCGGTTACCGGCGCGGTCTGCTGCACCAGGAACTGCGCGTGCAGGGCGTCGGCGAGGTGACCCTGCTGCCCGAGCCGGTCGCGGTCGGCGAGCAGCGCGCCGCCGAGACCGACATCGAACCGGGTTCGACGCTGGCTGTGTACTCCCTCGGCGACGGTGTGTTCGGCGCCTCGGTGATCCGCCGGGTCGCAAGCGGCTCGTTCCTGCTGCTCACCCGCACCGAGAGCATGGACCAGCTCGGTGGCGCCCGGTTCACCGATCTGCTGCTCGGCCAGGTCCGTGGTTCGCTCGGCCAGCCAATGCCCGACCTGGACCTGGAGGATCCGCAGGCCAGGGTCGCGCTGTACCGGCTGCGGCAGGCGTGCGCGCACGCCAAGGAACAGCTCTCCAGCGCGCCAGAGGCCACGGTGCCGATCGCGTTGCCAGGGATCGCGCAGCAGGTCCGGGTCACCAGGGGCTCGTTCGACGAGCTGATCCGCTCCACCGTGACCTGCACCGTCGACCTGCTGCTGCGCACGGTCCGCGCCGCCGCGCTCGCGTCCGCGCAGATCGACGCGGTGCTGCTGGTCGGCGGATCGAGCCGGGTGCCGTTGATCGCCGAACTGGTGTCGACCGGTCTGGCCAGCAAGGACACCGTCATCGTCCAGGACGAGGCGCCGGAACTGACCCCGGTCAAGGGCGCCGCGCTCGCCGCGCGCCGCATCGCCACCGGCGAGCCGAACCCGGTCGCCCCGAAACCGTCCACCGCGCTGGTGGTCAGCAAGAACAACGACTCACCGATCCAGCTGCCGCCCGGCCGAGGCGAATCGGCGGAGTTCGACGAGCCGCCACCCCGGCCCGCCATGGACATCCTCCCGCTCGACCTGCCCGAACCCAGGACGGTCAGCAGCCTCGTGCCCTGGGTCAGCCCCAGCGTGCTCGGGGTGATCGTCGCGGTGGTCGCGATCGCCGGTGTGGTACTCACCTTCATGATCGAAGGCGGCACCGGGACCAAGACCCCGACGTTGGGCGGCTCAGGCGCGACTGCCGTGCACACCACCATTTCCACCGGATCCAGTCAGGGCGGCGGCAATTGATCCACTCCACCGCGACCACCGCGGAGCTGATCGTCGACGAGCAGACGCGAGCCGTGCTCGCCGAGATCGCGCACGACCCGATGGCAGCGATCCAGCTGGTGGTGATCGCGCCGGGCGGGCACGGCAAGACCGCACTGCTCGCCGAACTCGAGCACACCTACCGGTCCGCCGGACTGACTGTGCGCACGCCGAGAGAGGCGAGCGCCGCGCCCGCTGACGCGGACACCGTGCTCATCGTCGACGACGCGCACCAGCTCACGGCCGCGCAGCTCGACGAGCTCAACGCGTTGGTCGACGGCGACCTGACCAGGGCGATCGTCGCCTGCCGCCCGTGGCCGCGGCCCGCAGAGCTGAGCGGGTTGATCGAGCGCCTGACCCGGCGGCACGGTCCGCTGCTGCCCGCGCCGTTCGACCAGCGCCAGACCACGGCCGCGCTCACCGCGGCGCTCGGCCGGACCCCGGGATCAACCCTGCTCGAACGCGTGCAGCGACTGACCGGGGGAGTGCCCCGGTTCGTCGAGCGGGTCGCGGCGAGCCTCGATCCGTCGATCAAAGCTCCGGATCAGGAGATCCCGGCGACCGCGCTGACCGCGTTCGGCTACGACTTCGACCGGCTCGAACCCGAGGTGCTGCGGTTCCTGCTCGCGCAGCTCGCGGGCGTCGGCGGGCACGCCGAACTGATCGGGGAACTGCTCGGCCGCGACCAGGACGGCGTCGCCGTCATCGTGGAAGCGGCCAAGGCCAGCGGTTTGCTCGCCGCGGACGGCACGCTGGTGCCGATCGTCGCGGCGGCGCTGGCCACGTTGAACCCGGGCGACGGCGCGCTCGCGGTCCGCGCCCGGCTCGCCCAGTTGCAGTTGGCGCGCGGCGGTGCCGTGCTCGACCTGGTGCGCCCGTTGCCGCGCAGCGGAGTCGCCGGCCTGGCCGCCGCGTACGAGGCGGCGGCAGGCGAAGCGCTGGCGAGCGAACCGGCGCTGGCCGCCGAACTCTTCGGTGCGGCGGTGTCCTCCGGCGCGCCGTTGCCCTCGGTCGCGGTGCGCTGGGCGAGCGCCGCAGCGCTGGCCGGTGACCTGCCTGCCGCGTTACGCCTGACCGACCAGGTCATCGCCGGACCGCCCACCCCCGACCAGGCCGAAGGCGCGAGCATCGCCGCCACCGCTCTCGTCCACTTGGGACAGTTGGGTAGTGCGGCCGAACTCTACAAGTGGTCCGGCGCCGGTCCGGCCATGGCGTTCGCCGCGATCAGCACGCTGGGCACCGGCGCGCTCGACGAAGCGACCGAGCTGTTCGCGTCGGCCGGTCAGGGCGGCCCGCCGACCCTGCTGACCAGTGCGGCATCGCTGATGGCCAAAGGCATCCTGGAATCGGTCACCGGTTCGCCGCGGGCCGCCCTCGCGACGCTGGTCCGCGCCGCCGCACTGCTCGAACCCGCTGGCAAAACCGTCCTGCTGCCGGACAGTCCGGCCGCGCTCGCCGCTCTGGTCGCGTTGCACTGCGGCGAGTTGAGCATCGCCGAGTCCGTGTTGGACCGCGCGGTCGCGGCGAACGTCGGCGGCGCGCTGATGCTGGCCCGGCACCGGTTGTTGCAGGGCTGGATCTGCATGATGCGCGGCGCCTTCGCGGCGGCGCAGGAATTCCTGGCCATGGCCAACAAGGCGTCCGCCGCCTACCAGCCACGGGATTGGCTCTACGCGGTCGGTATCGAGGTCGGGCTCGCGCGGCGCAGCAGCGACCTGGCCGCGTTGCGCCGGATCTGGTCGCAGGCGGGCGACGCGGTCATGCGGCACCCAATCGACCTGTACACGTTCCTGCCGCTGGGCGAGTTCACCATCGCCGCCGCCAGACTGCGCGACCAGGACCGGCTCGCCCCGCACGTGCAGGAGGCCAAGCTGCTCGCGGAGCAGTTGCGCCAACCTCCACTGTGGACGACTGCGGTGCACTGGAACGGCCTGCACGCGGCGATCATCGGCGAGGAACCGGCAGCGGCCGAGGAGCACGTGCACGCGCTGGCCGACGGGGCAGGGCACAGCCGCTACGGCGCGGTGCTCTATTCGGCCGCGCGCAGCTGGCTCGCGGTGGTCACCGGCAACGTGCACCCGGCATCGGTCGAATCCGCCGCGCGGGAGCTGGATGACGTCGGGTTGTCCTGGGACGGTGCGCGCCTCGCCGGTCAGGCGGCCATCCGTACCTCGGACCGGAAGGCGATGGTCCGGCTGCTCGAATGCGCCCGACTGTTGCAGGGCAAGACGCAGGTCAAGCCGACGCACGCGAAAGCTGTGGCGGCCAAGGACAATCTCGCGTCGAGCACGGCGGCGACCGCCGAGGTGATCGCGGCGGGCAAGCTCAGCGAACGCGAGTGGGAGGTCGCCGACCTCGTGCTGGCCGGACTGACCTACAAGCAGATCGGTGATCGGCTGTTCATCTCCGCCAAAACGGTCGAACACCACGTCGCCCGGATGCGGCAGCGGCTCGGCGCGACCAGTCGCAGCGATCTGCTGGCCCAGTTGCGGGTGCTTGCGTCCGAACGAGCCTGACCCGGACATATCGGTTTCCATCTGTTGCCAGTCAGAATTCAGGTACGTAACATCTGTTCAACATCCTGGTCGTGTTCACATACATGAACGGAGTTGTGGTGTTACGTCTTCGTCGATCCGGCCCCCGATCGCGGCTGGCGGGCGTGCTTGCCGCCGTGGTCGCCGGTGCGACCGTTGTCTCCCTGACCGCCGTTCCCGCTCCCGCCGCTCCGGCGTCGACCGGGTCACTCGGCTGCGCCCTGCCCGGCATCAACATCCTGTGCGCGCCGAGCACCGTCGTCCTGTCCGGCACGCAACTGGAGGCCAACCGGCTCAAACTGCTCGCCGGCGACCCCACCCTGCGCGCCTCGCTGAACAACCTGCTGGCCCAGGCCAAACCCGAGCTGACCCAGGGCCCGTGGACGGTCATGGACAAGACCGAGGTGCCGCCCAGCGGCGACAAGCACGACTACATGAGCCTCGCCCCGTACTACTGGCCCACCCAGCCGCAGACCCCCGACAATCCGTGGGGCTGCCCGTACGTGAACAAGGACGGGCAGGTTTCGCCGATCTCCAAGAGCATTCCGGACAAACCCGAGTGGATCCAGGCGTACAACGCGATCTACCAACTCAGCCTCGCCTGGTACTATACCGGTGACGTCAGCTACGCGCAGCGCGCCGAACTCGACATCCGCACCTGGTTCCTGGACGCCGCCACCAAGATGAACCCGAACCTCAACTTCGCCCAGGGCATCCCGTGCCAGGTCGACGGTCGCGGCATCGGCATCATCGACTTCGGCTACTCCTTCACCGAGGTGCTCGACGCGGTCTCGCTGCTCAACGACGGCGCGCCCGGCTGGAAGTCCGGTGACTCGTCGAGCATGCAGTCCTGGGCGGGCCAGTTCCTCACCTGGTTGCGCACCAGCAGCAACGGCACATCCGAGGCAGCCGAGAAGAACAACCACGGCAGCTTCTACGACATGCTCAGCGCCGCGACGGCATTGTTCGCCGGGCAGAAGTCGCTGGCCAAGTCCATCGTCCAGCAGACCGAAACCAAGCGCATCGCCGTGCAGATCCAGGCCGACGGCGAACAGCCGCTCGAACTGACCAGGACCCGCAGCTGGCACTACTTCAACTTCAACCTGGTCGCGCTGACCCGCCTCGCCGACATCGGCCAGCACGTCGGCGTGAACCTGTGGAAGTACACCGCACCGGACGGCGGCAACCTGACCGCCGCGGTCAACTACCTGATCCCGGCCGCCACCCAGGGCCAGTCGGTGTGGACCTTCCCGGAGATCGACTTCCACCAGTTCGCGGCCGTCGACATCATGCACGCCGCGGCGGACGCGGGCGACAAGCTGGCCAAGGCGGCACTGCCCAAACTACAGATCGAACCCGGCGGCGACCTCTACCCGATCCGCCCCGCCGCCGAACAGCTCGACAACGTGCAAACCACCCCATGAGCTCCCGATAACTGGGGGAACGATGCGCCGCCCGTCGGGACGAAATACTTCCGGCGGGCGGCTGCGCGTCGCAGGTCACCGTGATGATTAGATCAAGGTGATGCGACGCGAGAACTTCGTTGGCACCACATTCGACATCGACACGACCAGCCTCGACGGCTGGCCAGATGGCGTGCAGACAGTTCTCATCAGAGAGATCGCCGAAGAAGACGACGGCACCATACAGTTCGCAGTGGTGCCCGTCGACGATCCGGACCTCGAATCGCGCGTGGTGCGCTTGCTCAAACCGACTCCCGCGCTGGAAATGCGCACCCTGCACCACAACTTCACCGTGCACGACCCTGGCCACCCGCTGGCCAGGTCCGGCGAGGACCGGCTGGCGGCGCTGACCGACGAGATGATCGCCAGGATCGACGATCCCCGCCTGATGTTCCGCATCGGCCTCTACCGGGAGATCGTCGAAGGCGTCATCACCGTGCTGGCCAAGGCATTCGCCGAACCCGGCGCGGCACCCTCACTGGATGACTCCCCGGTGCGCGAGTGGCTCGACGACAGCGTCTCCTACCACCTCGCCAAAGTCCTCGGCGACGACGCGATCCGAGCCGACCTGCGCCTGCCGCTCGAACGCGCCCTCGACGAACTGCGCGACTCCATCGCCCGCTGGCAGGCCGTCCGCCGCTACGCGCCGCTGTCCGCCAACCCGCTGTTCATGCTGACCGGGCTGCTGTTCGAAAACTTCATCGACATCACCGAGTACCAGCACATCAGCCACGCGCCCGAGTTCGTCTCCAGGGTGAAAGCCGCGCACGTCGCCCCGTTCTTCGAGGCGGTCACCACGCTGTTCCAGCGCATCGCCGACAGCCCGTTCGACGTCCGCACCCGCCCCCGCCTTGCCGCGGGCGCCAACGCGTGCGCGCTGCTGTTCGACGTCAGCGTCATCCTCCCGGCCGACGCCAACCGCTACGCCGCCCTCGCCCGCGCCTGGCAGGCCCGCTACCTCATCCTCGCCGAGGAACCCGTCGAGGTGGTCGCGCCCCTGCTCAAGTCGGCGCTGGACACCTGGCAGGAAATCGGCGACCTCGCGCAAACCCACGACACGTTCCAGTTGCTCGCCATCGCCTACCAGGACAGCAACGAAGACGCCGCCATCCACTACCGCAACGCCGCCCAGCGCATCCGCCGCCTGCTCGACCGCGACACCTGACAACTGGCCGACCGAACTGGACGGTCATCCGGTGCCCAGTTCGTCGAGCAGGGCCTGGATCCGTTGCACGTCGGCGAACCGTTTGTGGTCGCGGTAGCGGCGCATGGCCGCCTGCCAGGCTTCGCGGGCCTTGTCCAACTGGCCGAGGGCGCGGTACGGGTGGCCGAGGTGATCGAGGGTTTCCGCGTCGAAGTAGGTGTCGTCGTTGCTGGCGTACTGTGCGCGCGCCTTGTCGTAGTAGCCGATCGCGTCCTCGTGGCGGCCCATGCCTGCCGCGATGAAACCGAGGCTGTCCAGCATCATGCCGGTGAGGGACGGGTCGGGGGGCAGGTGGGTGTGGTTCATCTTGAGCGCTTTTTCGCAGCACGACTTGGCGTACTCGTAGTCGCCGAGGTGCGCGGCCACCCAGCCGACGTTGTTGAGCTCGTTGGCGATCCACACCGGATAGCCGATCTGCTCGAACAGCGCCAGCGCGCGTTTGTTGTGCGCCAGCGCTTCCGTCATCCGGCCCTGCACGCCCCAGGTGCGGCCGAGACCGCGCTCGCTGAACGCCTCGGTGAGCACGTCGCCGATCTGCAGGGCGAGCCGGACCGACTCGGTCAGCAGGGTGACGGACTCGGTGAACAGTTCGGCGCGGGCGCAGGCGTTGCCGAGTAGTTGTCTGGCCAGGGCTTCCACCGCGGGGTCGCCGAGCCGCAGGACGGCTGCCAGCGCGGTGCGCCAGGACGCGACCTCGTCGAGCACGCGGCCGGTGCGGTAGCGGTAGGTGCCCAGCGTCCAGCTCAGCCGCCAGGTCGGTTCGTCCCAGCCCCGGGCGGCGATGTCGTGGTGGACGGCGGAGAGGTTCTGGTATTCGCCCGCGAACCAGGTCATCACCTCGTCGACGCCGTGGAAGGCGATCGGCCGGATTCCGGCGGACATGGTGGGTGCGGTGATCCGCCTGCGGCTCGGGTTGATCGCGGCCTCGCCCGCGTACGCGGTGCGCAGGTAGAACTCGACGACGCGGCGCAGCGCGTCCTCGGCGCTGGCATCGGCGGTTTCCCGCGCGTAGGCGCGGACCAGGTCGTGCATGGCGTAGCGGCCCGGTCCGTCCTCACGCAACAGCGAGACGCGGACCAGGCCGCGCAGTGTGCTCCGAGTGTCCTGAGTGGACCGGTCGATCAGGCTGGCGGCCGCGGCGAGGCTGACGTCCGGGCCGGGGGCGATGCCGAGCAACCCGAAGACTCTGGCCTGTTCTTCGGTCAGCGCTGCGAAGGACCAGGACAGCACGGACGGGAGGCTGGCCGCCGGATCGTCGTCGTCCAACGCGGCCAGGCGGCTCTCCCGCAGTTCGTCGGTGAGCATGGCGAGCGAGAACTCGGGGTGGCTCTGCGCCTGGCCCGCGACGATGCTCAACGCCAGCGGGAAGCCGCCGCACAGCGCGAGCAGCTCGTCGACGGCGTCGGGTTCGGCGGCGAGCCGGTCTCGGCCGAGCCGGGCGCGGAGCAGGTCGTGGGCTTCGGTGTCGGACAGGATGTCCAGGTCGACGCGGTGTGCGCCGTGACTGGTGACCAGGCCGGTGAGGTGGTCGCGGCTGTTCACGAACACGGTGTTGGTCGAGCCGCCGGGCAGCAGCGGGCGGACCTGCGTGGTGTCCGCCGCATTGTCCAGCACGATGAGCATGTGCTTGTCGGCGAGCAGGGTGCGCCACAGCGCGGCCTGCGCGTCCAGGCTGCTCGGGATCTGGGTGTCCGCAACGCCGAGTGCGTGCAGAAAGCCGCGCACCGCCGCCTCCGGCGCCATCGGTCTGCCTTCGGGGCTGAAACCGCGCAGGTCGACGAACAGTTGACCGTCCGGGAACCGATCGCGCTGCTGGTGCGCCCAGTACAGGGTGAGCCAGGTTTTGCCGATGCCACCGGTGCCGGAGGTCGCCGAGATGACCACCGGACCGCCCGCCGCGGACGCGGAGTCGAGGATGCGGGTGAGCGCGGTGAGTTCGCGGGCCCGGCCGGTGAAGGAGGCGGGTGCGGCGGGGAGTTGGCGGGGGACGGTCGCAAGCGCTTCCCGGGGCCGGGGGACGGCGGGTTGCGCGCCGAGCAGCTGTTGGTGCAGTTCGCGCAGGGGGATGCTCGGATCGGCGCCGAGTTCGTCGACAAGGCGCCTGCGCACCTGCTCGAAGTGCAGCAACGCGTCGGCGGTGCGGCCTGCCTTGTGCAGGGCGAGCATGAACTGGCCTGCCAGGCGTTCGTCGAGCGGGTGGGCCTGGGCCTGGACCGTCAACGCGGGCAGCACCGTGTCCTGTTTGCCAAGGCGCAGCATCACGTCGGTGCGGTCGAGCGTGGCCGCGTGCTGTTCGGCGAGCAGGTTGGTGCGGAGTTTGCCGAACCAGGGTGCGTCGATGCCGACGAACGGTTCACCGTGCCACAGGCCCAGCGCATCGTCGAAGCACCGCGCGGCGCGGTCGGTCGGGCTGGTGCGGGCTTGTTCGACGAGTTCGTGGAACCGGTGCAGGTCGATCGTTTCTTCGTCCACGTTGAACCGGTAGCCGCCGGTCTGCCAGGTGATGGCCACCCGCGGGATCGTGCTGAGCGCCCTGCGCAGCAGGGTCAACTGGGTCTGGACGGCGTTCGCCGGCCTGCTCGGCAGCTTCTCGCCCCAGATCCGGTCGAGCAGTTGGTCCCGCGAGACGACCCGGTTCGGCTCGATCAGCAGCACGGCCAGAATGGCCTGCTGGCGGGGACCGAGCTGGATGGCTTCGCCGCCTGCCCAGGCGCTGACCGGGCCGAGCACGCGGAACTCGATCGCCATCCGGCCCCTCCCCGTCAATCGCCCGGATGATTATCTCATCCGGGCCGATGTGTCGGGATCGGTCGGGTCAGTTGCCTGGGTTGGCCGATGTGGTGTCGTTGGGCTGCATGCCGCCGGTCCCGGTGCCCGGGGAGTGGGTGGTCGGGTACTGCTTGTCCGCGCTGTCGGTGACCGTGGTGGCGGTCGCCGTCCTGCCGGAGAGGGTGGCCACGACGGTGACGCTGTCGCCGACCTTGACGTCGTTGATGGTGGCCGCGCCCCGGTTGATCACCGTCGAACTGTTCACCAGGTAGTTGCCGACGTAGCGGTCCGCGCTGGTCAGGGTGAGGGTGGCGGCGCTGACCTTGGTGACCGTGCCGGTCTGGAACCGTTCGGTCGCGTAGGCGCCGGAGTCGGTGCGCGCCACGAACTCGCCGTGCACCGCGTTGCTCAACGGTCCCGGATAGCCACCGGGGTAGGTGCCCCTGCGGTTGCCGCTGCCGCTGCCACTGTTGACCTGGCCACCGGAGACGCCCGCGCTCGGGTGCGTGTCGGCGACCGTGCTGGTCTGGGTGGCCGCGATCGCGACCCAGGTACCGCCGCCGACGAGCACCACGGCCAGCGCGACGACGCCGACGACCTTCCTGGCCGACCAGTGCGGCCGCATGTCGACCTGGGTGGGCACGTCGACCTGACGGGCACCGGCTGGTAACGGGGTACCCCAGGTCTCCGGGGGTCGCTCCGTGAGTTGGTCCGCCTGTGGCGCGGTTTCCTCGGTGCCCACCGTGCTGATCCTCCTGTTGCTGCTCACTCCTGCCGACAGCCTTCAGCACAAACCTGTGCGTGAGCTGTACTGACCGGACGGCCGCTCCACCTGCGGGGTGGCCCGTGCCTGATTACCCTGCTCGGGGGCAGCGAAAACTCGACCGGCAAAGCACAGCGCATCCACAGTAAGGCCACAGGCTCGTCTTAGCCCGGCCACCCAACATCGGAGCATGACCGCAGTGAGCCCTTCCCGCGAGCAGCCAGTGATCGCATCGCCCCGCGCGGACCTGCGGCGCGTTGACGGTGCCCCGGTCCGGGTGCTGGTCGTCGACGACGAGGCGACGCTGGCCGAACTGGTCACGATGGCGCTGCGCTACGAGGGCTGGGAGGTGCGCAGCGCGGGCGACGGCGCGGGTGCGGTGCGGATCGCCAGGGAGCTGCGGCCGGACGTGGTCGTGCTGGACATCATGCTGCCCGACCTGAGCGGCATCGAGGTGCTGCGCAGGCTGCGCGAGCAGAATCCGAATCTGCCGGTGCTGTTCCTGACCGCGCGCGACGCGGTGGAGGACCGGATCGCCGGGCTCACCGCGGGCGGCGACGACTACGTGACCAAGCCGTTCAGCCTGGAAGAGGTGGTGTTGCGGCTGCGCGCGCTGCTGCGCCGCACGCACGTCGCAGCCGAGGCGGCGGGCGCCGTGCTGGTGGTCGGCGACCTCACCCTGGACGAGGACAGTCGCGAGGTGCACCGCGGCGGCGAACTGGTCGAGTTGACCGCGACCGAGTTCGAGCTGCTGCGGTTCCTGATGCGCAACGCACGGCGGGTGCTGAGCAAGGCGCAGATCCTCGATCGGGTGTGGAACTACGACTTCGGCGGCCAAGCCAATATCGTCGAGCTCTACGTGTCGTATCTGCGGAAGAAGATCGATGTCGGGCGGGCGCCGATGATCCACACACTGCGTGGGGCGGGGTATGTGCTCAAGCCGGCGACCTGAGCGGCGCTGGTGGCACCGCTGGTCGCTGCGCGCGCGGTTGCTTGCCGGTCAGCTGCTGGTGCTCGCCCTGGTCTGCGTCGTGATCGGCACCGGCACGCTGATCAGCCTGAATCATTCGCAGCTCAGCCAGCTCGACGAGCAGCTCAGGGGCGCCAGCCAGATCGGCGACCACGGTCCCGGTCCTGGCCGCCAGAGTCCACCGCCGTGCGGGTCGAGCGGCGGTGATCAGGGTGGCGGCTACCAAGGTGGCGCCCCGCCGTTCGCGTTCGGCCAGGGCATCGGCACGTTGACCGTGGTGGTGCAGAACGGGCGGGTGCAGAACGCGTCGCAGCTGGTCGACCTGAGCACGTCCAACTCGCACGAGGTGTGCGGAAAACCGTTGGCCGACGCGGATGTCGCGGTCATCACGGCCATCCCGCCCGGCCAGAACGTCAGCCGGGACCTGCCCAGCCTCGGCGACTACCGGCTGTTCGCCACGACGATCCCGGGCGGCACCAAGGTCACCGGGATCTCCGAGGCGAACGACGATTCGACGCTGTGGACGCTGGGCTGGGCGCTCGGCGTGGTCGCGCTGATCGGGTTGGCGCTGGCCGGGTTGCTGGGCTGGGTGATCGTGTGGCGCACGCTGCGGCCGTTGCGCCGGGTCGCGGACACGGCGGCCAAGGTGACCGAACTGCCACTGGACCGGGGCGACGTGGCGCTCTCGGTGCGCGTGCCCGCTGTGGACACCGACCCGAGCACCGAGGTCGGCCAGGTCGGCGCCGCGTTGAACCGCATGCTGCACCACGTCGACGGCGCCCTCGCCGCACGGCAGGCCAGTGAGACGCGGGCGCGGCAGTTCGTCGCGGACGCCAGCCACGAGCTGCGCACGCCGCTGGCCGCGATCCGCGGTTACGCCGAACTCACCCAGCGCAGCGATGACGCGATCCCGCCAGAACTCGCGCACGCGATGCGCCGCGTGCACTCCGAATCGGCCCGGATGACCACGCTCGTCGACGACCTGTTGTTGTTGGCGCGCCTGGATTCCGGCCGACCGCTGGACCTGCGCGAGATGGACCTGTCCCGGTTGATCGTGGACGTGGTCAGCGACGCGCACATCGCCGGACCGGGGCAGGTCTGGCGCCTGGAACTGCCGGAGGAGCCGATCACCATCGTCGGCGATGCCGCGCGCCTGCATCAGGTGCTGGCCAACCTCGTCACCAACGCACGTACGCACACGCCCGGCGGCACCACGGTGACCACGGCGCTGGCCAACGGACCGGGCGATTCCGTCACGGTCACGGTCACCGACAACGGGCCGGGCATCCCGCCGGACGTGCTCCCGGACATCTTCGAACGCTTCGCGCGCGGCGACACGTCGCGTTCGCGTGCCGCGGGCAGTACCGGGCTCGGTCTGGCGATCGTGGCCGCGGTCGTTGCCGCGCACCACGGCACCGTCGAGGTGGCGAGCGTGCCCGGCAACACCGTGTTCACTGTGAATCTGCCAGCCAACAGCCGGTGATCTCACAGCGCAGGCACAGCGAAGGCACACAACCGGCATAGCGACGGCCTCGACGGTGGACGTTATGCAGACGACCTACCGGAATCCGCCGGCCGCCGCGCCGCTGCCCGTTCCGCGCATCGCGACCGGCGGCGGCAGACCCGTGCTGGACGTGGTGATCCCGGTCTACAACGAGGAGCACGACCTGGGGCCCTGCGTGCGCAGGCTGCACGCCTACCTGACCGAGCACTTCCCGTACCCGTTCCGGATCACCGTCGCGGACAACGCCAGCATCGACGCGACCCCGAGGATCGCCGCCGAACTCGCCGACGAGTTCATCGAGGTGGCGAGCGTCCGGCTGGAGCAGAAGGGCCGGGGCCGGGCGTTGCGCGCGGTCTGGTCCGCGTCGGACGCGGCGGTGCTCGCCTACATGGACGTGGATCTCTCCACCGACCTCGCGGCGCTGTTGCCGTTGGTGGCGCCACTGATCTCCGGTCACTCCGATCTCGCGATCGGCAGCAGGCTCGCGCGTGGCGCGCGGGTGGTGCGCGGGGCGAAGCGGGAGTTCATTTCGCGCTGCTACAACCTGATCCTGCGCTCCGCGCTGTTCGTGCGGTTCTCCGACGCGCAGTGCGGGTTCAAGGCGATCCGCTCGGACGTGGCCGCGCACCTGCTGCCGTTGGTCGCGGACACCGGCTGGTTCTTCGACACCGAGCTGCTGGTGCTCGCGCAACGCGCGCGGCTGCGCATCCACGAGGTGCCGGTCGACTGGGTGGACGACCCGGACAGCCGGGTCGACATCGTGTCCACGGCGCTGACCGATCTGAAGGGCGTGGCGCGGCTGGGCAGGGCGTTCGCCACCGGTGCGCTGCCGATCAGCGAGCTGCGCCACCAGCTCGGCAGAGACGTCCCGCCGCCGGTGCCGGGCGTGCCTGCCGGGCTGACCAGACAGGTCGTCCGGTTCGCCGCCGTCGGCGTCGCCAGCACGCTGCTCTACCTGTTGCTGTTCGTGCTGCTGCGCAACGGGATGGGCGCGCAGCCCGCCAACCTGCTGGCGTTGTTGATCAGCGCGATCGCCAACACCGCGGCGAACCGGCGCCTCACTTTCGACGTGCGCGGCCGGGAGGGCGCGGGCCGCCACCAGTTCCAGGGCCTGCTCGTGTTCGCCGTCGGCCTCGGCCTGACCAGCGGCTCGCTCGCGGTGCTGCAACTGCTCACCGGAAACCCGCCGCGCGCGCTGGAACTCGTCGTGCTGGTGCTGGCGAACCTGCTGGCCACCGTCGTGCGGTTCGTCCTACTGCGCGGCTGGGTCTTCCGCGCTCAACGCTGAACTGTCACATTCCCAGGGAGAAGAAAGAACATGGCAACGACCACCACCGCCCACGCGGTGCCGACCGGCACCCGGGACGAGCCCAGCGGGCTGCTCGGCAGGCTGCTGCGCGGCCCGCTCGACCAGCCGCGCTGGGCCCGGCCAGGACTGTTGGTGCTGCTCGCGGGCTCCGCGCTGCTGTTCCTCTGGGACCTCGGCGCGTCCGGCAACGCGAACAGCTTCTACGCGGCCGCCGTGCAGGCCGGTACGCAGAGCTGGAAGGCGTGGCTGTTCGGCTCGCTGGACTCCAGCAACGCGATCACGGTCGACAAACCGCCCGCCGCGTTCTGGGTGATGGGCCTGTCCGCGCGGATCTTCGGCTTCAACTCGTGGAGCATGCTGGTGCCGGACGCGCTGGCCGGCGTCGCCTCGGTCGGGCTGCTCTACGGCGCGGTGCGCCGCTGGTCCGGACCGGGCGCGGGCCTGTTCGCCGGTGCGGCGCTCGCGTTGACCCCGGTGGCGGCGCTGATGTTCCGGTTCAACAACCCGGACGCGATCCTGGTGCTGCTGCTGGTCGCCGGCGCGTACTGCGTGGTGCGGGCGACCGAGAAAGCCAGCGCGAAGTGGCTGATGCTGGCCGGGGTGCTGGTCGGTTTCGGGTTCCTCACCAAGATGTTGCAGGCGTTCCTGGTACTGCCCGCGTTCGCGATCGTCTACCTGATCGCCGCGCCGACCGGGCTCGGCCGCCGCATCCGGCACGTGCTCGCCGCCACCGTCGCGCTGGTCGTGTCCGCGGGTTGGTTCGTGGCGCTGGTGGCGATCTGGCCGGCGGGGGCCCGCCCGTACATCGGCGGCTCGACCGACAACAGCCTGCTGGAACTGGCGCTCGGCTACAACGGTCTCGGCCGCATCTTCGGCGGTTCCGGCAACGGTGGCGGCGGAGGCGGGCCGACCGGTGGCGGCGGCGGCGGTGGTTTCGGCGGTGGCGGGAATGCGTCATTCGGCGGTAACCCGGGCATCGGCCGGTTGTTCGGTGACAGTTTCGGCACCGAGATCTCCTGGCTGCTGCCTGCCGCGCTGATCGCGTTGGTGGCGGGTTTGTGGTTCAGCCGCAAGGCGCCGCGCACCGACAAGGCGCGCGCCGGGCTGATCCTGTGGGGCGGCTGGCTGGTGGTGACCGGTCTGGTCTTCAGCTTCATGGCAGGCACCATCCACCCCTACTACATGATCGCGCTGGCGCCGGGCATCGTCGGCGTGCTTGCGGTCGCCGGCCGCGAACTCTGGCGGGGCCGGTCGAACCCGTTCGTGCGCGGCACGCTCGCGCTGATGGTCGCGGCCACCGGGGTCTGGGACTTCGTGCTGCTGGACCGCACCCCGACCTGGCTGCCGTGGCTGCGCTACGTGGTGCTGGTCGCCGGGGTCGTTGTCGCGGTCGCCCTGCTGATCAGCACCAAGGCGCTGGCCCGGTCGGCGACGGTGTTGCTGCTGGTCACGGCGGTTACCGGGGTCCTCGGGTCGGCCGCGTACGCGGTGGACACTGCCAGCCAGCCGCACACCGGCGCCATCCCCACCTCCGGCCCCGCGACCAGCGGTTTCGGTGGCTTCGGTGGCGGCAGGGGCGGGCCCGGTGGCGACGACGGCAACACCAGCAGCGCGTTGACCACCCTGCTGAAGAACACCAGCACCACCTGGGCGGCGGCGACTACCGGCGCGAACTCGGCGGCGCCGCTCGAACTGGCCAGCGGCAAGGCGGTGATGGCCATCGGCGGTTTCACCGGCAGCGATCCGTCGCCGACCCTGGCCCAGTTCGAGGCGGACGTGAAAGCTGGCAAGATCCACTACTTCGTCGCTGGCGGTTTTGGTGGTGGCGGTGGAGGCTCGCGCGGTGGTAATGGTGGGTTCACTCGTGGTGACGCCCCGAGCGGACAGCAGGGTGGATCGGGCGGTTTTCCCGGCGGCGGGTTCCCTGGCAACGGCGCCTTCCCGGGCGGCCGCAACGGTGGTGAACTGCCGGAAGGCGGATTCGGTGGCCGAGGAGGTCAGGGTGGTTTCGGTGGCGGCAGCAGCGGTGATTCGAGTGCCATCACCAGCTGGGTCGAGGCCCACTACACCTCGACGACCGTCGGTGGGCAGACCGTGTACGACCTGACCAAGCCAAAAAGCTAATCAGGTCCACAGTCGCAGGTAAGAGAATTCTCAGGAACCGGCGGTGTACTGGTTCCAGACAGCGACGGTGCGACTGATCGAGAACCGGAGAGGAGGTCCCGAATGAGCGAGGACGACCAGTACCCGCTGGGTGGGACCGATCCCACCCGAAGCGGGATGGGCACGCCCGGGTATGGCGACTCGTCGCACTACCCGTACCACCAGCCACCGGCTGGGGTGCCCGGTGCTGGTTGGCCCGGTTCGGTACCTCCTCCCGGCTCGACGCCGCCACCTGGCTCGGTACCGCCTGGCGAGCACTCCGGCATCTGGGGTCAGACCGGCCCGGCCTACTACCAGCAGCCGCCCACCGCGGGGTGGCCGCAGACCGGCTACTGGCCGCAGCCGATGCCGCAGCAGCCGCCGCCGCGCAGGCGGCGCGGTGCCGCGACCATCGCGATGATCGCGGTGACCATGGTGACCGCGGCACTGCTCGGTCTGGCCATCGGTCGCACCATCTGGCAGCCCAGCAGCAGCAACGCGGCCAACCAGTCGCCGTTCTCCAACAACCAGAACAACTCGGGCGGATTCGATCCGAACGGGCAGGGCAACGGTGGCAGCGGCGGCTTCGGCAGCGGCGGCGGCGGGGCACAGGGCGGCCAGAGCGGTTCGGGCAATTCCAACGCTCAGGGCGGACCGGGCAACGCTACGCAGATCGCGCAGCAGGTCGATCCCGGCATCGTGGACGTGAACACGGTGCTCGGCGACTCCAACGAGCGCGCGGCGGGCACCGGGATCGTGCTCACCCCCACCGGTGAGGTGCTGACCAACAACCACGTGATCAACGGCGCGACGCAGATCTCCGTGACCGACATCGGCAACGGCCAGACCTACCAGGCCGACGTGGTCGGCTACGACCGCTCCGACGACATCGCGGTGCTGCAGCTGGTGAACGCGTCCGGGCTGAAGACCGCGAGCATCGGTGACTCCGGCAAGGTCACGCTCAACCAGCAGGTCGTCGCGATCGGCAACGCGGGCGGCGTCGGCGGCACGCCGAGCGTGGCCGGTGGCACCGTGACCGACCTGAACCAGTCGATCACCGCCTCCGACGACTCGGACGGCACCTCGGAGCAGCTGACCGGGTTGATCCAGGTCAACGCGAACGTGCAGCCGGGCGACTCGGGCGGTCCGCTGGTGAACACCGCCGGTCAGGTGATCGGCATCGACACGGCCGCCTCGGCGGGCACGCAGATCCAGGCGAGCCAGTCCGGCGCCGGGTTCGCGATCCCGATCAACAAGGCAGGCGACATCGGCAAGCAGATCTTCGCCAAGCAGGCGTCCGCCAATGTCCACATCGGAGCGACCGCGTTCCTCGGTGTGAAGGTCAGCTCCGGCGCCCAGAACGGCGGCGGTCAGGGCGGCGCCCAGAACGGTGGCGGCAACGGCAACTTCGGCAACGGTGGCGTGGCCGGTGCGGACGTGCAGGCCGCGGTGCCGGGCACCCCGGCCGATCAGGCCGGTCTGACCGACGGGGACGTGATCACCACGCTCAACGGCAAGGCGATCGCCTCTTCCGACGCGCTCACCACCGCGTTGCAGGCGTTCCACCCCGGCGACTCGATCACCCTGGGCTGGACCGACGTGCAGGGCCAGACACACACCGCGACCCTGCAACTGGGCACCGGCCCGGCGGCCTGATCGCACGACGCAGCTTCATCCGAGGCGTGGGGCGTCCCGTTGGGAACGGGGCGTCCCGCGTATTTTTCATGCCAACGGAAAAGGGGCCCCGAAGGGCCCCTTTCTCGTTGGTTGGCTCGCTCAGGACTGGTGCTCGGCCCGGTCGTCGGTGGCCCACAAGGTGTGGAAGGTGCCCTCGGTGTCGACCCGGCGGTAGGTGTGCGCGCCGAAGAAGTCGCGCTGGCCCTGGATCAGTGCCGCGGGCAGCCGCGCCGCGCGCAGGCCGTCGTAGTAGGACAGCGCGGTGCTCAGGCCCGGCGCGGGGATGCCGAGCCGCGCGGCCGTGCTGACCACGTTGCGCCAGGAGTCCTGCGCGCCGGCGACCTGCGCCGCGAAGGTGTTGTCGGTCAACAGCGTCGGCAGCTTCGGGTCGGTCGTGTACGCGTTGCGGATGTCGTTGAGGAACTCGGCGCGGATGATGCAGCCGCCGCGCCAGATCGTCGCCAGCGAGGCGAGATCGATGTTCCAGCCGTACTCGGTGCTGCCCGCCTGGATCTGGTTGAAGCCCTGCGCGTAGGCGACCACCTTGGCCGCGTACAGCGCCTGCTCGACGTCGGCCGCGAAGCCATCGGCGGCAGCCCCGGTCAGCTTCTTGCCACGCGGACCGGCCAGGCCGCGGGCGGCGGTGCGCAGGTCGGCGCTGCCGGACAGGGAACGCGCGAACACGGCCTCGGCGATGCCGCTGACCGGGCTGCCGAGGTCGAGCGCGATCTGCACGGTCCAGCGACCGGTGCCCTTCTGCTCCGCCTGGTCGGCGACGATGTCCACGAACGGCTTGCCGGTCTTGGCGTCCACGTGCGAGAGCACCTCGGCGGTGATCTCGATCAGGTAGGAGTTGAGCCTGCCGGTGTTCCAGCCGCGCATCACCTCGGCGATCTGCGCGGGCTCCAGGTCCAGCGCGTTGCGCAGCAGGTCGTACGCCTCGGCGATCAGCTGCATGTCCGAGTACTCGATGCCGTTGTGCACCATCTTGACGAAGTGACCGGCGCCGTCCGGGCCGATGTGCGTGCAGCACGGTTCGCCGTCGACCTTCGCGGAGATGTCCTCCAGCAACGGGCCGAGCGATGCGTAGGACTCGGGGGAGCCGCCGGGCATGATGCTCGGGCCGAGCAGCGCGCCCTCCTCGCCACCGGAGACGCCGCTGCCGACGAAGTGGATGCCCTTGGCGCGCAACGCGGCCTCGCGACGGCGGGTGTCCGCGAAGTGCGCGTTGCCCGCGTCCACGATCATGTCGCCCGGTTCGAGCAGCGGCGCGAACTCGTCGATGACCGCGTCGGTCGGCTCGCCCGCCTTGACCATGACCACGACGCGGCGCGGGCGCTCAAGGGAGTTCACGAAATCCTGCGCCGAGTACGCGGGAACGAACGTGCCCTCGGAGCTGAACTCCTCGACCAGGCTCCTGGTGCGCGCGTCGGACCGGTTGTGCACCGCGACCGCGTGACCGTGCCGGGCGAAGTTGCGCGCCAGGTTGCGGCCCATCACCGCGAGACCTGTGACGCCGATCTGTGCTTGCTCGCTCATGTTTGTCTTCGCTGCCCTTCAACGTCGTGAGGTCGGCGCCAACGACGACGGCGGCGCCTCCGCCGTTCAGTTTTCCCTGTCCTGCCCCGGATTGCCCAGGTAGCCCCACGCAACCACGATAGGTCCGATGTGTTTCGATTTCGACAACCTGGCTTACTCCTACGACGTGATAAAAGTGTGGCGCTTGTCAAGTCGAGATCGTTCAGACATCCTATCTATCGGCGCGAATGACCTGGAGGAACCAATGTCGACGAGGGAGTCGAGATGCGGTCGGTTGTCAGAGTTCGCACCATGTTGGCGCTGGCCGGCGCCACAGCACTGGGCCTAGCCACCCTGCTGGCAGGAGGCCCCGCCGCGCTGGCCGCGCCCGCGCCGGTGACCTTCTACGTGTCGCCGACCGGCAGCGACAGCAATTCCGGCACCAGCCAGAGCAGCCCGTTCCAGACCCTGCAGCAGGCGCAGACCGCGGTGCGTGCCGTCGACCAGTCGGCGTGGGGCCCGATCACGGTCTACTTGGCGGGCGGTGACTACCGCCTGACCAGCACGCTGACCTTCACCGCAGCCGACTCCGGCACCAACGGCGACATCTGGTGGCGCGCGGAGTCCGGCGCGGCGCCGGTGATCAGCGGCGGCACCAAGATCAGTGGCTGGAAGGTGCACGATTCCAGCAAGAACATCTGGGCAGCGCCCGCACCGAGCGGCCTGAGCACCCGCCAGCTCTACGTCGACGGCACCCGCGCGCAGCGCGCCAGCGGCGCGATCCCGGTCAAGGTCACCCAGACCTCGACCGGCTACACGACATCCTCCGGCGACCCGATGGCGAGCTGGGCGAACCAGAGCGGCATCGAGTTCGTCTACCAGGGCGGACTGGGGGCGTGGACCGAACCGCGCTGCCCGGTCGCCAAGATCACCTCGACCGCGATCACCATGGCGCAACCGTGCTGGAACAACTCCACCAAGCGGGTCATGCGCACCGACGGCTCCGGCCGCACCTACGAACTGGTCGGCCGCGAGTCCATCACCGAGTCGCCGACCTCGATCGAGAACGCGTACCCGCTGCTGACCAAATCCGGCCAGTGGTACCTCGACCCGACCGCGCACGAGGTCTACTACATCCCGCGCAGCGGCGAGAACCTGGCCGGCGCGGACGTCGAGGCGGCGAACCTGCAAACCCTGCTGTCCATCCACGGCAGCGCGAACGCGCCCATCCACGGCATCGGCTTCCAGGGCATCCAGTTCTCCTACGCGACCGACACCACGCCGAACACGCCGACCGGGTTCTCCGAGATCCAGGCCACGTACACGATCACCGGTGACAGCGGCTACCAGACGCAGGGCCTGTGCACCTACGTGTCCGGTGGCACCTGCCCGTACGGCAACTGGACCAAGATGCCCGGCAACGTGAGCCTGGGCTACGACACGAACATCCACTTCGACCACGACTACTTCGTGCACCTCGGCGCGGCCGGGCTCGACCTCGGCGACGGATCGCAGAACGACACGGTCACCGCGTGCGTGTTCACCGACATCTCCGGCAACGGGCTCGACGTCGGCGGCGTCGACGCGAACGAACCCAGCTCGGCGCAGCAGACCACCGGCATAGTGGTCAAGGACAGCCACTTCACCAACATCGCCGACGAGTACCAGAGTGGCGTCGCCATCGACGTCGGTTACGTGGCGACCTCGACGTTCGAGAACAACCAGATCGACCACGTGCCCTACAGCGGCATCTCGGTCGGCTGGGGCGGCTGGCCGGACAAGGTGAAACTGCCCGCCGAACCGAACTACTCGCACGGTAACGCGTTCACCGGCAACCTCATCGACAACCACATGTCGGTGCTCGCCGACGGTGGCGGCATCTACACCAACGGCATCACCGGAACCAGCCTGGCGACCGGCGAACACGTCACCGGCAACGTCATCCACGACCAGAAGGCGACCGCGGGGCACGGCATCTACACCGACAACGGCGCCAGCTACATCACCATCACCGGCAATGCCGAGTACAACATCAACGCGAACGTGTGGGGCAGCAACCACACCAACTACACGCTCGACAACGGCACCTACGATCCGCTGGACATCGAGCACAACTACTGGACCAAGGGCCCTGCCAACCAGAACTCGAAGTCCGTGCTGATCGCCAACAACACCAACATCACCAGTGCGAGCCAGATCCCGGCGGCCATCACCAGCGCGGCCGGTATCCAGAGCCCGTACACCAGCATCCTGAACTGGACTCCCGCCGAATAGCCGGGGTTGGGGAGGTTGCCCCTGCCGCTCTGCCGGATTTCTGGGGAGTCGGCAGGGGCAACCGCTGTCTAGGCTGGGCCTCATGGCGGACGCGGCGGAGATCCACGACCTGATCGCCAGCCTGGCCGCGCGCGACGCGGTGCACGGCAGTGGCGCCGTCGTCGACGAAGCCCTCCGCGCCTTCCGGCAAACCCGCTGCGCCGACCGCGAGGCCGTCGCCGAACTCGGCGAGCTCACCGGCTGGCTGCTGTTCGACGCCGAACGACACCGCGAAGCCCGCCACGTCAACAAAACCGCGCTCGCCCTGACCGGCGATCCGAGCCTGCGCTGGTTTATCCTCAGCAACCAGGCGCTCGCCTCCGTCCACATCGGACGCCACAGGGAAGCGCTGCGCATCGCGGACAACCCCGGCGACCGGCCGCCCCGCCGCGTCCGGGCCCTGTTCGACGTCCGCGCCGCCCGCGCCCTCGCCGAACTCGGCGCGCACCATGCCGCCGTGCGCCGGTTCGACCGCGCCCGCAGCGCGTTCCTCGACGGTCCCGCGCCGCGCGACCCCAGCTGGACCTGGTGGTTCGACGAACGCGAACTAGCCGGTCACCACGGCCTGCTGCACGCGTCGCTCGGCAACCACGACGCGGCAATTCCGTTGCTGCACAAGGCAGTCGACGGATCGACCGAACCATGGGCCCTCTACATCTACCGCGCCAACCTGCTCCGCGCCCTGCTCACCGCGGGCGCCCGCCGCGAAGCCGAATCCGTCGCGCTCGACCTCGTTCCGATGGCCGGCACCATCGCGGGCGCCCGCACCGAAAACCTGCTGCGCGCGCTGCCGCCGAGCGGACCGGTCGGCGACGTGCTGGCGGAGATCAGGAGCCGACTGTCCGATCCGCCCAGGAGTTGAGCGCCCGCTCGTAATCCGCAGAGTTCGCCGCGAAATTCAGGTCGTGCCCGGCGTCCGGTTGACTGACCGCGGTGAAGCTCTTCGCGTTCGCGTAGAACGGCGCCTCGTCGGCTCGCAAGGACGCGGAGCTGGCGCAGTTCTCCGACAGCAGCCCCGCGCACCAGATCTGATCGTCCGCGCCGTCCACCAGGTAGGTGGGCAGCGGGTCGGCCAACGAGGTGGGCAAGGTGAACCCGGTCGCGATCACGTCCGCCGCCTCGGTGGCAGAGATGGCGCCCTTGGTCCGCTCGTCGTAGGCGACCAGGCCGGGGTCCGGGTTCGGTCCGTAGAACAGGCTGGCCCGGGTACCGGGCACAGTGGTCAGGTAGCCGACGTCGTAGCGCAGCGACACCGCCGGGTTCGGATCGAGCAGGGTCGGGCGCAGGTCGTCGACGAAGATCTGGGCGAGCCGGGTGGGGGACAGGTCGTGCCCGATCCCGCTCAACGCCAACGCGTCCGCGTCGTGGTAGGTCGCGGTTTCCAGCAACGCGATGCCCGCGCCGACCGAGTGCGCGTTCAGCAACACCTTCGGGAACTCATGCCCGCCGATCGTGCCCGCGCGCAATGCCTCGATGATCTGGTGCACGGTCAGCGCCTGGGTGATCGCGGTCAACGTCACGCTCGGCACCGCCGTGCCGCGCCCGTACCCGACCCGGTCGATCGCCAGCGTCGCCCACCCGTCCGCGTTCGCGCGCGGCGAGTACGAGAACTCGCCGTCGCCGTAGGCCGGATCCCAGTACCGCGAGTCGTAGGTCGCCCCGTGTACGAGCAACTGCACCCGGTCGACCGGCCCGCTCGCCGGTTCGCACAGCCGCCCGTAGACCTGCGCGGGCAACAGCAGATCCAGCGTGACCGGCGCGAACACGTCCTGACAGCTCGGCGCGGCCGCTGCGTTCGCGGGTGTCGCCAACCCGGTCGCGGCCAGCACCGCCGTGATCAATCCGAAAAGTGTTCTGCGCATGTATTTTACGGTAATTTACGAACTATCCGATTCGTGCATCATGCTGAGCCGGTCCAGACCGCTCATTGACCGATCGGGCATTGCCAGATCGACGAACTGCATACATCATTCAGTCGACAGTATGCCGAGCAAAGGAGCTGGCATGAGAATCCGGTCCGGAACAGTCTTGGTCGCCGCATTCGTCCTGGTCGGCACGACCGCCACCACCCCGGCACTCGCCGCGACCCCGGTCACCGCGACCACACTGAAAACCATCGAGTTACCCGGCACCGGCGGGCACGGCGACGTGGTCGTCGCCGATCCGGCCGCGCACGCCGTCTACGTCTCGCAGACCCCCGACAACAACGTCGTGGTGATCGACACCAGGACCGAGCGGATCAAAGCCGTCATCGGCGACCTGCCCGGATCCAACGGCATCGCGTTCGACCACTCGTACGTCTACGTCGCCGAACAGTCCGGCACCGTCGCCGTGATCACCAAGTCGACCTGGCAGGTGACGGCCACCGTCGCGGCGGGCGGCGCCGGCTCCGACGGGATCTACGACGACACCCGCGACCACACCGTCGACGTCACCAACGACGACTCCGACAACATCGAATCCTTCGGCGCCAGCGCGCCGTTCACGATCCGCCACACCGCCAACCTGAACCCCGCCTCGCCCACCGCAGGCCCCGACCTGGGCGTCTACGTGCCGGAAACCGACACGATCTACCAGTCCGACGACAACGACGTCGACGTGATCGACGCGCGCACCGGCACCGTCGAGCGCACGTTCACCCTGCCGCTACCGGCAGGCGCCGACGCCAAGGACATGTACTACGACCCGATCCGGCACCACCTCTGGATCGGTACCACCGCAGCGGAAATCGTCGCGGTGAACCCGTGCACCGGCACGATCGTCGAAACCACCAAGACCAACTCCGGCATGGACCAGATCTCCGCAGACCCGGTCCGGCGCCTGCTGTTCCTCGGCGAAAGTTCCTCGGGCCTGATGGGCGTCGTCGACCTCGACACCGGCAAGGACCTCGCCGAGATCCCCACCGAGGCAGGCACGCACACCCTCGCGCACCTGCCCGGCACCGACCTCGTCTACGTCTACCGCAACCAGTCCAATGTGGTCGATGTGGTCAGGGTGACGGGACATCGGTACGCGAGCGGCCTACTGCCTGCGTGACTTGCTGGGTAGCCCGGCAGATGGCGGGCTACCCAGCGGCGTTCGCGGCTCAGCTCGCCAGCTGAGCGGGCCAGACCGGTTCGTTCGACGACGCCCTTGCCAGCAGCCGCCCGTGATCACGCTGAGCACCGTTGCCCCCATGACAGGTACGCTAAACGGCGAACCAGCCGGACGAGCGTTTTGTCGAGTATGAGCGGATCACGGCCGGAGCTACACGGGGGATGCCAACGCATGACCACATCACCGATCCGGATCGGCGTGCTCGCTCCGCTGACTCGGCCTGCCTGGGTTGGCGCGGGCCGGCATCTGCTCGCCGGGTTCGAGTTGGCCGTTCGCGAGGTCAACGAGGCGGGCGGCACACCACTCGAACTCGTGGTGCGTGACACCGCCGCCGATCCCGCGCGGGCAGTGGCAGCCGTGGACGAACTGGCTGGACTGGGCGTGGCCGCGTTGGCGGGGGAGTATCACAGCGTCGTCGCCCGCGCGGTCGCCGCCAGCGCCGATGCCCTCGGCGTGCCCTTCCTCTGCTCGTCGGCGGTCCTGGACGCGCTCACCGACGAGCCGACCGACGGGGTCGCCCGCCTCGCCCCGGCACAGTCGCACGGCTGGCGGATCTACGCTGACTTCCTCCTCGGCGCGGGTCACCGGCGAATCGCGATCGCCGCTCAGCCAAGCGTTTACTGGGCGGCAGGGACCCGCATTCTGCGCGAGCACCTCGCCGTCATCGAAGTCGATCCCGCGAATGTGTGCGACGAACTCGCCGACAGTCGCGCGAGCGCCCTGCTGCTACTCCTCGGTCATCCGGAACCGGCGATGTCGGTCGCCGAATCGGTCCGTGCGGATCGGCGCTTCGCCGACGTCCTGATCGGCGCCCCGGCCGGACAACCGGAGTTCGCGGAATGGGCGACGCCGCTGGGCGCCGGAATCCCGTTCCTGCGTTACCTGCCGGAGCACCTCGGCCCGCTCGGGTCCCGGGTCGAGGCGGCCCTGCGCGAACGCCTGGCCGAGGCGCCCTCGTTCGTCGCCTTCGAGGGGTACGACACGATCATCGTCCTCGCCGACCTGCTGCGTTCCCGGGGCACCGACTGGTCGCGCGTTGCCGTCGAGGGCACCCGAGGCCCGATCCGGTTCTCCCGCACACCGGGCATCAGCGTGTGGCAGTGGACCTGGCCACCGGTTCAGGTCGTCGATCGAGATCCGGCCCAACCCGATCGGTTCCGGGTCAGGTCGGTTTCTCCGCATCGACCCCGGTGATCATGGCGACGATCGCCTCGCCGGTGGTGTCCTTCGTGCGACGGCCACCGGCGACCGTGCCCTGGCGGAGCACCCAGACCTGGTCGGACAGGCGCATCACCTGGTCGAAGTCGTGGCTGATGAGCAGGACGGTGATGCCCTCGTCGCGCAGCCGCCTGATCAGGTCCTCGACGGCGCGGGTTTCGCGGACGCCGAGTGCGGCCGTCGGCTCGTCCATGATGACCAGTGTCGAGCCCCAGCTGATCGCGCGGCTGATCGCGATCGACTGGCGTTGACCGCCGGACATCCTGCGCACGGTCGACCGGACGGAGGGCACGTTGACTGCCAGCCGGGACAGCGTCTGCTCGGCCGAGGAGATCATGGCGCGTTTGTCGAGCAGGCGCACCGGGCCGATGCCCCGGGTGATCTCGCGGTTGAGGAACAGGTTCTGCCACACGGTCAGGTCCTCGACGAGCGCGAGATCCTGGTACACGGTTTCGATGCCGAGCGCGCGGGCCTCCTCGGGGGCATGGAAGTGCACTTCCTCGCCGTCGAACCGGATGCTGCCACCGTCTGGACGTTGCACGCCGGTGATGCAACGGACCAAAGTGGACTTTCCGGCGCCGTTGTCGCCGACCAGCGCGGTGATCTCGCCGCGCGCCAACGTCAGCGATGCGCCGGACAGGGCCCGGACAGCGCCGAAGTTCTTGTCGATCGCGTCTACTGCCAACAAAGGCGTCATCGCTGGAACCTGCTCAATACCGCGGACATCAGCACGACGAGGCCGACCGCGATGGGTTGGTAGTACTGGGAGATGTTCAGCAGGGTGAAACCGGTGATCAGCACCGACAGCAGCAGCGCACCGGCCACCGTGCCGACGATCGACGCGCGACCGCCGAACAGACTCGATCCGCCGAGCACGACGGCGGCGATGGAACTGAGCAGCTGGCTGGTTTGCAGGGACGGGTCGGCGGTGCCGGTGTGCGCGACCAGCAGCACGGCCGCGATGCCGACCAGCAGGCCGGAGATCGAGTAGGCCGCGATGCGGACCCGGTCGACCTTGATGCCCATGCTGCGCGCGGCATCGCGGTTGCCGCCGGTGGCCAGCAGGTGAGTGCCGAACTTCGTCTTGAACAGCACGACGAACGCGACCACCGCCACCGCCAGCGCGACGAGCCAGAAGTACTGGATCGGGCCGAGACCGTTGAGCGCCAGCCCTTGCAGGAAGCCGCTGTTCACCGGGACCGAGTTGGCGTCGGTGAGCAGCAGGCCCAGGCCGTTCATCACGCCGAACATGCCGAGCGTGACGATGAAGTCGTTGATCCGCAGCTTGGTGACGATCAACCCGTTGATGACGCCGACCGCGGTGCCGCCGACGATCGCCAGGATGATCGACAGCGGCAGGTTCCACCCGTGCGTGACGCCGAAGCCCAGCAGCGCCGCCGCCCACGGCAGGTTGGAGCCGATCGACAGGTCGATGCCCGCGACCACGATGGCGAACTGCTGGCCGATCGAGAGCACCACCAGGATCGTGGCCGAGACCAGCATGTTCGAGATGTTGCCGCCGGTCAGGAACGACGGGCTCAGGATCGCGAAGACGATGATGACCGCGATCAGGCCGAACAGCGCGGCGTTGTTGGACCAGAACGTGGGATCGCGCAGGTCCAGGCGCCTCGGCGCGGCGACGGTTGCTGTTGTCACGGTACAAGCCTCACTTGGTCTTCAGCAGCGCGGCGATCGGGTCGCTGTAGGTGAAGAAGGGCTTCGGGAACGAGCCGAGCGCCTGCTTCACGTTGTCCGGGGTGATCAGCTTGATCGGGGCGACGATCCGGCTCGGGATCTGTTTGCCGAGCTTGAGCGCCTGGCACGCCTCGACCGCCATTTGGCCTTCGGCGTACGGGTATTGGGTGATGGTGCCCGCGAGTTTGCCGCTCTGCACCGACTGGAGCGCTTCCTTGATGCCGTCGATGGAGACGACCTTGATCTGGCCGCTCTTGCCCGCGTTGAGCACCGACTGCACCGCGCCGAGGCCCATGGTGTCGTTGGCCGCGAAGATGCCGGTGATGTCCGGGTGCACCTTCAGGATCGCGTCGGTGACGGTCTGGGCCTGCGCCTGTTCGTAGTTCGCGGTCTGCGCCTGGACGACGTCGAGTTTGCCCGCTGTGGTGGCGCGGAAGGCGTTCTCGCGGTTGATGCCGTTCTGCTCGCCAGGAATTCCTTCCAGGATCGCGACTTTCCCGTGTCCGCCGAGCAGTTGCAGCATGTACTGACCGGCGAGCTGGCCCGCGTTGTTGTTGTCCGAGCCGATGAACGAGGTGATCTTCAGGTTGGCCGCTGTCGCTGCCTTGGTGTCGATCTGGGTGTCCAGGTCGAGGATGGGTTTGTTCGCGCGGGACGCGGGGATCAGCGGGGTGATGATGTTGCTGGCGTTCACCGGGACCGCGCCGTAGCAGTCGTAGCCCTGAGTGACCAATGTGGACAGTTTGTCGTTCTCGCCGGACGCGTCGGTCTCGCTCGACCCTGCCTGCACGTTCACGTCCAGTTTCAGCGTGCTGCCCTCGGCCTGCGCGCCGTCGCGCAACGCGGCCCAGTAGGGGTTGTTGAAGTCTCTGGTGGCGATGGCGACGCGGGCACCGTTCGCGGTACCGGAACTCGACGAGCTGCACGCGGTCAGCGCTCCCAGCGCGAGCACGGTCAGACCTATGGCGGCCAGTTTCATCATTTTCCCCTTTCAGTGGAACGACGTTGTTCCCCGCACGAGGCCCTGGCCATCAGGCGGCAGGCCAACATCCGAGACGGCGCGGTGTGCCGGTCCATCAGTTCCAGCAAGGTCGTCACGGCGAGCGCGCCGATTTCCTTGGTCGGCTGGGCGATCGCGGTCAACGGTGGGTCGAGCAGTTCGAACCAGGGCGAGTCGTCGAAGCTCGCCAGGGCGATGTCGTCCGGAATGCGCAAGCCGTGCCCGCGGATCACGCGCAGTGCGCCCAACGCCATCAGGTTGTCCGCGGCGATCACCGCGCTGGGTGGTTCGGCCAGGGCGAGCAGCGCGGTCATCTCGGTCTCGCCGCTGGCCTCCTGGAAGTCGCCGTGCCGCATATAGGCGACCGGCAGCGGCACGCCCGCGACGCCGAGGGTTTCCCGGAACGCGGCGAGCCGCTCCATGCCGGTGGACGCCTGTTCCGGGCCGGAGATCAGCGCGATCCGGCGATGGCCGAGCCCGAGCAGGTGTTGGACGAGTTCGCGCATGGCGGCGCGACCGTCCGAGCGCACCACCGGCACGTCGATGCCGGGCAGTTCGCGGTCCACGAACACGATCGGCGCGTGCTGCCGGACGGCCAGTCCGATCGCGTCGGACTGGGCGACGGCGGGCACGACCAGCAGTCCGTCGACGCGGCGGTTGAGCAGGACCTCCACGTAGCGCTCCTGGCGCGCGGCGTCCTCGTCGGCGTTGCCCAGGATGAGGCTGTAGCCGTGCGCGCTGGCCGCGTCCTCGACCGCGCGGGCCAACTCGGTGAAGAACGGGTTCTCGATGTCGCCGATGACCAGGCCGAGGGTGTGCGTGGTGTCGACGCGCAGCGACCTGGCGACCGCGTTGGGGCGGTAGCCGAGCCGTTCGACCGCGCCGAGCACGCGTTGCCGGGTCGCGTCGCCGACCCCGGGCCGGTTGGTGAGCACCCGGGAGACGGTCGCGGTCGACACGTCGGCAAGCGCCGCGACATCCGCCATGGTGACCACGCGCTGGAGTGTGCCGGGTCACGTAATCGATTGCAAGCCCGAGTTGAGCTGGGCAGATATGTGCTGAGCTGCGGAAATTCGATGAGGTCCTGATCGATCAGGTAATCGATTACGCATCCACCGGCGGTTCGGGGTGGTCGAGGTGACCGTTGCGCCGACCGGTGGCCGCGGCCAGCACGCCGGAGTTGGGCAGCGAGATCGGGCCGTCCTCGGTCTCCAGCATGGTGAAGGTGAGCGTGATCGCGGTCACCTCGCCGATGTTCGAGCCGAGCGCGCCCGAGTAGATGCTGACCCGGTCGCCGACCGAGAACGGCCGGGAGAACAGCAGCACGATGCCCGCGAAGAAGTTGCTCAACGACTGCTGGGCCGCGATACCGACCACCACGCCGGTGATCGAGACCGGCAGTGCCAGCCCGCCCAACGGGACCAGCAGGCCGATTACGGTCATGATCACCACGATGTAGCCGATCAGGGTGATCAACAGGCGCAGCACGCCCGATGCGGCCAGCCCACCGCCGGTGCGGACCAGGCGGGCGATCTCGTTGGCGGCGCTGCGGACGGCGATCAGGCCGAACGCCAGGCAGCAGACGATCGCCCCGTACGAGCCAAGGCGAGCGCCCAGGTGTTCCGCGTGGATCCCGCCGAGGAACGACACCACGCCGGGTGCGATCAGCGCGAGGATGCCGGAGACCACCGTGCGGCGGAAATCCGGGCGGTGGATGGCCTCGCGAACCTCGTGCAGGGCGGCGTGCGGGAGATCTTGCGCCGACATGCCAGCTGGCGTCCTTCCTTCATCGGGGCGTGTTTCGCACCAAGGTAACCAACGCGGCGGAAACCCGGTTTGCCGACGCGCGCTCGTGCGGGAAGATGAGAGATGGCGGGCCGGGAATTCTGCTGGTCCGAACCGGCGTTGACACACCTGGTCGGGCCGCCCCGCCGCCCGAGTTCGCCGATGGAAGAGAATCGGAACCTGTGAATCCCACGCTCGCTGACCTGGAGTCACGGCTGCCCGGCCTGATGCCGCGCGACGCGCGCCGGCTGCGCAGGCGGCTGGAGGGCGCCCGCAAGATTCGCGACGAGGCGGCCCGCACCGCCGTCTACGCGCAGATCGCGGCCGAGCTGGACGGCGGCGACCAGCGCGTCGAACGGCGCAAGGTGGCGGTGCCGAAGATCACCTACCCGAGCGAGTTGCCGGTCAGCCAGGCGAAGGACGAGATCCTCGCCGCCATCCGGGACAATCAGGTCGTGATCGTCGCCGGTGAGACCGGGTCTGGCAAGACGACCCAGCTACCGAAGATCTGCCTCGAACTGGGGCGCGGCGTGCTCGGCACCATCGGGCACACCCAGCCGCGTCGACTGGCCGCGCGGACCGTGGCCGAGCGCATCGCGGAGGAGCTGAATACCCCGCTGGGCAGCGCGGTCGGCTACAAGGTCCGGTTCACCGACGAGTCGGGCGCGGAGACGCTGGTCAAGCTGATGACAGACGGCATCCTGCTGGCCGAGATCCAGCACGACCGGATGCTGTCGGCGTACGACACGCTGATCATCGACGAGGCGCACGAGCGCAGCCTGAACATCGACTTCATCCTGGGTTATCTCAAGCAGCTGCTGCCGCGCCGCCCCGACCTGAAGGTGATCATCACCTCGGCGACGATCGACCCGGAGCGGTTCGCGCGGCATTTCGGCGACGCCCCGATCGTTGAGGTCTCCGGCCGGACGTACCCGGTCGAGCTGCGGTATCGCCCGCTGGTCGACGACGACGAGGAGCTGGAGGACGACGAGCTCGACGACCGTCCGGCCAATCGCGACCGCGACCAGACCCAGGGCATCGTCGACGCGGTCGGGGAGCTCTCCGCCGAGGGGCCGGGCGACATCCTGGTGTTCCTGTCCGGCGAGCGCGAGATCCGGGACACCGCGGACGCGCTGGAGAAGGCGGAGCTACGCAACACGGAGATCCTGCCGTTGTACGCGCGGTTGTCCTTCGCCGAGCAGCATCGGGTGTTCCAGTCGCATCCGGGCAGACGGATCGTGCTCGCAACGAACGTCGCGGAGACCTCGCTCACCGTGCCCGGCATCAAGTACGTGATCGACCCGGGCACCGCCCGGATATCCCGTTATGGCTTCCGCACCAAGGTGCAGCGGTTGCCGATCGAACCGGTATCCCAGGCGTCGGCCAACCAGCGCAAGGGCCGTTGTGGCCGTGTTTCCGAGGGCATCTGCATCCGGCTGTATTCCGAACAGGACTTCCTGGCCAGGCCGGAGTTCACCGATCCGGAGATCCTGCGCACCAACCTCGCTTCGGTCATCCTGCAGATGACCGCGATCGGTCTCGGTGACATCGCGGCCTTCCCGTTCATCGATCCGCCGGACCGCCGCAACATCACCGACGGCGTCGTGCTGCTGCAAGAGCTCGGCGCCTTCGAACAGGCGCCTGCCGGTGGCGAGAACAAGCTGACCCAGCTCGGTCGGCAGCTCGCCCAGCTGCCGGTCGACCCGAGGCTGGGCCGGATGGTGCTGGAGGCCGACCGCAACGGGTGCCTGCGCGAGGTCATCGTGATCGCCTCCGCACTGTCCATTCAGGACCCACGGGAACGGCCTGCCGACCACAAACAGGCGGCCGACGAGAAACACGCGCGCTTCGCCGACAACGATTCCGACTTCCTCGGCTACCTGAACCTGTGGAACTACCTGCGCGAGCAGCAGCGCGAGCTGTCCTCCAACCGCTTCCGCCGGTTGTGCCGCAACGAGTTCCTGAACTTCCTGCGGGTGCGCGAATGGCAGGACATCTACAGCCAGTTGAAGCAGGTCGCGAGCCAGCTCGGGATGACGCTCAACACCGAGCCGGGCGAGCCGCAGAACGTGCACATCTCGCTGCTGTCCGGGCTGCTCTCGCATCTGGGCGTGAAGGACGGCTCGAAGCAGGAGTACTTCGGCGCGCGCAACGCCAAGTTCGCGATCTTCCCGGGTTCGGCGCTGTTCAAGAAGCAGCCGCGCTGGGTGATGTCCGCCGAGCTCGTCGAGACATCGCGGTTGTGGGGCCGGATCGTGGCCAGGATCGAACCGGAATGGGCCGAGAAACTCGCTCCGCATCTGGTGAAACGCGAGTACAGCGAACCGCACTGGGAGCTGAACAAGGCGGCGGTCATCGCCTCGGAACGGGTCACCCTGTTCGGCCTGCCGATCGTCACCGCGCGACCGGTCAACTTCGGCCGGATCGACGCTGAGCTCTCCCGCGACCTGTTCATCCGGCACGCGCTGATCAACGGCGAATGGCGCACCCACCACAAGTTCCTGGCCGCGAACAAGGCGTTGCTGGACGAGGTCGGCGAACTGGAGAATCGGGCGCGGCGGCGCGACATCCTGGTCGACGACCAGGTGCTGTTCGACTTCTACGACCAGCGGATCGGCCGCGACGTGACCTCTGGCCGGCACTTCGACTCGTGGTGGAAGAAGACCCGCGCCACCGAACCGAAGCTGCTCACCTTCACCAGAGAAATGCTGATCAACGCGAACGCGTCGGACGCCGCCGATACGAACGCGTTCCCGGACGACTGGCAGCAGGGCGGGTTGAGCCTGCCGCTGTCGTATGAGTTCGAACCGGGCACCAGCACCGACGGTGTGACCGTCCGGATTCCACTGCCCGTTCTCAACCAGGTGCGCAGCGGGTTCGACTGGCACATTCCCGGTCTGCGCGAAGAACTCGTGGTCGCGCTGATCAAGTCGCTGCCCAAGCAGTTGCGCCGCAACTTCGTGCCGGTGCCGGACTTCGCGCGGGCCGCGCTGGACAACATGTCCGGCTACGAGAAGGCCGACGAGCCGCTGCTGGACGCGCTGGAACGCGAACTGACCGCGTTGACCGGGGTGCGGATTCCGCGCGACGCCTGGGAACCTGACAAGCTGCCCGAGCACCTGAAGATCACCTTCGAGGTGCTCGACGAGCAGGACAAGGTGATCGCGGTCGGCAAGAACCTGGACGCGTTGCGCCAGCAGCTCAAACCGACCATGCGCGCCACCCTCTCGGCCGCCGCCGAGAACATCGAGAAGCGCGGCCTGAAGACGTGGGACTTCGGCAGTCTGCCGGTCAGCTACCAGCAGGAGAAGTTCGGCTACCTGGTCACCGGTTATCCCGCGCTGGTCGACGACGGCGAGTCCGCGTCGATCCGGATGTTCGAGACCGAGGGCGAGGCGGAGTTGTCGATGTGGCGCGGGGTGCGCCGGTTGCTGGTGCTGAACGTGTCCTCGCCGGTCAAGTACATCACCCGGCAACTGGACAACCCGACCAAACTGGTGCTCTCCCGCAACCCGCACAAGGGCGTCGCCGATCTGCTCGACGACTGCATCACCGGCGCGGTCGACAAGATGATCGCGGACGCTGGTGGTCCGCCGCGCGACGAGGCCGGTTTTACCGCGCTGCTCGATGACACCCGTCGCCGGTTGCCCGCTGCCGTGCTGGACATCGTGCGCGAGGTCGCCAAGATCCTGACCGTCGTGCAGGAGGTCGACCTGGCCGTGGCGAACGCGAAGTACGCGCCGCGACCGGCCATCGCGGACCTCACCGCGCAGCGGGAAGGCCTGGTGCATCGCGGGTTCGTCACCGAGACCGGCGCCGCCCGGCTGCCCGACGTGCTGCGCTATCTGCGCGGCATCCTGCAACGGATAGAGAAGCTCGCCACGAACCCGGCGCGCGACGCGGGCTGGCAGCGTCAGGTGGAGGACGTGCGTGCCGCGTACGAGGACGTGCTGGCGAACAACAAGCCGAGCCGGGAACTCTCCGATGTGCGCTGGATGATCGAGGAACTGCGGGTCAGCTACTTCGCGCAGACCCTGGGCACCGCGTATCCCGTGTCGGACAAGCGGATCTACCGCGCGCTGGACGCCTTGGATCGGCCGGCGGTGTCGTTGGCGCGCTGAAAAAGCCTGGTCAGCCGACCGTGTGCGGCGAGCACGCCGAGAACGACCAGCACGGCGCCGACCGGTTCGTTCCAGCGCAACGGTTCGTGCAGCACCGCGATGCCGAGTACGACGCCGACGATCGGGGTCAGGTAGGTGACCGCGGCGCCGTTCACCGCGCCCCAGGCCGCGACGATCTGGGTGTTCCACACGTAGGCGATGCCGGTACCCGCCGCGCCGAGCACGATCATGCTCAGCACGATCGACACGCTCAGGTGCGGCGCGGGCAGCCTGGTCCAGGGCAGCGTCAACGCGACCAGCACGGTCCCGACCAGGACCTGGCAGAAGCCGACGCTGACCGGAGTGAGACCGCGCGGTGTGATGAACCTGCGCAGGTAGGTGAACCCGATGCCGTAGCAGAGGGTGGCGCCCAGACACGCGAGTTCGGCGAGCACCGAGCCGCCGCCGCTGTTCTGCCACGGTCCGGTCAGCGTGACCACGCCGAGAAACCCGAGCAGCAGGCCGGACACGCGGGTGGCGGTCAGCTTCTCCTGGCGCAGCGCCAGCACCGTGACCAGCATGGTCATCAGCGGTGTTGTCGCGTTGAGGATGCTGGCCAGGCCGGAGGAGACGTGCTGCTCGGCCACGGCGAACAGCAGGAACGGCAGCACGCACAACGTGACCGCCAGCACCGCGAGATGACCCCAGGTCCGCCAGTCGCGCGGTAGCGAGGTGCGGGTGACCGCGACCACGATGCCCAGCGCGAGCGCGCCGAACCCGAGCCGTGCGAACACCACCTGGGCGGGGGACAGACCACCGTCGCCGACCTTGATCAGCAGGAAGCTCGCGCCCCAGACCAGGGCGAGCAGCACGAACCGGACGGTGATCGGCCCGTTCTTCACCTGAGTCACCGGATGAGCCAACCGCAACGGGACACCGCGGCGCCACCGGATTTCGTGGGGTCCATTGTGGACTTACCGGTGGTCACCTGCTGTTACCATGCTGGACGTGGGTCATGGAGTGGAAGGCCGGGTGACGCCGCCCGCGTCGTTGGACGCGACCAGCGCGGCGACCGTGGCCACCACGTTGCAGGCCCTCGCCACGCCCAGCAGGCTGCTCATGCTCACCCGCCTCCGGCAGGGTTCGTGCACGGTCGGTGAACTGGCGTCGTCGGTCGGCATGGAACAGTCGGCGGTCTCACACCAGCTGCGCCTGCTGCGCAACCTCGGCCTGGTCACCGGCACCCGATCGGGTCGAAGCATCGTCTACAGCCTCTATGACAACCACGTCGCGCAACTGCTGGACCAGGCGGTCTACCACATCGAGCACCTGCGGCTCGGCGCGCGCGACAACCCGCCCGGTGACCAGCTGACCGGGTAACTTCATAGACTGACCAGGTGTCGACTTTCCGGCCGTTGATCGCGCCAAGCATCCTGTCCGCCGACTTCGCCCGCCTCGCTGACGAGGTGAACGCCGTCCCCGGCGCAGACTGGCTGCACGTGGACGTGATGGACGGACATTTCGTGCCGAACCTGACCATCGGCCTGCCCGTGGTCAAGGCGCTCCTGTCCTGCACCCAGACCCCGATCGACTGCCACCTGATGATCGAGGACCCGGACCGGTGGGCCATCGGCTACGCCGAGGCAGGCGCCTACAACGTCACCGTGCACACCGAGGCGGCGAAGGATCCGATCGCGCTGGCCAAGAACCTGCGCGCGGCGGGCGCCAAGGCCGGTCTGTCCATCAAACCGGGCACACCGCTGGCACCACACCTGGAAACCCTCAAGCACTACGACACGCTGCTGGTGATGTCGGTCGAACCCGGGTTCGGCGGGCAGGAGTTCATCGCGGACGTGCTGGACAAGGTGCGGGACGCGCGCCGCCTGGTGGACACCGGGCACCTCCAGGTGCTGGTCGAGATCGACGGCGGCATCAACACCGACACCATCGAGCAGGTCGCCGAGGCGGGCGTCGACTGCTTCGTCGCCGGGTCGGCGGTCTACGGCGCGGACGATCCCGATCGCGCGATCGAGGCGCTGCGCGGACTCGC
The DNA here is from genome assembly GCA_036494465.1 of Pseudonocardiaceae bacterium. Lineage (GTDB taxonomy): Bacteria > Actinomycetota > Actinomycetes > Mycobacteriales > Pseudonocardiaceae > CAJCJE01. The sequence goes on from DASXOJ010000010.1 coordinate 80,671, forward strand.
GGGCAACGCCGCGCGCCGGAACACCTGATGCCGACCGAGGCCCAGCTCGTCGAGGCGATGCGCACCGCGATCGCGGCCAGCGAGGCCGTGCGCGGCACCACCAGCCCGAATCCGCCGGTCGGCGCGGTGATCCTGGACTCCGGCGGCCGCACGGCCGGCGTCGGCGCCACCCAGCCACCGGGCGGACCGCACGCCGAGGTGATGGCGGTGCGCGCGGCGGGAGACGCTGCCAGGGGCGGCACCGCGATCGTCACGCTGGAGCCGTGTTCGCACACCGGCCGCACGCCACCCTGCACCGATCTGCTCAAATCCGTCGGCGTTGCCGAGGTGTACTTCGCGGTCGCGGATCCCAACCCGGTCGCGGCGGGCGGTCAGCAGGTGCTCGCCGAGGGCGGCATCGCCGCGCACCAGGGCCTGCTCGCGCAGGACGTCGAACGCGGGCCGCTGCGCGCCTGGCTGCACTACGCGCGCACCGGCCGGCCGCACGTGACCTGGAAGTACGCGATGACCATGGACGGCAGGGTCGCCGCCGCCGATGGCACCAGTCGCTGGATCAGCGGCCCCCAGGCGCGCGCCGAGGTGCACGAACTGCGCCGCGCGATGGACGCGATCATCGCGGGCACCGGCACGGTCCGGGTCGACGATCCGCAACTGACCGCGCGCGACGCCGATGGCGCCCTGCTCGACCGGCAGCCGCTGCGCGTCGTGGTCGGCCTCGGCGACCTGCCCGAGGGCGCCAAAGTGACCGACGACGCGGCCGAGACCGTCCACCTGCGCACCAGAAAACCCGACGAGGCGCTGGCCACACTCGCCGCGCGTGGCGTGGTGGATGTGCTGCTCGAAGGCGGTCCGACGGTGGCAGGGGCTTTCCTACGAGCTGGACTCGTCGACCGGGTACTGGCCTACCTTGCCCCGAAGCTGCTGGGATCGGGTCCGACGGCGCTGGGTGACGCGGGCGTGGCGACCATCACGCAGGCACACCTGTGGACGGTGGAAAGCGCGACCATGAATGGACCGGATGTGCGGGTCTCCGCGATTCCGGTGCGGGAGGCTGGCTGAAACCAGCCAGGGGGATCGAGGAGGCAAGGGTGTTCACCGGGATTGTTGAGGAAGTCGGCGAGGTCGTCGCCGTCGACCAGTTGACCGACGCGGCGCGGCTGCGCATCGCGGGCCCACTGGTCACATCGGACGCGGGGCACGGCGATTCCATCGCGGTCAGCGGGGTGTGCCTGACCGTGGTCGAGGTCGCCGACGGCACGTTCACCGTGGACGTGGTCGCGGAGACCCTGGCGCGGTCCAGTCTGGACAAGGTGCACGCGGGGGACCGGGTCAACCTGGAGCGCGCCACGGCGGTCGGGGACCGGCTCGGCGGGCACATCGTGCAGGGCCACGTGGACGGCACCGGGGTGTTGCTGTCCCGGGACGAGTCCGGCCTGACCCGCTTCGGAATACCGCCCCGGCTGGCGCGTTACGTGATCGAGAAGGGCTCCATCGCGGTCGACGGGGTGTCGCTGACCGTGGTCGAGGTGACCGAGGACGCCTTCAGCGTCGCGTTGATCCCGACCACGCTTGCCGCGACTACGCTCGGCGGCAAACAGCAGGGTGACCTGGTCAACCTTGAAGTGGACGTGCTCGCGAAGTACCTGGAAAAGCTGGCTGGACTGCAAACCGAGGAGAACCGGTGACTGACATCGCGGGCATCGAGCGGGCGATCGCGGACGTCGCCGCCGGGAAGGCCGTTGTCGTCGTCGACGACGAGGACCGGGAGAACGAGGGCGACCTGATCTTCGCGGCCGAGAAGGCGACCCCGGAACTGGTCGCGTTCATGGTCCGCTACACCTCCGGCTACATCTGCGTGCCGCTGCCGGAAAGCGTCTGCGACCGGCTCGACCTGCCACCGATGTACCACACCAACCAGGACCGGCGCGGCACCGCGTACACGGTCACCGTGGACGCGGCCCAGGGCGTGAGCACCGGCATCTCCGCCACCGACCGCGCGCACACCATGCGACTGCTCGCCGACCCGGAATCCGTGCCCGCCGACTTCACCCGGCCCGGGCACGTGGTGCCGCTGCGCGCCCGCGAAGGCGGCGTGCTGCGCCGCCCCGGTCACACCGAGGCCGCCATCGACCTGGCCAAGCTCGCCGGTCTGGCGCCTGCCGGCGTGCTGTGCGAGCTGGTCAGCCAGAAGGACGACGGCGACATGGCGCGGCGCGAGGAACTGGAGGTCTTCGCGGCCGACCACGACCTCGCCCTGATCACCATCGCGGACCTGATCGCCTACCGGCGCCGCACCGAGAGCCAGGTCAAGCGAGTCGCCGAGGCGCGCATCCCGACCGCGCACGGCACCTTCCGCGCGGTCGGCTACGACAGCCTGCTGGATGGCATCGAGCACATCGCACTGGTCTACGGCGAGATCGAGGACGGCCAGAACCTGCTGGTCCGGGTGCACTCCGAATGCCTGACCGGCGACGTGTTCGGCTCGCTGCGCTGCGACTGCGGCCCGCAGCTGGACGCGGCGCTGGGCATGGTCGCCGCCGAGGGCAGGGGCATCGTGCTCTACGTGCGCGGGCACGAAGGTCGCGGCATCGGCCTGCTGCACAAACTCCAGGCGTACCAGTTGCAGGACGACGGCGCGGACACCGTGGACGCCAACCTCGCGCTCGGCCTGGTCGCGGACGGCCGCGACTACGGCACCGGCGCGCAGATCCTCTCCGACCTCGGCGTGAAGTCGATGCGGCTGCTCACCAACAACCCGGACAAGCGGGTCGGGCTGGAGGGCTACGGTCTTCGGGTGGTCGACCGCGTCCCGCTGCCGATCACGCCGAACCCGGAGAACGTCCGGTACCTGCGCACCAAGCGCGACCGCATGGGCCATGACCTGGCTCAGCTCGACGAGTTCGAGCACCTTCCCCAGGAAGAGGGCGTGACGGTGGCGCAGGACGTGGTTCGGCACATCAGCGGTTCCCATGATGGAGGCACCAGGTGAGTGGCGAGGGCCGTCCACCGCTCGACGTTCCGGACTGCGACGGCCTGCGGCTGGGCATCGTCGCGACACGCTGGCACAAGCGGATCACCGACAGTCTGCTGGAGCGCGCGCTGTTCGCGGCGTCGGAATCGAAGATCACGGAACCGACCGTGGTGCGCATCGCGGGCGCGGTCGAATTGCCCGTGATCGCCCAGTCCCTTGCCAAGCACCACGATGCCGTGGTCGCGCTGGGGGTGGTGATTCGCGGGGGCACTCCGCACTTCGAGTATGTTTGCGATGCGCTGACCGCGGGCCTGACTCGCGTCGCACTCGATGAGAGCACCCCGGTCGGCAACGGTGTGTTGACCTGTGACACCGAACAGCAGGCGCTGGATCGCGCCGGCCTGCCCGGGTCGCCGGAGGACAAGGGTTACGAGGCGTGCATCGCCGCACTCGACGCCGCGCTGGTGTTGCGCGGCCTGCGGCAGCCGTGGACGGAGCGAGGGTTTTCTTGATCGAGCAGGCCGGGTCGACCGGGACACGTCCACCGTTGGTTGTCCGCCCGCACAAGGTGCGCCAGGTGGTGATCCCGGTCGCCGCGCTGCTCGTGGTGATCTTCGTCGTGCTCGCCGTCACGCTCAACGGCTCGTCCACCGGCGTGCACCTGGGTATTTCGGACAAGGTCTCACTGGCGATCGTCGGCATGATCCTGGCCGGTGGCGTGTTGTTGTTGGCACGCCCCAAGGTTCGCGCTGACGCGGCGGGCGTCGAGGTCCGGAACCTCCTTTTCGGACGGGTCGTGCCCTGGCGGGAGATCCAGGGCGTCGGTTTCCCCGATGGCGCGCCGTGGGCGCGGCTGGAACTGCCGAGGGACGAGTACGTGCCGGTGGTGGCGATCCAGGCGATGGACGGCGAACGCGCGGTGAGCGCGATCCGCGAACTCCGCGCCTGGTACCGCGAGGCGGCGAAATGACCCCCTTCACACCCAACCGCAGGCAGGTGCTGTGCGGTCTGATGATCGGCCTGCTCGCGCCCGCCGGGGTGGTCGCGTGCACGAACGGCACCGCGCGGCGCAACGGGGTCGGTGACGCCAAAGCAGGCGCGGTGCTGGCCAAGGTCAGCGACATCGCGGTCGGCAGTGGCGCGCTGGTCAACTCCGGCACCAACGGTCAACTGCTGGTCTGCCAACCGAGCTCAGGCGTGTTCACCGCGTACGACCCGACCTGCACCCACCTCGGCAACACGGTCGATCCGCCGCAGAACAACGTGATCACCTGTCCCGCGCACGGCAGCGAGTTCAACCCGGCCAACGGCGACGTGGAACGCGGACCGGCGGAAACCCCGCTCGCGTCGGTGAAAGTCAAGGTCGCCGGGGCCAACGTGGTACTAGCCTGAGCCACGTGGGAATCACGCTCAGCGCCTCGACGCGCGCCCTGCTCGACGGTCGCAACTACGCGGTACTGGCCACCATCAACGCGGACGGCAGCCCGCAGACCTCCGCCATGTGGGTCGGCAGGGACGGCGACGACCTGCTTTTCTCCACTGTGGAGGGTCGGCTCAAACACCGGAACATGCTGCGCGATCCGCGCGTCAGCGTGACCGTGCTGGACGCCGCCGACGGCGAGAGCTACGTGGAACTGCGCGGTCGCGCGAGCATCACACCCGATACGGATCTCGCGGTCGGGCACCTGCTCTCGCGGAAGTACGACGGCAAGGACCACGAACCGCCCGGCCCCGGCCAGGTGCGTGTCGCGGTTCGGATCGAAGTGGACAAAGCCACCGGCTACGCGGCCTGACGCACCCGGCTCAGCGGACTCGGCTCAGCGCACCCGGGAGCTCCCGCCCCAGAACGCGGGCAACTCGTCGTCGCCGGTCACCGTCAACGCATCCCACGGCACCCGGTTCCACAACGCCAGGTACAGCGTTTCGGCGGGCCCGGTGACGGTGACATCGGCGGGCTCGTCCGGGTCGACCTCGGCCACGCTCAACTCCGGGCCGACGGTGAGCAACCAGTGCCGTTCGCCGGTGCTGAAACGCAGCCTGCGCGGATCGGCGGCGCGGAGTTTGCGGCTGCGCGGCGTGAAACCGGTGAGCAGCTCGTCGACCCCGTCCTCGGCCAGCACCGGATCGATGCCGGACGGGCGACCCGCCGCCTGCTCGGCGTCCACCCGGTGCACGGCCGTTTCGTGTGCCTGGCGGCGCGCCCAGAACGTCAGCGGGGTGGCTGCTGGCATGAACGTGAAGCAGGCCAGGTCGGCAGGCGCGGCGGCGAGCGTGTCGACCAGGTCGCGGTGACCGGCACGGAACCAGTCGACCAGTGCGTCGTCCTCGGGCACTTCGCTGTTCATCAGCTCGCCGAGCTTGCCGAACCCGTCCTCACCGACGCCGTCCGCGACGATCGTGCGCGCCCAGCGGTGCACCCGCCCCAGATGTCCGACCAGGTCGCGGACCCGCCAACCCGGGCAGCCCGGCACTTCGGGGTCGAACGCGGTCGTCGCGGCGACATCGGCGAGCAGTTCACCGTCGGCCTTCAGGGACTCGATCCAGTTCGGCACGTCCACCGGATCATCCTGGCACAGCGTGCCTTACGGATAACCGCCGATCGACAGGCCGTTCCAGCCCAGGTTGGTGCCACTGTGCGGGGCGATGTCGAAGCTGCCCTGGCCGCTCGTGCAGTTGCTGGTCGGCCAGACAAGAACGACAGGTCGCCTCCTTGTGTTATGTCGGAAAGCTCCCTTTCATGCTTGCCGGGCGCTGAACAGCGAGTCAAGCCTTTCGACGCAGCTCGAACTGCCCTCGGCACGGTGCTGTCGGTGCCGGGCCGTACGCTGGTGAGGTGGCTGACCCGTCTACCTATCGTCCTGCGACGGGCACGATTCCGGATGCACCCGGGGTGTACAAGTTCCGGGACGCGACCCGACGGGTGATCTACGTCGGCAAGGCGAAGAGCCTGCGCAGCAGGCTGAACTCCTACTTCGCCGACCTGTTCAACCTGCATCCACGCACCAGGCAGATGGTCACCACCGCGGCGAGTGTCGAGTGGACCGTGGTGTCCACCGAGGTCGAAGCCCTCCAGCTGGAATACAACTGGATCAAGGAGTTCGACCCCCGGTTCAACGTCCGCTACCGCGACGACAAGACCTATCCGGTACTCGCGGTGACCATGCACGAGGACTATCCCAGGCTCGCCGTCTACCGCGGCCCGCGCCGCAAGGGCGTGCGGTATTTCGGTCCCTACGCGCATGCCTGGGCCATCAGGGAAACGCTCGACCTGCTGCTGCGCGTGTTCCCGGCGCGCACCTGCTCAGCAGGCGTGTTCAAGCGGCACGGCCAGATCGGGCGACCGTGCCTGCTCGGCTACATCGACAAGTGCTCGGCGCCCTGCGTCGACCGGGTCACCGCTGACGAGCACCGGCAGATCGTCGAGGACTTCTGCGACTTCCTCTCCGGCAAGACCGACGTGATGGTGCGGCGGCTGGAGAAGCAGATGCAGGCCGCGTCCGGCGAACTCGAGTTCGAGCGGGCCGCGCGGCTGCGCGACGACATCTCCGCGTTGCGGCGCGCCATGGAGAAGCAGGCGGTGGTGCTCGGCGACGGCACCGACGCGGACGTGGTCGCGTTCGCGGCCGACGAACTCGAAGCCGCCGTCCAGGTCTTCCACGTGCGCGGCGGACGCGTGCGCGGCCAGCGCGGCTGGGTGATCGAGAAGGGCGAGGAGAGCGACGTCCCGCACCTGGTCGGCCAGTTCCTGAGCCAGTTCTACGGCGAACAGGCCGCGCTCGCCGAACAGTCCGACAACGGCGGCGCGGGCAGCCCGGTGCCGCGCGAGGTGCTCGTCCCGGAACTGCCCGAGGACGCGGACGCGTTCACCGAATGGCTGTGCACGTTGCGCGGTTCCCGCGTCGACCTGCGAGTGCCGCAGCGCGGCGACAAGCGCGCGTTGATGGAAACCGTGGCGCGCAACGCGGCCGAGTCGTTCACCCAGCACAAACTGCGCAGGGCCGGTGATCTCACGGCGCGATCGGCGGCATTGCAGGAGTTGCAGGACGCGCTCGCCCTGGATTCCGCGCCGCTGCGCATCGAATGTGTTGACATCAGCCACATCCAGGGCAGCGACGTGGTCGCGTCCATGGTGGTGTTCGAGGACGGCATCGCGCGCAAATCCGAATACCGCCGTTTCGCCATCCGCGAAGGCGCGGAGGGCGGCGACGTCGGCTCGATCGCCGAGGTCACCCGGCGCCGTTTCGCCCGCTTCCAAGCGGAAACCGCCGAACAAGCTGTGTCGGCCGACGACGCAAGCGACTTGGCTGCGGAAGCGGCGAACGATGGCCCGCCCGGCATCGACCCGAACACCGGCAGGCTGCGCAAATTCGCGTATCCGCCCAACCTCTATCTCGTCGACGGCGGCGCGCCCCAGGTCGCGGCGGCGTCCGATGTGCTCGCCGAACTCGGCATCAACGACGTCGCGGTCGCGGGCATCGCCAAGCGGCTGGAAGAAGTCTGGCTTCCGGGTGAACCCGATCCGGTGATCTTGGGTCGCACCAGCGAAGCCATGTACCTGGTACAACGGGTCCGGGATGAGGCACACCGCTTCGCCATCACTTTCCACCGGCAGAAGCGGTCCAAGCGGATGACGACGTCCGCGCTGGACGACGTACCCGGTCTCGGCCAGACCAGAAAGACCGCGTTGCTCAAGCATTTCGGCTCGCTGAAACGGCTGCGATCCGCCACTGTTGAGCAGATCAGCGAGGTACCAGGGGTCGGGCGGCGGACGGCCGAGGCGGTACACGAAGTGCTGACCGGAGCATCGCGGGATGATTCAGGCGTCGGTGGGGACGCGGCAATCGGGGACAGCAGTGGAGGCGGAACGTGAGTAGTCAGGAAGGGCGTGCGGCGGGGGCCGCGTCCGGGGTCGAGGTCGCGGTGGTGACCGGCCTGTCCGGGGCCGGGCGCAGCACGGCCGCCAAGTGTCTGGAAGATCTCGGCTGGTTCGTGGTGGACAACCTGCCGCCCGAACTGGTCGCCACCATGGTCGAACTGGGCGCGCAGGCGCGCGGGGCGATCACCAAGGTCGCGGTCGTGATGGACGTGCGCAGCCGCGCGTTCACCGACGACCTCGCCGCGATCATCAAAGACCTGGACACCCGCGGTTACAAGCCGCGCGTGCTGTTCCTGGAAGCCACCGACGACGTGCTGATCCGGCGGTTCGAACAGGTCCGCAGGACGCACCCGTTGCAGGGCGACGGCAGGCTCGCCGACGGCATCAAGTCCGAACGGCACGTGCTGATGCCGCTGCGCGAACAGGCCGACCTGGTGCTGGACACCACGTCGTTGTCCGTACACCAGTTGCGGGACAAGATCGAGGACGCGTTCGATTCGGACACCAGCGCGCGCACCAAGGTCACCGTGTTGTCCTTCGGCTACAAGTACGGCCTGCCGATGGACGCCGACCTCGTCATCGACGTGCGCTTCCTGCCCAACCCGTTCTGGATCCCGGAACTGCGTGAACAGACCGGGCTGGACATGGATGTGCGCAACTACGTGCTCTCCCAGGAGGGCGCAGAAGAATTCCTGGACCGCTACTACGACCTGCTCAAGCTGATCGGCGCGGGTTACCAGCGGGAAGGCAAGCGCTACCTGACGCTCGCGGTCGGCTGCACCGGCGGCAAACACCGCAGCGTGGCCATTTCCGAGGAGTTGTCGCGGCGACTGAGCAGCGACGACCGGATGGCCGTCAAGGTCGTACACCGGGACCTGGGTCGCGAGTGACCGAAGCGTCCCACCCACCCCGCCCGCTCAAGGCGGTTGCGCTCGGCGGCGGTCACGGTCTGCACGCGACCCTGACCGCGTTGCGCACGATCACCCCCGATGTCACGGCTGTTGTCACCGTCGCCGACGACGGCGGCTCCTCCGGTCGGCTGCGTCGTGAACTCGGCCTGCTGCCGCCCGGTGACCTGCGCAAAGCCCTGATCGCCCTGGCCGACCCGGCGGACGCCAACTGGACGTCGGTGTTCGGGCACCGCTTCGGCGGCACCGGCGCGCTCGCCGGTCACGCCGTCGGCAACCTGGTGCTGGCCGGTCTGATCGAAGTCCTCGACGACCCGATCGCCGCGCTCAAGGAAGCCGGGAAACTGCTCGGCGTGCGCGGCCGGGTACTGCCCATGTGCACCGACCCACTGGACATCGAAGCCGACGTGACCGGCCTCGACGACGACATCAAAGCCACCCGGCGCATTCGCGGCCAGGTCGCCATCGCGACAACACCCGGTCAGGTACAAAGAATCCGATTGCACCCGACCGGGCGGCCGGGCGAACTGCCCACCGCGTGCCCGCAGGCGGTGCAGGCCGTGCTGGGCGCCGATCTGGTTCTGCTCGGGCCGGGATCGTGGTTCACCAGCGTCCTTCCGCACCTGTTGGTGCCAGGTCTGCACGAAGCGCTGGTGTCCACTTCGGCCCGAAAGGTCGTCATTCTGAACCTGGTCCCCCAGCCGGGGGAGACCGCCGGATTCTCCCCCGAGCAGCATTTGGACGTACTCTGCGAACACGCACCACGCTTGCGGGTCGACGCGGTCATCGCCGACGTCGACTCGGTGGCAACGCCGGACCGGCTCGTCCGGGCGGCGGGTGTGGCAGGCGCGCGGACCCACCTGTTGCGGGTGGCCGCGCCCGGCGCACCGGATCGGCACGACCCGTTGGCTTTGGCGGAAAGCCTGCGGGCAGCACTGGATTGGCCCGCGGGGGGCGTGGGCGCGGTAACACAAGACAGGTATCGGTTGGTACCCGTTGTTCCGGGGGAGCGGAACGGCGAGGCGGACGGGGAGGAGAGCACCGGTGGCGATGACCGCTGAGGTCAAGGACGAGTTGAGTCGTCTGAGCGTCACCAAGACCTGTTGTCGGCGCGCGGGAGTGGCTTCGCTGCTCCGGTTCGCTGGCGGGCTGCACATCGTGGCCGGGCGGGTCGTAGTCGAGGCCGAAGTGGACACCGGCTCAGTGGCGAGACTGCTGCGCAGGGAGATCCACGAGCTGTTCGGGCACAGCGCGGACGTGCACGTGATCACGTCCGGCGGACTGCGCAAGGGCACCAGGTACGTGGTCCGCGTCATCCGGGACGGCGACGGCCTCGCCCGGCAGACCGGCCTGCTCGACCCACGCGGTCGCCCGGTCCGGGGCCTGCCGGCGGCAGTGGTCTCGGGAGGCGTGTGCGACGCGGAGGCCGCCTGGCGCGGCGCGTTCCTCGCGCACGGTTCGCTCACCGAACCCGGCCGCTCCAGTGCCCTGGAGATCACCTGTCCCGGCCCGGAAGCCGCACTGGCTCTCGTCGGTGCCGCGCGCAGGCTCGGCGTGACCGCGAAATCCCGCGAGGTGCGCGGCGCCGACCGCGTCGTGGTCCGCGACGGCGACGCGATCAGCATCCTGCTCACCCGGCTCGGCGCGCACTCCAGCGTGCTCGCCTGGGAGGAACGCCGGATGCGCCGCGAAGTCCGCGCCACAGCCAACCGGCTGGCCAACTTCGACGACGCCAACCTGCGCCGCTCCGCCCGCGCGGCGGTCGCCGCGGCGGCCCGCGTCGAACGAGCCCTGCGCCTGCTCGGCGAGGACGCGCCCGACCACCTGGCGACCGCGGGCAACCTGCGCCTAGCCAACCGTCAGGCGTCGCTGGAAGAACTCGGCCAGCTCTCCGACCCGCCGATGACCAAGGACGCGGTCGCGGGCCGCATCCGTCGTCTGCTCGCCATGGCCGACAAGCGCGCCAAGGACCTCGGCGTCCCCGACACCGAATCCGCGGTGACGGCGGAAATGCTCGAAGCCGAGGTCTGACCCTGCACGACAAGCTGGACGCCGATCGTGCCCGCTTCGGCTACCGCACGATCGGCGACCTGACCGAACTGGCCGAACGCAACGTGGTGTTCGACCCGTACTCGACGCTGCTCTCGGTCGACGCGGAAATCGGCGCGGGCAACGTGTTCCACCCCGGTGTGGTGATCAACGGCCGTTGCCGGATCGGCAGCGGCAACACCTTCCACCTCGGTACACACCTGCTGGCCGATGACGGCGCCCTGATCGTCATCGGCGACGGCGGCACCTTGGGCCCGGGCGGCGCGCAGATCACCGCGACCGGATCCGGCGTGGCATGCCGGATCGGCGATCGAGTTCGACTGCGCAACGGCGCCGAGATCGTCGGCGCCAGCACGCTCGGCTCCGGTAGCCAGGTGCTCGGCCCGATCTCCGCGCGCGGTGTGCACCTCGCCTCCGGCGGCGATTTCACCGAGCCCGACCCCGACCTGCGTGGCGCCGTACTCAAGGGTTTCGGTCGCGCCCAAGGCATCCGCCTCGCCGTCGGCGAAGTGGTCAACGGTCTCGGCGACTTCGCCGCTGCCCCGGTCGAACGCCAGCTCAGCTATCACCCGAGGGGCTAAACCTCGGTTGTGCCGCTGCAAGAGATCGGCTGCGGCGGTGCGAATCTCGGCGACTTCGCCAAGGCATCGGCGCGCCGAACGGATCGCCGTCAGCGGGGGAAGCGCCGGGCGACGGCTTGCCCGGATGGCAGGTCGCCGATGAAGGCGCGCAGCAGCGCAAGAGTGGCGTCCATGTCGTGACCGGCGGCGAGTACTTCCATTGCCGCGTACAGCTCGCCCTCGATCGTGGCGACCTGCGCCGCGGCCCGGCGACCGGCGCTGGTCAGTTGCAGCAGCACCTCGCGGCCGTCGGTAGCGCTGCGGCTCCGCTCGACCAGCTCTTGGGTGACCAGCCGGTTGACCAGCCGGCTGGGGTTGGTGCCGCTTTCGCACACCAGTAGCTCACCCAGTCCGCTCAGGGTCAGCACCTTGCGCTCGTTCAGTAGTGCGAGCACCTCCGCCTGGGCCGTGGTCAGGCCCAACGGCCGCAGTCGCGCGGCGAGCAGGCGGTTGCCTTCCCGCTGTGCGGCCAGCACCAGGTACCGCAATTCCTCCGCCTGGCTCACGCCACCTCCCACCTTCCATGTCGTGCCACTGATCCTATCCCGCCACGGAGGCATCAGTCGGTCGACCTGGTTGGCTTGCATGTGCGACTCGCGTAAGGCACGATAAGTGACACGACACATATCTTGCCGATCGGAGACTCACATGAGCACCATCGTCACCGTCCCCTGCTTCTCCGGAGCCCCGTGGGATACCCGCCAGCTCCAGCCGTTCGCCGGCCGCGACGTCCGCACCATGCGCCTGCCGGAACGGCTGGACACCGTTGAAGCCAACGCGGATTTCCTCGCCGAGGAGGTCCACGGCCTGGACGACTACATCCTGGTCGGCGACTCCTACGGGGCGGTCATCGCGCTGACCCTGGCGATCCGCCGCCCGGCCGGGCTGTCCGGCCTCGTGCTCTCCGGAGGCTTCGCCGCCAACCCGTTGCCGCCATGGAAGGGGGTGGCCGCGTCAGCCTCCCGGTTCGCCGGCGGGCCGCTGTACCGCCAGGGCACCCTGCGGCTGCACGCCTACCAGCTGCACTCCCACTTCGACGCCACCGCGCCGATCCCGCACACCCAGAACGACTACCGCCACCTGTTCATCGACAACACTCCTCGCGCCACCTACACCGCCCGGGTCACCTCGGTCACCCACTTCGACGTCCGCGACAAGCTCGGCCGTGTTGAGGTACCGACGCTCCTGCTCACACCCGAGGACGACAAGCTCGTCGGCGCCCACGCCGCGCGGGAGATGCTCGCCGGCATCCCTGAGGCCACCGAGATCGTGCTCCCGCGCACTGGCCACATGTTCCGGTTCACCCACCCCGACCAGTACGGGCAGGCCATCACCGCCTTTGTCGACCAGCGCGTCGGCAGGGTGATCGGGAAATCCGGGCTCTAGGGAGCCTGCCTGGTCGTGCGCGCGAGCAGTAGGGGCAGATAGATGCCGTCGACGATCTCGGTAGCGGCGCTGGGCTCGACCGGGCGGTTGGTGAGCAGCAGCTCGTGGCGGAACAGATCCGAGGCGAGGGTGACCACGCGGTCGGGCAGGTCGGCGGTGGGGATTTCGCCTCGGTCGGCGGCGCGTTTCAGGATGGTGGTCAGGACGCCGTGCATGATCGTCATGGCGTCCGGTTCGACGTCGGGTAGTTCGGCCATGACCCCGTGCATGACGTCGGGCCCGATGCGGGTGGCGCGGCGGGCCGTCCAGTCGAGGACGGCGAGCACGTCCGAGCGCAGGGTGCCGGTGTCCGGGATGTTGTCGGCGATGGAGCCGTTCTCCGCGCGCAGCGCATCGATGACCAGTTCGGCGCGGTTGCGCCAGCGACGGTAGAGGACCTGTTTGCCGGTGTCCGCGCGCGCGGCGACGCCTTCCATGGTCAGTCGCGCGTAGCCGACCTCGGCCAGTTCGGCCCAGAGCGCCGCCATGATCGCGGCTTCCAGTTCGGCTCCGCGCCTGCGCCGACCGGTGTCTGCCATGAGTCTCCTTGAAGACGTTGCGTCTCTTATTTGTCGAGCGTACCGTCTGCGACAAGAGACGACACGTCTCTTAAAATGCAAGGGGCCTCATGGCGAAGGACCGGCTCGATCCGGCGTTGGTGAAGCTGGGCGTGGTGCTGGTGGTGGGCGCGATGGCGCCGTTGCTGGACAGCACCATCGTCAACGTCGCGCTCGGCACGCTCGCGCGCACGTTCAACGCGCCGCTGGCCACTGTGCAGTGGGTGAGCACCGGCTACCTGCTGGCGCTGGTGCTGGCGGTGCCGATCACGACCTGGGCGGTCGACAGGGTCGGCGGCAAACGGCTGTGGCTGATCTCGCTGGGCGCGTTTCTCGCCGGTTCGCTGCTCAGTGGGATCGCGTGGAATCTGGCGGTGCTGATCGGTTTCCGCGTGGTGCAGGGGCTCGGCGCCGGGCTGATGCTGCCGATCCTGCAAACCCTGCTGATACGCGCGGCGGCCGGCAAGCAGATCGGCAGGCTGATGTCGGTGATCACGTTGCCCGTGCTGGCCGGACCGATCCTGGGGCCGGTGGTCGGCGGGTTGATCGTCGCGCACTGGGACTGGCGCTGGATCTTCTACGTCAACGCGCCGTTGTGCCTGCTCGCGATCCTGCTCGCGGTGGTGTTCATTCCGGCCGATGCGCCGTGTGCGAGCGGCCGACTGGATGTGCTCGGGTTGGCGTTGTTGTCGCCAGCGCTTGTTGGTGTCCTGTATGGACTGTCCGAAGTGGGTAGCGCGGGCGGGTTCGGGAGTGTTCGGGTGCTGGTGCCGATGGTTGCGGGACTGGTGCTGCTGGGCGGATTTGTGGTGCACGCGCTGCGGGTCGATCAGCCGTTGATCGATCTGCGGCTGTTCCGGTCGCGGTCGTTCGCGACGTCGTCGACGTTGCTGTTGCTGTCCGGCTTGGCGTTGTTCGGGTCGATGCTGTTGTTGCCGCTGTACTATCAGGACGTTCGCGGGCAGAGCATCGTCGCCGCCGGGCTTTTGCTGGCACCACAGGGGATCGGTAGTTTGCTGGCGCGCGGCGTCGGTGGGCTCGCCGACCGGATCGGGGCGCGGCCGGTCGTGTTCCTCGGTATCGCGTTGACCGTGCTGGGCACGGTTCCGTTCGCGTTCGCCGGTGCGGGCACGAACAACCTGGTCCTGGTTGCCGCGCTGGTGGTACGCGGGGTCGGGTTGAGCGCGGCCAACCTGGCGATCATGGTCGGCGCGTTCCAGGGACTACCGGCCGAACAGATCCCGCATGCCAGCAGTGGCATCCGGATCATGCAGCAACTCGGCGGATCGCTGGGCACCGCCGTGCTCGCGGTCATCCTGCAGAGCCAGTTGGCCACGCAGTCGACCGCGAGCGCGTTCGGGCACACGTTCGGTTGGGCGTTGGGGTTGAGCGTGCTCGCCGTGATTCCGGCGGTGTTGCTGCCGCGCCGGGCCAGGCACCTACCCGACCCGGTAGCGCAGGTAGACCGCGCCGGAGCCGAATGACTTGGACTTCAACAGGTCCAGGTCGAGCGCGGCCTTCTCGGGGAACAACGGGGTTCCCGAGCCGATCACCACCGGGTGCACGACGAGCCGGAACTCGTCGACGAGGTTGAGGTCGATGAGCGAGTGCACCAGCTTGGGGCTGGCGTAGACCGCGATCGTGCCGCCCGGCTGGGCCTTGAGCGCGGTGAACTCGTCGGCGAGATTTCCCTTGATCAGCCGGGTGTTGTGCCAGTCGGCCGACGCCAGTGTGGTCGAGCAGACGACTTTGTCCACCGCGTTGACCCACTCGGCATGGGCGCGTTCCTGTGCCGAGCTGTCGGCCGTGGGCTGGGTGCTCCAGTACTCGTACATCCCGAGATAGGTCACCCGTCCGTAGACCGCCATGTCGAAATCGGCCTGGATGTGCTCCTGGCCGTAGACGGCGAGCTCCTCGCTGTAGGCGCGGTGCGTCCACTCGATGCCCATCCCCTGACCCGAGGAAGCGAAACCGTCCAGGGTCACGTGGTCGAAGGCCACCAATTTGCGCATTGTCCAGTCCGTCCGGATTGTGAGGCCGCGGTTCGGCCCCTTCACGTACCCGTCGAACCTGGCAGCCCGAAATCGACATGGCCGGGCAACTAGTTCACCATCTTTTTTGCCCACGCGACGACGGCGGACTGGTAGGCGGGCGCGTCCGGGGCGTAGTTGATGGAGTGGCCCCAGTCGTTCACGACATAGGTGTGCAGCTGCGCTGCGGGCGCGTAGTACCGGCCCTCGCTGGCCAGCAGGGTCGCCGCGGTGGAGCAGTTGGGGGCGAGCAGGCCGCCGCAGAACGCCGGATCGTCCTGACCCATGACCAGCATCGTCGGCACGTTGATCAGCTTGGAGTACGTGCTGACCACGCCGATCAGCACCGTGTCCACGACTTCGCCTGGCGCGAACGCGTCCTTGGTCGCCTCGTCCATGTTGACGACACCGCTGATGTACGGGCCGGGCGCCTGGAAGGACGAGTAGCGGGTGCCCGGGTCGGTGGTCAGGTAGCCGGGATCGAGGCCGAGACCGGCGAACTTCGAGTCGAGGTCGGCGGGGAGCAGCGAGGCCAGGATCGCGGCCGCGCCGATCGGGTTGATGCCGTGCGAGAGGCCGGTGACCAGCACGCCGTTCTCGTCGTGGTAGGTGCCCGCTTCGATGATCGCGATCGCCGAACCGACCGAGTGCCCGCCGAGCAGGACCGAGGAGAACGCCGGGGTCTGGCTGCCCGCGCGCAGTGCCTGGATGACCTGGTGGACGGTGATCGCCTGGGTTGTCGAGGTGAGCAGCGCGGAGAGCGGGTGCGAACTGCGGCCGGTGCCGAGCCGGTCGATGTCCAGGGTGGCGTAGCCGGCCTTGTTCATGGCATCGACGAACGACAGCTGGCTCGGGTCGTACGGGCTGTTCCAGTACGCGCTGTCGTAGGAGGCGCCGGGCACGAGCACGGCGACCGTTTTCGCGCCACCGGCCGGTACGCACAGTTGCCCGTAGAGGCTTTGCGGGATACCGGCGAGGGTGACCGGGAAGTAGTGGTCGGTGCAGGACGGCGGCTGCGCGTCGGCCGCTACCGGCACGGTGAGCACCAGCGCGGCGGTCATGGCGGTGAGGGCGACGAGGGCTCGCACGAGCCCGCGTGGGTGCAGACGCAAGGGAGGGGACCTTCCGATATTGGATATTACGAGGCCGGAAATTACGGGATCGGATACTGCGAGAGCGGAAATTACGAGATCGGATACTACGAGATCAGGTAGTACGAGATCCGATATTTCGAGATCGGTGCGGTTCAGAGGTGGCGCGGCTCCACGGTCATCGGGAGCTGGCGGGGGTAGGCGGCGCCGGTGACTTTCATGCCGACCGGTTTGCCGGGCACCGGAACCAGCCGCCAGCGGGCCGCGATGGTGGCGGCGACGAGCGCTATCTCGGTCTGCGCGAACGTGTTGCCGATGCACTGGCGCCCACCCGCGCCGAACGGTACGTAGGCGCCCTTCGGGATTTCGGCGATCCGGTCGGGTGCCCAGCGGTCCGGGTCGAACCGGTGCGGGTCGGGGAAGTTGCGCGGGTCGTGGTGCAGTGCCTGCGGGCTGTACACGATCTCGGTGCCCGCAGGCAGGTGCGTGCCGCCGAGTTCGACGTCCGCGTTCGTGCGGCGCATCAGCAGCCAGATCGGGTAGACGCGCAGCACCTCGTTGATGATCTGCCGGGTGTAGCCGAGTTTGGGCAGGTCGTCGACGGTGGGTACGCCGCCGCTCAGCACCTCGTCGACCTCGGCGTGGAACCGGCGTTCCACGTCGGGGTGGCGGCCGACCTCGTGGAACAACCAGCCGAGCGCGAGCCCGATGGTGTCGGTGCCGCCGGTGAGGATGGTGACGACCTCGTCGTAGACCTGCTGATCGCTCATGCTCTCGCCGGTGTCGGCGTCCTTGGCCTGCAACAACATGGACAGCAGGTCGCCGTGGTCGGCGCCGTCCGCGCGGGCTGCGGTGATCACCTCGGTCACGGCGGTGCGGAACCGGGCGATCGCGGCGTCGAACGCGCGGTTGCCCGGGATCGGCAACGCGGAAAGGAATCCTGGCGACAGCGCCCGGACCATGACCTGTTTGACGAGGATGGGTACCGATCGCTGTGCCTCGGCGATCGCGGCGGCGCCGAGTTCGGTCGGGAACAGTGTCCGGCCGAGCACGGTCACCGCGAGCTGCTGCATGGCCTGGTAGACCTCGACGACCTGATCAGCGTGCCAGTCGGCGGTTGTCCCGCTCGCCGCGTCGACCATTGTCGAGGCGTAATGCGCAATTCGTTCGCGGTGAAATGCGGGTTGTAGCAGGCGCCGCTGACGCACGTGAAATGCGCCGTTGGACATGGCGACGCCATTGCCGAGATGCGGCCGGAAACGGTCGAACAGAATGCCCTGTTCGAACTTGTTCGCCTGGGTGACCAGCACTTCGTGGACCAGTTCGGGGGTGGTGGCCACGTAGGCGGGCATCGGACCGAGGTAGATCTTGACCAGGTCACCGTAGTCGCGCAGGCTCGATGTGAAGGAAAACCGTTGGCGCAGCAGGGAAGGCGTGTGACCGAGCAGTGGCCATCGTCCGGGAGCCACCGTGCCGGTGGTCGCGCCGATGTGCGTACTCCCGGCGGCGGCGCCCATGGTCTACTTCCTCGCGACAGGGTGAGCGATTGATGGCGGAGTCACACTCTAGGCCCCGCTCGGACGATACCGCAGCCACCCGATCGTGTTAACGCGTTGGTCCGTCCGGGTAACGACGTGGATGCGCGGTGACGTTTTCCCACGTAATCGGCTTGCGTTCGGTGCAATGACATTATGGAAAACTTTGGTTTCCAGATTGAACCGGGTATTTCGGCCATGTCGAGGGATGCGTGAAACGTACGGCTGAGTAGGCTGTCCGTCTACCCTCCACCCGACGAGGTGTGTTGTGACCGAACAATCTGCTGAACAAGACCTTGACTGGGTACCGCTCGGCATCGACCCGACGATACCGAGCATCGCGCGGACCTACGACTACATGCTCGGCGGCGCGCACAACTTCGCCGTTGATCGGCAATTGGCCGAGACGGTCGACCGGATCATGCCGCGCACGCGCGAGATCGCCCGGTTGAACAGGTCTTTTCTCCGGCGCGCCGTCTTGTTCATGGTCGAGTCCGGAATTCGGCAGTTTCTCGACATCGGGTCCGGGGTGCCGACCGTCGGCAATGTGCACGAGGTCGCGCAGCACGCCGCGCCGGAGTCCCGGGTGGTGTACGTGGACAAGGACCCGGTTGCCGTCGCACACAGTGAATTGCTGTTGCAGGACAACGAGCAAGCTGCGGTCATCCGGGCTGACCTGCGCGAACCCGAGAAGATCCTGACCGATCCCGCGACTCGGCGGCTGCTGAACTTCGACGAGCCGATCGGGCTGCTGATGGTGATGATGTTGCACTACGTGCCGGACGACGACGACCCGTACGGCATAGTGGCGACTTATCGCGACACGATCGCGTCCGGCAGTTGTTTCGCACTGTCGCACGTGACCGCCGATCAACGATCGGACCAGATCAGCGAGGCGGCCCAGGCGATTTCGCGGGCCAGGAGCGCGGATGAACTGATCTACCGGTCGCACGCGGAAGTAGTTCGTTTTTTCGAGGGATACGAGTTGCTGGAACCCGGAGTTGTCGGTTGTGGGCTGTGGCGACCGGACGGGCCAGGCGATATTTCGGACAACCCCGAGTCCAATGCGCACGTTTACGCTGGAATCGGACTTAAATCATAGCCAACTGAATCAGTTTCGGTCCGGGGAGGACCGGGTCCGTGTTGTTACCAACGGGTGATCTGTAGGAGAATTGCGCATCCGCTGGACTGGGGTCGAGAAGGACTGGCTGGACAAGAATGAACCTGCCGCCGACGCACGGCTCATTGGCGCACTCCGCGCTGCCCGACGACGGGCGCCGCGAGCGCTCGACGCTGGCCAGAAAATGGGCCTACCTGCTCAGTCAGACCAGTTATGTGCCCTGGTCGCACGCTGAACTCGAACAACGACTGCTGGTGTTCGTCGAACAACTCGTCGGCCTGGTTCGCACCGAACCGTTCAACGCCGACCCGGCGGGCGAAATCGGCGTGCAGCTGGTGGAGTGGCGCTGTACCGATCCGGCCAGCCTGCGCCGCTGCGTCACGGTACTGAGCAAGGGTTTGCTCGGTCTTGCTGAACTGCGACCGGTCGCGGATCGGGCCGATCGGGTGGTCGCGCTGCTGATGTCGCTGGCGGCGGGATTCACCGAACAGTTGCGTGAATTCGTGATCGGGCAACAGGAATCGATGAGCAAGGCGCTGCGCCGTGCGGTCGCCGACGCCGAGGAGAGCCTGCGCGCCAGCGAGGACAGGTTCAACCAGGTGAGCACCACGTCGCCGAGCGGCATCGCGATCACCGATCTGGACGGCAACTTCATCCGCACCAACGACGCGCTGCGCCGCATCCTCGCCTACGCGGGCGACGACCTGGACCGGCGCTGCCTCTACGACGTGGTGCCGCCGCAGCGCACCGACCAGTTGCTCTCGCTGTATGCGAATCTCGGTGCCGGTCAGGAGAATCCACCTCGGCAGATGCTGCGGTTGCAGCGCGACGACGAGTCGATCGCCACGGTCTCCATCGCCGCGTCGGCGCTGCGCGACGCGGACGGCAATCCGAACCGCGCGGTGCTGGTCATCGAGGACATCTCGGAACTGACGCTGTTGCAGGACGAACTGTGCCGCCAGGCCCTGCACGACGTGCTCACCGGGCTGCCGAACCGGCAGTACTTCACCAGCAGGCTGGAAGAAGTGGTGCACCGCGCGGGCAGCACCAACAGCAAGGACGGCGTCACGCTCTACCTGCTCGGGCTGGACGCGTTCACGCTGATCACCGCCGGTCTCGGCAGACGGGTCAGCGAGCGGCTGCTGATGCACGTCGCCGACCGACTGAAGTCCATTGTGGACGGCGAGCATGCGATGGTGGCGCGGTTCGACGGCGACGAGTTCGCGATCCTGGTGGAGAACACGCCGGACACGCCGTCGGCGGCGCGGATCGCCGAGCGGATCAACGAGGAACTGGCCGTGCCGGCGAACATCGAGGACGCGAGCCTCCCGGAGGGCGCGGGCCCGCGACTGGGGGTCGGCAGCTACTCGGTGTCCGCGAGCATCGGCATCGTCGAGGGGCTGCCTGCCTCGCTCGGTCCGACCGAACTGCTCGGCGCCGCGGAAACCACGCTGCGCAGGGCACAACGCAGTCGCGGCCGACGGTTCGAGTTGTTCGATCCGGAGGAGGACGCCCGAGACCGCGAGGTCTTCCGGCTCGCCGCGGGCATGGCAGGTGCCTGGGAACGCGGCGATCTGCGCGTCGCCTACCAGCCGTTCGTCCGGTTGCGGGACGGGAATCCGATTGGCGTGGAACCGTTGCTGCGCTGGCACCGGCGCGGGCACCCGCCGCTGGACCACGACCGCTGCGTCAACCTGGCCGAACAGACCGGGCTGACCTTGCCGCTGGGCACCTGGCGGCTGTCCTCCGCGTGCGCGACGGTTCGCCAGCAGGGCTGGGACCTACCGCTCTACCTCGGGTTCACCGCGAACCAGGCGGCCAACCCGGACCTGCCCGGCGCGGTGCTGCGCGCGTTGAACGAGAACAACCTCGACCCGCAGAAGCTCTACCTCGGCATGCCGACGCCCGCGCTGATCGCGGGCGGCCAGCCGCTGGCCAACCTGATCGAGCTCGACGAAGCGGGTGTAGGCATGGTTGCCACCGACTTCGGCTCGATCCCCGCCGACCTGGTCGATCTGGAGAAGCTGCCGGTGCAGGCGGTGCACCTGGCCCGCTGGCGACCGCGCCGGGAGGGCGCGGGCAGCACGACGGTCTTGACGGCATTGATCAACACGGTGCATGTCGAGGGCGTGCTCGTGATCGTCGACGGCATCAAGAACCAGGCGCACCAGCAGTGGTGGCAGCGGGCCGGCGCGGACATCGGCCAGGGCCTGTTCTACGCGCCGGTCGGCGAGCCTGGGGAGATGGACAGCTACCTGGGTATGGACCAGTAGTGCGCGTGGCACGAAAAGCCCGCAATCTGTCAGAGACGTGTCCGACACGATGGTGTAATGTCTGGCACACGGGTCACTGACTCGATAAAGAAGCGCCGACTGGCCTCCTGACCTGGGTCAAGTCGTGAGCGCTAGAGTGCCTCATGTCGGCAGTGTCGCCGGCGGATAGCACCCGGCACACGCCGAAATCAAAGCTAACGCCCCGTGAGCGGGGATTGAGCACGAGGAGACATATCGTGACGGTTCGGGTAGGTGTCAACGGCTTCGGTCGGATCGGTCGCAACTTCTGGCGCGCCGTTCGAGCCGGTGGGTACGACATCGAGATCGTTGCCTTCAACGATCTCGGCGATGTCGCGACCATGGCTCACCTGCTCAAGTACGACAGCATCCAGGGCCCGCTGCACGCCGATGTCCAGGTGACCGACAAGGGCATCACCGTGGACGGCACGCTCATCACGGCGCTGGCCGAGCGCGACCCTGGCAAGCTGCCCTGGAAGGACCTGGGTGTCGACGTCGTCATCGAGTCGACCGGTTTCTTCACCGACGCGTCCAAGGCGCGTGCGCACGTGGACGAGGGCGGCGCCAAGAAGGTCATCATCTCCGCGCCCGCCAAGGGCGAGGACCTGACCGTGGTGTTCGGCGTCAACGACGGCGACTACGACGGTTCGCAGACCATCATCTCCAACGCTTCCTGCACCACCAACTGCCTCGGGCCGCTGGCCAAGGTCGTCAACGACACGTTCACCATCGAGCGCGGCCTGATGACGACCATCCACGCGTACACCCAGGACCAGAACCTGCAGGACGCCCCGCACAAGGACCTGCGCCGCGCCCGCGCCGCCGCCATCAACATCGTGCCCACCTCCACCGGTGCGGCCAAGGCGATCGGCCTGGTGCTGCCGGAACTCAAGGGCAAGCTGGACGGCTACGCGCTGCGCGTTCCGGTGCCGACCGGTTCGGTCACCGACCTCACCGCGACCGTCAGCCGCGAGACCTCGGTCGAAGAGGTCAACGCCGCGCTGAAGGCCGCCGCCGAGGGCCCGCTCAAGGGCATCCTGCGCTACAACACGGACCCGATCGTCTCCAGCGACATCGTCAACGACCCGGCCTCGTCGATCTTCGACGCGCCGCTGACCAAGGTCATCGGCAACCAGGTCAAGGTCGTGTCCTGGTACGACAACGAGTGGGGCTACTCCAACCGCCTCGCGGACCTCACCAAGCTCGTCGGCTCGAAGCTCGCCTGAAAGGCTACGAAGTGAAGACGCTCGACGACCTGCTCGCCGAGGGCGTCACCGGTCGGCGCGTGCTCCTGCGCGCCGACCTCAACGTCCCGCTCGACGGGGACCGGATCACCGACGACGGTCGGGTCCGCGCCTCCCTGCCCACCATCACCAAGCTCGTCGAGGCCGGCGCGCGCGTGGTGATCACCGCGCACCTGGGCCGCCCGAAGGGCGAACCGGACGCGAAGTACTCGCTGGCGCCGGTTGCCGCGCGGCTCGGTGAGCTGCTCGGTGCCGAGGTCGCGTTGGCAACCGACGTGGTCGGCGATTCCGCCCGCTCGGTGGTGGCCGCGCTGACCGACGGTCATGTCGCGCTGCTGGAGAACATCCGCTTCGACGCCCGCGAAACCAGCAAGGACGAGGCGGAGCGCGGCGCGCTCGCCGACGAGCTGACCGCGCTGGTCGGCGCCGATGGTGCGTTCGTCTCCGACGGTTTCGGTGTGGTGCACCGCAAGCAGGCTTCCGTCTACGACGTGGCCAAGCGCCTTCCGCACTATGCGGGCGGTCTGGTGCTGACCGAGGTCGAGGTGCTGCGCAAGCTCACCGAATCCCCGAAGCGTCCGTATGTCGTGGTGCTCGGTGGCGCCAAGGTCTCCGACAAGCTCGGCGTCATCAAGAACCTGCTGGCCAAGGTCGACCGGCTGCTGATCGGTGGCGGCATGGGCTACACCTTCCTGAAGGCGCAGGGTTACGAGGTCGGCAAGTCGCTGTTGCAGGCAGACCAGATCGACACCGTGCAGGGCTTCATCGCCGAGGCGGCGGAGCGTGGCGTCGAGCTCGTGCTGCCGGTGGACATCGTGGTGGCCAAGGAGTTCGCGGCGGACGCGGCCAACGAGGTCGTTGCCGCCACCGGGATCCCGGCCGACCAGGAGGGCCTGGACATCGGTCCGGAGACCCGCGAACTGTTCGCCTCGAAGCTGGCGGACGCGGCGACGGTGTTCTGGAACGGCCCGATGGGCGTGTTCGAGTTCCCGGCCTTCGCGCACGGCACCAAGGCGGTCGCGCAGGCACTGGTCGACTCGGACGCGTTCAGCGTGGTCGGCGGCGGCGACTCGGCGGCCGCGGTGCGGCAGCTCGGTCTGCCCGAGGACGGCTTCTCGCACATCTCCACCGGCGGCGGCGCTTCCCTGGAATTCCTTGAGGGCAAGGAACTTCCGGGCGTCGCGGTGCTGGAGGACTGAGCCGTGGCACGTCAGGTCTTCATCGCGGGCAACTGGAAGATGAACCTCAACCACCTTGAGGCCATCGGTCTGGTGCAGAAGCTCGCCTTCTCGCTGCCGGAGAAGTACTTCGCCAAGGTCGAAGTGGCGGTGCTGCCGCCGTTCACCGACATCCGCAGCGTGCAGTCCCTGGTCGACGGGGACAAGCTGCTGATCAAGTACGGCGCGCAGGATCTCTGCCAGCACGACTCGGGCGCCTACACCGGCGACATCTCCGGCGAGATGCTGGCCAAGCTGGGCTGCTCGTATGTGACGGTCGGGCACTCCGAGCGGCGCGAGTACCACCACGAGGACGACGAACTCGTCAACAAGAAGGTCAGGGCGGCGCTGAAGCACGGCATCTCGCCGATCCTCTGCGTTGGCGAACGCCTGCACGTGCGCGACGAGAACAACCACATCGTGCACTGCTCGACGCAGGCGATCGACGGGCTCAAGGGGCTCAAGGCCGAGCAGGTCAAGGACGTGGTGATCGCCTACGAGCCGGTCTGGGCGATCGGCACCGGCCGGGTGGCAACGCCCAAGGACGCGCAGGAGGTCTGCGGCGCGCTGCGCGGCAAGCTCGCCGAGAAGTATGGCGACGAGGTCGCGAACGCGACGCGGATCCTCTATGGCGGTTCGGTGAAGTCCGGCAACATCGCCGAACTGGTCGCCGAACAGGACATCGACGGTGCGCTGGTCGGCGGCGCGAGCCTGGACGCGCCCGAGTTCGCCAAACTGTGCGCGCTGGCCGCGGGTGGTCCACTACCGTAACGGTTCGTTCGCAGGCCGTGGTTCGGTTCGAGGGCTTGGACAGGTATTGTGTGAGGCCGACGGCTCTACAGCGAGGATGACATGAAGCTTGCCCTACAGATCGGTCTGATCGTCACCAGTGTCATTCTGGTCCTGATGATCCTGCTGCACCGCGGTCGCGGCGGCGGCCTTTCCTCCCTGTTCGGCGGTGGCACGCAGTCCAGCCTCTCCGGCTCGAGCGTCGCGGAGAAGAACCTCGACCGGATCACGCTGTTCGTTGGCGCGTTGTGGCTCATCTGCGTGATCGGCACCGGGCTGCTGTTGAAGATCGGTTGACAGAGTCGGATTATTCGTACTAGGTCATTTGTGTCCGATTTTCTTGATGGGGTGTGAGGGTTAATGGGTGGTGGCAACGCGATCCGGGGCACCCGGGTCGGCGCTGGCCCGATGGGCGAGTCCGAACGTGGTGAGTCCGCGCCGCGTCAGCGGGTGGGCTACTGGTGCGCCAACGGGCACGAGTCGCGGCCGTCGTTCGCCATGGACGCCGAGGTCCCGGACAGCTGGGACTGTCCGCGATGCGGTCTTCCTGGCGGACGCGACCAGGAGAAGCCGCCTTCTCCGCCGCGCAACGAGCCCTACAAGACGCACCTGGCCTACGTGAAGGAACGTCGCTCCGACGCGGATGGCGAAGCCATCCTCGCCGAGGCGCTCGCCCGGCTGCGTGCCCAGCGCGAAGGTCTCTGACTGACCTTCCAGACAACGACATCGGCGCCCTTCCCGAGCTCGGGAAGGGCGCCGACGCGTATATGCCGGTTCAGCTCCAGTCTTCGGAGCGGCGCAGTGGGAAGGTCGCCCGCACCAGGAACCCGCCGAGCCCGACCGGTCCCGCCTCGAAGCTCCCGCCGAGCAGTTCGGCCCGTTCCCGCAGGCCGAGTAAACCGTGCCCACCGGAGGGCAGCGGCCGCATCGCGGTGCGCGCCGTCGCTGCGGGCACCGGCGGCGCGTCGTTGCGCACCTCGACGTCGAGCCGTTCGCCATCGGCGCGCACGTCGACCGTGGTGTGCGCCTGCGCCGCGTGCTTGCGCACGTTGGTCAGGGCCTCCTGCACGGTCCGGTAGACCGCGTTCGCCACCGGTCCTGGCGGCGTGCGGCCATCGAGGCTCAACGACAGATCGGCGTGGACCGCCGACTCGCTGACCAGATCGGTGAGCGTGCCCAGACTGATCTCGTCGTCGACGCCGTTGGTCCGCAACGTGCCCACCAGCTGGCGCAGCTCGTCCAGCGTCTTGACGCTGAGCTTGCGGATGGTGACCGCGGTTTCGCGTGCCTCCGGGTCGTCGGTGGAGACCTGGAGCGCGCCTGCCTGCATAGCGATCAGGCTGACCTGATGGGAGACCAGGTCGTGCATCTCCCTGGCCAGCTTGGCCCGCTCGTCCGCGCGCACCGCGGCGGTCATCAGCTGTTCTTCGCGTTCGTGGCTGGCGGCCAGCTCGTCGACCCGGCTGGACAGATCGCGCCGGACGGTGACCAGCAGTCCGAGCGCCATCGGCCCGATCGCGAACACGCAGCCGTAGATGCCGTCGAGCACGTGCTCGTGCCAGTTGAGGCCGAGGAAGTAGGACACCGGCAGCTCGATGAACGTGCCCGCCCAGACGCCGACCGCGCCGATCAGGGTCTGCCAGCGCAGGCCCTTGCGCCAGGCCAGGGTGCCGAGCGCGATCATCGCGGCCAGTTCGGCCCAGCCCCAGATGTAGCCGGGAATCACGGCCAGGATGACCAGGAAGGGAAAACGTCGCCGGAAGACCAGCGCCAGGCAGGAGATGCCGGACAGCACGGCGGTGGTCACGGTCGCGCTGTGCGGGACGACCAGGACGACGTCGAGCACGGCCAGGGCGACCGCGGCGGCGTCGATCAGGAGTCGTGGATGGTTGCGGCCCCACTGGTTCAGGGCGCCGAAAAGGTTCTTGAGCCAGGCGAGAAACGCGGCGGGTTCCGTGGTTACCCGCCGAGCCAGGCTCGCTGGGCCGACGATCGTGTCGGCTGCCTCGACTGGATCCGCTGGGGATAACGCTGTAGTTAGCAGGGTCCTACCTCCCGCTGCGGCGATGTGACGGGTGACCCGGAGGTTCCGGGGCCCGCCGCCACCGTGGGTGTGGTCGAGGTCCTGATGGGCTCGGCCACGTTGCCGCGGCACCATCGATTCTGCGGTCTCGTCCGATTGATTCGGCACTGGTTCCTCACCTTGTCAGGTGCTGCGGCTATGTGAAAGGAGAGTGACGAAACCTGTCTATGGGACGCCTGACAGCGCAGAAAGTTGCGGATGCACAGGGTGTCCGATGACCGAACGTTCGGTGGCGTGGTTACCGAACGTTCGGTTCATTCGGCCGTTTCCTCCCGGCCGTTCGCCAGGGCATCTGGCGCGAATCGGCCCATTGTGGACTCGACCAGGTCGGCCGTGTCCGAGCCGGGAAGTGAAAAACTGAATCTCATCGTGGGCAGACCGGACCGGACCGGCTCACCCACGGCCACCTTGGTCATCAACCCCTGATGGCCGCGTAGCGCCGCCATATCCGCCGGGTAGAGCTCGAGGGAGGGCGCCAGCGGTTGGCTCGACCGCCGCCCACGAGCCTTCTTCGGGCGGACGAGCCGCGCCGCCGCGATGTCCGTCCAGGGCAGTTCGACCAGTTCGTCACCGTCGCGCCACCACACCGCCCGCTCGTCGAAGGCGAGCCCCTGGCGCGTGCGCAGCGCCTTCACCGTGACCACGAAAAGGAAAACCACGATCACCGCGAAAACGATGCCGAGCACCACCGCGAGCACCCGCAGCGAACCAGCCGAACTGGCGGACTTGTTGACTCGCAGGTTCGCCGCGAACGTGAAAGCGGCAGCGGCGAGAATCGCCAGAAACAGGGTGACCAGACCGAAACACCCGACCGCGACCGGCTTGGGCCGTCCTATTTCGACGGTTACCGCCTCCGGTGCGGGACCGTCGACGACACCGGCGAAGGGCGAGGTCCTGGGCACCCGCCGAGCCTACTTCCCGGTCAAGTGTTAAGCGAAGCTGTCCCAATAACGCCGCGCGGCAATCGGGTGGTGACGGACGGTAGACACAAATCAGGGCCCGACCAGCAGTTGTGCACGCTGATCGGGCCCTGAGTGATGCTTCAGAGTGCCGTGGGGATCTCTGCCGCGGCCGTCTGGTCCAACAGCCACAGCGTGCGGCGCTGACCACGCGCACCGGCCGCCGGGATGTCGACCTCGCTTGCGCCGTTCAGCGCCTTCACCACCGGTTCGGCCTTGGCCGCGCCCGCGGTCATCAGCCAGACCTCGGCGGAGCGCCGGATCGCGGGCAGGGTCAGGCTGACCCTGGTCGGCGGCGGCTTCGGGCAGTTGCGCACCGCCACGACGGTCCGCTCGGTCTCGTGCACGGCGGGGGAGTCCGGGAAGATCGACGCGGTGTGGCCTTCCTCGCCGACGCCCAGCATGCAGACGTCGAAGGTGGGCACCCCGCCCGCGACGCCCGGCTCGGCCCTGGCCGCGAGCAGTTCGGCATACGCCGCCGCTGCCGCGTCCGGGTCGTCACCGAAGCGGCCGTCCGATGGCTCCATCGCGTGCACCCGCTCGACCGGCAGGTTCAGCGCGTCCAGCAGCGCCTCGCGAGCCTGGGTCTCGTTGCGGTCGGGGTGACCGGAGGGCAGGAACCGCTCGTCCCCCCAGTACAGGTCCACTGTGGACCAGTCGACCGCGTCGCGGGCCGGGCTGTCCCGCAGGTGGGAGAGCACCGCGTTGCCGGTGCGCCCACCCGTGAGCACCACCGATGCCCAGCCCCGCGCGGACTGGGCATCGACCAGCTTGGTCACCAACCGCGCCGCCGCCGAAGCGGCGAGCAGGTCGGCATCCCGGCTGATGACCACCTCGGGAGCGGTCACGACTCACTCTTCTCGGCGACCGCCGCCTTCTGCGCGGTGCTGCCGGTCTTGCGCGGAGCCGCCTTCTTGGTGCCAGCGGGCTTGGCTACCGGCTTCGACGCCGTCTTCGCGGTCGCCTTCGCCGGTGCCTTGGCAGGGGCGGTCGCCTTGGCGGCAGCCGCCCTGCGTGCGGTCGAGGTCGTTGCCCGGCCCCGGACCACCTTGGACAGACCGCGCAGCGCCTCGTCGTAGATGGCGTCCTCGTCCAGGCGGCGCAGCTCCTCGATCAGGCAGTCGCTGACCGTCCTGCGGTGCAGGGCGATCCTGCGGTCCGGCTGGCCCGGCTGCACCAGGGTGCCCACCTTGCCGTCCGGGCGGGTCAGCTCGACGTTGCCGCTGCGCCGCTCCAGCCGCACCTCGACGATGCCCTCGCCGTAGGTCGCCTTGGCCCTGGTCACCGGGATCTTCAGGCAGGTGGACAGCCACGCGGCCAGCAGATCCGTTGACGGCGAATCGGCCTCGCCGACCACCTGCGCCGCGGTCACCTTCTCGTAGGGCGGCAGGTCCAGCGCGGCGGCCAGGTACGCGCGCCAACGGGTCAGCCTGGTCCAGGCCAGGTCGGTGTCACCGGCCGTGTAGCTGGTGCGCAGCCGCTCCAGCGCCCTGGTCGGGTTCTTGTCGTTGGCCGAGTCGGTGATCCGCCGGTGCGCGAGCGCGCCGATCGGATCCTTGGCAGGCACCGCGGGCGGCTCGGACGGCCACCACACCACCACCGGGGTGTCCGGCAGCAGCAACGGCAGCACGCTGCTCGCGCCCTCGTCCGCGAGCTGCCCGTACAGGCGCAGCACCACGACCTCGCTGGCGCCCGCGTCCCCGCCGAAGCGGATCTGCGCGTCCAGCCGGGGCGCGGCCTTCTTCACGCCGCGGGCCACCACGATCACCCGGCACGGGTGCTCGTGGCTGGCCTCGTTCGCCGCGTCGATGGCCGCCTCGGTCTTGGTTCCGTCGTCGGTCACGATGACCAGGTTCAGCACCCGGCCCAGCGTGGTCGCGCCGCCTTCCTGACGCAGCTCGACCAGCTTGTTGTTGACCTGCGATGTGGTAGTCGACGGCAAGTCGATGATCACGGGCGCCTCCATTGACGTCCAGAGCGGTTGAGCATCTTGTCCGCCGATTCCGGACCCCAGCTGCCGGCGGCGTAGTTGTCCGGCTTGCCGTTGCTGGCCCAGTGGTTGAGCACCGGGTCGAGCAGCTTCCAGGACAGCTCGACTTCCTCGTTGACCGGGAACAGCGACGGCTCGCCGAGCAGCATGTCCAGGATCAGCCGCTCGTAGGCCTCCGGGGAGGCTTCGGTGAACGCGTGGCCATAACCGAAGTCCATGGTGACGTCGCGGACCTCCATGGTCGTGCCCGGCACCTTGGACCCGAACCGCATGGTGATGCCCTCGTCCGGCTGCACCCGGATGACCAGTGCGTTCTGGCCGAGTTCCGCGGTGTCGGTCGAGTCGAAGGGCAGGTGCGGGGCGCGCTTGAAGATCACCGCGATCTCGGTGACCCTGCGGCCCAGCCGCTTGCCGGTGCGCAGGTAGAACGGCACCCCGGCCCAGCGGCGAGTGTTGATGTTGACGGTGATCGCGGCGAAGGTCTCGGTGACCGAGTTCTTGTCGAACCCGCCCTCCTGGAGCAGGCCCGGCACCTTCTGCCCGCCCTGCCAACCGCCGACGTACTGGCCGCGTGCCGTGGTGTCGTTGAACGGACCGGCCGCCTTGGCCGCGGTGAGCACCTTGATCTTCTCGGCGCGCAGGTCGTGCGGGTGGAAGGAGAGCGGCTCCTCCATCGCGGTCAGCGCCATCAACTGCAACAGGTGGTTCTGGATGACGTCGCGCGCCGCGCCGATGCCGTCGTAATACCCGGCGCGACCGCCGAGACCGATGTCCTCGGCCATGGTGATCTGCACGTGGTCGACGTAGTTGGCGTTCCAGATCGGCTCGAACAGCTGGTTGGCGAAACGCAGCGCCAACAGGTTCTGCACGGTCTCCTTGCCGAGGTAGTGGTCGATGCGGAACACCGACTCCTCGGGGAAGACCTCGTTGACGATCCCGTTGAGCTGAACGGCGCTCTTGAGGTCGTGGCCGAACGGCTTCTCTATGACCACCCTGCGCCACTGGTCACCGTCCTGTGCGGACAGACCAGAACGCGACAGTTGCTTGAGCACCACCGGGAACGCGCCCGGCGGGATGGACAGGTAGAAGGCGTGGTTGCCGCCGGTGCCCCGGACCCGGTCGAGGTCCGCGACGGTGGCCGCGAGCGTGTCGAAGGCGTTGTCGTCGTCGAAACTGCCCGGCACGAACCGGATGCCTTCCGCGAGCTGGTCCCAGACCTCCTGGCGGAACGGGGTCCGTGCGTGCTCCTTGACGGCCTTGTAGACGACGTCACCGAAGTCCTCGTCCGCCCAGTCGCGCCGGGCGAAGCCGGTCAGCGCGAACCCGGGCGGCAGCAGGCCGCGGTTGGCCAGGTCGTAGATGGCAGGCATGAGCTTCTTGCGGGACAGGTCGCCGGTCACGCCGAAGATCACGACGCCGCAGGGCCCCGCGATCCTGGGTAGCCGCTTGTCCCGCTCGTCCCGCAGTGGGTTGCGGTAGGAACGGCCGAGCGAGCGGGTCACCTGGATACCTCCGCGAGTGCTGCGACCAGCGCGGCAAGCCCGGCCACGCGGTCGTTGAGGTGCAGTCGGAGCACGGGACGACCGTGCTGGGCGAGTACCTGACCGTCACCGAGCGCCTGCGCGTGCTGCAACGAGCCGAGCGTGTACTCCCGCTCCGGCACCGCCATGTCCTCCTCGACCACGCCGGTGATCTGGAGGAAGACGCCGTTCTGGTGACCGCCCTTGTGGTACTGGCCGGTCGAGTGCAGGAACCGGGGGCCCCAGCCGAACGTGGTCTGCAACCCGGTGCGGCGCGCCAGTTCCGGGCGGAGCAACGCGGCCGACGCGTCGTCCAACCGGTCCAGGTAGGCCTGCACCGCGATGTAGCCGAACTCCGGCGCGGCATCGACGAGCGCCTTGACCGCGCCCGCGACAGTGTCCACACCGGACGGGAACCAGCCGTCCGACGGGAAGATGTCGATCACGCCGTCGGTGGCGGCCGGAACTTCCTTCTCGTCCGACCCGGCCGGTTTGTCCAGCAGGGACCGGGCGGCGGCCTTGGCGGCCTCCACGTCGGGCTGGTCGAACGGGTTGATGCCGAGCAGGCGGCCCGCCGTCGAGGTGGCGTACTCCCACAACAACATCAGGCCACCGAGCGGGCCGGTGGTGCTGATCTTCGCCGCGCCCGCGACCGGGCCGATCGCGACCGGAGTCGCGTCACTGCCCGCGTCCGCGAAGCCCGGTGCGTCGATGCCCTCCACCGCGACCGGCAGCAGGCCGGTGCCGTTCTTGCCGGTCGACTCGGCGATCAGCTGCTCGGCCCAGTCCGCGAAACCCTTGATGCCGGAACCGGAATCGCCCAGCACCACCTTTTCCGCGCCCTTGCTGTGCGCGGCACCCAGCGCGGCACCCAGGACGAGGCCCGGGTTGTCCGCGTCGTCCTGGGACAGCAGCGCGGCAGCGGCGGCGGCCTCGTCGAGCAGGGCCGAGATGTCCGCACCGGCCAGACCGGCGGGCACCAGGCCGAACGCGGTCAGCGCCGAGTAGCGGCCGCCAACGTGCGGGTCGGCCCGGAAGGTCTTGCGGTAGCCGAGTTCCTCGGACAGCTTCTCCAGCGGCGAGCCGGGGTCGGTGACGACCACGATGCGCCGCGCCGCGTCGATACCGGCCTCGGTGAACGCCTTGGTGAAGATCCGCCGGTGGCTGTCGGTCTCCAGCGTCCCGCCGGACTTGGAGGAGACCACCAGCACGGTGCGCTCCAGATCACCGGCCAGCGCATCGGCGACCTGCGCCGCGTCGGTGGTGTCCAGCACGACCAGGGGCACGCCCGCGGTGTTGCTGATCACCTCCGGCGCCAGCGACGAGCCACCCATACCGGCCAGCACCACCCGGTCCACGCCCTCGGCGTGCAGTTCCCCGCGCAGCGCCTCGATCTCGCCGACCAACGGCCGGGAGGTCTTGGCCAGCGTCACCCAGGACAGCCGGATGGACGCCTCGTGCTCCGCCTCCGGTCCCCACAACGTGGCGTCCTGCGCGGTCGTCTTGCTGGCCAGCTGCTCATCGGCCAGCCGGGTCGCGATCGTGACGGACTCGGCCGCCAACTGCTCGTCGACGACCTGAACGGTTACGTTCTCTGCCATTGCCGCTTTTCAGCCCTTCGCTTTGGCGAGTTGGTCGGTGACCGAGGCGATCAGCTCGGCCCAGGACTTCTCGAACTTGTCCACGCCCTCGTCTTCCAGGACCTGGTACACGTCGTCGATGTCGATCCCGGCGTCGGCCAGCGCGTCGAACAGTTCCTGCGCCGCCTCGTAGTTGCCGCGGATCGTGTCACCGGTGATCTCGCTGTGGTCGGCGACCGCGTCCATGGTCTTCTCCGGCATCGTGTTGACCACGTTGTCGGTGACCAGTTCGTCGACGTAGCGAGTGTCGGAGTAGGACGGATCCTTCACGCCGGTCGACGCCCACAGTGGACGCTGCACGCGCGCGCCCTCGGCGGCCAGCGCCTGCCAGCGGTCGGTCGCGATGACCTCTTCGTAGGCCTGGTAAGCCAACCGGGCGTTGGCGATGGCGGCCTCGCCGCGCAGCGCGCGCGACTCCGAGGTGCCCAGCGCGTCGATCCGCCTGTCCACCTCGGTGTCCACCCGGGACACGAAGAACGAGGCGACCGAGTCGATCGTGTTCAGGTCGTGGCCGTTCGCCTTGGCCTGCTC
This sequence comes from Pseudonocardiaceae bacterium, assembly GCA_036494465.1. Lineage (GTDB taxonomy): Bacteria > Actinomycetota > Actinomycetes > Mycobacteriales > Pseudonocardiaceae > CAJCJE01. The sequence goes on from DASXOJ010000010.1 coordinate 114,117, forward strand.
AAGACCGGCGAGGTAGGCGTCCATCACCTCGCGGTAGCGCTGCACCGAGAAGATCAGCGTCACGTTGACGTTGATGCCCTCCGCGATGGTCGCGGTGATCGCCGGAACGCCCTCGGGCGTCGCCGGGATCTTGATGAACAGGTTCGGCCGGTCCACCGTCTTCCACAGGTCCTGCGCCTGCGCGCTGGTCTTGTCGGTGTCGTGCGCCAGGCGCGGATCGACCTCGATGGACACCCGGCCGTCGACCTTGTTCGTCGCTTCCCAGGTCGCCCGGAACGCGTCGCAGGCGTTGCGCACGTCGGTGGTGGTGATCTCGCGGATTGCCGAGTCCACGTCCGCGTCGCGCGCGGCCAGCTCGCCGACCTGACCGTCGTAGGCGTTGCCGTGGGTGATCGCGTTGGCGAAGATCGTCGGGTTGGTGGTCACCCCGACGACGTGCTTGTCGCGGATCAGGTCCGCCAGGTTCCCGGAGGTCATCCGCTCCCTGGACAGGTCGTCCAGCCAGATCGACACACCGGCGGCGCTCAACTGCGCCAATCGATCAGTGTTGCTCACTGCTTGCTCCCTATCGTGTCTGGCTGAGTCAGTTCTTGGCGCGCTCGATGGAACCCCGTTTGATGGAACGCAGTGCCGCGTCCACTACGTGCTCGGTGGTGAACCCGAACTCCCGGAACAGCGTCTTGTAGTCGGCGGACGCCCCGTAGTGCTCGATGGACACGGCCTCGCCTGCGCCGCCGAGGAAGCGGTACCACGGCTGGGCGATGCCTGCCTCGATCGACACCCGCGCCGTGACCGACGGCGGCAACACACTGTCCTGATAGGACTGATCCTGGTCCAGGAACCACTCGACGCACGGCATGGACACCACACGCGCCGAGATGCCCTGCTCGGCGAGCGCGGCGCGGCCATCGACCGCCAGCTGCAACTCCGAACCCGTCGCGATCAGCACCACGTCCGGCGTACCCGATTCCGCGTCGGCCAATACATAGCCGCCCCTGGCCACGCCCTCGGCACTCGTACCTTCGAGCACCGGCAGGTTCTGCCTGGTCAGCGCGATACCGGTCGGCCTGCGCCGCTCCAGCAGCGCCTGCCACGCGTACGCGGTCTCGTTCGCGTCACCCGGACGGAGGATGCACAGGTTCGGGATCGCGCGCAGCGCGGCCACATGCTCGATCGGCTGGTGCGTCGGACCATCCTCGCCGAGACCGATCGAGTCGTGCGTCCACACGTAGGTCACCGGAATGTTCATCAGCGAAGCCAGCCGGATCGCGCCGCGCATGTAGTCGCTGAAGGTCAGGAACGTGCCGCCGTAAGGGCGGGTCGGGCCGTGCAGCGCGATGCCGGACAGGATCGAACCCATCGCGTGCTCGCGGATGCCGAAGTGCAGCGTGCGACCGTACGGGTGCGCGTTCCACTCCTTCGTCGCGATCGACTCCGGACCGAACGAGTCGGCGCCCGCCATCGTGGTGTTGTTGCTCTCCGCCAGGTCCGCCGAACCGCCCCACAGTTCCGGCAGCACATCGGCCAGCGCGTTGAGCACCGCGTTCGACGCCTTGCGGGTCGCGACACCCTTCGGGTCCACGTCCCAGGTCGGCAGCTTCTCCGTCCAACCCTCAGGCAACTGGTGCGAAGTCAGCCGGTCGAACAGCGCCTTGCGGTCCGCGTTGTTCGCGGCCCACTTGTCGAAACCGATCTGCCACTGGGCGTGCGCCGCCTTGCCGCGCTCCAGCACCTCACGCGCGTGCGCCAGCACCTCGTCGGCAACCTCGAAGCTCTTGTCCGGGTCGAACCCGAGGATCTTCTTGGTCTCGGCGACCTCGTCCGCGCCCAGCGCGGCACCGTGCGCCTTGCCCGAGTTCATCTTCGTCGGCGCCGGGAAACCGATGATCGTGTGCAGGACGATGATCGACGGCCGGTCGGTGACCGCCTTCGCGTTCTCGATCGCTTCGAGGATGCCGGTGACGTTCTCGCCGCCCTCGACGTGCTGCACGTGCCAGCCGTACGCCTCGTAGCGCTTGCCGGTGTCCTCGCCCAGCGCGATCTTGGTGTCGTCCTCGATCGAGATGTGGTTGCTGTCGTAGATCACCGTCAGGTTGCCCAACTGCTGCACGCCCGCGATCTGCGACGCCTCGGAGGTCACCCCCTCCTCGATGTCACCATCCGAAGCGAGCACCCAGATGTGGTGGTCGAACGGGCTCTCGCCGGCCGGAGCGTCCGGGTCGAACAGACCCCGCTCCCGCCGGGACGCCATCGCCATCCCCACGGCGGACGCGAAACCCTGGCCCAGCGGACCGGTAGTGATCTCCACGCCCTTGGTGTGCCCGTGCTCCGGGTGACCGGGGGTCAGCGACCCCCAGGTGCGCAACGCCTCCAGATCCGACAGTTCCAGGCCGTAGCCGGAAAGGAACAGTTGGATGTAGAGCGTCAGGCTGCTGTGTCCGCAGGAGAGCACGAAGCGGTCCCGGCCTGCCCAGTCCGGGTCGCTCGGGTCGTGCCGCATCACCCGCTGGAACAGCGAATACGCCACCGGGGCCAGGCTCATCGCCGTACCGGGGTGACCGTTGCCCACCTTCTGCACCGCGTCGGCCGCCAGGACCCGAACCGTGTCGACCGCACGCTTGTCCAGCTCGGTCCAGTCCTCGGGCACAATGGCGGCGGTAAGACGGGTGAGGTCTTGTTCTTCAGACACGGACCGCTGCTCCCACTCTCGCGTCGTACGTGGGCCCCTCCGCAGCAATGCCCCACCGCGGATCTCGATGCGGATCTCGATCGATCCCGACGCGCGGAACAGCGCGGAGAAACCCAGGGTTCTCCCTCGTCGGGGCCAGCGTAGTCCTGCCGTGCTCGTCGTGTGATCTCAACGTGCGAGGTGTCGGACACCCGGTACCCGGGGCAGGGCGCGCTCTTTCCCCGGATTAACATCTTGACGACCAAGCAGTATGTCCAGCACCGGCCAGGTGGCCGCTGCCTGGGCGATTGCGATCAGGAAAGGCTCGGCACACGGGCAGCGGCAGTCGGGGGAGAAGAGTTCCTGCTGCGTTCGCCGACTGTTGTCGAGTTGGAAAGGACCACGCGCCGTGACAGCACCCGCGGACGTCACCGGCACCGTCGAAACGCCGGTCCGGCGGCCGATGGATGTAGTGCGTGCTTACGTCGCGCTGACCAAACCCCGGGTCATCGAACTGCTCCTGGTCACCACCATCCCGTCGATGTTCCTGGCGGCGCGCGGTTTCCCGTCGCCGTGGCTCGTGCTCGCCACGCTCGTCGGCGGCACCATGGCGGCAGCGAGTGCCAACGCGCTCAACTGCGTGTTCGACGCAGACATCGACGCTGTGATGAAACGCACCAAAGCCCGCCCGCTGGTCAAGCACACCGTGCCCCCGCGCAGCGCGCTGATCTTCGGCCTGCTGCTCGGTGTCGGCAGCTTCGCCCTGCTCTGGCCGACCACCAACCTGCTCACCGCGTGCCTCGCCACCGGCGCGATCCTGTTCTACGTCCTCGTCTACACAATGGTGTTGAAGCGTCGGACGTCACAGAACATCGTCTGGGGCGGCGCGGCCGGTTGCATGCCGGTCCTGTGCGGCTGGGCCGCGGTCACCGACGGCCTCTCCTGGCCCGCGTTCGTCATGTTCGGGGTGATCTTCCTCTGGACCCCGCCGCACTTCTGGGCGCTCGCCATGAAGTTCCGCGACGACTACAAAGCCGCAGGCGTGCCCATGCTCCCGGTCGTCAGGACGCCCGTGCAGGTCTCCCGGCAGATCATCATCTACTCGTGGGTCATGGTCGCCTGCACGCTCGCCCTCATCCCCGCCACCGGCTGGGTGTACGCGGCGTTCGCGATCCTCTTCGGCGGCTGGTTCCTGATCACCGCCCACCGCCTGCACCACGCGGTCGTGCGCGACGCCAAGAACAACCCGATGGTGTTGTTCCACGTGTCGAACACGTACCTGATGCTGGTCTTCGTCGCCCTCGCCGTCGACTCCGCCCTGCACCTGCCGGTCCTCGGCTGGCCCTTCTAGCGGTAGAGATCACCCGCAGCGACCAGCACCACATCGGACGAGTTCGCGGCCCGCTCGTGCAGTTCGTCCGTGAACCCAGCCACACTGAAACACGTCAGCTTCGCGCTCTCCGCACCCATCTTCCCCTGCGCCACGAGCAACGCCCTGATCCGGGTGAGCCGGTCGAGATGTCCCATGCTCATCACGTCGCCCCATTTGCACTCGCCGATCGCGAGCAGGGGAGTGCGGTTGTCATCGTCGAGTCCGAACGCGACTACGTCAAGTTCGTGCATGGTCTGCGACCCATCGGCCATGTCCTCCAACTCGGACCAGATCGGTCGCATCACCGAGTGGTAGAAGGTCAACATCGGCTCGGCGATCCGGTAGTTCGTCCGATTGTCCTTGAACAAGTCAGGCTCACGAGTGATGAGCCCACAGTCCTGTAGCACGTTGAGCGGGTGCGCCAGATCGCTTGTCTTGCGACCGATGTAGCTCGCGAGGCCGCCCCCGGTGCGTATTGCCATTGGCGATCGCGGCAAGCACCGAATGGTAGAGCCCGCCGTCACGCAGATCGGGTTCGTCGGCGAGCAGGTACCGCGCTTCGCGGAACAACGGACTGGCGGGGGAGAGCACCGTGCGCAGCACCCACGGGTCGAAGTCATCCGGCCCGGTGGGTGTGTCGTTCTGGTAACTACAGTTACGGTAACTGCGGTTATTAAAACCTGCGCTGGAATGGATCGGGCTTGCGCATGCGGATCAGCAGGAGCAGCGGGACCAGGACGTAGGGCAGGTTGAACGGGAGGAACTTGCCCGGTTCTGGCGTGCGCCACATCGGTTCGCCCCAGAACTCGACGCCGAACACGACGATGCCGGTCAGCGAGACGATCATGGTCGCGTAGATCACGGCGGGCAGTTGGATCCAGTTGCGGCCGGTCAGCAGGGCGTAGACGAGGACCAGGTAGAACGGCATGTAGACGAACGCGGACAGGCCGGTGACGATGCGCATCCAGTACGGCGGGTTCATGAACAGCGGGTCGGCGTCGTGCGCGTACCAATAGTTGGAGTCGACGAAGAAGTTGCCGGTCGGGTGCGAGAAGTTCACGCCGACGGTGGGCAGCAGGTCGCTGATCAGCGAGGTGATCGTGAACGCGCTGAACACGATCGCGAAGAAGATGTCGATCCCGCGTCGGCGCAGCGGCAAGTTGGCCATGGCGGATGATCGTACCGGCCGCTCACCTGCGGTGATGCGTCAGTAGAGTGGACTGTTGTGCACGAGTTGTTGACCTGTCTTGCGATCTACGTCGGTGTCTGCCTCGCCATTCTGCTGCTCTCGATCGCGAGCCGCGAGTACTCCTGGGTCGACCGGATCTGGTCCGTTGTCCCGGTTGTCTACGCGGGCATTTTCGCGGGCGGTGCCGGGTTCGCGGATGTGCGGCTGGACGTGGTGTTCGGGTTGGTCGCGTTGTGGGGGTTGCGGCTGACGTTCAACTTCGCGCGCAAGGGTGGCTACGCGGCCGGCGGCGAGGACTATCGGTGGGCGGTGTTGCGCGGGCGGATGTCACCGTGGCAGTTCCAGGCGTTCAACGTCGGGTTCATCACGATCTATCAGAACGCGATCCTGCTGCTGATCACCCTGCCCGCCTACACCGCCCTCGAACACCGATCCTCGTTCGGCGCGCTCGACCTGCTGTTCACGGTCGTCTTCCTGGCGTGTCTGGTCGGTGAAACCGTCGCCGACCAGCAGCAGTGGAACTTCCAGCAGGCCAAGAAAGCGGCACTCGCGGCGGGTACGGAGCCGGAGCAGCGGTTCGTGCAGCGGGGGTTGTTCCGCTACTCGCGGCATCCCAACTTCTTCTTCGAGCAGGCGCAGTGGTGGGTGGTGTTCGCGTTCGGCGCGGTCGCCGCCGGGTCGGTGCTCCAGTGGACCGTGCTGGGTGCGCTCCTGCTCACCGCGCTGTTCGTCGGCTCGACGAGCTTCACCGAGAGCATCAGCCGCAGCCGCTACCCGGAATACGCCGACTACCAGCGGCGCACCTCACCGGTGGTGCCCTGGTTCCCGCGCGCTACGCAACCGCGGTGAGCAGTTCGGCGACCGACGGGTCGTCAAGCGATTCGACGATGCACTGCCACAACTCCAGGTTCGCCGTCGCCCAACGCGAATACATCGCGGCGGCCTGCTGGCTGTAGAAGTAGTAGCCCTCGGCGTGCACGCCGTGCTGTTCGCTGACGATCTTGGTGGCGAGTTCGCGCAGGCTCACGCCGTTCTCGTCCAGGTACTTGTGCGCCAGCATCACCGGGGTCACCGGCAACGCCTTGAACAACGTGTCCGCGTCGGAAAGTGCTTGTGCCGGCAGAGAAATGTCGCGGTGCCGGGTGCGCATCTCCGCCTCGCAGACGATCTCGTCGATGTGTTCGGCGACCGCCTCGGACACGCCGGCCTCGGCGAGGATGCACATGCGCAGCGTACGGCCGTCCTCGGCGAGTGAGTTGCGGCGCACCATGTAGTTCACGTCGTGCACCAGGGCGGCCGTTTCCACCAGCGCAACGTCGGAACCGTTGTGCTTGGCGAAAACGGCGCCCTTGGACCGCACGAAACTCACGTGGTGCCAACCGTGGAAGGGCAGCATCAGCGCGCTGTCCTCACACAGAGCGCGTACCGCTCGTTCGACCTCGCTCAGCGCCGCGGGTGACACGGTGAAGATCGGGTGGACAGTACTGGTATCGCGCATGGCAGCCTCCGGTCGCGCTCAGCGATTCTGAGCAGCGATCGTAGGCTTGTTCAGTTGTTCCGCTGCCAACTTTGACGCATATCGCCCGCGTACGGGGGAGTCTCAGAGTCGGCCGGCCAGGTCATCGAGCCGGTTTTCTACCGGTATGTGCCGATATCCGCGATGAATCATCGGATCATAGGACAGGCTCCACGCGCGGACTTCCCGCGATTTCACCAGCAGCGTCATGGTGCCGTCCTCGGCGCTCGGAATCCGGTGGAACTCGTCGGCGAGCAGGAAGCCACCGGTCCCGGCCGGGCAGACCGTACTGCGCAGTCGCGTGACCGAGGTGACGAGGTTCGTGCTCTCGTCGATCTCGGCCGCGTAGCGCTGATGCGTGTACGCCCCGGAGATGATGTTGGTGCAGAAGTGATAGCGGTGGTTGTGGACGGAGTCGGCGTATCCCTCCCGCCAGTCGTGTTGCGGCTTGTACTCGTGCAGCCACACCGAGAACGGTTCGTCCGCGTCGGCGCGCAGACACCAGGCGAAGTGGGTCGTCGTCTCGCGCGATCTGCCGATGAGCGCGGCGGACTCCACGCTCGGCAGGTCGTTGAGGTACGACTTCAGATCCGCCCGGAGACTGGGTTGGCCAACCCAGTCCTGGAAGTGGCGGTTCACCTCGGACCAGTGATCGACGATCGGGCCATGGACGCACTGGATCGCACTCGCCAGGTCGGCGAGCGCGTGCAGTCGCGTGGGCACGCTGATCAGCTCCTCAGTCCGACAGAGGTGGAAAACTGCCGCCCGAAGGCCCGGAACTTCTCGTCGAGGGCGCGGAAGCCGTCCTCGGTGAGTTCGGTGCCGGTGACCGTTTCGAACAGCGCGAGAAACTCCTGCCGGCTCGTGTCGGGGGTGATGACGAAATGGCGACCGGCTCGCGAATTGCAGACCCGCAGGAACTCGGTTCGTTCCATGGCGTAGATGAAGGAGCCCTCGGAGAACCGCAGTGTCCTCGGATACAGGGCCGACGCACCAGCGGCGTCGCTGAACAAGGTGAGCCACACGCTGTCGTCGAACATCTCCAGCCGATCCAGCGGCGGATCGGTGATGATCGTCATGTCCACCCGGCTGCACCGGCTGCGTGCCTGGTAGAGCCCGACCAGACCGACGCAGATGTCGTCGTGCAGACGCTTCTCGATGACGTCGTAGTCCTCGGCGGTGGGATCGCGGCGCAACAGGTAGCGCGCGCGACCACTCAGCGCACTCGGACCGCGTGGGTCGGCGATCACGGTGCGTAGCTCCCACTCCGCGCTGGAAAGCAGCAGCCGAGCTGCCGCGTACCGGCCGGAGAAACCGCGGAAGAAGTACTCCTTCGTGTTTCGCAGGTCCTGCATCATCAGCCGGTTGAAATTAGGGTCCGGCTCCGTTGTCGGTTCGAAGAGGTGGGTCGGATAGAACTCCTGATTCAGTCGGCGATATTCCTCGGACAATTCTTGGAGGGCCTTTTTACTTTCTTCGATCAGCGGTGTTACCAGTGCGCGCTGCGACGCGCTGGACGTGATCAACGTCTGGCCGAAGCCGATGATCGCGGAGATCAACGTTCCGGTGCCGACCGAACCGACAAAGGTTTTCAACGCTCCCGCAGCCATGATGCTGTCGATGCCCAGGCATGCGCCCGCGATCACCAGCAGACTCAGGAGCAGCAGTCCGGTTCGAGTCCAGAAGATCTCCTGAACAAGGTTGTGGCGGAAGCCAGGGGCATCCGCGGACACAAAGTCACCTCCTTGGCGGGCACCCGATTGGACGAATGCTTAACGTGTCCTTTCAAGCGCGAGGAGTCACCCTACGCGCTTGTTCGACGATTGCGGTAGCCGCAATTCGGGGGAGCCGGGTGCGCGGCGAGCGGCCGCGTTTGTACCCCTCCGTGGGTGAAGGCCAACTATTTCGCGGTTTAACCCGCCAATTACCCACCGTTGACCCGCACGGGTGGCGAAGATCGTCACACTACGTGAAATCCGCAGTTTAGGCCGTGGTGGCGAGGGCAGGCGCGACCGCGCGCGTTCGCCGGGACGGCAGTCGCAGCGACCCGGTCAGGCCGCGTTTGCGCAGCCAGGGATACCAGCCGAGCATGCCGATCGCGCCCGCGGTCAGATGTCCGGCCGTGGTCACGATCGAGTCGGTGTCGCCGAGCCCCATGTACAGGTAGGCGGCCAGGATCGCGGCGACGAGTGCGGAGGTCGCCCACCACCGCGCGGGCGCCGCGAGCAACAACAACAGCGCGCCCGCGGTCGCGGCGAGCCCGTAGCTGACGCCGATGTCGAGCAGGTGCGCGTCGTTGTGGGGCAACCAATGCGCCTTGATCGCCCACAGCACGGGCAACTCGGTGGCGAGAGTGGCGAGCACGTGCCCGCTGGCGAAGATCAGCGCCGTCCACCAGCTGCCGATCCGGCGCTCCAGCGGCGCGATCACCACGGTGAAGATCGCGGCGTAGATGAGCCAGTGCTGGCCGTCGAGCCAGAGTGCGGACAGGAACAGGACTTCCAGCGGGTGGGTCTGCAGGTTCATCGCGTTGGTGCTGGACAGCGCGAGCAGCCGGTGCGCGACGGACGGCTTGGCGAAGTCGAACAGCATCGTGGTGAGCGCGAGCACGATCAAATACCAGAAGGTGAAGGGCGTGTCGGTGGGGCGGGGCAGCGCCCGGACGATCGAGCGGCTCACCGACCCGGCGCCCAGGAACCGGGGCCGCGCGGGCGCGGCGGGTGGCAGTTCACCTGCGACCACGTCTTCGGCCACCGCATCTCCCGTTCACCAGCGTCAACCAGGCATCCGGATTCATGATGCCCGGGTTTCCTGTGAGCCCGCTGAACCAGACCTGGCGAAATTGTCAGACCCGGGGACTAGTTTGCGACACGCAGCCAAGATCACTTCCCCTGATCGACTTCATTCACTATGATTTCAGTGCAGGTCGAAATCGATCGTGATCAGGGGATCCGCATGGTCGCCAGCTACGGGCAGCTCAACGAGTGGATGGAGCGCCTCGCCGCACATCTCGTGCCGGAGGGGATTCCGCTGATCGGCGGACGCATCCTCGGGTACCTGCTGGTCTGCGAGCCCGACGAACGCACGGCCGCCGAACTGTCCGAGGAGCTGGAAGCCAGCACCGGGTCGGTGAGCACCAACCTGAAGCTGCTGGTCAACACCGGTCTCGTGCAGCGCACCACGCGCCGGGGCAGGCAGGCCGCGCAGTACCGGTTGGACGCGGCGGCCTGGGCTGATCTGGTACGGCGCCGGTTGGACGCGATCGCCGAGACGCGCGAGCTGACCGCGTTCGGGTTGCGGCTGCTCAGCGGTGATCCGCAGCGCGCGCTGCGGCTGCGTACGGTCGACGAGTTCTACGGCTGGTTCTCCGGCCAGGTGCCGGATCTCTGGCAGCACCGGCCCGCGCCGCCGCGCTGAACTGTCGGTGCCGGGTGCTGCACTCGGTGGCATGCGCTACGGATTGGACGTATCGCCTGCGGGTTCGTGGGGTGAGCCGGGGCGGATCGCGGAGCTGGCCGCGTTTGCGGAACGATGCGGCTGGGACGGCGTGTTCTGTGAGGACTATTTCGCCTATTCGGGCGGCCTGCCGACCTATGATCCGTGGATCACGCTCGGCCTGATCGCGCAGGCCACCGAGCGGATCACGCTGGGCACGATGGTCACGCCGATTCCTCGGCGGCTGCCAGGCAGCGTCGCGGCGCAGGCGATGACGGTCGACCGGCTCAGCGGTGGCCGGTTCGTGTTGGGCGTGGGCATCGGCGACGACCAGGGGACGGACGGGCGGTTCAGTGAGCTCGCGGATCCGCGTCGGCGGGCCGGGCAGTTGGACGAGGCGCTCGACGTGATCACCGCTCTGTGGTCGGGCGAGCCGGTGAGCCGCCAAGGACGGTACTTCACCCTCAACGGGGCGGTGTTGCGCCCGGTGCCGGTGCAGCGACCGCGGATTCCGATCTGGGTCGGCGGGGCGATCACCCGGCGTGGTCCTCGGGCTCGGGCGCTGCGCTGGGACGGTGCGTGCCTCTACCAGGCCGACCCGGATCAGGACTGGGCGGACGTGACGGTCGAGGAGGCGCGTCGGCTGCGGGCGGATGGCGGCGCGGGGTTCGTGATCGCGGTAGGTGGCAGGCAGCGTCGCGCCGATCTCGGGGCTGAGCGCCGCTATGCGGCGTCGTTGGCTGATGCGGGCGTGGATTGGCTGCACGAGTACGTGGCGCCAGGGTTGTCGCTGGGCGAGGCGAGAGCGCGGATCGCGGCAGGCCCGATCGGAGCCTAGGTGGGGCCGGCGAGCGATTCGGCGAGACGGGTGAGCGCGGCTGCGAGCTGGCCGGGGTTGTAGGTCGCACGTAGGCGTGATCCGGTGCGGTGCCGCGCGCCGACGGTGCTGGTCTGGGAGAGCAGCGGCAACTCGCGCAGGAACAGGCGGCTGATCTCGGCAAACGGTTCTAGAGAGCTGCGGGTTCGCTGGTCAGGGTGGCGTCCGGGGCCGCGCTGGGCAGCGGGTCGCGGTCGCGGGACGCGCACCACAGGCCGGCCATCGCGGCGATGGAGAGGGCGGCGCCGAGGACGTGGAAGGAGACCAGCGCGTCCGGTACGCCCAGTTCGTACTGGATGATGCCGAGCGCGCCCTGCGCGAGGATCACGCCGACCAGCACCCAGTACCGCCGCCACAGCTTCGGCGTGCCGCCGGTGATGCGCATGGCGAAGAACAGGGCGGCGAGCATGCCGAGGAACACGAACAGGAAATCGGCGTGCAGTTCGACCAGCGCGGTGATCGGCAGGTCCAGGCGCGGGGTGTGGATGTCGCCAGCGTGTGGACCTGCGGCGGTGACCAGGGTGCCCGCCACGACGAGCGCGGTGAGGTCCAGTGCCATGACGACGAGCAGGCCGCGCAGCGGTTTCGGCAGTAGTGGCCGGGCTGGTCCGTCGCCTTCGCGGACGGCGGCAACGATCAGCACGGAGATCCAGACCAGGATCGGCGAGGGCAGGAAGTGCAGGCAGACCGACCACCAGGCGAGCTTGAGCAGCACGGTGATGCCGCCGATGACGGCCTGGGCGACGACGCCGAGCGGCATCATCAGCGCGAGCATGAGGTAGCGGCGGCGCAGCGGCTTGGCGGCGAGCGCGGTCAGGAACACGAGCACGCTGATGACGCCGACGGCGATGCCGAACATCCGGTTGCCGAACTCGACCCACTGGTGCAGTTGACCGTTGTAGGGGTCGGCGACCGGGACGAGGCTGCTGGCAGTGCAGGTGGGCCAGGTGGGGCAGCCGAGACCGGAGCCGGTGACCCGGACGACCGAGCCGGAGACCATGATGCCGATCTGGACGACCAGGTTCGCGATGGCGACCGTGAGTTGCGCCGCTCGGTTGGGGGCGGGGACGCGGTCGAGCAAGCGCTTCAGATTGGACGCGATCGGCACGTCAACGATGGTAGGCACCTGGGACTTTGGTCCTGTCCACCGGGGTCAGGGGCTGATGGCCAGGAACGGTATCGAGCTGTTCTGGGCTGGTTTCTTGGCGGGCGCGGTGTCCGGCAGCGACGTGTAGTTGTTCCTGGTCGACACCCAGAGCCGGAAGTCGCTGTTCTGGTTGAGGTTGGTGCCGTATTCGCGGTCGCCGACGACGGCTGGTGGCTTGGTTTCGCCGCCGACCAGCACGGCCAGCCAGAGTTCCTTGTTGACCGTCTGGGCGGGCAGCGGGGTGGTGAACTTGGCGCGCAGGTCGCCAGCGGTCTCCAGTTGGCTGGCGATGTCGCCGGTCTTGGCCAGGAGTTTGCCGGTGCCGGCGTCGTACACGCCGAGGTAGCAGTCGGTCAGGCCGGTGCCGGGCGTGATGACCGCGGTGAGCGCGTTGCCTGCCTCGGTGTTCTGGTCCACGTAGACGCGACTGAGGTAGATGATCCCTTTGCCGATGCCGGGGGTGCCGGGCATGGTCGCGGGGTCACCGGTGGCGGCGACCATACCCAGTTGGGTGGAGTTCCAGCCGCTCTTGTTGATCACCTGCGTCGGCGCGGCGGGCGGGGAAGTGCTGGCACAGGCGGTAAGAGCGACCGCGAGTACCGCAACGGCAGTGATGCGCTTGATCATTGACTTCCTGCGAGTTCGGTGACGGGGGCGGGTGCGCGGGTGCGGATGGCGAGCCGGACGACGCGCCAGACCGAGTAGAGCCCGCCGAAGGCCATCAGCCACGGCACGACGGTGACGCCGCTGCCGAGTGCGAGCGCGATGCCGGCCAGGCCGAGGCCGAGCACGGAGTCGACGAGCCGGGCGACGAACACCGCGCGCGAATGTTTGCGTGCGACGACTTCGGAGATGTAGGGCAGGCCGACGGCCCAGACGGCGAGGTAGGCGGTCCAGCCGAAGACCAGCAGCGGATCGACGGGGCGGCCGGTCATGATGCGTCCGGCCGGTCCGGCGAGCAGGGCGAGGATGCTGCCGCAGACGATCACGGTGGCGAGCAGCAGCCAGACCGCGTAGCGGGCCATCCGGTTGTTGCGCGCGGCCTTCCCCCGTTCCCCGGCAGCACTGTGTTGACTTTTAGCGAAGGCCGCCAGCAGGAAGCTGCCCGCGCCGTTGATGACGACCTGCAACGGCGCCACGACCAGCCGCCCGGCCTCCAGCACACCGGCCGCGCTGAGCGAGATCATGCTGATGACCAGCGCTTTGGACAGCAACAACGCGGTCGGGCGCAGCGCGGCGTGCAACGAGCGCCAGGCGGCGAAGGTGGCGACGGCGCGCATGGCGGGCCAGCCGGGGCGCAGGTTGGCGCGTTCGGCGCGCGGCACCTGGACGATGCCGACCACGACCGCGGTCGCGGCGCCGACCGCCATCGCGGCGAAGATCCCGCCCAGGGTGACGTGCCTCGCGACCAGCAGCAGCACGCCCACGATGACCAGGGCGACCACGTTGTAGCTGGAGTCGTTGCCGACGAGCTTCCAGAACTCGAGCCGGGCGATGAGGATGCGCCGGAAGGTCTCCTCCATCAGCCACAGCACCGTCATCACCGCGAAGACCAGCGCGGCGCCGGGGGAGTGCAGCAGCAGGACCACGGTGCCGAACGAGATCACGAACGCGGCCGCGAACAGGGTGATCGCGCTGGCCGCCAGGGTCGCGCGGGTGTCGCGGTCGTGCCGGTCGAGCACGGCGAGGCTGTCGCCGACGTAGCCGGTGTAGAGGGCGGTGGCGGCGGAGAGCAGGGCGAGGCAGACCGCGAAACTGCCGTACGCGGCGAGCCCGAGAGTTCTCGCGGCGACGATTTGCAGCAGCAGGCTGCCGCCCGCGTTGATGCCCTGGGAAATCAGCGGTGCGGCGGCTCGTTTCGTGACGGAACCGCCGAGTTTCGAGATTCGGCTCAGGACACCCGGCGTCACCTGATCGCGCCGCGGATGACCGTGGGGCGTCTGCGCGGGTTCGCCTGGGTGTGACCGGCGGCGAAGGTGAGCAGGTAACCGCCGATCTTGCCGTCGAGCAGCCGGATTCGTTCGCGGGTGCGGTCCAGGGCGTCGAGGCTGACGCCGCGCCGGGTGACCACCAGCACGGCGTCGGATTCGCGGACCAGGCTGCCGAGCTCGGGGGCGTCGACGATCGGTGGCGTGTCGACGAGCACCAGGTCGTAGTTGGCGCGCAGCTCGGCGACGGCCTTCTCGATCATGGTGGTCTGGAACGCGCCGCCGGTGGCGTTGCCGTTCTGGACGCCCGCCGCGACCGCCCAGATGGCGGTTTCCGGGTCGACCTGAACGGCGTGGATGCAGCCGGCCAGCGGCGCTGAACCGGAGGCGAGCTGGCTGAACCCGGCCAGGTGCGGGTTGAGGTTGAGGATCTGGGAGAGCTTGCTGGTGTCGCCGTCCGCGTCGACGACGCAGACCCGCAGCCCGTCGCGCGCGGCGACGGTGGCCAGGTGCAGCGTGCTGGTGGTCGCGCCTGCCTGCGGTCCGGCCGCGGTGACCACGACGACGCCGTCGCGGACCGCGGAACGCAGGCCGGTGAGCGCGATCTGGTAGCTGGGCATGGCCAGGCTGCCGCTCGGGCCGGGCAACGCGGTGCCGTGTTGCCAGCCGATCTCGGCGATTTCGGCGAGGAGTGGTTCGGGCGCTGTGGCGTGCAGGTCGTCGGCGTCGCGCACGCGCCGGTCGCGGTCGGCCCGCGCCCAGGCGATGGCAGCGGCGACGACCAGTCCGAGGGCGAGGCCGATCACGCCGTCGCGGAGCAGGTCGTTGCCGAAAACCGATGGCTGCGCGACCGCGCCGTTGGCGAAGCTGACCCCGTCGCCGAACTGGCTCAGGCTCACGTTCAGCGCGGCAGAGTCCGCGTCGATCGACGCGAGCTGCTGGGAGATCGCGGAGCTCGGCGGGTTCGGTTGGCCCTGCAGCAGTTGGTTTCGTTCGGTGGTGAGCGCCGCGAGGCTGCCGTTGATCTGCGCGGTGGCGTCGGCGTGGGACAGATCGCGATACGCCTGGATGACCGCGTTTCCGATGGCGGTGGCCTGGCCCGCGTCGGCGGCGCTGACCGACAACGTGATCGTCTGGCCGTCGGTGGCCGCTGCGGCGGTGACCTCACCGCGCAGCGTGGTCAGGTCGGGTGCGCCGGTGAGGCTGCCCCTGGCCTGGTTGAGCACCCGGTCGGAGGTGAAGAAGACGGCGCGCTGCTGCACGTACCGAACGAAACTGGCTTCGCTGAGCTGGCCGGAGTTGGTGGGGTCGGTGTTGATTCCGGTGGTGGAGTGGATGGGCGCCTTGAGCACGACGGTCGCGGTGGCCGTGACTCCGTGCGGGGCGGTGATTGCCGCGACAACCACGCTGATCGCGACGATCCCCAACGTCAGGCACAGCGAACTCCACTTGTAGCGCGCGAGCGCTTCGAACAGTCGTGGTGCGGGTTGGCTGTCCATGTCGTCCAGTTCTGCTCGGGCCGGGGGTCGTGACGGAGCTTACGAAAACGCGCGTGATGGGCACACACCGTGTTGGGATTGTCGCCGACGAGCTGTAAAGCGCTACATACTGCTGCACTGACCTGCCCGACTGCGTGATTCAATCGTTATCAACGAATATTGACCGGGAGCGACACGTCCGTCGCGACAGCGACGATCAACCACCCAGGGCAACATCACGGTAAACGAAGGGTGGCCGGTGAGGGGCGGAACGGACACGCGTCAGGATTTCGCCAGCCTGATCAAGCAGCTGCCGGCTGCGCAGAAGAGCGCCAAGGGCGCGCCCGCGTACTCCCGGTTCGTGAATCGGCGCGCGGGCGGCTATCTCGCGGTGATCGCCTATCGACTCGGCTTGACACCCAATCAGGTGACGATCATCAGCGGGCTGTGCACCGGGATCGGCATCGCGTTGATCGCGGTGCTGCCCCCGTCGGTCGGCGAGGGCGTCGGGATCTGCCTCGCGCTCGTGATCGGCTACGCGCTCGACGCGGCCGACGGCCAATTGGCGCGGCTGCGCGGTGGTGGTTCGGTCGCAGGCGAGTGGCTCGATCACGTCATCGACAGCGCCAAGATCGCCACACTGCACCTGGCCGTGCTGATCGCCGGGTACCGCTACTTTCACCTACCGGCCGGCTGGTTGCTCGTTCCACTTGGTTACTCGGCGGTAGCCACGGTGGCGTTCTTCGCGATGACCCTCAACGACCAGTTGCGCCGCAACAAGGGCCTGCCCGCCACCACCACGCGGACCGCCGCGAAACCGTCCGCGCTGCGCTCGCTGCTGGTGATCCCCACCGACTACGGCCTGTTCTGCCTGGTGTTCCTGCTCTGGGGCGTGCGCGAGGTCTACGCGGTCGTCTACGGCTTGCTGTTCGTTGCCAACTTGTTGTTCCTCGCGCTGGCGTTGCGGAAATGGTTCGGGGACATGCGCGCATTGGAGGATCGTTGACCGTTATCGGATACGCGCCCGGCGCCTACGACCTGTTCCACATCGGACACCTCAACATCCTGACCCGCGCGGCCGACCAGTGCGACAAGCTCATCGCCGGGGTGGTCACCGACGACGTCGTCCTGCGCGCCAAGGGAAAGGCGCCGGTGATTCCGTTGGCGGAGCGGCTCGCGATCGTGTCCAGCGTGCGCTACGTCGACGAGGCGGTGCCCGACCCGTACGTGGATAAGTTTCAGATGTGGCCGAATTTGCACTACGACGTGCTGTTCAAAGGGGACGATTGGCGGGGTACCGAAAAGGGTGAAGCATTGGAGGCTCGTCTTGCCGAGGTCGGCGCGCGCGTTGTGTACTTCCCGTACACGCTGCACACCTCAAGCACCCTCCTGCGGAAGATGATCTCGATGCCGTCCTAGCAGGGTAGGGGGAAAGGCCGGTGCGGATGGCGACCCGGGTCACGGGTGCCCTCGTGCTCAGCATCGCGCTGTGGATCGGAACCGCGGTCGCCATCACCGACGACCCGGCGCCGCTCGCGCACGTCAACGCGGGCAGCATCCCCCTGGCCACGACCGCCTACCCGGTCCCGGACGGCGCCCTGTTCGTCGCTCCGAACGGCTCAGACGCAGCGGCAGGCACGCTCACCGCCCCGTTCGCCACCCTGGCGACCGCGATCGCGAAAGCCCCGGTCGGCGGCACCGTCGTGGTCCGCGCGGGCACCTATCGGCAGACCGTCACCGCCAACGTCACCAAACGGATCACCATCCAGCCCTTCCCCGGCGAAAAAGTGTGGTTCAAGGGCACCGTCGGAGTCACCGGCTGGACCAAGGCAGGCAGCACCTGGCAGCACGCCAACTGGACGAACAGCTTCTGCCGCACCTGCTACACCAAGGACATCGTCGACCCGAAGTATCCGTACGCGGCCTGGCCGGACATGGTGTTCGCCAACAACACCCAGCTACGCCAGGTCGGCAGCGCGGCCAACGTGGTCGCAGGCACGTTCTATGTGGACGAAACCAGCCACACCCTGATCCTCGGCGACGACCCGACCGGCAAAACCATCGAGGCGACCGCGTTCGACCGGCTGCTCCAATTGGATCCCGGCGCGGCGGGCAGCGTCATCCGGGGCATCGGCGTCGAGGAGTACGCGTCCAATCAGGACTATGGCAGGCACGGCGCGATGATCGTGGCCAACGCGCCCGGCGTCACCCTCGCCGACGACACCTTCGCGCTCTCCGCGTCCTCCGGCGCCGCCGTGTTCCAGCCGAACTCGACCGTCACCGGCAGCACCCTGATCGACAACGGCCTCGTCGGCCTGGTGGCGAATCGCGCGGACGGCCTGAAACTGACCAAGAACACGTTCAGCGCCAACAACCAGCAGCACTTCGCGCTCTCCGGCGACGCGATCGGCGCGGCGGGCGCCAAGG
Organism: Pseudonocardiaceae bacterium; assembly: GCA_036494465.1. Lineage (GTDB taxonomy): Bacteria > Actinomycetota > Actinomycetes > Mycobacteriales > Pseudonocardiaceae > CAJCJE01. The sequence goes on from DASXOJ010000010.1 coordinate 132,154, forward strand.
TCACCAGAACCAAATCCCCGTACGTCGCGGACAACTACTTCACCGACAACATCGGCACCGGCTGGTGGTGCGACCTCGGCTGCACCAACGCGACAGTGGTGCGCAACGTCGCCACCGGCAACCAGGTGCACGGCCTGTTCTACGAGGTGTCCTCGACCGCGCTGATCGCCTCCAACGTGGTCGCAGACAACGCGGGCGACGGCATCAAACTCTCCAGCGCCGACCACGTCCGCGTCTACGACAACACCTTCGCCGACAACGCCACCGCGCTGGGCATCTACAACGACCCGCGCGCGCCCAGCACCGATCCGTACAGCCAGCAGCTCGGCCTCGCCTGGCTCACCACCGGCACCATGCTGGTCAACAACTACTACGCCGACCCGGACGCCACGGACCCGATCATCGTCTCGGCCGACTACCAGGCTGCCCCGCACACCGGCACCTTCGTCGCCGACTCCGACGGCAACGCCTACCAGCGCCCGGCCTCCGGCAGTCCGCTGCTGTCCTGGGTGACCGCGCCCGGCCGCACCCAGGACTACCCGAGTCTGACCGCGTTCCGCACCGGCACCGGCAACGACACGCACGGCGTCGCGGGCGACCTGGCCACGGTCCCGTTCATCGACCCCGACCAGCAGAACTACCTGCTCAACACCGGCGCCATCGGCATCGGCGCGGGCCTCCCGCTCCCCGCCGACATCGCCACCGCCATCGGCGTCCCGGCCAACCAGCACCCGAACATCGGCGTGCTCGCCGGACCCAGGCTCTGATCTCTTCAGAACAGGGAATCGGCCGCCGACCCTCAGGTGAGGAATCGGCGGCCGATGGGGAATTCAGGGGAGCGTTAGTTGCTGCTGCTGCCGTGCGGGGAACCTTCGTGGGCGCCGTCCGCGTCGCTGGCACTGATCCAGTAGCTGACCACGCCGGATGGGGCCGAGGTGTCCGTGAAACTCAGGGTCGGCTCGCTCCACGGCAACGATAACGCGGAGGTCGTGTACACCGGGTTCGCCGTGCCGTCGCGGTAGACCTTGTAGGTCAGACCGGTGTTCTGCGCGTCCCAGGTGCTCTTCCAGGTCACCACCGGCTGGCCCTGCGCGTTGCGCACCACCTTCGGTGCGGCGAAGGGCACCTGCGGGCCGTTGTTCACCGCACCGGACACGCCACGCGCCGCGAAGCGGGTCAGGCTCTGCTGCGGTTTGCCGTTCACGCTCAGGAACTCGCCGCCGACCACCACGTAGGAGCCGTTGGCGTCGATCGACCAGGGGCCGTTCTGCCAGTAGCTGGTGGACGGGCCGCCGTCGGTGTTGGGCATCCAGGGCAGCAGCACCGGCACCGGGTCGCCCTTGTGGATGTTGTTGACGTTCACCGTCGAGGTGGCGTCGGCCTGGGCGGTCTCGGCGATCAGCCGCTGGTAGGTGCCGGGGATGCCGTTCGGGATGCCGAGCGCGTCGCATTCGTGCGTGTGCGATGCGCTGTAGACGACGCCGTTGCTGACCACGACCGCCTGGGTGTCGCCGTAGCAGCCGTCGTACCAGTTGGTGGCGCCGCCCGCGATGTCGATCGACGACCGGCCCTCGAACCGGACCGCGCCGTCACCCCAGTTGAACGCGCTGATGATCGCGTTGCCCTGGTAGTCCGGTTCGATGTCGGTCACCACGCTCACCGTGCCGGGCAGCACCACGTTCCACGGCGTCGAATTGTTGCCCGCCGAACTGTCGACAGACATGATGCCGCGGTGCGCCGCGCCGTTGACGTGGCTGAAGTCGCCGCCGACGAGCACCTTGCCGCTGTTCTGGTCCGCGTAGACCGAGTAGACCTCGCCGTCCGCGACCGGCGCCCACGGCAGTGTCGCGCCGGTGGTCGGGTCGACGGCGGCCAACCGGGTGCGGGACACGCCGTTGACCGAGGAGAAACCGCCGCCAAGGTAGACCGCGTTCGGCGTGACCGAGATGCCGCGCACCCGGCTGTCCAGCGATGGCTTGAACGTCTCGTTCAGGTCGCCGGTCGCCGTGTCGAACTCGGCGATGCGGCCCCGGTACTCGCCGTTGATGCGGTCGAAGTCGCCGCCGACGTAGATCTCGCTGCCGTCCGCGTTGGCCTTGATCCGGAACACCGAGTCGCACAGCCACTGGTTGGTGCCGCCGCCGGACTGGCAGTACGGGCCAGGGTTCGTGCTCGACGTGTAGACGGTGCCCGACACGTCCGGCGCCCAGGGCAGCAGCGCGCCGGTGGTCAGGTCGAACGCGAGCAGGTTGTTGCGCGGCACCTCCTGGGTGCCTGCCGCCGCGCCCGCGGGTCTCGCCTCGGTGAACCGGCCTCCGGCATAGACGGTGTTGCCCACGATCGTCACCGCCCAGACGATCCCGTTGGTCTGCGGCGTCGGCAGCGCGCCCGCGGTGACCGGAGTGGGCAGGGTCGGCGCTGCCGCGGCACTGGTGATCGCGGGCAGCGTTGCCGTGGCGAGCAACAGGCCCGCCAACACTGCGGTGCGACGAACTACACGACGCATGGGGGATTCCTTTGGTGTGAGCGGGTCGATTCCTCGGGGGTCAGGGTCGGGGCGCAGCGGCCGCGCGGGCAGGCGGGGCCGGTACGGGGAAACCGTGCCTGCGCGCCAGTACACGTGCGGCGAGTGCACGATAGTCCCGCGCGACGACATCCCAGTCGTAACGATCGAGCGTGCCGAGCAACGCTTCCCCGCGCGCGAGGGTGGCTGTTTCGTCGGCTTCGGCCGCATCGCACAGTGCGGACAGCTCTGCCGCGTCCCGGAAATACCGGCCGGACTCGCCGAGTACCTCGCGGTTGAAGTTGACGTCGTATGCCGAGGTGGCGGTACCCGCACCCATCGCGCGCAGCAGCGAGGGGTTGGTGCCGCCGACCGAATGGCCGTGGATGTAGGTCAACGCGCCCGCGTACAGCTGATCGAGCAGTTCCTGGTCCCAGACTCCGCCGAGAAAGCGGATTCTCGGGTCGTCACCGGCGAGGGAATGTACCCGATCGGTGTACTCCTGGGCGTAGGGCGCCGACCCGACCACGAGCAGCGGGCGCTTCGCGGCACTGCGCCGGTAGCCCTCGACCGCGAGGTGGACGTGGTTCTCCGGTTCCATCCTGGCAACAACGAGGTGGTAACCAGCCGGTGAAACCCGAAGCTCGGCAAGACGATTCGTGCCGACATCTGCGAGTTTCGGGGCACCATAAGGAATGTAGTCGGTGTCTACGCCGAACCGTTCGAGGTAATAGTCCGAGATGCCCGTGGCGTCCGCGATCAACGCGTCCGACCAGCGAACCGCGAGCGCTTCCGCGCGTTGGTAGTAGCGCTGCCCGGCGCCGCTCCACTTGGCGCGCTTCCACTCCAGGCCGTCGACGTGCGTCACGACCGGGACCTTCGCCAACCGTAACAAGGGCAACAGTGGCGCGTTCGCGGCGTTGAACACGAACGCCACATCACACCGGTGCACGACCGCGTGCCCGACGGACAACGCGGTGTGGCTCAGCGTTTCCAGGGTCTTGCGGCGCATCGCGGGCAAATGGACCAACCGCATGCCCAGGTATTCCGAGGGGGCCTCGTCGGTGTCGCCATTCGGAACGCGGCAGTACACGGTGACGTGCTCGCCCATCTCCACGAGCCGCCTGCCGACCTCTTCGACGCAGGTTTCGAAGCCGCCATACCGCGCCGGCACCCCTCGGGTGCCGATCAACGAAATATGCATCCTGCCCCTGCCTGATCAGCGCCTTCGGCAAGGCGCAACGCGGCTCTTGGTTAGATGTTCTGTTTCTAGCCGCCTCCCGTTACGCTCTCCCCACCGGGGTTCCGGTGGTTGTCCCGTTCATGTCAATTCCCTGTGAAGGACCTTCCGTGCCAGTCGAACGCACCCGGCGCGAGTACTGGCCGATCGTGTGCGTGCTGGCGTTCGTGGTCGCCAGCGACTACAAGTTCCGGCTGCGCGCGGACAACGACACCATCAACGGCCAGGCCGACATCTTCGTGCTCGTCGAGGTCGCCACCTACGCGCTGATCGCCTGCTTCCTGTTCTGGCGGTTCAAACCGACCTTCCGGCTGCGCAGGGCCGACGCCGTCACCTACCTCGGTTACGCCTACATCGCGGTCTGCGCCGGGTCCGCGCTCTACTCGCCCTACCACGCGCTCGCCCTGGTCAGGGCCGGACAGATGGTCGTCGTGCTGGCCTTCGCCCGGTCCGTCGCCCGGCACGCGAGCCCGGATGCCCCGCACCGCATCGCGCACGCCTACGCGGTGCTGATCACGGCGTCGGTGATCTTCGGCGTCCTGGTGCCCTTCCCGAAGCTGCCCAGCCAGCCCGGCCGGTTCACCTGGCTCTACATCCACCCGGTCGAAGCGGGCATGCTGCTGGCCATCGCGGTGATCATCCTCACCGCGTACCTGCTCGGCGGCCGGGTGCCTCGCTCCGGTCCGCGCTGGCACATCGGTGTTTACGCGCTGCTCTGGCTGATCGACGTCGGCGCGCTGCTCGCCACCGGCACCCGGGGCGCCGCGATCGGCGCGCTGGTCGGCATCGTGATCGTCATCGCCACCCGCTGGCGCGGCATCCGCAAACTGGAGATCGCCCTGGTCGGCGGCGTCGCGCTCGGCGGTGCCGTGCTCGCGCTGGCCCCGGAGATCACCGCGTTCGTCGCGCGTGGCGAGTCGGCCGCCCAGTTGGAGACACTGAACTTCCGCACCGACCTGTGGAGCCAGGCGCTGGCGGATTTCGCTCAGCACCCGCTCTACGGCTTCGGCTTCACCGCTGACCGAGGACTGTTCCTGGACACCACCGGCCTCGGCGGCGGCCACAACGCGATCATCAACCTGCTGGTCGACACCGGCCTGGTCGGCACCGCGGTCTGGTTCGCGCTGCTGATCGCCATCGGTCTGACCGTCTACCGGCTGCGGCCGCGCGGGATGGCCACCGATCGGGGCATCGTGCTGGCTCTGCTGGTCGGCATGTTCGCCAACGGCATGTTCACCGACGAACTCGGCGCGCCCGCGAACGCCATGTGCACGTGGCTGTTCGTGCTGCTCGCCTGGGTCGGCATCATGAGCTCGGCGCGGGCACGTTCGACCGCCCGCAACAGCACGACGCGAACCGACCTGATCCCGGTGATCAGAGAAGGAGCCAGAAGGTGAAGGTGCTCTGCTGTCACCCGTCGGCCGAGCGCTACGGCGCGGACCGGATCTTCGTCGAGTCCGTGCGCGCGTTCGCCGAAGCGGGCTGGCAGGTCACCGTCACCCTGCCTGGCGATGGCGACCTGGTGCCGATCCTCCGTGAAGCAGGCGCCGACATCGTCTTCTGCCCAACCCCGGTACTGCGCAAAGCCGCCTTGCGACCAGCGGGCCTGCTCACCCTGCTCGCCGAAACCGCCCGCGCGATCGCGCCGATGACGCGCCTGCTGCGCCGCGCCCGCCCCGATCTGGTCTATGTCAACACGGTCACCGTGCCTGCCTGGCTCGCGTTGGCCAGAGTTTTCGGCAAACGCGTTGTCGCGCACGTGCACGAGGCCGAGGACGGGATACCCGGGCCGATCCGCACCGCGCTCGCGCTGCCCCTGCTCGCCGCGCACATCGTCCTGGTCAACAGCGAAGCGACCGCCGCAACGGTGACCAGGGGAGTCGCCGCGCTGCGCCGCCGGATTCGCCTGCTGTACAACGGTGTCGCGGGTCCTGCCGAATCCCGCACACCGCGCGAGGAACCACGCGATCCCGCCCGGATCGTGTTCGTCGGCAGGCTCTCCCCACGCAAGGGCACCGACGTCGCCGTCGAAGCCATCGGTCGCCTGAGCCAGAAACACGCGGTCACCCTGGACGTGTACGGTTCGGTGTTCGCTGGCTACGAGTGGTTCGAAACCCAGCTGCGCCAACGCATCGCCGAACTCGACCTCGCGGATTCCGTGCGGCTGCACGGCTTCCACGCCGATGTGTGGCCCGCCTACGCCGACGCGGACATCGCGCTGGTGCCCTCCCGCGTCGAACCGTTCGGCAACACCGCGATCGAGGCGCAACTGGCCGGAGTGCCGGTGATCGTCACCGACGCGCAGGGTTTGCCGGAAACCGTGGCGCGCGGCCGGTTCGGCACGATCGTCCCGGTCGAGGACCCCGGTGCGCTCGCCGACGCGATCAACGCCCTGCTCGACGACTGGCCCGCCGCCCGCGCCACCGCGACCGAGGCACAAGCCAATGCCCGCACGGAATTCGCGCCGACGACCTACCGCGCCCGCCTGATCGAACTTCTCGGCTGAGCACCGCTCCGCGCTAGAAGGCGCCCAGCCCGGCGGCGGTCCCGACCCCGGTCGGCCCGTCCCAGCCGGCGCCTGCCTTGCACAGCGCGGGCGCCTCCTGCTGGTTCTGGCAGAACTGCGGCGGCGAGTTCTGCCCCAGCGTCACATCGAAGAAATCGCTGCTCGGCGCGGAATACAACGTGTTCGGCCCGAGCACGTTCGCCAGATTGCCGCCACGCGCGTACAACCCCGCGACGAACGGCGCACCCGCACTCGTACCACCCGCGACCGTCCAGTCGGCAGGCACCCCGGTCGCGGGCGAATACGTGTCGTAGGTGGCGACGCCGGTCGACGGGTCGGCGACCGAGGAGATGTCCGAACTCGCGCGGTGCCCACCGCAGTAGGTGGCGATCGTGGCGGGCTGACCGTTGGCGGCGGGCAGGTTCATGGTGCAGCCGCTGCCCCCGTCACTCCACGCGGTCTGGGTGAACTGGGTGCCGTTCGCATTCGTGGTGTACAGCGACGTGCCGCCGACCGACACGACCGTGCCCAGGTTCTGCGGCCAGCCGTTGTACTTGCCCTCCGCCGCGTTGTCCCCGGACGACGCGACAATGGCGACTCCCTTGTGGCTCAACGCGTTCGCCGGGTCGCCGGTGGTCATGAGGTCGTCGCTGTTGAACTGGAAGCTGATGCCGATCGCGTTGGCGCCGAGGTTGATCGCGGTGGTCACTGCGCTGGCGAAGTCCTTCGCCGCCGTGTCCGCGTCGGTCTGGTTCGCGGTCGAGCCGTCCGCGAGCGGCACCTGGATCTCCATCAGCTGGCAGGCCGGGCACGCGGCACTGGCCATGTCGATGTCCAAAGTGGTCTCGAAGCCGAGCTGTTCCTCGTTCTGCTTGTCCTGCACGGTCGACGCGGGCGTGAGCGGGGGACCGCCGAGGTAGTTGGCGACCTTCAGACAGCCGCTGGCGACGGTGCACGCGGGCAGCCCGAACTGGGACCGGTAGGTGGCCAGGTCCTGTTCCAGCGGCGGATAGGCGCCCGCGTCGATCAGCGCGATGGTGCCCGCGTTGCCGACCGTCGCGGCAGGCAGCTGGTAGGCGGCGGCCAGGTCGCTCGGCCCGTAGCCGACCGGCGCGTCGGTCACCAGCGGCGCGCCGGACGTCGACGAGGCCGTCACCTGCTGCGCCTGGCAACCACCGGTGGCGCCCGCGCAGACCGCGTGCACGCCGTGCGTCCTGCCGAGCGTGCCGTCCCGCACGGAACTCCGCAGGCTCGCCAGATCCGGCGCGGTCGTCGCCGCGAGGGCCACTGGCGCGGTGAGCGCGCTGACCAGCAACGCCCCCGCTCCGATCATGATCATCCGACGCACGACAGCTCGCCCCGTGTCCACAGCGGACACCCTGACACAGGTGTTGGCGAACCGCTGGGTGATGATCACTCAGTCGTGGTGCGGCAGGTTGTGCGCGGCGTGGTCGCCGTGTGCCAGGGCTTCGTCGAGCAGCCTGTGCAGGTGGCCGCCCTTGAGCCGGTAGAGCCGTGCTCGACCCTGGGCCCGCTGGTCGACCAGCCCGGCCAGGCGAAGTTTGGACAGGTGCTGGCTGGCCGCGGTCGGTCGGCAGCCTGCTTGTTCGGCCAGTTCGGTCACGCCGAGTTCGCCGTCGCGCAACGCCCACAGCAACCGCAACCTGGTCGGTTCGGCGAGCATCGCCAGTCCGGCGACCGCCGCCGCGACCTGATCGTCCGCGAGTTTGTCCGGGTGCTCCACTTGCCAGAGTCTAGCAATACGATCTCATCTTCACGCATGTGCAGATGAGATGGTATGAAGGACGTATGACCGCAGTACTCGCTCTGTTGCTCGCCGCCGCCGGGGTCGGCATCGGCCACGCGGTCCTGCCCGACCACTGGGTGCCGCTCGCGGTCGCCTCCCGCGCGCAGCACTATCCGCTGCGCCGCACCCTGCGCCTGTCCACCGCGGCCGGTGCCACGCATGTGCTGCTCTCACTGCTGCTCGGTGCCGTCGTCATCGCGGTCGGGCTCCGGTTCCGCGAGGTGATCGAGCAGAACGAGGCCATCGTGGTCGGCGGCCTGCTCGCGTTGACCGGCGCGGTGCTGCTGGTCGTCGAGCTGTTCGGCAAGGGCCACCACCACCCGGAACATGGCCACGGGCACGGGCATGGCCACCAGCACGCGAAGCGCACCAGGCTCCTCGCGATCGTGCTGCCCTTCGGCGCCGCTGCCTCGCCGGACCTGACCATCCTGCCGGTGTTCCTCGCCGCCAGTGCCCTCGGCGCACTCGCCGCGGTCGGCGCCGTGCTGGTGTTCGCGCTGGCCACGCTCGGCACGATCGTCGGCCTGACCGTGCTCGCCGCGGGCAGCGTGGCACGCCTGCGCAGCGCGGTGATCGACCGCTACGCCGGGCCGATCACCGCGCTGGTCCTGCTGGTCATCGGTTCATGCGTGGCGTTCGAGCTGATCTGAGCGCTGCCGGGGCACGTGCACATCCGGAAACCGCGCACTCCGGTAACTCAGCACCGCGCGGAACACCGACACCAGCAGCGCGAGTCCGATCAACACCGCCGCGACGATCTCGTCCCGCACCCCGGTTACCGCCAGCTGACCGTGACTGTGCGCGACGAAACCCGAATAGAACAACCAGCTCATCACGCCGATGCCGAGCGCCCCCGGCACGGTCGAGAACCAGCCGAGCACGATCGTCACCGCCGCCAGCACCGCGATGCCGGTGCCCTGACTCGGGCCGAGCAACGAGAACCCGGCAGCGAGCAGCAAACCAGCACAAAAACCAGCGGATATGGCGATCGCCGCCGGCATCCGGCCGTCCCTGGGGTGACGCTGCCCCACGACCCGGTCGGTGGCCGAGCGAACTTCCGGAGACACCACCATCGCGTCCTCCTCACGCTCGCATGCCGCTGTCGCGGACATTGGACCGCTGGTCGCGTTCGGTGATGGAGCTCCTAACGTTTTCTTGACGCCGGAAGGAGGACTTTCAACGCCGTGCTGACGGCTCGACAGGGGAGTGGTGCATACTGCGCGGCACCGAGTGGTAACCCACTCGAGTGACAAGATCAGGGAGGCACGGGCGGGGATGGGATCGGGCGGGACAACGACCTGGGACGCTGTCGTGGTCGGCGGAGGGCACAACGGTCTCGTCGCGGCCAACTACCTGGCCAAGGCAGGCAGGTCGGTGCTCATCCTGGAACGCGGCGATGCGCTCGGCGGTGCCGCTGTCTCGTTTCGCGCCTTCTCCGGGATCGATGTCCGGTTGTCCCGGTACTCGTATCTGGTGAGCTTGCTGCCCAAGCAGATCATCGACGAGTTGAACCTGCCGATCCGGCTGCGCAAACGGGCCATCTCCTCCTACACACCCGTTCCGGACACCGATGACGGCCTGCTGGTCGACACCGCGGATCCCACCCGCACCGGCGCCTCCTTCCGCACGGTCACCGGCAACGACACGGATTTCGCTGCCTGGCAGCGCTTCTACGCGCGTACCGAACGTCTCGCCCAGCGAGTTTTTCCGACCCTGACACAACCGTTGCGCGGCAAGGACGAACTGCGCGCCATCGTCGACGACGACATCGCCTGGCAGGGCCTGTTCGAGCGACCGATCAGCGAACTGCTCGGTGCCGAGTTCGCCGACGACCTGGTGCGCGGCGTCGTGCTCACCGACGCGCTGATCGGCACCTTCGCGACCGCGGATGACGAGACTCTGAAACAGAACCGCTGCCTGCTCTACCACGTCATCGGCAACATGACCGGCGACTGGGACGTGCCGATCGGCGGTATGGGCGCGGTCACCGGCGCGCTGATCGACGCGGCGCAGGCGGCTGGCGTGCAGTCCCGCACCGGCGCCACGGTCACCGCGATCGACCCGGACGGCCTGGTTCGCTACACGCAGGACGGCACCGAGTTCACCGTTGCCGCGCGGCACGTGCTGGCCAACGTCGCGCCCAGCACATTGGCGGCGCTGCTCGGCGAAACCCCCGGCGATGCTCCGGAAGGCGCGCAGCTCAAGGTGAACATGGTGCTGCGCAGGCTGCCTCGACTGCGCGAGCGCGACCTGGATCCGCGCGACGCGTTCGGCGGCACCTTCCACATCAACGAGACCTACGCACAACTCGCCACCGCGCACGACGAAGCCGTAGCCGGATTGATCCCGTCGTTGCCGCCGTGCGAAAGCTACTGCCACTCGCTGACCGATCCGTCGATCCTCGGCGCTGCCGAGAACGCGGCGGGCATGCAGACGTTGACCGTGTTCGGTTTGCACATGCCTGCCCGGCTTTTTGGCGCGGACAACGACAAAGCCCGCGCCGACGCGCTCGCCGCCACGGTTGCCTCGATCAACAGCGTGCTCGCCGAACCCATCGAGGACTGCCTCGCGCTCGACGCCGACGGCCAACCGTGCGTCGAGGCGAAAACCCCGCTCGACCTCCAGGCCGAACTCGGCCTGCCACAAGGCCATATCTTCCACCAGGATCTAAGCTGGCCGCATGCCCGCTCAGATGAGCAGATCGGTCGTTGGGGGGTGGAAACCGAGCACGAACGAGTGCTGCTCTGCGGCGCAGGAGCCGCGCGTGGCGGCGGGGTCAGCGGGATACCCGGCCACAACGCGGCAATGGCGGTGCTCGCCGCGGCGCGCGATTAGACCGTTTGATGCAAAGCGACTACCTGAGTAGCCGGAAATACCGCCCAGTTATCGGGAAATCCGGCCCACTATTCGACCAGGTAGATCACAAGAACTTAACTTCGAATCTTTTTCGTTTCGTCGCTTCCCATTCGCACCGCATGGGAGCACCATGCTGGTACGCCAAAGCTGATCAACGAGACGGGTTAACGACGACCCGATCTCGGCCGGAAGGAATACAGGTCATGACGCAGACCTCAAAGGGCAACAACCAGTCTGGCGGGTCGGGACAACTCCAGAGAAGTGTCGGTGTGATGGGCTTGACGTTCATCTCACTCGGCTCGATCATCGGATCCGGTTGGTTGCTCGGTGCGCTCACCGCCGCGAAGTCGGCCGGTGGGGCCTCGATCATCTCCTGGGTGCTCGCCGGTGTGATCCTGGTGTTGCTGGCCCTCGTACACGCCGAACTCGGCTCGGCCTATCCAGTCGCGGGCGGCACCGCCCGCTATCCCCGGCTCGCCTTCGGCGCGGTCACCGGCTTCACCGCGGGCTGGGTCGCCTGGCTGCAGGCCGTCACCCTGGCCCCGATCGAGGTCGAGGCGTCCATGGGCTACCTCGACCACAAATGGCACGGGCTGGTCGACGCCAACAGCGGAGCCCTCACCGGAGTCGGACTGGCCATCTCGGTCGTCCTGATGCTGTTGTTCAGTGTGGTCAACGTGCTCGGTGTCCGGTGGCTGTCCGAGACCAACACCGTCACCGTGGTCTGGAAGATCGCGGTTCCGGTGCTGACCGTCATCATGCTGATCACCGTCGCGCACCACTTCGGCAACTTCACCGCGGGCGGCGGCTTCGCCCCCTACGGCGCGCACGGCATCTTCGCCGCGCTGCCGCTCGGTGTGGTGTTCGCGTTGCAGGGTTTCGAGCAGGCCGCCCAACTCGGCGGTGAAGCACGAAATCCGCAGAAGGACCTGCCACGCGCGATCATCGGCGCGGTGCTCATCGGCACATTGATCTACCTGGCCCTGGAAGTCGCGTTCGTCGGTTCGCTCAACCCGGCCGACCTGATCAACGGCTGGAGCAATCCGGTCGGCAAGGGCGACTTCGGCCCGTACGCCACCCTGGCCACGTCGCTGGGCCTTGGCTGGCTGGCAGTCATCCTCTACATCGACGCGTTCGTCTCGCCAGCGGGCACCGGCCTGATCTATGTCGGCACCTCGGCTCGGCTGTCCTACGCGTTGGGCCACTCCGGCTACATCCCCAAGCGCTTCGCCAAGCTCAGCGCGCGCGGCGTGCCGTGGGTGTCCATCCTTTTGTCCTTTGTGGTCGGTCTGATCTGCTTCCTGCCGTTCCCGAGCTGGCAGAGTCTGGTCGGCTTCATCACCTCGGCCACGGTCATCATGTACGCGTTCGCGCCGATCACGCTGACCGCGCTGCGCAAGACCGACCCCGACCGGCCGCGCCCCTACCGGCTCGGTGGGGCGGTGATCATCTCCCCGCTCAGCTTCATCGCGGCCAACGAGATCATCTACTGGTCCGGTTGGGACACCATGTGGAAGCTGCTGCTGGCCATGGTGTTCGGGTTCGTCGTCTTCGGTCTGTCCTACGCATTCGGCAAGCCGGTCGAGCGCCCGCCGCTGGACCCGAAGTCGCTGATCTGGATGGTGCCGTGGTTCATCGGTCTCGGCGTGATCTCGTGGCTGGGCCAGTACGGCAACGGCCTGGCCAAGATCCCCGACTGGTGGGACCTTGCCGCCGTCGCGGTGTGGAGCCTGATCGTCTTCTACGTCGCGGTGTCCATGGCACTGCCGTCCAACCGGGTGGCCAAGGCGCTGGAGCAGGAGAAGGAGGAGCTGGAAACGGCTCCGGAGCTCACCACCGCCTGAGTTCGGCCAGTGTGACGGCCGGTGTGCGAACCTTCGCGCACCGGCCGTTTCGCGTCCGGGAACAGCCGGGAATGCTATGTTGTTGACGCCGACTACGAGCGTCTGCAACGAAGAAGGAGCAATCCGATGTCGAACCCGGTTACGCCAACGGACAGCCCGGTCGATTGGGTCAACGACCACATCAAGCAGTACCTGGAGTCCGACGGCGCCGAAGGCTACGACTGGCGGGGCACCGAAATCCTGCTGCTGACCACGACCGGCCGCCGCTCCGGCACGCCGAGGCGCACCGCGCTGATCCACCGCCTCATCGACGGCAACTACGTGATCGTCGCGTCCAAGGGTGGCGCGGAGAAGCACCCGCTGTGGTACCTGAACCTGGAGGCGAACCCCGAGGTCACCGTCCGGGTCAAGGACAAGGAGTTCGCCGCGGTGGCGCGCACTGCGGAAGGCGAGGAGCGCACCCGCCTCTGGAACCTGCTCACCGAGGTCTGGCCGGACTACAACGACTACCAGACCAAGACCGACCGGCAGATTCCGGTAGTCGTCCTCGAACCCCGCTGACACCCGCTACGGGCCCGTGACCAGCCGGTCCAGCACCTGGTCGCGGGCCTGCGCGTAGCGCTCGCGTACCCAGCGCGCGCCATCGCCCTGCGCCTGGTGCGTCGCGTACCGCGCGGCCGACCACTGCGGCGGCTCCGGCTGACCGGACAACGCCCACGCCGCCTGCCGCGCAGCCCCGTCGGCCACGTACTCGCCAGGCGGCGGAATGACGACCGGCCGCCCGAAGATCGTCGGCGCGATCCGCCCGACCGCCTCCGACCGCGCCCCGCCGCCGACCAGCAGAATCCGGTTCACGACCACACCCTGCTCGATCAGCGCGTCGAGTCCGTCGGCCAGCCCGCACAACATGCCCTCGACCGCAGCGCGCGCCAGGTGCGCCGCGCTCATCGTGCGCATGGTCAACCCATGCAGCGATCCGGTCGCCTCCGGCTTGTCCGGGGTCCGCTCGCCCTCCAGGTAGGGCACCATGACCAGTCCGTCCGCGCCGGAGGGCGCCTGCAACGCCAACTCGCTGAACTGTGCCGCGTCCACCCGCAACAACCGGGCGGTCGTGTCCAGCACTCGCGCCGCGTTCAACGTGCACACCAGCGGGAGGAACCGCCCGGTAGCGTCCGCGAACCCGGCGACCGCGCCACTGGCGTCCGCAGTGGCCTGCTCCGCGACCGCGAACACCGTGCCCGACGTGCCGATCGACACCAGCACGTCGCCCGACCGCAGCGCAACGCCCAACGCGGCGGCAGCGTTATCGCCGGCCCCCACCCCGAGCACCACGCCATTACCGGTCGTCCCGGCCCGCTGCCGGGGCCCCAACACCGCAGGCAGCACCGCATCGTGCCCGAGCGCGGTCTTCAGCAGGTCGTGCCGATAACTGTTGGTAGCAGGGGAGTAGTACCCGGTCCCGCTGGCGTCGCTACGGTCAGTGGTAGTCGCCTCGATCCCGCGCGCCCCCGCCAACCGCCAGGTCAACCAGTCATGCGGCAACACAACAGCGGCCGTGCGCGCGGCGGCGTCCGGCTCGTGCTCAGCCAGCCACCGCAACTTGCTCACGGTGAACGAAGCCAGCGGCACACTCCCCACCGCGCTCGCCCACTGTGCCCGCCCATCCGGACCGGCCTCCGCAACGAGGTCGTCGGCAGCCTTCGCGGACCGAGTGTCGTTCCACAGCAGGGCGGGCCGAACCACCTCGCCCCGCTCGTCGAGACAGACCATCCCGTGCTGCTGAGCGGCAACCGACACCGCCGACACGTCGGCAAGGCCACCGGCCTCCGTCAGCGCCACATCCAGAGCCTCGGCCCACGCACCAGGCGCCACCTCGGTACCGCCCGGATGCGCGGCCCGCCCCTCCCGCACCAACTCGCCGGTGTCCGCGTCCCGGACGACCACCTTGCACGACTGGGTCGACGAGTCGATCCCGGCCACCAGCTTCCGCGTCATGCTCACTGATTCTGGTCAGCGCCCAGCAGATGCTCAAGCGCCAACTGGTTCAGCCGCACGAAGCCATAGCCACGCTCCGCAACCGAGTCCGGGTCAAAGTCCTCGAAAGAAGACCGATCGGCGAGCAGATCCGCGGCCGATTCGCCCTCGTCGAGGGTCGGCACGGACAACTCCGGCACCCGCGACGCGGCCAACGCCTCCTGCACCCGGGGGTCCGCGCGGAACGCGGCAGCCCGCTCGCGCAGCAACAGGTACGTGCGCATGTTCGCGGCGGCGCTGGCCCACACCCCGTCGCTGTCCTCGGTGCGCAGCGGCTTGTAGTCGAAGTGCCGAGGCCCCTCGTACCCACCCTGCTCCAGCAAGTCGACCAGGAAGAACGCGGAGAGCAGATCCCCGTGTCCGAAAACCAGATCCTGGTCATATTTCGGACCACGCTGGCCGTTGAGGTCGATGTGGAACAGCTTGCCGTGCCACAATGCCTGCCCGATGCCGTGCACGAAGTTCAGCCCGGCCATCTGTTCGTGCCCGACCTCCGGGTTGAGCCCGACCATGTCCTTGTGCTGCAAGGCGGAAATGAACGCCAGCGCATGCCCGACGGTCGGCAGCAGGATGTCGCCGCGCGGCTCGTTCGGCTTGGGCTCCAACGCGAACCGCAGCCCGTAGCCCTGGTCGATCGAGTACTGCGCGAGCGTGTCGATCGCCTCCGCGTACCGGTCGAACGCCGCCCGCACGTCCTTGCCCGCGTCGGTCTCCGACCCTTCGCGGCCGCCCCAGAACACGTACGTCTCGGCGCCCAGTTCCGCGGCAAGTTCGAGATTCCGCATCACCTTGCGCAGCGCGAACCGACGCACCACGCGGTCGTTGCTGGTGAACGCGCCATCGCGGAACACCGGATGAGTGAAGAGATTCGTCGTCGCCATCGGCACCTTGATGCCGGTCTCGTCCAACGCCTTGCGGAACCGCCCGATGTGGTTGGCCCGCGACGCGTCATCGCTGCCGAACGGAATCAGGTCCTCGTCGTGAAACGACACCCCCCAGGCGCCCAGTTCCGCGAGCCGGTGCACGGACTCCACCGGGTCGAGCGGCGCGCGGGTCGGATCGCCGAACGGGTCCTGCGCCCGCCAACCCACGGTCCACAGGCCGAAGCTGAACTTGTCCTCGGGAACGGGCTGCCCGGCCACGGGGTCCTCCTTGCGGTTATTAGTTTGGGTCCTAAACTTAAAAGCCGAACCCGCCATCGTCAAGGATTTGATTCACCCACTGAACTAGGATCCAGGCCCATGCCGCACGCCCAACCGGCCGGCGCCCACACCGTGCGCAGGCACAACACCGGCCTCGTCCTCGGCGCCATCGCCGAAGCAGGCCCGGTGTCCCGCGCGACCGTCGCCGCGCGCACCGGCCTGACCAAGGCCACGGTGTCCAGTGTGGTCGAAGCCATGATCGGCGCCGACCTGGTCGCCGAAACCGGTCAGGAGCAACGATCCGGACGAGGCAGGCGCGGCACCGAGCTCACCCTGTCCCCGCACGGCATGCACGGCCTCGGCGTCGAAATAGGCGTCGACTACCTGGCCACGTGTCTGGTCGACCTCACCGGCGAAGTACGCAAACGTCGCATCCGAGGCGGCGACAACCGCAACCGCTCGGTCACCGCCGTCCTCGGCCGCCTGGCCACCCTCCTCCGCACCACCCTCGCCGACGCCGACGCACTCGGCGTCCCGGTCGGCGGCCTCGGCCTGGCCGTCCCCGGCCTCGTCGAACCAGCGGCAGGCTTGCTGCGGACCGCGCCCAACCTCGGCTGGCGCGAAGTGGACCTCAACACCGAACTCCGCGCCCGGGTAGACCTCGACGATCGTCCACTGATCCTCGGCAACGAAGCGAACTTCGCCGCGCTTGCCGAACTCTGGTCAGCCGATGACCTGCGCGACTTCATCTGCGTATCCGGCGAAATCGGCATCGGCGCGGGCATCATCATCGGCGGCGAACTGTTCGAAGGCGTCCGCGGCTTCAGCGGCGAAATCGGCCACCTGGCCGTCGATCCGAACGGCCCCCGCTGCTCGTGCGGCGCACAAGGCTGCCTGGAGCAGCTGGCCAGCGTCGAATCCATTCTGCGCGCCGTCGGCCTCTGGTCCTCCGACGCCGTCGACCCCGCGTCCGTCGAAGCCCTCCTCGACCGCCTCAGCGCCGCCCGCCCTGCCACCGTCCGCGCGGTAGCCCAAGCAGGTCACTGGCTCGGTACGGCGCTCGCCGGCGTCGTCAACGTGCTCGACGTCCCCACCATCATCCTCGGTGGCCGCTACGCCACCCTCCAACCCTGGCTCGCCGAGCCCATCACCGCCGAACTCACCACCCGCGTCCTCGCCGCCACCTGGCACCCTGTCCGCGTCCTCGCCTCCACCGTCGGCCCCTACGCGGCGGTGCGTGGCGCGGCAACCGCCGTTGTCCGCGCCATCCGCACCGACCCCACCCGCTTCGTGCCCGCCCTCGTCAGTTCCGGCGTCGCGTGACCAGTGCGCGGAAACCCGAATCGCGTTTCGAATGGCCGGGTGATGCGAACCGGCCCATGATTCCTGGGTGACCGCGACCACCAACGCCGAGACGTCGATCGCGATGACCGCGGCCCGGTGGTGGCAGGCGGTCATCGCGGTGGTGATCGCCGCATCGCTCGTCATCCAACTGGCACTGCTCGTCGAGGGTGGCGCCGACGCCAACTCGGGTCAGTCCGGCGCCTCGGTGCGGCTCGGCGTGCGATTGTGGCGGCTGTTCAGCTACTTCACGATCCAGAGCAACCTGATCGTGCTCGCCGCGGCCATCGTCGTGGTGCTCAGTCCGCTGCGCGACGGGCCGATCTGGCGCGTGGTCCGGCTCGACGCCCTGATCGGTATCACGATCACCGGGCTCGTGTACGCGATCGTCCTTGCGCCGCAGGTACACCTGACCGGCGCGGCACTCGTCGCGACGATCGGCTTCCACTACATCTCCCCGTGGGCGGCGGTACTCGCCTGGCTCGTGTTCGGGCCGAGGCCGAGGATGACGTGGCTGACCGTGCTGGGCGCGTTCGTCTGGCCCGTGCTGTGGCTGGTCTACATCTTCGTGCAGGGTGCGTTCACCCGCTGGTACCCGTATCCGTTCCTCGACGTCACCAAGCTGGGTTTCGCCGCTGCGCTGCGGAATGCGCTGTTCGTCCTCGTGATCGGCGTGGTGCTGGCGTGCGTCGCCAAGGTGCTCGATCGCGTCCTGCATTCGCTGCTGCGGTAACCAGGTGGTTACCGCAGCAGCCTGCGCGGTGTGGTCGAATCAGTAGGGGGCATTCACGTAGTAGTTGCCGCAGCCACCCACCGGCCCGTTCAACTCGGTGCCGTTCGCGTAGTTGTGCAGCGAGCCCCACTGGACGCACAGCGTGGGGATCGGAACGGGTCCGACCTCGAGCTCGGCTCCCGCGCGCCACCAGCGGTCCTGACCGGGGAGGTCGTAGCCGTCGGCGCTGGCCCCTTCCACGTTCTGCGGACCGTGCACGGAGGAGGCATTGCCGTACTCCGTGCTGGCTTCGAGAGCAGGCGAGCCGGTGGCGACGGAGACCCAGACATTCGCATAGGCGGGGTTCGACTGGAACCCGGCCGACCACTGCCAGTGCGCCATCACTTTGTGGTAGTTCGCGTCGCCGATGCAGATGTCGAACTGCTGCTCGATCTCGCCTGCCTTGACGCCCTGGTAGTAGTAGTCGCCGGGCTGTCCGACGTCGATCACGCAGCCTGCGGCGGGGCCCGCGTGTGCGGCGGCAGGGGTGAGTGTGCAGAGCGCTGCGGCTCCGGTGAGAGCGATGGCAGCCAGAACGGTTCTCATCATGGGCGACCTTCCGGTGCTGATGAACACGGACGATGTGTGATCACGTGGATCCGCTTCGGAGACGCTATGGACACGGATCCTTTGGCCGTCCTAGATTTGTCCTACTGCGAGCCCGGCCGGGGGGCCGGCACTGATCGCACCGTTCCGGGGGGAACATGAGATTCGGCGTGCTGGGGTCGTTACACGCTCAGATCACCGGGCGAGAGGTCCGGTTCGGGGGACCGCGACAGGCCAAGGTGCTGGCCGCGCTGCTGGTCGATGCCAACAATGTGGTGGCCATGGACCGGCTCGTCGCCGTGATGTGGGACGGGACGGCGCCCGCCACCGCGGTTCGTCAGGTGCAGGACGCCATGTCTGGGTTGCGCCGCAACCTGACCGCGTGCGGAGCACCTGCCTCGTTGATCGGCACGCGGCGCGGCGGCTATGAGATCCAGCTGGCTCCGGATCAGCTGGATCTGCTGGAGTTCGAGCAGGAGCGGCAACTCGCCGAGCGGCAAACCGATCCGTCCGAGACCTCGGTCGCGTTGCGGCGAGCGCTGGCGTGCTGGCGCGGCAGTGCTCTGGCCGACATTTCCAGCCAGGTGCTGGAAAACGACGCGGCACGGCTGAACGCGATGCGCGCGGCAACGCACAAACAGTGCCTGAGCATCGAACTCGACCTGGGGCGTCATCGTGAGGTCATCGAGGAACTGACCGAGCTGCTGCGTGCACACCCCTACGACGAGCAGGTGGCCGAACACCTGATGCTCGCCCTCTACCGGTGTCGGCGGCAGGGCGAGGCGCTACAGGTGTACGAGCGGCTGCGCCGAACCCTGGCGGGCGAACTCGGCGTCGACCCCAGTCCGCCGATCCAGGCGCTGTACCGGCGGATACTGCTCGCCGATCCCGCCCTCGCGGCTGCGGTCCCAGCGAGCGGTTCCGCCCAGACACCCCAGACGACCGCCGAACCGGTACTGGCGATGCCGGTGCGTCAACTGCCGCTCGACGTCCCCGATTTCGTGGGTCGCGCCGACGCCCTGGCCGAACTCGGCTTCCTGCTGACCAACCGGGCTCCGGTGGCCGTGGTCGTTGGCGGCCCCGGTGTCGGCAAGTCCACTCTGGTGACGCACGCCGCGCGGCTGGCCACCACCGCGTTCCCCGACGGCCAGCTCTACCTCAACCTCGCCGCGACCTCGGACGAGCCGAGGGATCCGGCGCTGATGCTGGCCGAAGCGTTGCGCGCCTTCGGGATCGCGGGCAGCGCGATCCCGATCAGCCTGTCCGAACGAGCCTCGCTCTACCGGTCGCTGCTCGCGCAGCGCCGGATGCTGGTGGTGCTCGACGACGCCGGTCCCGCCGATCAGGTGCTGCCGCTGCTGCCGGGAGCGGACGGCTGCGCCGTGTTGATCTCCAGCCGCACGCTGCTGACGCATCTGCCCGGCGCCCGGCACATCGATCTGGACGTGCTGAGTCCTGCCGAGGCGCGGGAGCTGTTCATCGGCATCGTCGGACGGTCGCGAGTCGAGCGGGAACCGGCGGAGGTCGACGCCATCCTCGACTGCTGCGGCAACCTGCCGCTGGCGATCCGGATCGCGGGCGCCAAGCTCACCGGCCGTCCAGCCTGGTCGTTGCGGGTGCTGCGGGAACGGATCGAGGACGAGTCGCGACGGCTGGCCGAACTGAGAGTCGGGGACCTCAGCGTGCGAGCCAGCGTCGAACTGAGCCTGCGACTGCTGCCTGCCGATGCGGTGCGCGCGCTGAGCTTGCTGGGTCTGCTCGGCGCCCACACCCTGCCTGGCTGGGTGGTCGGTCCGCTGCTGGACCGCCCGGACGCCGAGGAGATGCTGGACACCCTCGTCGACGCCAGCCTGCTCCGGCTGACCGCGACCGACGCCATCGGTCAACCGCGCTACCGGCTGCACGATCTGATCAGGACCTGTGCCGTGGAGATCGCCGCCACGCTGACGACGGCGGACAAGCGGGACGCGATCAGCAGGGTGCTGTCCGCGTGGCTCGATCTCGCCGAGCGCGGCACCGCTCGGCTGCCTGCGGGCCTGCTGGTCGCCAGGCCCGGTTCGGCGCGGCGCCGGTCGCTGCCCGACGTGGTCGCGGACCGGTTGCTGGCCAACCCGTTCGGCTGGTTCGACGCGGAACGCAGCACGCTGCTCGGCGCGGTGCGTCTGGCCGTGGACTGGGGATTGGACGAGTTGGCCTGGGAACTGGCGGCCAGCACGGTGACCTACCACGACCACCGGTGCCTGTACCAGGACTGGCAGCACGGGCACCGGATCGCGCTGGACGCGGCGCAGGCCGCGGGCAACGTGCGGGGTGCGTCGGTGCTGCTGCGCGGTCTTGGCCAGTTGCACATCTACCGGGACGAGTTCGACGCGGCGACCCACACCCTGGAGACCTCCGTCGAGCGGTGCCAGGACCTCGGGGACAAGCGTGGCGAGGCGTTGTCGGTGGCGATGCTGGGCACGGTCAGCCGGGTGCAGGGCCGGGACGAGGAAGCGCTCGACCGGGTCGCGCAGGCGCTGGCCATCGCCATCAACGAGGGCGACCGGCACCTCGAAGCGCAACTGTCCTGCTCGATGGGCGTGCTGCGGCTCATGCAGGGCGATCTCGACGAGGCCGAGTCCTGCTTCGACGCGGCTCTGCGCCAGGCACGGGCGCTCGGCGACGGGCATCGGGTCGCGGTCGTGCTGCGGCGGTGCAGTCGTCTGCACGATCGGCGCGGTGATCCGGACGCGGCGCTGCACTGCCTGTGGCAGGCGTTGGCCACCTTCGAGGAACTGGCTGACGAGCGGTGCGCCGCCTACACGCTGCTGGAGGTCGGCCGGGTCTATGCCGGCCAGCACGACCGGGACCGTGCGGTCCCGGTGCTGCGGCGCGCCGCGGAGATCTTCAACGGGCACGGCGACCGCCAGGACGAGGCCGCCTGCTGGCAGCTGATCGGGGATCTGGACGCCGACGCCGGTGTCGACGATCAGGCGCACCGCAACCACGGGCGGGCGCTGCGGCTGTGGCAGGCGATCGGTGACCTGAACGGCACGAAGACTCCTGCGCGACCGTCGTCGCCATGACCCCAGGCCCCCGCTGGGTGGATCAACGATCGGCCGACTCGCCAAGGTAGGCCAGCACCGCGAGGACGCGGCGGTTGTCGTCGTCGGTGGCGACGAGGCCGAGTTTGTCGAAGATGCTGGCGGTGTGTTTGCTGACCGCGCTCTCGGACATGTGCAGTTGGCGCGCGACGGCGGCGTTGGAGCGGCCTTCGGCCATGAGTTCGAGGACCTCGCGTTCGCGGGTGGTGAGGGCGATCAGCGGGCTGTGCCGGGGAGTGCTGTTGACGAGGGTGGCGATGACTTCGGGGTCCATCGCGGTGCCGCCCGCGCTGACTCTGCGGATGGCTTCGATGAATTCCCCGTCGTTGAAGACGCGGTCTTTCAGCAGGTAGCCGACGCCGCCCCGGCCGTCGGCGAGTAACTCGCGGGCGTAGAGGGCGTCCACGTGCTGGGACAGCACCAGGATCGGCAGTTCGGGCCGGCCCGAGCGGGCGGAGACGGCGGCGCGCAGACCTTCGTCGGTGTAGGTGGGTGGCAGTCGGACGTCGACGATGGCCAGGTCGGGGGCGTGTTCGTCGATCGCGGCGAGCAGGTCGTCGCCGGATTCGACCGAAGCAACGGTTTCGATGTCGTAGGCAGCGAGCAGCCTGGCCAGGCCCGCTCGGAGCAGGTACTGGTCCTCAGCAATGACGACGCGTAGCAACTGGTATCTCCATGATCGCCGTGGTGGGGCCGCCGACCGGGCTGTTGATGGCCAGTGTTCCGTTGAAGCTCGCCAGGCGACGGCGGATGCCGCGCAGGCCGCTGCCGAGGTCCGGGTCGGCGCCACCTCGGCCGTCGTCACCAACTGTCACGATAATCCCGTCGTCGACCAGACGCAGAGTCAATGACGCGTGTTCGGCGTGCGCGTGTTTGGTGGTGTTGGTGAGTAGTTCGCAGACAGCGAAGTAGACGGCCGCTTCGATCGGTGGTTCGACCGGCTCGGGCAGGTCGATGTGCACGTCGACGGCCAGGGGCGTCTGGAGGGCGAGGGCGCGGAGCGCGTCGGTGAGGCCACGTTCGGCGAGGATCGGTGGGTGGATGCCGCGGACCAGGGCGCGCAGGTCGCGCAGGGCTGCTGCCGAGGTCTCTCTGGCCTCGACGATGAGCTCGCGCACCGCGTCCGGGTTCGTGTCGAGCAGGCGTTCGACGGTGCGCAGGGTCATGCCGACCGCGACCATTCTGGCTTGGGCGCCGTCATGCAGGTCTCGTTCGATCCGGCGCAGTTCGGCTTCCTGCGCGTTGGTCAGGTCGGCGACCTGCTCGCTGACCTGGATGTCCCTGGTCGGGGCGAGCAGCGCGGCGCTGAACGCGTACAGGCCCTTGAGGTTGTTGGGGGCGGTCGCGAGCATCCAGGCCGCGATCAGTAACCCGGCCGGGAGGCCGAGCCAGGCGTAGTTGCCGAGGAACGCGGTCGGATCGAGCAGGCGCCACGAGCCGAACATCGGTCCGATCTCGGGATGTATCAGCCAGCTGAAGCTGATGACCGTGGGCGCGTAGATCGCCAGTACGCCTGGCAACAGGACGGTGAGCACGCACATGATCGGGTTGAGCAGCATCCAGACCAGGTCCTGCCAGGTCGCCGGGTCCTCGAACAACCAGCGAACGCGCTCCAGGCTCTTCGCCGACCACGGGTGCTGCTGGTCGTCGGGTGGCGGGGCGGCGGCGTAGGGGACCGGGATGGGGGTGCCGGTGATTTTGCCGAGAGCGGCGCGGTAGGTGTTGGTGAGCTGCCGGGTGCTCAGGGTGATCGCCTGGAACAGCGGGATCAGCACGACGGTGACGACGCCTGCCATGCCGATCAGGGTCAGCGCGAGCGGGACCAGCATGATCAGCGCGAAGAAGGTCTGCTGCCATCCCTCGTAGAACGCCCTGATGCTCCTGTTGAACCATTTCATGCCGGTAAGTCTGGGGGAGGGGCGGCGGGGCGCGCAGTGGTGGTGATTGCCGGGCGGGGGTGCAGTTTCCCGCACCCCCGCCCTGTCGCACTCAGTTGGTCGTCGGGAACGTCCAGACCTGTGCGTTGCTGGCGTTGCAGGTGTAGATCTGCAACTGGGTGCCGTTGGTGGTGCTGCTGTTCGGGTCGTCGAGGCACTTGCCCGACTGCGGGTTCAGCAACTCACCGTTGGACTGGACCTGCCACTGCTGCGCGGCGGTGTTGTTGCACTGGTAGTGCTGCACCAGCGTGCCGTTGGCGGTGCCGCTGTTCGACACGTCCAGACACCCACCGAGCGACTGCACGGTGCCATCCGAGACCAGCGCCCACTGCTGCGCACCGGTCTGATCGCAGCCCCACACCTGGATCTTGGTGCCGTTGGCGGTACCACTGTGGTCGGTGTCGACGCAGAGATTGAGAGCCGTGTCGGTGATCGGACCGGTCTTGTACGGGTGACCGCTGCCGCCGTAGGAGGGCGGTGCGGACGACGTGCCGTTGGCCCACGAGGTGTTGGCCGAGGTGCCCTCGTTGACGGTCAGGGTGCCGCCGCTGGTCAGCGCGCCGGTCGGCACGTAGGAGTTGTTCCACGCGCTGCCGTTCCAGGTTTCGCTCTGCACGTACGGCGCGTTGTCCGCGGCCTGCGGCGCGTTCACGGTCAGCGTGTTGCCGCTGGGCAGGGTCACCACCGCCTGGCTGAACAGCGGACTACCCTGCGCTAGGTCGGCGGTGCCCGGGGTCTCCGGGTAGAAGCCGAGCGCGGAGAACACGTACCACGAGCTCATCTCGCCGAGGTCGTCGTTGCCTGCCAGGCCACCGGGTGCGTCGGTCCAGATCTGGTCCTGAACCTGCCGGACGATCCGCTGCGCCTGGTACGGCTGACCCACGTAGTCGTACTCCCACGGTAGTTCCAGGCTCGGTTCGTTGCCGAGGTCGGCCTGACTGCCGCCGCTGCCGTGGAACCCGGCGAGCACGCTGTTGAGGTAGCTGATCATGCTCGCGTTGCCGCCCCTGGCCGAGGCAAGCCCGGCGATGTTGAACGGCACCATGCCGGTGTACTGCCAGGACGTGCCTTCCACGAAGTTGTTCTGGCTGGTCGGGTCGAACCCGCCACCCCACGAACCGCTCGCGTCGCGCGGCTGCATCAGACCGCTGCCCGAGTTGAACGTGTTCTGCCAGTCCTGCGCGCGGTTGCGGAAGGTGGTCTGGTTCGCGGTGTCGCCGAGCGCACCGGCCAGTGCGGAGACGGCGAAGTCGGCGCTGTCGTACTCCAGCTGCGTGGACACCGGTCCGTAGAAGTTGCAGCACTCGTAGGTGCCGTCGTCGGCCAGGTAACCGGGGCTGTTGAGGTAGTTCAGGCCGGGGCGGATGTTCGTGGTGGCCACGGATTCCTTCACCATGTCCGCCAGCGCGGTCGACGTGCTGAAGTTGTGCGCGCCGAACGCGTAGTAGTCGGCGATGATCTCGTCGGCGGGGTCACCGACCATCACGTACGACTCGCCATTGTTCTGCGCCCATTTCGGCAGCATGCCGCTCTGTGCGTAGTCGTCGACCATCGATTGCGCGATATCGCCCGCGACGCTGGGCGCGACCAACGCGGTCAATTGTGCCTGACTTCGATAAATGTCCCAACCGGAGAAATTCGCGTACAACGCGGAATGGCCGGAGTCGACGGTATGCACCTTGTTGTCGAATCCGATGTATTGGCCGTTGGAATCGGAGAATACGTTCGGATGCAGCAACGAGTGGTACAGCGCGGTGTAGAAGATCTGCTGCTGGTTCGTTGTCCCACCGGCCACCTGGATCCGGCCGAGCATCGCGTTCCACGCGTTGTGGGTCGCCGTCTGGGTGGCGGAGAAGTTCCAGTTCGGGTTCTCCGTGCTGCGGTTGGCGACCGCGTTGGCGACGGACACGTAGGAGATGCCGACCTTGGCCTGCACCACCTTGTTGCTGGTGGTGTTGAACGTGACGTAGCCGCTGTTCGGGCCCGCCGCGGCAGCCTGCGGGGTCGCCTTGGCCTGGGTCGGTACCGCGCCGTGCACCTGGGTTTCGTTGTGCGGCGCGGGTCCTGCCTGCGCGACGGCCGTGCCGTTGGTGGTGAACGGCTGGTCGAAGGTGACGTCGAAGTACACGTTGTAGGTGTTGCCTGCGCCGCAGAAGTGACCGGAGGTGACCGAGCCGGAGACCTCGGTGTTGCTGACGATGTTCCAGCTGGTCGCCGAGTCGCCGTTCTGGCTGCCGTTGAGCTTGAAGAGCAGGTTGGCCTGCGTGGTGGACGGGAAGGTGAAGCGGGCCATGCCGGAACGGGTGGTCGCGGTCAGCTCGGTCTTGACCCCGTTGCTGGTGGTCACCGAGTAGTAGCCGGCGTTCGCGGATTCGTTGCTGTGCGAGAAGGAGTCGGTCGCGCCTGAGTTGATGCCGCCGGTGGTCGGCAGGATCGGGATGTCACCGTCGGCGCCGCACCCGGGGCCGGAGAGGTGGGTGAGGCTGAAACCGGTGATGGACGAGTCGTTGTACTCATACCCGCCGCCGTCCGGTCGGCTCGGCGTGTCCGGGCTCCACTGGACCATGCCGAACGGCGCGTCCGCGCCGGGGAAGTCGTCGGCTGCGTTGGAGGTGCCGATGAACGGGTTGACGACCGAGGCCGGGTCGGTGACCGGGGTCGCGGTCGGGGCGGCGGATCCGGTGGCGGGCAGCATCGCCGCGACGACTGCGCCGGTCGCGACGATGATGCGTAACGCGGATCGTAAGGAGGATCGGGGTAAGGCCATCGTTGGGTTCCCTCACGTCTGGTACGGGGCAGGGGCACGAAACAGGCGGACGGTGTCAACGACGGAAGTGACAACGTTGTCACCTGCTGCGCACTAGCAGAAAATCTCGCCGCGACAACGCTGTCAAGCTGCGGTGTGTTTTCCTGTCCTGTTGCGGACAACGGGATGACCCATTCGTCGTAGCGCGAAAACAAACGCGTTTTTTGACAGTTAACGGCTAGGGTGAGGGATGTGGCGACGGACAAGGAGCACGTTCGCGGTTTGCTCAACGCAATCGTTTACGACATCGAATTCGTGGAGAGTCTCTCGCCGGGGATGGCCGCGCGATGTGTGGAGGTCATCCGCACTCCCGGCGGATACTTCTCGCTCCACTCGCCAGGCGAGTATCTGGCGGCCCTGGACATCGGCTTGGCGGAGGGGATGCTGCCGTCAGTGGACACGTATCGCCGCCGGTTCACGGACGAGGAGATCGTCGAATTTCTCCGCCTGGTCCAAACGGAACTGCGGAAGCCGCAACCGGGCAGCAAGGGCCGGGACATTCGTTCCCGATTGAGCACGGAATAATCAATCGCGGTGTAACACCAGGAAGTCGTCGACGCCAACCGCGCTGAGGATCGGTCGGGCGATGGCGGGCATGCGAGTGCGGCGTGGATCGTGCACGACCTCGGGCCCGGTCAGATGCACCGTCCGGCCGCGCATGATCACGTCGCAGCCGCCTGCCGCGAGGACGTTGCGCACCCAGTCGGACTGCGGGCCGTAGGTGAGGGCGATGACGTAGCCCTCCTCGGTCCTGATGATGTTGATCGGAGTGCGGAAGGTGCGCCCGGATTTGCGACCGGTGTGCACGAGCATGCCGAACCCGGGCGCGAACGGCGCCACGGTGCCGAAAACCTTGTTGGTGACCCGTTTGTTGAACCGAGCCACTGCACGGGGAGCAACCATGACAGAATTCTACGCGCGTTGAAAACATCCACAAGGGCTTGCCGGATATGTCAGAATTAGCAGAGTGACGAGACCGAACCCCATGGGGCATCTGGGAACCGCTGTCCCTGAGGGACTTTTTGTCACAACCTACTTGGGCCGGGTGCTCATGGTCGGCGTGCGCGCCAGGCTGTTCGCCGCCAACGAGTTGTGCACCGTGAACGCGACGGCGTCGCCGAGGTACCGATCCTCCGACCACTCCACCGGGATCCCGGCCGGGTCGGTGGTGTGCCTGCGTTCGCGCAGTAACGGCACGCGCGGATTCACGCCGAGCAGGCGTGCGTCCGCGGCGGTGGCGGGCACCGCGTCGATGATGTGCTCAGCGTCGGCGAAGATCACGCCGAGTTCCTCCAGCCGGTCGGTGATCGACGCGACATCGTTCTCCATGCCCGCGACCAGCGCGCCGACCCGGTCCGGGAACACCGATCGTTCGATCATCACCGGCCTGCCGGAGAGCAACCGGACCCGCTCCAGGTAGTAGATCTGCGCGCCGTCCTCCAGGCTCAACCGGTCGCACTCCTCCTGGCTGGCCGCGCGCCGCGTCATGCCGACCATGCGACCGGACGGCGTTTCGCCCAGCGAACGCGCCCAACGGGAGAAACTGACCAAGTCGGTGAAGTTCTGGAGTTTCCGTCCACCCAGGACAACCCGCCGCGCGCCGCGCCGGGACGCGATCACGCCTTCCGCGCGCAGCGCCGCGAACGCCTGCCGCACCGTCCCCCTGGACACCCCGTACTCGCGGGCGAGGTCGCTCTCCGAAGGCAGTCGGGCACCGTCGTCGTACACCCCGTCGGCGATGGCGGCCTTGAGATCTCCGGCGAGTTTTTGGTACAGCGATGTAGCCGGTTGGTTTCGTTCGGTGTCCACGAGGTCAAATCTTAGCCAGGTGACTGTTCGCACACCCGGCTGTTAGCCAACATGTACAGCCATGTTCAACCTTGCCTGGCCAAGATGACAACTCAACCCGAGAGTGTCCACGGTGTCGGAATTCCTGTTACACGTGAGGACACTCTCTTGAAGAACGGACGGCTACTCGGGATCGCGGCTGCGGTGGCCGCACTGGCGCTCGGGGTCGCCGGCTGTGGTGGTTCAGCGCAGGGGGATTCCTCCTCACCAGCGGCAAAGGCGACAAGCGCGCAGGCCGCCGGTGGGATGGACGCGTTGGTCAAGGCTGCCAAGGCCGAAGGCACACTCAACGTCATCACGCTGCCGCGCACCTGGGCGAACTACGGCGCGCTGATGGACACCTTCACCAAGAAGTACGGCATCAAGATCAACGATGCCAACCCGGACGGCAGCTCCCAGGACGAGATCAACGCGGTCAAGCAGCTCAAGGGCCAGACCCGCGCCCCGGACGTGCTCGACCTCGGCTCGTCCTTCGCTCTCTCGGCGGCGTCCAGCGGCCTGCTCGCGCCCTACAAGGTCGCCACCTGGAGCGACATCCCCGACAACCAGAAGGCCGGCAACGGCGACTGGTACAACGACTACGGCGGGTACATCTCCATCGGCTACGACGCCAGCCGCGTGCACGTCGTGCCGAAGTCCTTCGCAGACCTGACCAACCCCGCCTACAAGGGCGAGGTCGCGCTCAACGGTGACCCGACCAAGGCGGGTGCCGCGTTCGCGGGTGTGTTCGCCGCATCGCTGGCCAAGGGCGGCAACTTCGACAACATCCAGCCCGGCATCGACTTCTTCGGGCAGCTCAAGCAGGACGGCAACTTCATCCCGGTCGGCGCCACCCAGGCGACCATCCAGTCGGGCCAGACCCCGATCACGATCGACTGGGACTACCTCCAGGTTTCCGCCGCGCAGACGCTTGCGGGCAAGGTGGACTGGAAGGTCGTCGTGCCCAGCGACGGTCTGTACGCGAACTACTACAACCAGGCCATCAGCGCGAGCGCCCCGCACCCGGCCGCTGCTCGGCTGTGGGAGGAGTTCCTCTACTCCGCCGAAGGCCAGAACCTCTTCCTCCAGGGCGCCGCGCGTCCGGTCGAGCTGGCTGCCATGCAGGCCAACGGCTCGGTCGATGCGAAGGCGTTCTCCGCGCTGCCGCAGGTGAACGGAACCGCCAAGTTCCCGACCCAGCGGCAGCTCGACACGGCCACCAAGACCATCGCGGGCAACTGGGCGAGCTCGGTCGGCTGAGGTCATGACCCAAACCGGGATCGGTGTGGTGGGGGGGGGGGGGGGGGCG
>DASXOJ010000011.1:0-3059 GCA_036494465.1 Pseudonocardiaceae bacterium
CCGGTGGACATGTTCCCAGGCGCTTCCGCTCCGTTCGGGATGCTCGCCTGGAGTCCGGACACCCCGTCCCGCCCGGCGTCCGGCGGCTACAACTACGGTGACTCCTCGACGATCGGGATGAGCCTCACGCACGCGTCGGGCGCGGGGTGCGGTATCGCCGGCGACGTGCCGATCCTGCCCACCACCGGGGCCATCGGCACCAACCCGACGGCGGCCACCGAATCATTCAGCCACTCGTCGGAGACCGCGGTGCCCGGCTCCTATGACACCACGCTGGGCACCGGGTCCTCAGCGATCGGCGTCAGCCTCGCGGCCACCACACGGACCGGCATCGGCGACTTCAGTTATCCCGCGACGACTTCGGCCAACATGCTGTTCAAGGTCGGCGACTCGCAGGCCAGCGTGAGCACGGCCGGCGTCTCCGTGGTCGGAAACAACGAGGTGACCGGGTCGGTCAGCGCCGGCAAGTTCTGTGACATGCCAAACAGCTACAAGCTGTACTTCGCGGCCGAGTTCGACCGCCCGTTCAGTGGCTACGGCACCTGGAACGGCAGCACGGTCACCCCAGGCGACCGCACCATGACCAGCCACGCCGCCGCCTCCCGCGCCACCCGGACGGCTCCGCTCGGCACCGAGCCCAAGGGCTCGCAGCAGCGCACCGACCTGTCCGCGACCGGCCCGAACTCGGGCGCCTGGGTCAGCTTCGACACCACCGCGAACGCGCACGTCGGCATGAAAGTGGCGGTCAGCTACGTGAGCACCGCCAACGCCGAGGCGAACCTGCACGCCGAGGACCCCGGCTGGAGCGAGCCGACCATCGCGGCGAAGACACGCGCCCAGTGGAAATCGCTGCTGTCCGAGATCAAGGTCGGCGGCGGCACCCACGACCAGCAGGTGCAGTTCTACACCGCGCTGTACCACGCCCTGCTGGATCCGAGCACGTTCAGCGACGCCAACGGCCAGTACCTGGGCATGGACGGCAAGCTGCACGCCGTCGCGCGCGGGCAGGCGCAGTACACCACGTTCTCTGGCTGGGACATCTACCGCGACGAGGTGCCGCTGCTCGCCGCCGTCGCACCCGCGCAGACCAGCGCGATGGCACAGTCGCTTGTCAACGATGCGCAGCAGGGCGGCTGGCTGCCCAAGTGGCCGGTGGCCAACGGCTACACCGGCATGATGGGCGGCGACTCCTCCGACGCGATCATCGCCGAGTCGTACGCCTTCGGCGCACGCGACTTCGACACTAAGGCGGCACTCGCCGCGATGGTCAAGGGCGCCACGCAGGTACAGAGCAGCGGCGATCTGGGCGAAGGCTATTACACCGAACGGCCGGGACTTGCCTCTTACCTCGCCAACGGCTACGTCGTCAACGACAGCGCGACCTCGGGGTCGGCCGTGCCGGACGGAGCGTCGCTGACCCTCGAGTACGCGACCGACGATTACGCGATCTCCGCGTTGGCGAAGGATCTCGGCGACACCAGCACATCCCGCACGTTCCTGTCCCGGTCACAGAACTGGACCACGCTGTACAACACCGACTCCGGCTTCCTGCAGCCGCGGGACGGCGCGGGGAACTTCCCTCCGGGCAACCCGGCGACCGACGGGCTGAGCAACTTCGGCCAGTCCGGCTTCCAGGAGGGCAACGCCGCACAGTACGCCTGGATGGTCCCGCAGGACCTTGGCGGGCTGATCAGCGCCATGGGCGGAAACACCGCCGCCGACGCGCGGCTGGACACGTTCTTCACCCAGGACAACGTCGGGCCGAATGACCCGTACTACTGGGCTGGTAACGAGGTCGACCTGCTCGCTCCCTGGGTCTACGACTATGCCGGGCAGCCGTACAAGACCCAGGCCGAGGTCCACAGGCTGCTCGACAACGTCTACTCCGACACCCCCGGCGGCGAGCCGGGCAACGACGATCTCGGCGCGATGAGCTCCTGGTACGTCTGGGGTGCGCTCGGCATGTACCCGGAGACACCTGGCGCCCCGGTCCTAGTGCTCGGCGCGCCGCTGTTCCCCGAGGTCCAGGTCAACCTGCCGGGGCACCACGTCACCATCAGCGCGCCCGGCGCGTCCGACCAGGGTTACGTCACGGGGCTGTCCGTCAACGGGCAGACCAGTGACCGAGACTGGCTGCCGGCCCAGGACCTGACAGGCGGGGCCGGCGGTTCCACCCGGCTGGACATGCGGATCTCGAACACACCCGACACCGGCTGGGCCGCCGCGGCCGCCGACGCGCCGCCGTCCTACCAGTCCGGGCCGCTCAGCTTCCCGGCCGGAGTGATTCCCTCCCAGGTGACCAGCGACCCGGCCAACCTCACCGCGACCGCGGGCTCGTCCGCTCAGGCGACGCTCACGTTCACGCTCGGCGCGGGCGCCTACGGCTCGAAGGCGTCCGGCATCCAGCAGCTGCACTGGACGGCGCAGCCGCCGCCTGGCGTCACGGTCACCCCGTCCTCGGGAACCGCGACGGTCACCAACGAGACGGCTACGGTCCCGGTCACGTTCACCGTGGCATCCGACGCCGCGCAGGGCTTTAGCTCGGCCTCCTTCGCGCTCAGCTCCACGCCGGCCGAGTCGCTGCCCACGCTGACCGTCCCGCTGGCGATCATCGGCGCGGGCAACACCGCGACCGTCTGCACCACGCTCGGGGCGACGAACACCGACAACGGCATCACCCAGATGGAGGGCGGCGACGGCACCACCGCACCGGTCACCGAGGGCGGCGAGAGCGGCCGCACCACCGTGCAGGAGGTCGCGAACGACCTGAACATGTACTTCCAGGTCGACCCGCGGATCGCGGACAACGGCGACTTCGCCGCCACCGTCACGATCACCTACTACGACTCGGGGACGAACTCCTGGCAGCTCCAGTACGACAAGCACGGTGCCAGCGCCTACACGCCGGTGATGAACGTGACGAACACGAACACCGGCACCTGGAAGACGGCCACCGCGACGCTGCCCGACGCGGCGATGGCCAAGGCCGAGAACAACCAGGCCGACTTCCGCATCGCCTCCGGTTCGCCGGTGATCGTGCACTCCGCGCTCGCCACGAT
>DASXOJ010000012.1:0-10506 GCA_036494465.1 Pseudonocardiaceae bacterium
GATCCGCCGGTCGAGCACTACCAGAACTTCCAGGCACAGCTGGCGGAGATGGTCGGCGAGCTGCAACCCGGAAGCGACGAACCAGGCCCCCGCCGGGTCATGATCGTGGGCGAACTCGGCAGCGGAAAATCCGAGTTGCCGAGGAAATTCGCGGACGATCACGGGCGCGCTTATCCGCGCGGTCATTTCTGCACCAGAATGATCGCGGAAATCGACGTTCACCAGGTTCTCGTCCGCTGGCTCGGCTACTTCGGCTACTCCCCGGACCAGCTTCCGCCGAGCCTGGAAGCCCTGATCATGCTGTGGCGCACGGTGACAACCGGCGAGGCGGTCCTGGTCGTGATCGACGATGCCCTCAGCGCCGACGACGTGCTGGCGTTGATGCCCGGCAGGGGCCCGTCGGCAGTGATCGTGGTGCCCATCGGCGCGCTGGATGAACTCGAGAACCGCCACTCGATCAGGCGAGTGCACGTGACGCCGCTCGGCGAAGCGCAGTCACTGGCGCTGCTCGGCCACCGGATCGGCGGCGATCGGCTCGACGGGGAGCCGGCTGCCGCCGCACGGTTGGTGGAACTGTGCGGCGAATCGGCGGCGCCGCTGAACGTCGCGGCTCGCATTCTGTTCAAGGATCCGTACCTGGCGATTGCCGAGTTCGTGGCGCAGTTGGAACGCAGAGGTGTGTTGCGGCGCCTGTCGCTCAGCCCGATCTTCGATGCCGCCTACGACCGGCTCGACGATCATTCTCGGGTCGTCTACCACGCGCTTGGCGCTCATCCCGGTAGCCGCCTCGTCATCGCCAAACAAGCCATCGCTGCCGCCGTTCCGCTGGATCAGGACGACCTCGACGACGCGTTCGACGCGCTGGTCGACGCGAACCTGATCGGCAGGGAATCGGCGAACGGCTACCGGATGCCGGTACTGGTCGCCATGCACGCGGCGGCACAGGCCGCCGATCAACTGGCCACCTTCGGTGCTGCCATCACTGCCTATTACTGCCAGTACGGCTTGCGCTGCGCGGAAACCCTCACCCCGAACCGTGGCTGGAGCGACAGCAAGATCGAACCGCTCGCTGATGCCAGGATCGCGCTGACCTGGCTCGATGCCAACGAGCCCGCGATTGTGGCCGCCGCGCTGGCTGCCGACGAAGCAGGCGATCACCACACCGTCGTGACACTGTGCCTGGTCACCTGGCCGCTCTACCTGCGCGGTGCGCACCCGCAACGCATGGTCGAGCTCACCGAACTCGGCGTGCGGGCGGC
Organism: Pseudonocardiaceae bacterium; assembly: GCA_036494465.1. GTDB lineage: Bacteria > Actinomycetota > Actinomycetes > Mycobacteriales > Pseudonocardiaceae > CAJCJE01. Next base: position 1,260 of record DASXOJ010000012.1, read on the forward strand.
GAAGGCGCGCAACGACGAGCAGGCCAGCTCGCTGATGTACACCCAACTCGGGTTCGGCTACCGGCAGCAGCGCCGCTGGGCTGCGGCGCAGGCCGAGTTCGAAGCCGCGATGGCGATCGGTCCACTGCCCGCGCGAGCATCCGCGATGGAAGCGCTCGGCCTGATGCTGCGCGAGAAGCACGAGCTCGGTGCCGGTACCGAGACCGATGCCGCCAAGGCGCGCACGCTGCTGACCGAAAACCTGGCACTCGCCGAACAGATCTTCGACGACTGCGAGCGCGCGCTGGCCCGGAATCCCGACGATGACGCCACGCGCGCGGCCACCCGGCGACTCGTCATGGCCCGTTTCCATCTGGCCACCGTGCAGGAGCCGGCCGTGGCCGTGGCCGAGCTGCTGCGCGTGCGTGGGCCGTTCGATGGCGAGCAGGCCAACCGGATCAAGATCGATCTGTGGCTCGGTCGAAAGCTGGTCGACCTGGGCAACCTGCGCGAAGCCGCCGATGTCCTCAACCGCGCGGCTCGCGATGTCGAGACGGCGAAGATGCGCCGCGAGGAGGGCTTGATCTGGCGGGCGCTGGCCGACGCCGAACCGGCCAGCGCCGGGACGCACCTTGCCAGGGCGCTGCGCATTCTCGAATTCGGCTACCAGGCTGACGCAGCCGGTGTCCGGGCTCGGAAAACTGAGCTCGGACTACCTGATTAGCTCTACGATTTCGACGATGACCACCTCGAGCTTGATGGAGTTCTCACCATGCCGGATGCCGTGTTGATCGCGATCGCCACCACGTTGGCCACCAAGGCGGCGGGGTCGCTGTTCGACCTGGTGAAGACCAAGATCGGCAAGCGGGGCAGCACGGACGTCGCGGTACTGGACGCGGCGGTCGAGGCCGGGCCGGAGTCGCCCGAAGTGGGGGAGCTGGCGGCGGCGCTGGACGCCGCGGTGCAGGAGGATCCGGCGTTCGCCGAGCAACTGCGCACGGAGTGGCGCGCGGTGCAGGCGGGCAGCGGTGATGTGCACCAGTCGATCACCGGGAACGTCAGCGGCCGGGTGATCCAGGCGCGCGACATCCAGGGTGGCATCACCTTCAACTGATCTGGCGTTACCGAAACGTTATCAAAGTAAGCGCGGTCACGCCCTTGCCTCGTTGCTTTACAACATGCACTCTCATGTAAAGCGAGACGACATCGAGTCAATCCATGTCAACGGTGAGGTGGGACGGATGCGCGAGGGATCCCTGTCCGGACGGGCGTCGATCACGACCGGCGAACGTCCCGACTGGCGTGACAGCAAGCGGTACCTGTGGCTGCTCGGCGCGGCCGTGCCGCTGTTCCTGTTCGCGGGCTGGGGCCTGGTGAACCTCACCGGCCTCGGCATCTTCTGGTGGATGGGGCCGATCTTCGTCTACGTGATCATCCCGATCCTGGACCGCTTCTTCGGCGACGATGCCAGCAATCCGCCGGAGGAGATCGTGGCGTGGCTGGAGCAGGACCGCTACTACCGCTTCGTCACCTACGCGTTCCTGCCCATGCAGTACATCGCGTTGTTCACCGGGTTCTGGCTGATGACCCGGCACGGCGGCCTGCCGGTCGTCGACCGGCTCGGGATCGCGTTCACCCTGGGGTCGTTGAACGGCATCGCCATCAACACCGCGCACGAGATGGGGCACAAGAAGGAACACCTGGAACGCTGGTTCGCCCGCGTCGCGCTGGCGCCCAGCGGATACGGGCACTTCTTCATCGAACACAACCGCGGCCACCACGTGCGCGTGGCAACGCCCGACGATCCCGCGTCGAGCAGGCTCGGCGAGTCGTTCTGGGCGTTCTGGCCGCGCACGGTCTCGGGCAGTTTCCGCAACTCGTGGGAGCTGGAGAAGCGCAGGCTGCGGCGGATGGACAGGCGCACCTGGACGTTGCGCAACGACGTGCTCAACGCGTGGGCGATGACGGTGGTGCTCTGGGCCGTGCTGATCGTGCTGTTCGGCGTCGGCATCGTGCCCTACCTGCTGCTCCAGGCCGTGTTCGCGTTCAGCCTGCTGGAAGCGGTCAACTATCTCGAACACTATGGCCTGCTGCGCGACTCGCTGCCCAACGGGCGCTACGAGCGGGTCACGCCAAGGCACAGTTGGAACAACAATCACATCGTGACCAACCTGTTCCTGTACCAGTTGCAGCGGCACAGCGACCATCACGCCAACCCGACCCGCCGCTACCAGGCGCTGCGCCACTTCGAAGCGTCGCCGCAGTTGCCGGGCGGATACGCGGCCATGATCGTGCTCTGCTACTTCCCGCCGGTGTGGCGGCACGTCATGGACAAGCGCGTGCTGGCGCACTATGACGGAGACGTGACCCGGGCCAACATCCACCCGCGCAAGCGCGCCGCGATCCTCGCCAGGTACGGCACGCCGGAGACCGGTGCGGCGAGCGCGGCGGCCTAACATGGCACAGTTCCGGTGCGAGGTCTGCGAATACGTCTATGACGAGGACCAGGGCGAGCCGAGGGAAGGATTTCCCGCAGGCACGCCATGGTCGGAGGTGCCCGATGACTGGTGCTGCCCGGACTGCGGGGTCCGCGAGAAAGTCGACTTCGACGGAGTCGAACATTGACAGAGCGACGGAGTCGAAGTCTGAGCACGTCCCCTATCCGGAGGCGGCGCGCGGGCTGTTGCGGGACACCATCATCGGCGCGGTGGACTCACTGGCGCGGACGCGCGGCTGGGACGCGACGACCATGTCGCACGTTGCCGAGGTCGCCGGGATCAGCAGGCAGACCGTGTACAACGAGTTCGGTTCGCGGCAGGCGCTGGTCGAGGCGTACGTGACCCGCGAGGTGCAGAACCTGGTCGCCGAGGTCGAGACCGCCGTGCGCGAGCACGCCGACGACCCGTCGGCCGCGCTGCTCGCCGCGTTCGGACTGTTCCTCAAGCTGGCTTCCGACGAGCCGATCATCCGGATCATCGTCGCGGACGCGGACTCCAGCCACCTGATGCGCCTGCTCACCAACCTCGGCACCTCGCTCGCCGACGACCGGATCGCACGACTGATCGTGGACGTGTGGCCGCAGGTCAGCAACGCGGACGCGGAACTGCTCGCGGATTCACTGGTGCGGTTGGCGATCAGTCACGCGGTCGCGCCCGCAGGCGATCCGGAAACCACGAGTCGCGGCGTCACTCGCCTGGTGCGACCGTTGATCGAGGAGATCTTTGGTTAGGAGGGCCCATGCGCATCGACGTGCACGCGCACCTGTGGAGCGAGGAATATCTGGATCTACTCGCCAACGCGGGTAACGACGGCACGGCCGTGCAGCGCATCCCGGCGGCCTACTCGACCGAGAAGGCGATCGGCGAGCGGTTGCGGCTGATGGACTCGGTCGGCGTGGACCTGCAGGTGCTGTCGGTGACGCCGCTGTCGCCGCCCTCGGTCTCACTGGCGCGCTGGAGCAACGACCACTACGCGGAGGTCGTGCGGCGCCACCCGGATCGGTTCGCGGCCTTCGCGGCGCTGCCGCTGCCAGACGTCGACGCGGCGCTGACCGAACTCGGTCGGGCCATGGACGACCTTGGCATGGTCGGCGCCGCCATCACCAGCGACATCCAGGGCGTCTCGGCGGCTGATCCGCGCTTCGATCCGCTGTACGCCGAGCTGGACCGGCGGGCAGGGACCCTGTTCCTGCACCCGTCGGGATCGGGCATCGGGTCGCCGTTGATCAACGACGGCGGCCTGAACTGGTTGATCGGGGCACCGATCGAGGACACCGTGGTGGCGACCGAACTGATCCGGTATGCCGTGCCGGTGCGCTACCCGAACATGAAGATCATCGTGGCGCACCTCGGCGGCGCACTGCCGATGTTGTTGCGGCGCTTGGACAATCAGGCAACGTTCGACAACGCCGAACCGCCCAGCGCGATCGCGCGTCGCATCTGGTTCGACACCGTCGGCCACAACTACCCACCCGCCCTGCGGGCCGCCGTGGACGCGTACGGCGCGGACCGGCTGGTGCTCGGCTCGGATTTCCCGTATCTCAACGGCGACGAGTACCGGGGCGCGGTCAACCACATCACCGAATCCGGCCTCGCCGATGGCGCGGCGGAACTGATCCTCGATCACACCGCCAAAATAATATTTGACCGGTCCTGATTGTCCGGGCATGATGAATACACAACCACTACGAGCACGGAGGAAGAAATGACCGGCCAGCAGCAGCAAGAGCAACGCCGCTATCGCGGCGCGCTGAGTGCTGCGCTGTCGTCGAAGCCCTCCATTACCTTGCGGCAAGGCTCTGAGCAGCAAAAACCGTCGACTACGTTGCCGACCAGCACTGGCTCCCCACCATGACGCGTCACGTGTCATGACAAGGGAGCCGCCCATCGGGAAACCGATCAGGGCGGCTTTCCTTATTTTGTGCTGCTCGAATTCTATTCTTTTGGTGAGGCTGGGCAATTGGTGAGCCCTCTCGTCCGTAAAACGAGCGCCTCGGCTGTGGCGGTTCAAATCCGCCCCTCACCACTGATCGAAGTCCACGGCCGATGAGACAGCGGGTTACGTCACCATCGCCTGCTTTTGAAAGACAGAGCACCATGGGGGACAGGGTTCGAGTCCCTGATCGGCTACTGACGGATGCGAGGGAGACGGCAACCCACCTGATTTGGGATCAGGACAGACCGCGTTCGACTCGCGGGCATCCGACGATGTGACAACAGCAACGCCTCTTCAGCTCGACAGGCCGAGCACCCGTCTCGTAAACGGGAGGTCCGGGTTCGAACCCCGGGAGAGGCTCGACGGTCCCGGTTGGTGCATTGGGCAGCACGGCGGATTTTGACTCCGCAGAGCCAGGTTCGAGTCCTGGACCGGGAGCGCCAACGCAGTGCCCGTTCGTCCAACTGGCAGGACACCAGACTCTGAATCTGGCGATCGAGGTTCGAATCCTTGACGGGCAGCGATCGGAACAAAGCCCCTGTGGTGGAACGGGCAGACACGCGCGACTCAAAATCGCGTGTCCGGAAAGGACGTGCAGGTTCGACTCCTGCCAGGGGCACGACAGCGAAGTGGGAGGGCTGGCCGAGAGGCAAGGCACCGGGTTGCTAACCCGAGGTCCGGGCGAAAGCCCGGCGCGCGTTCGATCCGCGCGTCCTCCGCGCGGGAAACGAGGTGGAGCATGGCGGTCTGTGTGGCGCCCTGATAAGGCGTAGGACCAGGTTCGACTCCTGGCACCTCGACCACAACTGAATAGTCCACACTGGAGGATTGGCCGAGCCTGGTAAGGCATCCGTCCCGAAAACGGTGGTCGGCGCGGGAGCGTCGCGCAGGTTCGAATCCTGCATCCTCCGCAGGTCGCTAGCTCAACTGGCAGAGCTGCCGCCTCTTAAGCGGCTGGTTCGGGGTTCGAATCCCCGGCGACCTACGAGTTCCACCTGGGTCGCTAGCTCAACTGGCAGAGCAGTCGGCTTTTAACCGAACGGTTCGGGGTTCGATTCCCCGGCGACCCACGCCCTCGTGGTCCAACGGATACGGCACCGCCCTCCGAAGGCGGCGATGCAGGTTCGACTCCTGCCGGGGGCACGCAAACATGGGCAACATCAACAGGTGGGCGGCTGGTACTCGAAGACACCTTCAAGGTGTGAGGACCAGCCGTTTGCCTGTTCCTGCTGCTCCGCGCAAACGTGGGGTCACTTGGCGCCGGCCGCACCGTCCGACTGGTGCCAGGGTTCGAGGTTGCTCACGGTGATTGCCCGGATGGAGACAACCTGTAGGCAACGCCGTCGATTGCCCGCGTCGCGGCATGAGCGCGTGTTGGGTGGGTCGAGTGTCACTGGCTGCCGTCGGGGTCGGCTTGTGCATCGTTGTTGCTGGCGTTGGCGCGGTCGATCTCGGCCATGTGCTGCTCGGCCCAAGCCCGAAGCGCCGCCAGTGGGGCCTCCAGTGACAGGCCCAGCTCCGTGAGCCGGTAGTGCACCCGTGGCGGCACGGTCGGCTCGACCCGGCGGGCGACCAGCCCGTCCCGGACCAGGCTGTGCAGGGTCACCGACAGCATTTTCTGCGAGACACCGGGCATCCGCCGCCTCAACTCGGCGAACCGCACCTCACCCGGAACAGCTTCGGCGAGCACCTTGACCGCCATCGACGTCCATTTCGTGCCGATCCGGTCCAGCAGTTGACGCGTGGGGCACTGGGGATCGAACAGATCACCGCGACCTGCGCGCCGCGCACCCACGGGCCGAGTGGTCACCTTCACCTCACCACCTGTCGACAAAGTGCCGCCTTGGCAACCTCAACTGCAGTTACCTACGGTTCTGAGGTAACCAATGGTAACCGCCAGGAGGCATTGTGTCCGGAACCGCGCCACCCCGTGTCCCGCAGGTCCAGCTGCGCCGGATTGCCACCAACGGCATCCACCTCAACGTGGCCACGGCCGGCGCCGGTCCCGCGATCGTGCTGCTGCACGGCTTCCCACACACCTGGCAACTCTGGAGGGAGATCATCGGTCCGTTGTCCACGCACCACCGGGTCATCGCCCCGGACCTCCGCGGGTTCGGCGCCAGCACCCGCGCCTCGGACGGCTACGACGCCGGCACCCTGGCCGAGGACATCAATGGCATCCTCGATGCCCTCGCCGAACCGACCGCCACCGTGATCGCCATCGACGCCGGCACCCCGGCCGCCGTCCTGCTCGCCCTGCGGCACCCCGACCGGATACGACGGCTGGTCGTCATGGAAGCGCTACTCGGCTCGCTGCCCGGCGCCGAGGACTTCCTCACCGCCGGCCCACCCTGGTGGTTCGGATTCCACGCCGTCCCCGGTCTCGCCGAAACAGTCCTGATCGGACACGAGGCGCAGTACATCGACTGGTTCCTCACCGCCGGCACCCGCGGCCAGGGCGTGCCACCGGACATCCGCGCCGCGTTCATCGACGCCTACACCGGACCGGACGCCCTGCGCTGCGCGTTCTCCTACTACCGCGCAATACCCATCAGCGCCCGCCAGTTCAACGACGCCGTGACCGACGGGCGGCTCACCATGCCCACGCTGGCGATCGGCGCCCACCCGGTCGGCACCGCGCTGGAACGGCAACTACGCCCCATCACCGACGACCTCACCGGGCACGTCATTCCGGACTGCGGCCACATCATCCCGCTGGACCGGCCCCGGGAACTGCTCCGTCTCGTGACGCCCTTCCTCGCCGCCGACCAATCCACCGGATCACGCGATCACCTCTCCCGGCCGTGACCACTCCCTCATCGGCAGATGCGCGCGTCGTGGTGTGGATTCGATGGGAGGCTGTTGGTCGTGAACAATGATGAGTTGATCTCGCTCGTCGCCTCGCTCGTGCGTGAACGCAACGCGATTGACGCGAAACTGGCCCAGATCATGCACCGACCGATGGCGTCTGGCCATCTCGGTGAGTGGCTGGCATCGCAGATCTTCGATATCGAGTTGGAGAAATCCGCCGTCACCCGCGGCTGGGATGGCCGGTTCCGCTCCGGCCCGTTGCACGATCGAACCGTCAACATCAAGTGGTACTCAAACGTGAGGGCACTCTCGACACGCTCCAGTCCACAACGCTGGACTGCTACCTGGTACTGGCCGGCCCGGCATCCGCGGCGATCTCTTCACGAGGCGGCACCCGCCCCTGGTACATCAACTCCGTGTACCTGTTCAGCGCACCTCAACTCCACGCCGAGCAGCTCACCCGCAGTGTCAAGCTCGGCGTCGCCTCCAGCGTGCGCGCACAAGCAGTGGACCAATGCGGAGATCTACCCAACGACCAACCCACTGTTACCAATGACACCACGCCAGGTCGAACTCCTTGGCCAATTCCGTTCCGAGTAACACAAGTTCGTCCCATCCGTGGCCGTACACGCAACGATGAGACACGCGTCGTGCGTCGGCGGGTGAGGGCTGGTAGACAATGATGCTCAGGCAGTCAGCTTGAACATGTTGTCACTGACCTGCGTGAGTTCCAGCGATGGAGGGCCGCCTTTCGGCCACGGCGCGAGCCCTTGTCCGATGAGCCACCGACCGATGTCAGCGCTGCGCAACTCGCTACATCCACGCCAGAACGCATCGGACAGGCCACGGTCACACAACCCAACATGCCAAGATCGATCTCAATGGTCGGCCAACCCGGCTCGAAAACCCGATCACGATCAATGATCGAAATTCGTATCCCATAGCCGGCGCCGGTCGATCGAGGAGAACCGTTACTCCACGCCCTGGCCAACACCGTCGATCACTTGTCCTGTCGGTCATCGCAAACCCCTACTCATCCAGCGTACAGCCGCATCGCGGCATGAGCGGATGTGGGACGAGGGTGTTCAGACGATGTCCTGGGGGCGCAGCACGATGCGCCCGTGGGTCTTGCGGTCGGCCAACGCCTGATAGGCGTCGCGCACGGCAGTGAGTGGATACGTTGCGGCGATGGGGATGTGCAGGTCACCGGTAGCGGCGAGGGCGGCCAGTTCGGCGAGTGCCGGGGGGCCGCCGGCGTCGGTCGTTCCGAGAGATTTGACGCCCTTCGCCTTCGCTCCGCGATAGTCGACGACGGTGTCGATGCGGTCTGTCGGAACGCCGAGGTTGATGGCGAGGTCGAGGTAGCCGCCACCGACGGCGTCGATGAAGGCATCGACTCGGTCGGTCGTGGCGAGGATCCGTTCCTGTTCGCCGTCGCCGTACTGGACAGGCTCGATGCCATGGTGCCGGAGCAGGTCGACATGTGCGTCGCTGGTCAGACCGATCACCCTCGCCCCGGCACGGAGTGCGAGCTGGGCGGCGGTGAACCCGACGCCGCCCGATGCGCCCGAGATCACGATGGTCTCGCCAGGCCGGGGTTCCACCGCCCGGATGGCGCCGAGACCCGCCATCGGTGTGGTGTAGAGCGAGCCCGCCACGTCCCAGGAGAGGGCTTGCGGCTTGCTCACCAGCTGGACCGCGGGGATGGCGACGCACTGGGCGTGGGCCTCCCAGCTCTGCAGCCAGCCCAGCACCGCATCACCGACGATGAAGCCGAGCACATCGGCACCGACCGCCACGACCTCACCCGCGAGATCGCGGCCCGGCGTGTACGAACTGCCGTGCAGCGCCGGTAGCGCCCCGGGGTTGAGCGCACCGGCCTCGACCCGCACCACCACCTCGCCCAAGCGGGCCACGGGCTCGGGGACGTCCGCGAGGTAAATCCCGCCGATGCCCGAAAAACGGTCATACCGTACTGCTTTCATCATGTCTCCCCGTCTGCGAGTGATGCGAATCGGCCGGA
>DASXOJ010000013.1:0-6729 GCA_036494465.1 Pseudonocardiaceae bacterium
TGCCGATGATCCAGTCCTACTTCACGAACAAGAGCGGCAACGACATCTGGGCAACGCTGCAACAACAGAGCAAGACGCTGCTGGCGGCCCAACAGTAGGCAGTACCTCCGAGACAAGGGACAGCCCGACCGATGCTCACCAGCTCCCGCTCTGACGACACCCCAACGGCGTCGGAACCGGCTGGCATTCTCTGGTATGCCCGGCCGGCCACGCGCTGGTTCGAGGCCCTGCCGATCGGCAACGGCCGGCTCGGCGCCATGGTGGAGGGTGGCGTCGAGCGGGAATGCCTGCGGCTCTCGGACTCGACCGCCTGGTCCGGCGCTCGCAGCTCCGACGATGTGTCGCCGACAGCGCGGCGCGAACTCCCTCGCATCCGGGATCTGCTCTTCGCAGGCCAGTACGCGCAGGCCCAGCAGGCGGCGAGTGAGCACCTGCTGGGGCGAGGGGGTTCGTTCGGCACCAACCTGCCGCTGCCGCACCTGGTACTCGAGTTCGCCATGGACGGTGTGGTGCAGGACTACCGCAGGCAGCTGGACCTGGACACGGCTGTCGTCTCGGTCGAATATCAGCGGGACGGCATCCGCTTCGGGGAGGAGGTCCTCGCGTCCAACCCGCACGGCGTCATCGCGCTGCGCCTCACCGCGAGCCGCCTCGCCGCGGTCAGCTTCAAGCTCGGGTTCGCCGACGCCATCATCCCGGGCCGCACGACCGTCGACGGCACCGGTGTGCGGTTCAGCGGGCAGGCCGTCGAGTCCCTGCACAGCGATGGTCATCAGGGCGCGAGGGTGGAGATCCGTGCCGAGATCGTCACCGACGGTGGCACCATGCGAACGCGCGACACCGCGGTCGTGGTCCGAGGCGCGAACTCCGCGACGATCTTCCTCGCCGTCGGCACCGACTGGGCGGGCGATGATCCCGTCAACCGAACAGGAGCGCTGATCTCCGAAGCCCTCCGAGCCGGCTATGCCGACGTGCGTGCCAGCCACGTCCGCGACCACCGTCGGCTGATGCGCCGCGTGTCGATCGACCTCGGACACCCGCCTGCCGAGGTCACCGACCTGCCGACGGACCAGCGGCGGCAACGCTTCGCCCGCAACGGCGCGGACGACGGGCTCGTCGCGCTCTACTTCCAGTACGGCCGCTACCTTACGATCGCCGGTTCGCGCGCGAACTCGCCGCTTCCGCTGGCACTACAGGGGATCTGGAACGACGGCCTCGCCAGCAGCGCCTCCTGGACGAACGACTTCCACCTGGACATGAACACCCAGCAGAACTACTGGGCGGCCGAGCCGGCGAACCTGGGGGAGTGCCAGCTGCCGCTGATCCGTTTCGTCGAGCGCCTCGCCGAGGCCGGGCGCAGGACAGCGGAAGCGCTCTACGGCGCGCCCGGCTGGGTGGCGCACACGGTCACCAACGCCTGGGGGTACACCGCGCCGGGCACCGGCATCGGGTGGGGTCTGCACGTCACCGGCGGCGCGTGGCTCGCGCTGCAACTCTGGGAACACTACGAGTACGGCGGCCGCGACCGGCGGTTCCTCCGCGAGACGCTGTACCCGGTGTTCCGCGACGCCGCCCAGTTCTTCCTGTCCTGCCTGCTGCCGGAACCCGGCCACCGCTGGCTGGTGATCGGCCCGTCGGAGTCACCGGAGAACTGGTATCTCGCGCCCGATGGCGCCCGCTGTTCGATCGCGATGGGCAACACCGTCGACCGGGTCTTCGTCGACGCGACCCTGCGGATCTACGCGGCGGCGGCGCACGAGTTGGGCGTCGAGGAGGACCTGCGCGAGCGGGTCGAGGCGGCGCGTGCCCAACTGGCACCCTTCCAGATCGGCAGGCACGGTCAGCTCCAGGAGTGGCTGCACGACTTCGAGGAGGCCGATCCGGCCCATCGACACACCTCGCACCTGTGCGCGCTGTATCCGGAACGCCAGATCGGCCCACGCTCGACACCGGAACTGGCCAAGGCCGCCGAGATCACGATCGAACGCAGGCGCGACGCACCGGGCTGGGAACAGACCGAATGGGTCGAGGCGAACTTCACCGCGTATTTCGCCCGGCTGCTCAACGGTGACAAGGCGTTCGCCCACCTGAGCAGTCTCATCGTGGATGCGACCGAGGCGAATCTGATGAGCTATTCCTCCGGTGGCATCGCGGGGGCGAAGCAGAACATCTACTCCTTCGACGGCAACGCGGGCGCGACGGCCGGCATCGCCGAGATGCTGTTGCAGTCCGACGGTACCGAGATCGAACTGCTGCCCGCGCTGCCGACCCGCTGGCGGGACGGATCGGTGCGCGGCCTGCGGGCCCGTGGCGGGTACACAGTGGACATCAGCTGGCGCGACGGTCGGCTCGCCAACGCCCGCATCCGCTCCTCGACGGCTGCGACCGTCCGGGTCCGCTACCAGGACGACACGGTGGAACTGACGCTCGCCGACGACGAGGAAGTCGTCGTCGGCCCCGGATGATGCTCACAGCGAGCGCGTGCCACCAACCCCGCGTACCTGCCACCTGGTCCGGGCGCCCGGATCCACGGCAGTCGACGCCCCCGGCTCCTGCGGGCGTTCCAGGAAGCCCTCGTGCACCACGCTGCGGTGCCGGTAGGCGTCCTGGGTCCACGGGATGAACTCGATCAGCGGTGGCACCTCGCTGACCACCGTCCCCACCAGATGCTGGTGCAACTGCATCATGTCGCCGGCGTGCGGAGCGATGCGCAGACCTCGACCGGCCGCGTGCGCGGCGATCTGCAGCCACTCGGTCACCCCACCGACGCGGGTGGCGTCGACCTGGACGACCCTGATCGCGTCCGCGCTGATGAAACTCGCGAACTGCTGGTAGGAGTAGATGCTTTCGCCCGCCGCGATGTCGAGGTGGGTCGAGCGCTGCAACTTGGTGTGCGCGTCGAGATCATCGGCGTGGAAGGGCTCCTCGACCCAGTCCATCCTGGTGTCCTCGAGCGTGGGCAGAATCCGGTTCACGGTCGCGAGATCCCAGCGCTGGTTGGCGTCGCACATCAGCGTGACCTCATCACCGATCGCCTTGCGCACCGCGCGCGCCCGGCGCGCGTCCTCTCGCCAGTCCGACTTGCCGACCTTGATCTTGACGCGTTTCCAGCCGTGGTCGATCAGCGAACTCAGGTCGCGCACCAGGTCGCGTTCGGACAGGTTCAGCCATCCGCCGTCGGTGTTGTACGCCTCGATGCTCTCCGCAGTGCCACCGAGCAGCCGCCACAGCGGCATGCCTGCGCGTTGGGCGGCCAGGTCCCACAGCGCGATGTCCACCATCGCCAGCGCCATGTGCACGACACCCGCCCGGCCCATCCAGTGCGTCGGCAACCAGTACAGGCGTTTCCACGCACCGAGAATGTCTTCGGCGGAACTGCCGAGCAGCGCATCGGCGTAGTAGTCGGTGATCACGCCGGCCAGCAGTTCCGGCGCGCAGTGCACCCCGGAGATGCCCGTGCCCACCCGCCCGTCCACGGTGCGGATCTCGACCACCGGAACCGTCCAATGTGACATCGCGGCGGTCGAGTCGGCGATCCGCCGGGTCAGCGGGACGGCCAGCGCGTAGGTCTCGATTCCGGCGATGACGGCACCGTCATCGCCTCGGGGAAGGTCGGGAATCGGCGCCGAAAGCACTCCTCGGGCGCCGCCGAGTGAACTCTCGTCGGTCATAGGGTCAAGTCCGCCATGTGCGCGGGTGACAGTCAACGCCGAGATGCGAATGTTCCAGATTCGCCAGGCAGATGTCGTGACATAGGATCGCGGTCGCGATGGAGCGGATCAGCTGCCCGGGAGGAGCCGAGGATGACACTCGAACTGGCCTGGCTCAGGACCTGGGTCAGCGTCGTGGACTGCGGCGGTTTCGCAAGGGCCGCCGAGCAGACGCATCTCTCCCAGCCGAGAGTTTCCGCGCACATCGCCAATCTCGAACGTGAACTCGGCTGCCAGCTGATCGAACGGCGGGTCAGGCCGCTGACCCTGACCGACGACGGCCGCACACTGCTCGCCCAGGCGAGGGCGGTAATCGCCGCGGCGGACGAACTGGTCGACAGCAGCCGGGCCGGACGTGGCATCGTGGCAGGCTCGGTCAACGTCGCGAGTTTCGTCAGTGGCAGCGCGGAATTCCTCCCCGCCGTGCTCACCAAACTGAAGAAGGACCACCCCCAGCTCAACGTCGGCGTGCTCGACGGCGATGTCGGATTCATCGAGACGGCACTGTCGGAGCGACGGGTGTCGGTCGCGTTGCGACCGCTGCGACCCGAACCACGCGACCGGGCACTGGCCGCGCATCCGCTGTGGCGCGAGCCGTTCGTGGTCCTCGCCCCGTCCGGTCATCCGCTGCTGAGCAAGGACGAGGTCGACCTCGCGGATCTGGACCACCAGCGGATCATCACGATCGGCAACCCGCTCGCGAACACGACCGTCGGCTACGAGGTCGACACCGAACTCAGCATCAAGGACATGATCGCCCCCTACAGCACCGTGTCGCACCAGCCAACCACGCTCGGTGCCATGGTGCGCGCCGGACTCGGCGTCGGCGTCGTCAACTATCTGGCCGCCACCATGGTCCGCGGCGACGGAATGGAGATCCGGCCCATTCGCGATCTCCAGCGATACCGTGACGTCGGCATCTGGTGGCACCTGGAACGTCCCCTCAACGCGGCGGCGAAGGCATTCGTCCGCGCCGTCATCGACGCACCCCCGCCGACCGGAACGACGCGGATTCCCGGCTCCTGAGGCCGGCGTATCCGTCACGCGGATAGTCCACATTCGCGACTCGTTGTTGACGCCACGTGCCCCGCCGGGCGAGCTTGTTAAGCACGCGAGGCGGGGACGGATGCGCACTGGCGAACGGGAATTGGAGAGGCGACGTGGGCGGCATACACGAATACCGCGAACTGGCTGTCGCGATCCGCGACACCGAATCCGACGTCGGCGAAGGCCCCGTGTTCGACCCGCGCACGGGACGCCTCGCCTGGGTCGACGGCGACGGCTGCAAGATCTTCGAGGAAGACCTGTCCACTGGTGAGCACACCGTGACCGACGTCGGCACCATGGTCGGCGCGGTCGCGCCGAGGGAGGACAACGACGGGTTCGTCGCCGCCGTCGCCAACGGCTTCGGGTTCGTCGTGGACGGCAAGCTCGACCTCGTCGACGAGGTCCTGCCGGAACCGCGGCTGCGGATGAACGGCGCCAAAGTCGATTCGTGCGGCCGGTTCTGGGCCGGGAGCAACGACGTGGACTTCGAACCCGGCCGCGGCCGGCTGCACCGCTGGGACGGCGAGGCACCGAGCGTCGTCGTCGCCACCGGCCTCGTCCGGCCCAACGGCATCGGCTGGGACGCCGACGACACCACGATGTACCTCGCGGACAGCTACGTGAATCTGGTGTACACCACGCCGTTCCACCCCGAGACGGGCGACGTCGGCCGCTTCGACGTCCTCATCGACGTCGAGGGCCCCGGCGTGCCCGACGGGCTGTCCGTCGACGTGGAAGGCTGCATCTGGGTCGCCATGCACGGCGGTGGCCAGGTACGCCGGTACGACCCGGCAGGCCGCCTGGTCGGCGTCGTGCCCGTGCCCGTACGCCAGCCGTCCAGCTGCGCTTTCGGCGCGGACGGGCGGCTCTACATCACCTCCGCCCGCACCGGCCTGAGCGCCGCCGAACTGGCGCGGCAGCCACTCGCAGGCTCCGTCTTCGCCGTCGAGACCGACACCGTCGGCGTCGACGTCAGCCCCTTCCGGGCCTGACCTCAGGCGCACGCCGATCGGTCACTACCCGAGCGGGTTGTGCGTATTGCCTTTGGGACAGAACCGGTAGGTGGTGTTCTGCTCTGTCACGGTCGACCGGATGCCGTGTGAGGCCAGGTCCAGGGCGAGGAACATGCCGACCGGGCCCGCGCCGACGATCACCACGGGTGTGTCGGCGGACGGCGGGCCGGGCGGGGAGGGTGCGGTTGTCACTCACAAGTCTTTTCGCTCCAGGGGATCGCGATCAGCGTGGTTGACGGGTCGGCCGGATCAGCAGTTGGCTGATCGCGGTTCGGGCGGGGCGCGTGACGAGGTAGCCGATGGCCTCGGCCACGTCTTCGGCACGCACCGGCGGATAGCCGCGCTCCGCCTGGCGCCGCTCGCGGACCTCGGGTGGGAACAGTTCCGTGTCGACCGTGGCGGGCTCCACGATCGAGACCCGTACGCGGCGGTCGGCGACCTCCTGGCGCAGGGCCTCGGTGTAGGCGTTCACGGCATTCTTGGTCGCGCTGTAGACGGCCGATCCCACTCGGGGCGTCCGGCTGCCCAGTGAGCTGATGTTGACCAGGTCGGCGACCTCTCTCGGTCCGGTCTCGGCGGCGCGCAGCAGATGGGGGAGCGCGGCGCGTGCGCAGTACAGCGAGCCGAGCAGGTTGAGCCGCGTCATCTGCTCCCACTCCTCGATCGTGCCGTCCAGCACGGGCCCTGCGAAGGCGGCGCCGGCATTGCTGATCAGAATGTCCAGGCGTCCCAAGGCACTCACGGTCTGTTCGGTGGCGTCGTGCACCTGGTCGGAGTCGGTTACGTCGGCCGGGACGGCCAACGCGGTGCCGCCCTCCGCCGTGATCTGACCGGTCAGTGCCGCGAGCCGGTCACCCCGTCGGGCTACCAGTGCGACGGTGGCGCCGTTGGCAGCCAGTTCACGTGCTGTCGCAGCGCCGATCCCACTGGACGCGCCGGTCACCATCGCGACGGTGCCT
>DASXOJ010000014.1:0-20803 GCA_036494465.1 Pseudonocardiaceae bacterium
GTAGTCGGGCAGGCCGGACGTGTGCTGCATGACCATCCGCACCGTGCTGGCGTCGGGCAGTAGTCCAGGCAGGTAGCGGGCGACCGGCGCGTCCAGGTCGACCCGGCCCGCCGCGACCAACTGCAGCAGCACCGTCGCGGTGAACATCTTGGTGACGCTGCCGATCCGGAACCGTGAGTCGAAGGGCACCGCTCGGTTCGTGCCGAGCGCGGTCGTACCGGCGCGATATTGCGTCATGACCCCGTTCCTGGTGACGCGCAACAGGACAGCGGGCGCGCCTGCCGCCTGCACGGCGTCGACATCCTGTTGCAGCGCCGGAATCGGCGCGGGTGTCGCAGTAGCGACGCCGGTCGACGCGAGCAGGGCGATGAGCGAAAGAGTTGTGGCGACAAGGATTTTTCTCGATGTTCTCACCCGCCGAACATCGCACCCGCCCGCACCGGCTGGCCTCCCTCTTGCGAGGGATTCCCTCGGTTACCGTGGTCCGGCCGAACGAGGACCAACCCGGAGGTCACCCCCCGTGCAGCGCAAGCCCGGCCAGGTCGTGGACGAACCCGCGCAAGGGCCCGCGTCGATCGGGCGCGCCACCGGCTCCATGGCGATCGCCGGGCTCGCCAGCAAGGTCACCGGCTTCGCCCGCAACCTGGTCATCGCCTGGGTGCTCGGGCTGAGCATGGCCGCCGACGCGTACAACGCCGCGAACACGCTGCCCAACCAGGTCTACGAACTGCTCGTCGGCGGCGTGCTGACCAGCGTGCTGGTGCCGGTGCTGGTCCGCGCGCACCACGACGACGAGGACGGCGGCGTCGCGTACACGCAACGCCTGCTCACCATGACCACCGTCGTCCTGGCGGTGATCACCGTGCTCGCGGTGCTGTCCGCGCCCGCGCTGACCGCGTTGGTCGTCGACAACTCCACCGGCCGCGCCAATCCGGCGCTGACCACCGCGTTCGCCTACCTGCTGCTGCCGCAGATCCTGTTCTACGGGGTGTCCGCCCTGCTCACCGCGACGCTCAACGCGCGGCACGTGTTCGGTGTGACCGTGTGGGCGCCGGTGCTCAACAACATCGTCCTGCTGCTCACGTTCGGCATCTACCCGCTGCTGCCCGGTCAGCTGACGTTGAACCCGGTCCGGATGGACAACGCGCAACTGCTCGAACTCGGCATCGGCAGCACGCTCGGAGTGCTGCTCCAGGCGATCGTGCTGCTGCCCGCGTTGACCCGCTCCGGCTTCCGGTTCCGGCCGCGCTGGGGCTGGGACCGGCGCTTCGCCGAGTTCGGCAGGCTCGCCGCCTGGACCATCGGCTACGCGCTGCTCGCCCAGATCGGCGTCGTGGTGGTCACCAACATCGCCACCGCCAACGGCGGCCTGACCATCTACAACAACGTGTGGCTGCTGGTGCAGCTGCCCTACGGGGTGCTCGGCTTCGCGCTGATCACCGCCATCCTGCCCAGGATGAGCCGCGCCGCCGCCGAAGGGCGGATCCCGGCCATCAAGGCAGACCTGTCGCTGGCCAGCCGGATCTGCACCACCGCGATGCTGCCGATGAGCGCGCTGATGACCGTGCTCGGGCCGTCGCTCGGCGTCGCGCTGTTCTCCATCGGGCAGAGCAAGGGCGACGCGGGCAAACTCGGCATCGCGCTCGCCGTCGCCGCCTTCGGCGTGCTCCCCTACACGATCACCATGCTCCAGCTGCGGGTGTTCTTCGCGATGAAGGACACCAGGACGCCCACGTTGATCATGGTCGGCATGATGGCCGTCAAGGTCACCCTCTCGTTCCTCGCCCCGCTAGTGCTCAGCGCCGACAACGTCGTCTACGGCCTGACCCTCGCCAACTCCGCGGCGTTCATCCTCGGCTGGATCGTCGGCGACATCTGCCTGCGCAGGCGACTCGGCGACCTCGGCACCCGGCGCATCATGGTCACCCTGGTCCGCAGCCTGCTGGCCGCGCTGGCCGCGGCAGCCGTCGCGCTGCTGATCCGGCTACCGCTGCCCGCCGGACCGCTCGGTGCCTGGCTCGCGCTGGTGTTCGGCAGCGTCCTCGGTTTCCTCGCTGCCAGCCTGGTCCTCGCCTGGTTGCGCTCCCCCGAACAACAGGCCATCGCCCGCCGCATCGGCCGGATCCTGCTGCGCCTCCAGCGCCGATAGTTACTTCGCCCTGCGGCGGGCTCGGGCAGTGGTGGCTACCGCGCCGCCGCCGAAGATCAGCACGATCGCGGTCAGCGCCCAGCGCCGTTCGGTGACCACTTCGGGGCTCACCGAGGCCACCTTGAGCGTGCCCGGACTCGTCGGCAGTACCTGAGCCCGTCCGGTCGGCGACGCGGGCGGGGGCGTGGTCGGCACGGTCGTGGTGGGCGTCGTGGTCGGAGTGGTCGCGGTCGTTGTCGGGATCGGGGGCAGGGCGGCGCGCAGCGTGGCGGTAGTGGCCACGGTGGTGGTCACCGGCGGCGGTGGGGGTGGGGCCGAACGGGTAGTCGGCGGCGGCGATGTGGGTGGTTTGGTGGGCGAGGTCGGCGGCGGAGGCGGCGGACTGGTCGGGGGCGGGGGTGGCGGCGGCTGGGTGCGTGTCGGGCCACCGCCGATGCTGATGCAGATGATCGGCAGCAGGCAGATGCGTAAGTCCGGGGCCATGACCTGCTGGCTTCCAACCGAAACATGATCACCCGGCGCCGCGTCCGCACCGGGCGCGGTGGCCAGGAACAGGATGGGCACGGCGACCGCGACTCCGCCAATCCTCGCCAGCATTCGGCCGCTTTTACCGGACGATGACTCAGTTCGTCCAGTTTCGTGCGAACAACTTCCCGAATTATTTCTCACGTGTCCTCATTCGCGCGGGTTCAGCGGATTGGCGGATAACGTCCATACGGTAGTCCGTGATGTAATCCTTCGCCAGAAGGGAGCTCGATGAGTATTTATCTGGCCGGACTGCTCTGGATGTCGGGCGCAATGATCGCCGCCGCCGGTTTGATGATCGTGATCCGCAAGTATGTCTCGGAAGCGCATCGGCACGCCAGCGACGACGCAGCCAGCCGGGTGTTCACGGTCGTGGCCGGATTGGAAGCGGTCCTGCTCGCATTCGTGCTCATTTCCCTGTTCGACGGGGTAAGCTCCGCGCGATCCGGCTCCTACCAGGAGGCGGACAGCCTGGTCGCGGTCTACTGGGACGCCAATCTGCTGCCCAGGCCGGCCAGCACCCAGATTCAGAAATTAGCGGTTTCCTATGGACAGACGGTGCTCGACGATGAATGGCCCGCGATGCAGGATCGCGGACCCCTCGGCGACACCGGAAAATCCACTTTGGATGAACTGCATGACACCATCGCGGCATTTGTACCCACAACCTATCCGCAGGAAGATCGGCAGACCCAACTGACCAATGATCTGTCGTCGGTGTACCAGGCGCGACAACAACGCATCTCCGCCTCGACGACCAGGGTGAACCCGCTGATCTGGGCGGCACTGATTGTCGGCGCAATATTGTCGGTCGCGCTGACCTGTCTTTTCGGCGGCGACAAGCTGCTGGTGCACGTGCTCATCTCGTCGGCGCTGGCCGGTACGGTCACCGTGCTGCTGTTCGCCACGTTCCAGTTGCAGGATCCGTTCAGTGGCGCGGCGCACCTGACACCGGCCGCGTTCAGCGCGGCCCTGAGCCAGTTGAGCTGAACGTATCCCTGCCAGTAGTGCGCACAGCCAACGTAGGCAAACAGGTGTCTGGGTAACCGCGCGCCCGCGACGCACCCTGGGCACATGGCTGAGACAACCGTTACCGCAACGCCCGCCGAGGGACAAGCGCGGACCCGTCTGCCCGGCAAGGCGATCTTCGGACTGTTCCTCGCCGGCTTCATCGGCATCCTGACCGAATGCCTGCCCGCCGGCCTGCTGCCGGAGATCAGCGCGACCCCTGCACACCGCCCCGGCGTTCACCGGTCAGATCGTCACGGTCTACGCGCTCGCGACCGCGGTCGCCGCGATTCCGGTGTCGCACCTGATCAGGAACTGGCCGCGCAAGAACGTGATCCAGCTGGCGCTGGGCATCGTCGCGGTCACGGTGATGGCGGTCGCAGGCACGCTTTCCCGAGCACCGACTGACGCTAGTTCTTCGGATGCTGGACGTCGTACTCGCGCGCCGCGCTGCGTTGCGTGCGAGTGCGCAGCAGCGTCTCCTTCTCGGCCGAGTCGTCCTCGTTGAGGCCCAGTTGGACAGCCTGCCGGATCTGCTCGCGGTTGTCCCGCACGACCGCGGCGAAGAAGTCGTCGATCCTCGGATCGCGCAACACTTCCAGCACCACCCGGAACGTGGTGTCCACAACGGAATGCACGATCTCGGCGTGGAAGGGCAGCAGCTTGAGCTTGCTCAACTGCTTGTCCTCGGACAGTTTCTCGCTGATGATCGCGCGCAGCTGCTCGCGGTTGTCGGTCAGCGACCGCGCCAGGTTCTCCGGGTAGTTGCCGGTTTCCAGCACCTTCACCACCTCGTCGAGCACGGCGACGGTGACCGGTTTCTTGATGGCCTGCACCAGCGGTTCGGACAACCGGTCGACGAGGCGGTAGAAGAACTGCTCGCCGATCGCGCGGTCGACGGCGCGCCCGATCCGGACCAGCAGCAGCACGACTGTGATGATGTGGTGCGGGTACAGGGCCGGGTGCGCGACCGGGATCATCGCGAACACCTCATACCAGTTCCGCGCTGGGAACGCCTTGACCCAACCGCGTTTGTGCCAGCGCCAGAAGAACTCGAGGACGAAGATCGCGCTGATCGCCACGTCCACCCAGAACAACACGATCCCGGTCGAGTAGCCAGGCGGACTGAGCACCACGTCGCCGAGCACGCCGACGGACACCAGCGCGAGCGCCAGCATGACGTAGTCGTCGGCGTGCACGTTGCCGGGCAGGATGCCGCTGTTCAGCTCGGCTTCGGCCATGCCGATCATCCTACGCACCCGGGTGCGTCGTCGCTGGTCAGCTCGGGTTGGCCGCGTAGTTCACGGTGATCTTGGTGAAGCCGAGCGACTGCAACAGGCTGACCAGCATGGTCTTGGTGTTGCGTTCGGCGTCCGCCAGCAGCTCGCTCTTCCCTGCCGCGCCCTGGATCTGCTTCTGCGCCAGCACGTAGGCGGCCTGCTGCGAGTTCGGGTTGCCGGAGAAGAAGTCGTTGATCCTGGTGAACAGGCCCTGCTGCTGCGCGTAGACATAGGACTGGTGCACGTCCAGGGTCGCCGGTTCGAGCTGCGCGTGGCCGAGGGTGAGGGTCGCGGTGCGCCGGTCGGCGGAAACCTGCACGTCGTTGCCTTTGAGCTTGCCGAAGTCGACGTAGGCGTTGTCGTTGCCGACCCCGATGAACATGGTGTCGCTGCCCTGCAGGAAGCTCGGCAGGACAGAGCCGTTCGTGGAGATGTCCACGACCACCTGGAAGGTGCCGCTGGCCGCCTCGTACCGGGACAGCTGCTGGACCGACTGGAGCAGCACCGGTCCGGACGTTTCCTGGGTGTTCTCCGCGAACGGGTTGCGCAGCTGCGGAAACAGGTGGATCGCCGAGCCGACCAGCGCGACTCCGATCAGCAGGACCACCACGATCGCCGTACCGATGAGCCGGATCTGCCACTTGCCCATGTCGCACTCTCCCGCTGTCAGGCCGTTGCGATAGAGATACCCCACTGGTGTCCGCGGCAAGCGGAGCGGGTACACAATCATCGTCAGCGACGTTCCGGGAGGCCGCCATGCGCAGATCGATCTGGTTCTGGCTGTTCATCGCGGTGGTCGTCATCCTGTTGCTGGGCGTCATGTTCGGCGGCTACCGAAAGGGCACCCCGACCGGCTCAGCTCACCAGGAGACCGTCGCGGTCAGCGTCGCATAGGTCGGCACCGTCGCGACGCTGCCGAGCGTGACGGTCCCGCCCTCGGCGATGGTCGCGGGCACCGGCCGCCCGTTGAGGGTGACGACCACCTGCGGGTTCGTCGCGTCCGCAGGCAGGCTCAGGTTCAGCTCGCCGGCCCTGATCTGCCCGTAACGGACCTCGATCGAACAGACCTGTTGACTGCCAACACGTTCCTGGCGGTACAGACCCCAGCCGCCCGCCGCCGTGAACGCCGCAGCGAAGTTCTCCGGGGTGATCCGGGGCCCGAAGGTCAGGCTCGCTTTGGGCCCGTGGCAACTGAAGCCGCACGCGGCGAGGAAAACGCCGTAGCTGGCCATCGCGCGGGTGTAGTGGTCGCTGCACTCGACCTCGTTGTACGGGTTGCGTTTGCCCGGCGCGTAGCGATTGTGCACGGCCTTGGTCACGATCAGGCCCTCGTCGACCATGCCCTCGTAGATCAGGTGCGCGGCATACGCGTACTCCTGACCGGTCCACGATTCGTTGAAGTACATCGCGACCCCGGCAGGCGGATTGCCGTTGGCCTGCGCGCCACCGCCGTGCGGGAAGGTGGTCATGATCATCGCGGGTTCGCCCGCCATCGCGTACCAGCGCCCGCCAGGGATCGCCGGGTTCGCCGCCCGGTACGCGGCGGGGTCGGTGCTGTAGTTGTAGTGGAAGATGCTGGCCAGTGCGGTCGCGGTCTGCCCGGGGTCGAACACGCGCGGCAGGCCGAGTTGCCAGGCCGCGTTCTGGCCGAGCATCTGGTCGATGTGGCAGCCGATGTTGGTGTTGGGCGCGTCCGGCGCGCTCGGGTCGATGACCTGAATGAAGTACTCGCCGTTCCACAGCGTCGTGGCGATCGAGTGCGCACCGGATTGGGCGAGCGCGGTGCAGGTCTGCGCGAACGCGGTGTCGCCCATCTCGGTCGCCATCGCCGCCGCCGCGTACAGCGCCGCGTCGTACATGCCGGTCAGCCAGGCGACCTCGCCGTACCAGGTGGCATCGAGCGTGTTCGGCTGCGCGCCCTCCAGCGTGCCGTCGTGCCGGGTGTCGTGGCCGATCACCCAGTTGACGGCCTGCTTGATGCGTGGCCAGTTCGCTTGCAGGAACGCGTTGTCCTGCGCCATCTGGTGTTCGCGGTAGAAGCGGAGGATGGTGCCGCACTGGCCGTCGGTGGCCCAGCCCATGTCGGCCTCGGCGCGGTTGCCGATCTCGCCGGTATCCGGGTGGAAGCCGATGCCGAGATCGACGCGTTGCCGGGTGTCGCGTTCCAGGTCCGGGAACAGCCGCGCGATGCCGTGCGCGTAGCTCCACACGTGTTCGCAGGTGCCGGGCGCGCAGTCCACGCCTTCCCAGGCGTAGAAGCGGCCGTTGGACAGCCGGACGGCGACATTGGTCGCGAGGCTGCCGGTGGTGTGCAGGGTGCGTTCGAGCAGCCAGTGCGGCAGCGTCGAATCCGTGTACCAGGTGCGCACCCATTCCCGCGTGGCCGCTTCCAGTCTGGGTAACCGCGCCGCGAGATAGCGGACCACGGCCTCGGCGGAGGAGAACCGGTTCGCGTAGTGGCGGCTCAGGGTGCCGATGTCGGTCAGGAAGCTGAGTGCGGCCCGGTCGGGGTTGGGGAAGAACCAGGACAGCACGAACCGCACGGTGTGGCTTTGCCCTGGTGCCAACACGATCCGCGACGTCACCGCGCCGGTGATGGTGCCGAGCCCGCCGTCGATGCTCACCGGGCCGGGCCCGGACGTGGCGATCGCGCTCGGACTGCTCCAGTCCGCGATCGAGGGGCGCGCGGTTACCTGGGAATCGTTGCCCAGCACCGCGATGGCTACCGTGCCGCCGTCGGTGAGGGTGCCGATCGGCGGTGCGCTGGCCGGTACGTCGGTGAAGCTGATCGTGCTCACGTTGAGGTGGCCCCAGCCGCCGGTCGCCGAGTCGACGATCTCGATGTGCGCGGTCTTGCCCTGGTAGGGCACGAGATCGACGTAGCGCAGGTGCATCGGCTCGGTGTTGTCTGCGGTCATGCTGCCGACCACGTTGCCGTCGACGACCACGTTGAGGCAGGTCTGGCCGGGGTTGCCGCCGCCACCGACCCAGGCCGCCACGTAGCGCCGGGAAACGGCGAACGTGCCGCTGGTCAGCGTGCCGACGTAGCTGTCCGCGAGGGCGGCGTCGCCGTTCGCGGCGATGAAGTTGTGCGAGGTGACGAAGCGCGGGCCCTGCGCGTTGAGGTTGCCGAAGCGCAGCATGTACGCGGGCACCTGCGAGACCAGCACCGGTCCGGCGCCGAACGCGGTGCCGGACGCCGTCCAACCGGAGTAGTCGGCCTGCTGCCAGGTCTCGAACACGATGTCCGGCTGCGAACTGGTCGCTGCCGCGTTGGCGGCGGTGAACTGCACGCCGCGATAGTTCTGTTGCCCCGCAATCGTTTGGCTGGACAACGTGGTCGGCTGGCCACCTCGGGCACGCAGCGCGACCGGGTTCTCCGCCCACCCGGTCAGCTCGACTTCCACCGGCGCGTGCGAGGTGTTGGTGAGCGTGTACGCGAGCACGGTGACCGGCAACGTCGAGTCCTCGGTCTCACCGGGCACGAACGGCGCGAAGGCGTCCAGGTGCACGGCGACCGGGCAGTTCGGGTCACGGTAGTCGACCTGGCCGAGCGGGTACTGGCCGGTGAAGGTGACGTGCGCGAACCCGGTCGCGTCGATGGCGCGCGCGGTCCCGTTGGCGCGGAGCACGAAACCGTTGCCGAACGGGGAGAACGGCAGGTTCGGGTTCGCGTAGGTGGGGCCGCTGCAGTTCGCCCAGGGCGGTGCCGGCGCGTTGTCGACGTCCCAGTACCAGAGCTTGCCGTCGCCGCCGAGGTAGACCTGACCGCACGCGCCGCCGCCGACCGGCATGCCGATGTAGCGCAGGTCGGCTCCGGTGTAACTGCTGGGTTCGCCACGTTGGTAGAGGTCGGCGACGTCGGCCGTGCTGATGCCCTTCGCCGCAGGACCGGATGGGGTGCTGGCGAACGCGGTGCTGTTGCGCGCGGCGAACATCATGGCGCCGGCGACGCTACCGGAAAGCGCGAGGAATCCACGACGGTTCACCATGGTTGCCTCCCAGGCGGGCGTGAGAAATCGATTTCTGAAATCGATTTCTTGGCAACGTAAGGCCATCGCGCCAGCCGTGTCAATGACTGACGCGATGAGCCTGTTATATGTTGATTGTTAACACCCAGACGGCCGCTTGCGCGGATCGACCAGGTAGTCCGCCTCCTGCTGAACGGAGCAGGGGTCGTTGTAGAAACCGGTGTGCCCGTCCGTCGAACGGGTCAGCAGGATCGAGCCGCTGATCTGCCGGGCCAGCCCGACGCCCCACGGATACGGCGTCGCCGGGTCGTAGCGGCCTGCCACGATCAAGATCGGCGGCGTGCCGTGCACCGGCACCGGCTGCCACGGATCCTGCGCGGGCACCGGCCAGCCGATGCACCCGGCCTGGAGCAGCCATGACTCCTCGTGCCCTGCCATGTCCGGCGCGGTCCGCGCGGCCTGCGTCATCTGCGCCCGCAACTGGCCGAAGGTGTGCACCTGGGACGGGAAGTCCTGGCAGCCGATGGCCAGGAACGCCTGGTTGCCTGCCACGTGCGTGGGGTCATCCGGGCTGTTCGGGCCGTTGTCGGCGGCGTCGACCAGCATGCTCGTGTCACCGTCGGCCGCCTGTTGCAGCGCGGTCGCCAACTGCGGCCAGTAGCTGGTCAGGTTGAGGTACTCGTAGACGCCCTGCAACACGACCTCGGCGTCCGCGTCGCTGAGCCGGCCGAGCATCCGGCCGAACGTCGCCTGGGTGCCGGGTATCGCCTGGAAGAAGTGCTGGAGCGTGACCTCGGCCGCCGAGTTCTCGTCCGCGACCATCCGCGCCGAGCCGATCGTGTGGTTCAGCGGGCCGTCCAGCACCATCGCGCGCACGCGCTGCGGATAGAGGTGCGCGTAGATGTTGCCGATCAGCGTGCCGTAGGACAGCCCGAGGAAAGTGATCTTCGACTCGCCGAGCGCGACCCGGATCGCGTCCAGGTCGTGCGCGACGCTGATGGTGTCCAGGTGACCGAGCAGCGGTCCGGTCTGGCGCAGGCAGTCCTCGCCCAGCGCGCGGTTGTGCGCGACGAGCCGGTCGAACTGTGCCTGAGTGGCCGGGAACTGGGTGACCGACAGATCGAACGGGGGCTGCGTGCAGGAGATGGTCGGCGTGCTGCGACCCACGCCGCGCGGGTCGAACCCGATCAGGTCGAAGCGGTCGCGCAGTTGTGCCGGGAACTGGTTGCCGCCGTATTCCACGGTTTCCGCGCCGCCACCGCCCGGGCCGCCCGGGTTGAACAGCAGTTCGCCCGCGCGCTGGCTCGGATCGGCGGCGGGCAGTTTGGACAGCGCCAGGTTGATCGTGACGCCGTTCGGATGTGCCCAGTCGAGCGGCACGGACAAGGTCGCGCACTGCGCACCGATGGTGCCGCACGGTTGCCAGTTCAATGACGGCGCGGCATTCGCGGGAATCGCGGTCATCGTCGCGAGGGGAATCACGGCAGTTGCTGCCACAACAATGATTTTTCGGAAGATCACTCGTCGATCCTGTCGAGCTGAGCGAGCACTGTCGTCAACCCGAGGCATTGCCCAACAAGGGAATTCCCCTAGGGGCGAAGCCGGACCGCTCCCTGATCACGCACTGAGCGGGCGGTATACGCGGGGGCGCGGGTGGGCCCGATCATTCCCACCCGCGCCGCGCGAACCGCCGTTCATGCTGCCCGTATCAGCCTCCCGGCGGCGGGTTCTCGGTCGCGATCTGTGTATCGCGAGTACTTCGGAAGAGAACCTGCTGATCTCAGTGTAGGGCGCCGCGCGCCCGGGCCGGGAATTCTGGCCGATCCCGGTCTCGGGATACGGGCACGGTTGCTAAGCCCTGACGGTCAGTTGGTACGTCGCCGGATGACTACCGGAGGCAGCTGTACCGGTGACCGTGATGGTGTATTTGCCCGCCACCGCCGTGCTGGTCGTGCCAACTGTCAGCGTCGCCGACGCACCGGAGTTCACCGTGGCCGGACTGAACGTGACCGTGACCCCGGCAGGCGCGCCCGACGCGGTCAGCGCGACCGGTTCGGCGCTGCCCGAGGCGACTGCGGTACTGGTCGTGGTCTTCAGCGACTTACCGGCTTTCACCGAACCGGACGCCTTAGCCAGCGTCAGCGAGAAGTCGTTGCCCGGCGGTGGAGGCTGGGTGCCGCCGCCGTTGAACTTCTCGAACGCCTTGGTGAAGTACCAGGTGTCCTGCGCGATGCCGGAGCAGGTGTCGCTGCCCTTGGTGCCCGGGCAGCCCCCGTTGTCGCGCTCGATCGCCCAGTAGGACAGGAAACCGATGCCTTTGCCTGCCGCCCAGCTCTGCACGGGCGCCGCATCGGCCGTGGTGAACGTTTCGCCTGCGCCGTAGTCGTCGATGCCGATCATCTCGGTAACACCGACCATGGCCCACAGTTGCGCCGTGTTCTTGCTCGGGTAGAGCTTGGCCAACTGCCCTTCCAAGTCAGTCGCTGCCGTTTCGGAGTCGGTGCCCATTTCGTGCTTGGCACCGTCGTAGTAGTCGAACGTCATGATGTTCGCGATGTCGATCCGCGCGTTGTCGCTGATCGCGTCCTGCAACACCTTCAGCCCGGTCGAGTCGAGCCCGGCGGCCGTCGTCGGCAGGGTGTAGGAGAAGGTGACGGTCCGGTTGCTGGCCGCCGCCCACGACTCGACCATCGCGATCGCCTTGTTGCGGCGGTCGATCCCGGCCGAGTTCGTCTCGGACTTGTCCTCGACGTCCATGTCCAGCCGCGTGACGTTGTAGGTGGTGATCACGCTCTCGTACGCGGCCGCGATCGACGCGACATCCGTGCAGCTGTCCGCGATCTCGGTGCCGCCGTGATCGGCCGCGTAGCCGCCGAAGGAAGGGATGACGTCGCCACCGGCGGCGCGGATGGTGGCGATCTCGCTGCCATAGGCCGACTGCGCGATCGGCGTGCTCGCGTCGCCGTTCCAGTCGACCGTGCACGAGCCCTTCTTCGCGGTCTGCACGAACGCCATGGTCAGGTACTTCGCGCCGGACTGCTGGGCGATCGTCGCCGGGTTGTCGGCCGAGTACGCCTCGAAGTACGGCGCGAACACGTGCGCTGGTATCGCGGCGGTTTGAGCGGGAGTCTGAGCGGGAGTCTGAGCTGCGTCGGCGGCCCCTCCGCCGGCCACGATCAGGCCGGCGGAGGTAGCGACCGCGGCCAACGCGCTCAGTGACGCCGCGATGGTGCTGGCTAATCGCATGGAGTTACTTCCCTACGATCTCGTAATTTCCGATGTCGTAATTTCCGGTCTCGGATCATCCGATCTCGGAGTATCCGGTTTCGGAATATCCGACCTCGGAGTTTCCGAGGCCGGATATTCCGAGGTCGGGCTACCGTCGGGACGGGCGACGGGCGGGTTCGACCGCGTTCGCGGTCTGTGCGCCCGAGCGCGTCGGGGTGTTCTTGCCGGACTTGCCGCCGATGATCACGTCGAAACGGGCGACGTTGGAACCGAACACGCTCACCAGCGGCGTCGCGCCGTTCAGGTCGGCCGAGTTGTAGGTGACCGTGAGGGTCTGCGACTCGCCGGGGAACAGCGTGATGTCGTTGTCGCTCCACATCGCCGCGGTCACCTGGTTGTCACCGGACTGTTCCTTGCCGCTGGCGTCGCCGCGCCGCACGTCCGTGCGCAGGAAGAACCCGAGCGTCTTGCTGGACGTGTTGGTCAGCGTGACCTTGGCCGACGTGTCGGCGCCATCCGGACCGGTCGCGGCGGAGGCCGTGGCGGTCGCGGTGACGGTGCCCGCGGCGAGGGACT
Organism: Pseudonocardiaceae bacterium; assembly: GCA_036494465.1. Lineage (GTDB taxonomy): Bacteria > Actinomycetota > Actinomycetes > Mycobacteriales > Pseudonocardiaceae > CAJCJE01. The sequence continues at coordinate 12,738 of DASXOJ010000014.1, forward strand.
GGAGACCGGTGTAGTCGGCGTAGCTGGACTCGGCACCCTGCGGGTTGCCGGTCGTGCTGGACCAGTTGATGACGTCCTTCTTGGTCGACTGCCAGTACACGTTGCGGTCGACCAGGTTGCCGTTCTGCTTGAGCAGCAACTCGACGAAGTAGACGTTGCCGGTCGTCGAGGTCGGCGCCTTCGGCGTGATGACCGAGTTCTTCACCTGCTGGCTGGCCAGCGTGACGTTGTTGACCGTCTGGTCGTCGAGCACCGAACCCGCGGTGTTGTACACCTTGGACTCGATGGACAGGCCGGACTGGCTCTGGTTCGTCACGTTGTCCAGGGTGACCGTGCCGTTGTCCTGCGCCAGCAACGCGTGCAGCGGCTGGTTGGCCTGCTTGGCACCGAAGAAGCTGCCCGCCTGGTCACCGTCGGAGTTGTAGAGGTTCCACAGCAGCGACGGCCAGCCCTTGTTGGCCTGCCAGTAGATCGTGCCGGTCGATGGCGAGACGGTGCCCGAGTTGGTCGAGTGGTCCATGAACGCCTCGAACTGCGCCCTGGTGCTCTCGTACTCCTGGAGCTGCGCTTCCTCGACGTAGCTGTTGAGGTCCTTCCACGCGCCGTACCGGTTGGTCAGCGCCTGGTCGAACAGGAACAGCGTGCCGAACTTGTAGTTGCCGTGCCCGTTCTCGAAGTTCAGGTGGTACTGGTTGAAGCTCGGCGTCTTCCACAGGTTCGACAGGTCCGACGCGGACATGAACCGGTTGAGCGAATCCAGCGTCGGCACGGTGTCGCCCGCGCTCTCCTCGCTGTCCAGGCCCCACGAACCACCGACGTTGGTACGGGTGTCGTCGCCGCTGTCGAAGTGCGACGTGTCGTACCAGTAGAGCGGCGGCACGTAGTCGTACGGGCCTTCCTTCTGGCCGGAGGTGCCCAGGGTCGGGCTGCTGTTGTACTCGGCCGAGGAGAGCTCGACGACGTCGAAGTCGTTGGCCTTCCAGGTGGCCACGGCCGCCGACTCCTGCTTCGCACCGGGTGCGTTGTCGCTCCAGCCCATCGCGATGACGCTCGGGTGGTTGCGCTGCGCCTGGCCGATGGCGGTCGCCGAGTTGGTCATCAGGGCCAGCTTCGCCGCGCTCGGGCTTGAGTCCTCCCATGCGTCGCAGCAGGAGTAGCCGGAGTCGATGAGGATGCCCGCCGCGTCCATCTGCTCGTAGAAGTCGTCCGGCATGAAGTGACCTTCAAGCCGCAGGGTGTTCAGGCCCATGTTCTTGACGATCGCGATCTGGTTGGCGATGTCCGCCGACGAGTAGCGCAGGAACAGGTCCGGTTCCCAGCCACCGCCGCGGATCACGATCGGCACGCCGTTGATCTGGAACTGCCGCACGCCGTCCGGCGCTTCGCTGGACTTGCCGATCATGCTGGAGGTGACGGTGCGGATGCCGAAGGTCTCGTGCGTGCTGTTGCTGCTCACACTGCCCTGGGTCAGCGTGGTGTCCAGCGCGTAGAGCGGCTGGGCGCCCATCTGGTAGGGCCACCACACCTGCGGCTTGCTGATGGTCAGCGCCGCGAACTTGGCGGGCGTGAAGCTCACCGTGCTGGTGGCGTTCGCGGCGACCGTGACCGACTGGTTGACGGTGATCGGCGAACCGCCGCTGGGCGGGGTGACCGTGGCGAACACCGTGCCGGTCTGGCTGCTGCCGGAGTTGTTGGTGACGTCCACCTTCACGGTCAGCGCGGAGCTGCTCAGGTTCGACGTGTTGTTCTCGACGACGTGCGCGCTGCCGACCGAGAGGGCGCTGTTCACCTGCAACTGCACCGGGAACGTGATGCCGGTGTTCTCGTCCGGCGGCACCTGGGTCCAGTCGACGTTGTCGACGGTCAGCTCGGAGGACGGGTTGTTCGGGTAGACCTCCATGGCCAGCGAGTTGGTGCCGGAGAGCATGTCGGGCGTGACGTTGAAGGTGAACTTGTCGTAGGCGCCGGTGACCGTGCTCTGGGTGGCGACCTCCTTGCCGTTCACCCACACGTCCGCCGCACCGACCACGCCGTTGACCACCAGGGTGGCCGTCTGGCCCGCGGCAACGTTCGGGGTGAAGTCGGTGCGATACCACCAGGGCACCTTGAACTGGGCGATGGTGTTCGCGCCGACCTTGCTCAGGTAGCCGAAGCAGGTCTTCATGTTGGTGGAGAAGTAGACGTTCGGGCAGGAACCGTTCTGCAGCAAGGCCGCGATCTCGGTGCCCGGCGCGCCGCTGTCGTCTGGCGTGACCGACAGCCACTTCGACGTGTCGAAGCCCGGCTTGGAAATGGCCGCGCCGCTCTGGGTCGCGGTGGAGCTGGTTGACACCTTCCAGCCCGCACTGCCCAAATTGGACAATCCGCGAGGCATGTTCGGCTGGCTCGAGGCCGCGACCGGACTGCTGTGCGTGGCAACGCCTGCCGAGGCCATGTCGGCCGGTATGCCGCTCAACGCGGCGGCCACCGCGAACGCGATGCCCGCTGACAGACCCAGCCGGATCCGGCTGATGCGATTCATGGAGTGCTGCCCCTTCCCATCAAAAGATTGCGCCGCCGAACTACGGGTTTTTTGTTGCATGGCAAGGCAAGCCTCGACGCGGGCGCGCCGGGGCGATCGGTTCACTTGGGAACGGGCCGGGCCTAACCCGGACGGTCGATTGGCATGCGTGCTCCCCGTACCAGGAACAGGCAGCTGCGGCGCTACGGGCGTCCGCTGCTGGGCCATTAGTTTGTAAAGTTCCCTACCTAAATAACCCACTCAGCTTGGCCCGACCGGCAGGGTGTGTCAAGAGGCCGTGAGTTGGAAAACGGCAGGCGAACACGGCGGGTAGCCATAGCCGCAACGCCCGCGTCACCCGCAGGTTTGCCTTTTTGAGTGACCTGGCTCACAATCGCATCTTCGCTCGGGCGTTGGACCTGAACCGAGGAGTGGTGATGACCGAGCTGGACAAGCAGTCGCTGTACTTCGTGCTCGCCGACCTGAGTTTTCCCGCCCAGCACTGGGAAGTACTCACTCAGGCCGACATGTACGGGGTCGACGGCGTCACCCGGGAACGGCTGCGCCTGCTGCCGACCAGGAGCACCCCCTATCGCGACATGCAGGACATCATCGACGCCCTGGACGCCGCCACCACCGAGACCATGGCTTGACAGGGCCTGACGGCTCGGGGCCCGCTCAGGGCCGGTTGAGCCCGGCCGACTCCCGGCAGTACTCGGCGATGCTCGCGTGGGTGGCGAACCAGACGCCGCCGGCACCATGCATTTCCTCGATCAACTCGCGCAGGACCACCAGCCGGGACCGGTGCCCGATGATGTGCGGGTGCATGGTGAGCTGGAACAGCCCGCCTTCGGCCAGCGCGGCGCGGAACTCGTCCTGCCAGATGCCCAGCACCGCGCGCGGTGGCGTGTAGGGGCGGACGCCATCGAAGCGGGCCATCACGAAGTACGGCGCGTCGTCGCGGATCCACTCGACCGGCAGCTCCACCATGCCGGTGTGCTCGCCCTCGTGGATCAGCTCGTACGGGTCGTCGTCGGCCATCAGCGACGAGTCGTAGACCAGGCCGAGTTCCCGGGCGATGGTCAGGGTGTGGTGCGAGAAGTCCCAGGACGGCGTGCGCATGCCGACCGGTCGCACACCGGTGATCTCCTCCAGCGTGTCGGCGGCGCGGAACAGCAGGTCGCGCTCGTCGGGCGCGTCGAGCAGGGTGTTGCGCTCATGGATCCAGCCGTGCAGCGCGACCTCGTGCCCGGCCTCGACATAGCTCTTCACCTCGGCGGGATGCAGCAAAGCGGACACCGCGGGCACGTAGAACGAGGCGGGGATGCCGAACTCGGCCAGCAGGCGCAGCACCCGGGGCGCACCCGCGCGGGCGCCGTACTCGCCGATGGACAGCTCGCCGGGGCTGGTGATGTTGTTGCGCAGCGGCAGCGTCTCATGGTCGGAGTCGAAGGACAGCGCGACGGCCACCCGCGCGCCGCCCGGCCAGGTTGCGGGCAGCAGGCTGCGCCCGGCCCGCACCCGTTCGACGTGGGCCCGCCACACCGGCTCGGCCCACTGCCACGGCTCCTGCCCAGGGACCTGCTCAGCCATCACTCCACTGCCTCCTGTTCACATCCTTGACAACGACTCACATGCTCGATTGCGTTCGGTTTTCGCAGATCGCCAGGTCAAGGCCGCCATACTGCATCCAACGGACCAGTCCGGATTGGACTGAACAGGGTAGATCTGTTGACTGTCAATGCTTTCATCGCCCCGATACGCGCCGTTAACGTTTTTCCGCCCTTGACTGTCCAAAACCATCCGAATCGGGGGAAACCGCATGCCCGCTCAGCGGTCCCGTCTTCTCGCGCTGCTGGTCGCCGGACTCGCCGGCGCCGGTCTCGTCGCCGCGCCACCGGCGATGGCCAGCACCGCCCCGTCCACGCCATCCGCCGCTGATCCGACCCAGTGTTCGGTCATCCAGAACATGGTGTCAGCCGACAACTACTGGGTCGCCAACGGAACCGACACCGCGTCGTCCAACTGGCAGAACTCCACCTTCCAGGTCGGCAACCTGGCCATGGTGCGCACCACGGGCGTCACCAACCACATCACCCTCCCCTGGGCCGCCGCCAACAACTACCAACTGCCCGCCGACCCGTCGAACAAGCCGTTCTTCCCGGACGACGAGGCAGTGGGCGAGGCCTACCTGGCCCTCTACTACTACCACCCGACCCCGGCCAACCTGCAGCCGCTGCGCGACCGGGTCGCCGCCGAGGTCGCCAGCGTCCAGGCGGGCAACGACAGCTACTTCAACTACGTCGACGCCCTGAACATGGCGATGCCCTCCTTCGCGCAACTCGGCGTGATGGACAACAGCACCGCCGACCTCGACGCCATGCACACGCTGTTCGACAACGCCCGCAGCCACCTGTACAACCCGCTGCTCGGCCTCTGGTACCGGGATGCCAGTGACGTCGGCAGCGCGACCTTCTGGTCGCGCGGCAACGGCTGGGCCTTCGCCGCACTGGCCAAGGTGCTCGCGCAGCTGCCCGCGACCGACCCGCACCGCGCCGAGTACCTCCAGGTGTACAAGCGGATGGCGCTGAGCATCCTGGCGCTGCAACGGCCGGACGGGTTCTGGAACGTCGACCTGCTCAACCCGTTCGACCACGGCGGCCCGGAGAGCAGCGGCACCTCGCTGTTCACCTACGGCCTCGCCTGGGGCATCAACAACGGCGTGCTGCCCGCGAAGGTGTTCCAACCGGCGGTCGCGCGGGCCTGGAAGGGCCTGACCACCAAGGCGCTGCAACCCAGCGGCCTGCTCGGTTACGTCCAGGGCCCGGCCAAGGGTCCGCACGACGCGCAACCGGTGACCGCCACGGACACCGCGGCGTACGGCGTCGGCGCGTTCCTGCTCGCAGGCACCCAGATAGCGGTACTCACCCCTGGCTGCATTCCTTCAGCCAGCTAGCTTTCCCATTGTCCACAAAGGAAGCGGTAGAACATGATCGGTAACCGGGTCCGTTCCGGTGCGTTGGCGCTCGGCCTGGCCGCGGCGCTCACTGGGTTCGCCGCACCGGCGGCACTGGCAGCACCGTCCATTCCGGCCTTCCAGCTCAATGGTTGGCACGTCACCGGCCAGACGTCCGTTTCGGACGCCGTGGCGGGCGAAGGCGTGGCGACGGTTCGCGCGCCGGGCAAGCCCATGTGGATCGACTACACCGATGGCGCGACCATTCCGGCGTCCATCGTCAACGAGGGCTGGGGCCACATCGGCGACTCCGACTCGTGGCACGGCTACATCTTCGATCCCTACCAGCAGCCCGCCAACGTCACGCCGGTGACCAAGAAGATGTTCATGGTCACCACACCGGGCGGCGCGCAGTACGAGTACGTGCACCAGCTTTCCGACGACGAGATCGGCCCGAACGCGGCCGCGTTCGACGCGGTGTCGCCGGACGGTCAATGGCTGGTGTCGGCGGAACTCGCGCCGGTCACCCGCCTGCTGGTGTTCCCGACGCCGTTGCTGAACAAGCAGACCGCGCCGGGCGGCGGCAACATCAACGTGGCCTCGCGCATCCTGCTCAACCACATGGTGCGCAACCTCCAGGGCTGCGACTTCATCACGTCGACCCGGCTGATCTGCGCGTCGGATGACTCCAGCAACGACATCTACCCGACCAGCAAACCGTTGCTGCAGATCGACCTGAAGCACCCGCTCAACGGCAAGGACGTGACCGCGAAGGTGACCTCGCTCGGCCAGATCCCGTTGGCCAGCACGTGTACCGGCGCGTACACGGTGGAGGGTGTCGACTACGACACGGTCACCGGTGACCTGCGGGTCGAGGTGGACGCGCCGAGCCCGTGCAACGGCGACATCACCATCTACACGTTGCACCGGTAGGCAACGGTCGAACGTACGGAAAGCGAAGAACAGCGGTTGGCCGGTGAACCGCTTCTCATCGTCGAGCAGGATCCTGTTCGGGCGGCGAAACGCCGCGTCGGTGCGGAAGCGGTTCACCAGCTGCCGCTGGCTGGTAGCCCGCGCCGCAGCAGTTCGGTGGGCCCGGGGTCGAATAATCCACATCTGCCCAAACCGTGAACACCGTTGGCGCAGCTCAAGATTGATTTATGGCCCAGATCACAGTACCATGAACGTGTTCACATCAGTGAACACGTTCATATATATGACGGATCACCGTCGCTCCCGTATAGCGAACGGAGGTTCAACGATGCACCTCAGACACCGGATCGCCACCGCGTGCGCGATGCTTCTCGGCTTATCCCTGGCCGCGGCGCCCGTGGTGTCGGCAGCCCCTGCCGCACCGGCGATCACCTGGGTCCAGTACAGCCCCTCCTACACCGTCCAACAGGAGGGCTGCGGCAGCGTCAGCGGGTCCACGTTCACGCTGACGTGCTCCAACAGCGGTCAGGAATACGACCGCGCGGAACGCCGCTACGCGGACTACTCCAGTGGTTCGCACCGGTTCAACGGCACCTTCAAGATCACCAGTATGAGTGGGTCGCGGATCAGTCTCAAACAGACCTTCCACGACAACGTCGGCCCGTATTTCCTGCTCGCCGTGGAATCCGGTGGCAGGCTGTACTCGGTCGAAGGCGGCGCGACCATCAGCAGTGGCGCGACCGTCGGCACCTCGGTCAACGTGGAGACCATCCAGACCGTGGGCAGCCAGGAACAGGTGTACATCAACGGATCGTTGAAATACACCACGTCCAGCCCGTCGGGCAGCTTCTACGACAAGATCGGCGCCTACCGCACCTCCAGCGGCAGCGGGCCGATCACCGTCCAATGGAGCAACCTGGCCTTCTACCACAGTTGACCGAGAAGCCGGGCCCGGCGCTACCCCGACGCCGGGCCCGGCCCCCTACCGCGAGGCTGATCGTGCTGACCAAGTTCTTGATCCCCACCGCCGTCCTGCTGGCCCTCGTCGGCTGCGCGAGCACTCCGGCGCCCAGCGACCAGGCACTGACCGCGACTCTGGTCGGCGGTGACAACGTGAACCTGTCCTGGCGCAGCCCTTCTCCCGCGCGTGCGGGCGAGGTCGTCGAATACTCGAACTCCGCGACCGGCCAGTTCACCCCGCTGGATTTCGTGCCGCCGGCGCAAACCACGTACGCGCACGACAAACTCATCCCGGACACCGCGTTCTACTACAAGGTCGTGCCCTATTTCGGGCCGACGACCAACGCGGTCACCGTCGACCTCCCGCCCGGCGCGGGCACCGACGACGCGGGCTCCTGGGCCACCCCCGCCACCCTCCCCGGCCCGGCCCCGCACGCCTCGGCGCACACCTCCGCTGGCGAACCGACCGACCTCAAGGCCACCATCGAGGCCGCCAACGGCATCAAGCTCACCTGGACCGACAACGACACCGACGCGGTCGGCTACTTCGTCGAGATCCAACCGCAGGGCAGCAAGAACTTCCAGGTCGTCCAGGTGCTCGACCCGAAGATCAACACCTGCGGGATCATCACCCTGCCCGGCGAGAAGCACCTCACCATCCGCATCCGCGCCGCCTACTACGGCACCCCGACCAACACGGTCATGCAGCGCACCGGC
>DASXOJ010000015.1:0-15713 GCA_036494465.1 Pseudonocardiaceae bacterium
GTCTTGGGGGGAGAGGGTGGGGGCGTGGGGTTGGCTGGCGGCGACGAGGAGTTCGAGGTTGGTGCGTAGTGAGGTGAGGGGGGTGCGGAGTTCGTGGCCGGCGTCGGCGACGAGGCGGCGTTGTTGTTCTTGTGATTCGGCGAGGGCGCCGAGCATGGTGTTGAAGCTGCGGCCGAGGCGGGCGAGTTCGTCGTCGCCGGTGACGGGGATGGGGCGGAGGTCGCCGGTGGCGACGCGTTCGGTGGCGGCGGTGAGGCGGGCGACGGGTCGCAGGCCCCCGGTGGCCACGGCGGTACCCGCCAACGCCGCGACGAGCACACCGGCACCGCTGATCAGCAGCAACACCACGCTGAGCCGGGTCAGGATGGATTTCTCCGCGTCCAGCGGTTTCGCCACGACCAGCGCGGTGTTCTGCACCGCGGGAAGCGCGACCGCGACGACCACGTAGTTGCCGACGATCCGCTCGTGCCTGTTCAACTGGTCGCTCGGCACGTCGTTCTGCGCTGCGATGTTCTTCTCGTCCGCGCCGATCAACGAGTTCGGCACGGTGAACTGGTACGCCGAGCCGTCCGAGTTCCGCAGTTGCGCCTGCTTGCCGTTCTGGTCGACCAGGCTGATCAGGACGTTCGTGAACGAGTTGTCCGACGGCGGCTTGAAGGTCAGCCCACCGGTGAAGTCGTTGTTGTGCGAGCTCTCCGCCGCCGTGACCGCCTCGGACAGCAGGTTGTCCTGCGCCTGTTGGTAGAGGTTGTGCCGCACGGTGAAATACGCGCCCAACGACACCAGCGCGACCGCGCCCGCGACGCAGATGGCCGCGAGCAGGGTGACCCGCGCGCGCAGCGACACCCGCCTCGGTTGGTCGGTCTCCTCGGTACCCGCCCGCTGCTCGGCCGGGCGGGTGCTCACGGCGGGGTCTCGCGCAGCACGTACCCGACGCCGCGCACCGTGTGGATCAGCCGGGGCTCACCTTCCGCCTCGGTCTTGCGGCGCAGGTAGCCGACGTAAACCTCGAGCGCGTTGCCGGAGGTCGGGAAGTCGTATCCCCAGACGTCCTCCAGGATCCGGCTGCGGGTGAGGACCTGCTTGGGGTGGGCGAGGAACAGTTCGAGCAGCGCGAACTCGGTGCGGGTCAGGCTGATCAGCCGCTCTCCCCTGCGCACGTCGCGGGTGCCGGGGTCGAGTTCGAGATCGGCGAAGCGCATCACCGGAGGGGAGTCGGCCAGCGAGTCGGCCTCGTTGGCCGCCCTGCGCAGCAACGCGCGCAACCGGGCGAGCAGTTCCTCCAGCGCGAAGGGCTTGGGCAGGTAGTCGTCGGCGCCCGCGTCGAGCCCGGCGACCCGATCGGACACCGCGTCGCGCGCGGTCAGGACCAGGATCGGCAGGTCGTCGCCGGTGCTGCGCAGTCTGCGGCACACCTCAAGGCCATCCAGCCGGGGCATCATCACGTCCAGGACCAGGGCGTCCGGGCGCTGCGCCTCGATCTGCTCCATGGCCTGTACACCGTCGCTGGCTAGTTCGACCTGGTAGCCGTTGAACTGCAACGAACGCCGAAGCGACTCACGCACGGCACGATCGTCATCGACTACGAGGATCCGCATGCGCTCAGTGTCGCGAATCGTCCTGAGAGGCGCCTGAGAGGGCCACAAGAACACCCGGAGGGATGGTTTTCGCAGCTCTCCGACTCACGATGTGCCCGGCGCGGTCGGCGCGTTCCAGCTGCGCCACAACGCGAGCAACCGGATGGCGACCACGATCGCGGACGCGAATACCACGATCGGGCCGGACGGCAACCGCAGCCAGGCTCCGACGACCACGACGATGGCGCCGGCCAGCGCGGCGAGCGCGTAGATCTCCCTGCGCAGCACCAGCGGCACCTGGCGCAGCAGCACGTCCCGAATGGCGCCGCCGCCGATGCCGCTGGTCATGCCGATCAGGCACGCGGTGTACGGCGGCGCGCCGAGGTTCAGCGCGGTGGTCGTACCGGCGGTGACGAACAGGCCCAGGCCAACCGCGTCGGCGAGCAGCATGGCGCGACGCAACCGCGCCACCTGCGGGTGGAACCAGAACACCGCGAGCGAGGTCACCGCAGGCACCAGCAGGTTGGGCAGCTGCGCAGGCTCGACGGTGGGTACACGCCGAGCAGCACGTCGCGGATGACGCCGCCGCCGAGCGCGGTGGTCAGGCCGAGCACGACGACGCCGAACACGTCCAGCCGGGCTCGGGCGGCGGCCAGCGCGCCGGACGCGGCGAAGACCGCGACGCCGAGCAGTTCGAGCACGTTCAGCAGCACGAATCCGCAGCGTAGAGGCCTCGCGGCGGGATGCGGCGCCGACGCGCTCAGTCGGTTGTGGACTCCTCGGCGTTGACGCTGCCGAGCAGCGAGCTGGGTGCCTCCGGTTTGGACAGTCCGGCGAACATCGCGAGCAGCGCCTCCTGTGCCTGGCGACGTGCGGTCGCGCGGTCCTCCGCGTTGGCGATGACCAGTGCGGCTTCGATCAACGCGCTGAGCATCAGCTTGGCGAGCACCTCGATGGCGTCGGTGACCAGTTCGCCCTGGTCCCGGGCCATCCGCAGGAAGTCCACGAGCAGCCCGAGGCCGTGTTCCTGTTCGATCGCCCGCCACGCCTGCCAGCCGAGCACGGCGGGCGCGTCGGTCAGTCCGATCTGGACGACCTCGGGTCGTTCGCAGGCGGTCAGGAAGGTGTCCAGCGCGTCGACCACCGGGTCGGTGGTGCTGGCCATCATCGAGGCCCTGATCTCGGCGCCGAGCTCACCCTCCAGCTCGATGAACACGGCCTCGAACAGGCCGTGTTTATCCCGGAAGTGGTGGTGGAGGGCGCCTCGGGTCAGTCCGGCCTCGGCGACGATCTGCTCAGCGGACACGGCCGCGTAGCCGTGCTCGGCGAACAGTCGCCGAGCGGTGGTGATCAGTGCCGCACGCGTCGCCTTCGACCGGTCCTGTTGACGCTGAGGCACCCCGATCCCTTCACCCGGCGAACTCCACGACCAGACGTGCGAGCTGGTCCGGCTGGTCCTCGGGGACGAAGGTATACGAGTCCGGCACGGTGACCAGCCGGGCGTCCGGGAGCGTCGCGGCGAGCCGGTCGAACAGGCGGGGCGGAAAGACCTTGTCGTCCTCGGCGCGGACCAGCAGCACGGGTTTGCCGAACGAGCCGAGCGATTCGGCGGCGGCCAGTGTGTACTTGTTGTGCACGCCCGCGATGAACCGGGTGGTGTCGCGACGGATCAGCCGCGAGTCGCGGGACGGGCGCAGATACGAGTCGATGATCTCGGCCGGGATGCCGCGCTTGGCCAGCCAGCCGAATCCGACCGGGAGCCGTTGCACGACCGGCAACCGCAGCAGCAGACCGGCGAACCAGACCGCGCCAGGAACCGTGCGCACCAGGGCGGGCAGCGGCGTGAACGGCTGCGGGAGGAAGTCCTCGAACGCGTCGCACGGGGTGAGCACGACCCGGCCGATCCGCTCCGGGTGGTTGGCCATCAGAATCTGGGTGATGGCGCCGCCGGTGTCGTTGGCGACCACGGTCGCGTCGTCGAGTTCCAGCGCGTCCAGGAATTCGGCGATCAGCTTGGCGACACCGGGCGGGCTCAGGTCCGCCTCCGGCGGCATCGGTACGCGGTGCGCGCCGAGCGGCAGGTCCGGGGCGATGCAGCGGAAACCCGCCTCGGCGATCGCCGGGACGACCTTGCGCCACAGGTTCGCGTTGACCAGCAGGCCGTGCACGAACACGACCGGCGGTCCGGCACCGCGTTCGGTGTAGGAAACCTCGCCGCTGGGCAGACGAACCGTATTCGTGGTGCCAAGGGATTCGTCGAGCACGTCGACCTCCTCGGGGACTGTGCGTTGTCCCCGAGAACAAAAACATACATTCGGTATGTATGTCAATAATGCCTGGTCAGAAGGTGTCGGCGATCCGAAGGTCCCCCGTGGAGCCGCTGTACAGAGCATCCAGCAACGCGGCCTGGGCCGGGTCGCCGTCGAGCAGACCGAGCCTGCGCAGCGCCGCCGTGCTCGCCGAACCCGCGTACCAGGGCCCGAGCCCCTGCCCGTTCAGCCGGACCGCCCCGCTACCCCCCTGCTCGCAACGCACCCCGTCCTCGTCCACGACCAGACGGTGCCGACCCGCATGCCAGGGCGCGTGCTTGTCGGTGATCTCCAGATCGACCGTGAACGGCCGGAGCTGCCGGGCCGCAGGCCAGCCCCGGGCGGCGACCGCCGCGGGGAAATCGACCACGCGAAACATCCACGGCTGGAATCGGGCCTGGTAGCGCATGGGCAGCGGCAGCAATTGTCGACAGGTCGTCATATCGAGCACCCGCACCGCGACCTGCTCCAGCTGACCGGCCCAGGACCCGATCGCGCCGAGCAGTCCCGCCGCGGTCATCGCATCGGTCGCGACCAGCTCGTTGACGACCAGCACGTCGTTGCGCGCACGCTCGGCCGCGAGGAACCCGCGCACCTGGCCGTCCGCGTCGACCGCGACATCCTTGATCGGACCCGCCAGCAGGCTCCTGGCACTGAACCCGCTGGTGCCGCGATCCAGCATGCCGTCGATGCCCACCGCGACCTCGCGATACGCGTCCAGCATCGCGGGCAGGTCGCCCTCGGTGGCCGGGCGCAGGTCGACCTGGGCGTCGCCGAACCGCAGCAATCGGTCGATCCGCAGGTCGAGCCATTGCAGCACGCCAACCTGCTCCCAGCCGCGACTGCGGTACAGCGGCGCGACCGACGGAAACAGCACCGACACGGGCTGCCCGTCCTCGCGCATGGCGGCGAGCGCGGCGTCCAGCAGGGCGGAAGCCACCCCCCGGCCGCGCGCGTGCGGATTGACCGCGACGCTGGCCAGGCCACCCATCGGCACGGCCACCCCGCCGAAGTACTGCGCATAGTCGTAGATGCGGAGGAACCCGCACGGGCCATCGGGCAGCTCGGCGACGAACCCCCGCCAACCGTCCAGCGGCATGGATCCCCAGGTCGGTCCGCCGAACGCCACCGAACGAAGCTTGTTCACCCAGTCCAGGTCGGACTGCTCGAAATCGCGGACCGCGACCGTCATCGCGCCAACTCTCCTTCTCGGGTCAAGCCGCAGGTTAGAGGCTTGCACGGGGTGCGGCACCATGCAGCGGTGACCACCATCCCGACAGTCCCCGCCGCCGGTCTGTACGAAACGATGTTCCGGCGCAGAGATACCAGAGCCGAGTTCACCGGCGCGCCGATTTCGCCCGACGTGCTGGAGCGAATCCTCACCGCCGCGCACTCCGCACCGAGCGTCGGCCTGTCCCAGCCGTGGGATTTCGTGCTCGTCGACGACGAACCGGCGCGGCGCGCGTTTCGCGATCACGTCCACCAGGAACGAGAGGTCTTCACCGGCCAGCTCGACGCCGACCGCGCGCAGACCTTCGCCAAGATCAAGGTCGAGGGCATCCTGGAATCGTCGCTGGGCATCGTGGTGAGCTACGACCCGGACCGAGGCGCACCGGCGGTGCTGGGCAGGCATGCGATCGCGGACGCCGGGCTGTACTCGGTGTGCCTCGCGATCCAGAACCTCTGGCTGGCCGCGACCGCGGAAGGGCTCGGCGTCGGTTGGGTCAGCTTCTATCGCGAAGAATTCTTGCGTGAGTTGGTTGGCCTGCCAGCCGGTGTGCGCCCGGTCGCGTGGTTGTGCGTCGGCCCCGTCCGGGACCTGCCAACCGTGCCCGACCTGGAACGACACGGTTGGCGAAACCGCGTGCCACTGGCCGATGTTGTGCACCGTGGACGGTACGAGGCGATACGGGGCCACTAGCCCAATCAGGCGACGTAACCCCGGTAGCGCGGTACGCGCGTCGATCAAGCCCGGTAGCCTGCCTGGAAGTGCGAGCCGCGCCGGTCTTGACAAGCACGGTGACCAGATCGGGCCGCGGATCGGATTTGTCCTGGCTGGTGCGACCGGTGGGCTGGGAGCGACGAGACCGAAGTGGAGCAAGACAAACCGTTGGCCGCGGGAGGGCTGCCCGCCGGTGACCGGGAAGTACGCCGGTTGCTGGAGGCTGGCCACCTCGGCGACGCGAACACCTTGCTGGACAAGGTGGTCGGCACGCCGCTCGACGATCCGCAGACCAGAGCGTCGACCCTGATCAGCCGCGCGATCACCGCATGGCGGTTGGGCCGGATCCCGCTCGCGCTCGAACTCGCGGCGGAAGGGTGGACGGACCTTTCCGCGTTGCCGCAACAGGGTTCGATGGTCGCGAGCACCATCAGCCAACTGGGCTATCTGCTCGAAGGGCTCGGCAACCACCGTGCCGCGGTGGAAACCATGCGCAGCGCGGTCCGTCTCGCCCGCGAGGCAGGCGACACCGCGGTACTCGCCGCGTGCCTGCAACGCCTGGGCGGACTGTTGAACTTCCGAGCGATGGATGGTTCCGTCGAACAAGCGCACGCAACTTTCCAACAAGCACGGGCATTGCTGGCCGAAGGGCTCGCGCTCGACGCCGACGCCCGCATGCACCGCGGCCTGCTCGGCGCCTACGGACGTTCACTGGCCGGGCTCGGCGAACTGATCGCGGCAGCTGAAGCAGGGCGGCAGGTGCTGGCACTCGGCACCGAAGCCGAAGACCTGTGGGCACAAGCGGTCGGCGAATGGGTGCTCGCCACCGTCAACCGGGAACGCGGAAACCTCGAACCGGCAAGGACATTGGCCGCGCGCGCGGTCAGCAAGGCCGAGCGCGTCAACGACACCTCCATGCTGCTGCGGTTCTCCCAGGACCTCGCCGACATCTGCTCCACATTGGACGATCCAGTTGGCGAAGCGGAAGCCCTGCGCCGCACCGTATCCGCCGCCCGAGTCGCCGCCGACACGTTGCGCGAAGGGCTCGCTCAGGCACTCGAACAACGCCGTCTCGCCGTAGCCGCGCAACGCCTCGCCACCGCAGCCCAGGAAGCCGCCGCGCGCGACCCGCTCACCGGGCTCGCCAACCGGCTCGGCCTGGAAAGCAGCGCCCCCACCATGCTCGCCAACTCCCGCCGCACCGGCCGCACGCCATGGCTGATGCTCGTCGACGTCGACTGGTTCAAGAACGTCAACGACGACGCCGGACACGCGGCGGGCGACGCGGCACTGCGCGAGATCGCCCAACTGCTGCGCCGCGAATGCCGCACCGAAGACCTGGTCGCCCGCTGGGCAGGCGACGAGTTCGTGGTACTGCTCGGGGACGCCAGCAATGACAAGGACGCCGGCCCGATCGTCGCCGAACGGATCAGAGCCGCCGTCGCCAACCACGACTGGACCACCGTGCTGGGGTCCACGTTGCAGCCCACCGTGAGCGTCGGCGTCGCCACCGGCCCCGAACAACTCGACGACCTGTTCGCGGCCGCCGATGTCGTGCTCTACCAAGCAAAACGCGAAGGCCGCAACCGAGTCGCCGTCTACCAGGACGTCACCGACATCAGCCAGTTCGCCACCTGATCCACCTGGTAGATTGACGTGGTCGAGAAGGACCTGGGTCGGCATTGGGTAAGTCCGGCCCCCTCGAAAGAGGCTCCGTTCACCGCCACGGCGGCGAACCCGCGACAAGCCATCGGCGAAAAACCGAGGCTTGGCGCAACCTGCCCTTCAGGTCTGTCGAGCCCTTGTTTCTCGCCTCGCCAGTGCAGAGGAGAGACAATGCCCATCATTCGTGTTGGCTCGGCGGTGACTCAGATCAACGTCTTCACCGTCGAACCCGGCAATCAGCAGCCCTTGATCGATCATCTGGCCCATGCGGCTCAGGTTGCCAGCGAAGTGCCCGGCTGGATGTCGGCCAGCCTGCACCGCAGCCTGGACGGCACCCGCGTCGTCAACTACGCCCAAAGCCAGGACCTCGACGCCGCACAGCGGGTCGTCCAGCATCTGAAGGCCCGCGGTCTGATCGACGGCAACAAGGCGTTCGGCCAAGCCAACCCAGGTCTGTATGAGGTCACCTTCGCTCTCGATCGACACGACATCTGACATTGACGCCACCATCCGGTCAGGCGCAAGCACGTTCGCTCGCGCCTGACCGGACAGGAATCAGGCGATGAGGCCACCCCGATAGGCGACGAGCGCCGCCTGCACCCGGTTGGCCGCACCGATCTTGCCGAGCACCGCGGACACATACCCCTTCACAGTCGCTTCGGACAGATGGAGGGTTCCGCCGATTTCGGCGTTGGACATGCCCTGGCCGATCAGCGCGAGCACCTCGCGCTCCCGATCGGACAGCACGGTCAGCAGCCTGCGCGCCGGTTCGGCCGCGCGTTCGCCGTTGGCCACCGCCGCGAGCACCCGAGAGGCCACGCCGGGGTCGAGAACCGCGCCGCCGCGCGCGAGGTCCCGGACGGCTTTGACCAGTTGGGCCGGTTCGGTGTCCTTGAGCAGAAACCCGCTCGCGCCCAGCCGCAGTGCCTCGCTGACGTAGTCGTCCACGTCGAACGTGGTCAGCATGGCAACGGCGGGCGGGTCGGGCAGCGCGCACAGCCGACGCAGCGCGGTCAGGCCGTCGGTGGTGCGCATTCGGATGTCGAGCAGCACGACCTGCGGCCGGTGGCGGCGGGCCAGATCGGCGACGAGCATGCCGTCGTCGCATTCGGCCACCACCTCGATGTCCTCCGCGCTGCCGAGGATCATCCGCAGGCCAGAACGCACGAGGTCCTCGTCGTCGGCCAGTATCACCTTGATCACTACACGCCTCCCCGATAGCGGCGTTTCACGTGCCGTTCTGTCCTGGTATGTCACCAGGACACCGGCACTTGCAAAAAATCATCTCACCATGCGACCACTCAGGTACGTAGCGGAGCCTCTACCTGGCGCGTGGACCACTCGGGGGAAGAAAACATGAGGGACTTTCGCGTAACCCTACTGAAGCGTAACGTGACTCGCCGCACACTCTCGGAGAGGAGCATCTGGTCATGGCCAGACCCGTTCGGAAGCTGAGCCTTTTAGCGGCACTGGTCGCGGTCGCCACCGGCGTCGCCTTCGGTGTATCCGCGCCCGCCAGCGCAGCGCACACCCCCAAAGCGACCGATCCGGGGGTCGACTACTGCAACGGCCAGTGCAGCGACATTCTCCCGCCGGGCGAGAACGGCAACGCGACCCTCTCGGACATCCTGGCGAACAAGGTCCTCGGCACCGCACCCGCGCACACTGCCGACCAGCTCAACACCTACGGCAACCTCGCCGACAACTACCAGAACCTGACCAACTCGACGATCGACAACTATTTCAACAACTCGTCGTTCGGCGTGCCGCCCGCCAACGTGGAGAGCACGATCTCGCCGCGCAGCGACGTGACAATCGTTCGCGACAAGCAAGACGGCATTCCGCACATTTACGGCACAACGCGCTCGGGTACCGAATACGGCGCCGGTTACGCGGCCGCACAGGACCGGCTCTGGCTGATGGACCTGTTCCGCCACGTCGGCCGCGGCGAGCTGACCAGCTTCGCGGGCGGCGCGGTCGCCAACCGCCAGTTGGAGCAGACGTTCTGGGCCGCTGCTCCCTACACCGAGCAGGACCTGCAGAACCAGGTCACCACGATCGCGAACAGCGGTCCGCAGGGCGCCCAGGCCATGCAGGACATCAACAGCTACCTGGCCGGTATCAACGCCTACGCCACCCAGGCCTACAACAACCGCACCTTCCCCGGTGAGTACGACCTGACCGGACATATCGACCCGATCACCAATGCCGGCTCAATCGCGCCATTCACCGCGACCGACCTGATCGCGATCGCCGCGGTCGTCGGCGCGCTGTTCGGTACCGGCGGTGGCGGCGAGGTGCAATCCGCGCTGGTCAAGGAGGCATCGGACGCGCAGTACGGGGTGACCAAGGGCGACCAGGTGTGGCGCTCCTTCCAGGAGGAGAACGACCCGGAGGCCGACCTCACCCTGCACAACGGCCAGAGCTTCCCGTACTCGGCGAGCCCGGCCAACCCGCAGGGCGTCGCCATGCCCGATGCCGGTTCGGTGACCCAGCAACAGGAGGTCTTCGACCCGACCGGATCGGCGACCAGCAACACCGCGACCGCTCAGGTAGCGAACGCGAGCACGAGCCTGCCCCAGGTACCGGCGTCCAACGCGCTCCCGCGCAACAAGGACGGTTCGATCAACCTGAACTCGGCGAAGGGCATCTTCGACAACGGCGTACTTCCGGGCAACCTGCTGTCCGACAAGCACGGCATGTCGAACGCCCTGGTGGTCTCCGGTCAGTACACCGACGACGGCCACCCGATCGCCGTGTTCGGTCCGCAGACCGGTTACTTCGCGCCGCAGCTGCTGATGCTGGAGGAGTTGCAGGGGCCGGGCATCAGTTCGCGTGGCGCCGCGTTCGCCGGTCTGAGCTTCTACGTCGAACTGGGCCGTGGTGAGGACTACTCGTGGAGCGCGACGTCCGCGGGCCAGGACATCACCGACACGTTCTCGGTGCAGCTGTGCAACCCGGACGGCTCGCCCGCGACCGAGGCGTCGAACTACTACGTCTACAACGGACAGTGCATCGCGATGGACGCCCTCGAACGGGACGACTCGTGGAGCCCGACCACCGCGGACAGCACGGCGGCCGGTTCGTACAAACTGATCGTCTATCGAACAAACTACGGGCTGGTCCAATCGAGAGCCACGATCAACGGCCAACCCGTCGCGTACACGAGTCAACGCTCGACCTACATGCACGAGGCCGCGTCGATCATCGGGTTCCAGATGTTCAACGACCCGGCGCAAATGGGCACCGCGCAACAGTTCGAGCAAGCCGCGTCGAACATCAACTACACGTTCAACTGGTTCTACGTGAACTCGACGGACACCGCGTACTACAACTCCGGTTGGAACCCGCAACGCCCGTCGAACGTCGACCCGAACCTGCCCATCCAGGGCACGTCACAGTACGAGTGGACGAACTGGAATCCATCGGCGAACACCGCGAGCTACACCGCGTTCGCGGCGCATCCCAATTCCGTCGACCAGAACTACTACATCTCGTGGAACAACAAACAGGCGCAGAACTACACGGCCGCCGGTTACGGCCAGAACAGCGTCTACCGGTCCGATCTGTTGGACAGCAGGGTGAAAGCGCTGATCAACAGTGGCAAGAAGATCAGCAGGGCCGACGTGGTCAAGGCCATGGAGGACGCGGCCGTCACCGACCTGCGCGGTGAGGACGTGTTGCCGGACATCCTGCAGGTGATCAACAGCCAACCGGTGACCGACCCGGCTCAGGCGAGCCTGGTCAACGAGTTGGAGTCGTGGCAGCAGTCGGGGTCGAAGATCGTGGAAACCTCGCAGGGCAGCCAGAAGTTCGCCAACGCGACCACGATCCAGCTGATGGACGCGTGGTGGCCGCTGCTGGTGCAGGCCGAGTTCACGCCCGGCATGGGCCAGAACCTGTTCAACGCCATGATCGGCGCGATCCAGATCAACGAATCCCCCTCCGGTGGTCAGACCGGCCCATCGACGGGTCCGGTCGATGCCAACGAGTCGATCGCACACAAGGGATCGTCGTTCCAGTTCGGCTGGTGGGGTTACGTCGACAAGGATCTGCGCGGACTGCTCGGCGACAACGTGCAGGGCCCGCTCGCCGCGCAGTACTGCGGAGGCGGCAACCTCAGCGCGTGCCGGACGGCGCTGCTGAACAGCCTGGTCCAGGCGAACACGGAAACGGCGTCGCAGGTCTACCCCGGCGATGCCGACTGCTCGGCGGGCGACCAGTGGTGTGCCGACTCGATCATCCAGCGTCCGATGGGTGGCATCACCGACGGCAAGATCACCTGGCAGAACCGGCCCACGTTCCAACAGGTGGTGCAGTACCCGGGCCACCGCCCAAGTTCATGACCCGATGACAAGTGGCCCTCGGCGAGAAAAATCGCCGAGGGCCACTTGCGTTTTCCCGGAATTCGGTACGATGACGGCGATTGCCAGAGCTAGTGGCGCAGCAGAGGAGGAGCGCAGATGACGTTCACGTCGATCCTGTCCGCGCTCTCGGCCGCGCTCAGCGCATTCGCGATTCCCGGCAGCATCGCCGGTCTGGCGGCCATCGCGGCAGCAGCGGGTTTACTGCTGGTCCTGGTGGCGTGCCAGGTCAACGGCGGTTCCGCCGATCCGGCCGCCTACGCGAGCCGGATTCCCGCCGCCGGTCTGCGCGACCGGTCGAGGCGAACCGCGCGACTGCGCCTGCGCGATCCCAATTCCGCTGGCAGGACAAGGTCCCGCGCACCTTCACCGGCCCAAGCGGCCTGGTGATTCTCCAACAACTCAGCGCAAACACCGCGCCCTGAGCAACTCAAGCCTGCCCGAAAACATCACCCGAGCCGCTCCCGACTGTCCAAAAACCACTCCGGCCTATTACCGGAACCCGGAAAGACAATCGGAGCCATCCCGCCATGTTCGCTTTCCTCGACGTGCCGGTCGCCGGCGCGTACCACCTCGTCCTGGCCCTGTCGAACCTGCTCGCTCCCCTGCTGGGCGCGGCGAGCACCGTAGCCGCCATCATCGGATTCACCATCCTGGTGCGACTGCTGCTGCATCCGCTCAGCCGAGCCGCGCTGCGCGGTGAACGCGCCCGCGCCGTGCTCACTCCGCAGGTCAACTCGTTGCGGGAGAAGCACAAGCGCGATCCGCAACGCCTCAACGAAGAACTCGCCAAGCTCTATCGGGAATCAGACACGTCCATGTTCGCCGGCTGCCTGCCCGTCCTGCTCCAGGCGCCGTTCCTCAGCGTGATGTACCGGCTGTTCGAATCGACCACCATCAGCGGAAAGCCGAACGATCTGCTCAGCCACTCGCTGTTCGGCGCGACCCTCAACCAGCACTGGCTCCCGGTAATGCAAGGCGCAGTGGCCTTCACCCCGGCCGGGCTGGTCTTTCTGGCCCTCTTCGCCCTGCTAGCCACCGTCGCGACATACACCGTGCACTGGCAAACCACCCGCATGGCCACAAGTCAAGACGCCCCCATGCCCGGCGGTCGCCTGCTGCGCGTCCTCCCCTACGGCACCATCCTCATCGCCGCGTTCCTCCCGTTGGCCGCGGGCATCTATCTCCTGACCACGAACGCCTGGACAGCGGCGGAACGCACCTGGCTTCGCAGGCCAAAAACGAACCACACCTTCAGCCCTCCCTCAGCATTCGCCGATTGACTGGGCGAAGCCTGGAGAGGGGTGGTCATCGTGGTCGGCACGGCCCGTCAGTTCGTCATCGCCATCGTGCTGGCCAGCCTGGTCGGCATCATGGCGACGGTCTGCCTGGCCGCGGCGATCGGCCCGACGATTCCCGTCACCGCACCCCAGCGGCACTGACCGGCTTGCTCGGGTCATTCGCCAAACTATGTGCCACCGGACGCGATCACCGCCATATTCGCCATCGGCGGTATGACGGTGATCGCGTTCAGCTTGAGCCCCGAACGTCTTACTTGAGGCCCAGACTGGTGCCGAGGCTGTCCAGTGCCTTCTGGACCATAGCCTGGGCATTGCTGTTCAGGTTGGCGTTGGCGCCATTCACGATCCAGGACGAGCCAGAGAAGATCACCACGGTCACGCCGTTGTTGACGCCGCCGGTGGTGCCGCTGCTGGGGATGCCGAGCAGAGAGGCTGCCTTCACCGACGCCTCGCCCAGTTCACGCGAGTCGTTGTCCGAGGTGGTCTGGTCGTTCCCGGTCTGCGTGTCACCGAAGATCGCGCCGATGACCTGGCTCTTGTAGAACATCAGGGCGAACTGCCTGCCCTTGATGTTGTGCTCCTTGTAGAAGAAGTGCGGGCAGGGGGTCTTGCGATCCCAGCAGTCGTCGCCCAGCACGTAGAACGGCACGTGGTGTGCGGCCAGTTGCTTGCCGTTGCTGTCCTGGAACGTCGTCTGGTTCTGGTGGTCAGGATCGGAGTCGGGGTCGCTGCCGTCGTCGTCGACAGCCAAGCTGGAGCTGTAGGCGTAGACGCCCGACGTCACCTGGTACACGTTGATGTTCATGGCTCGCGTCATCGTGTTGATGTGCGGCTTGGTGTTGACCTTGTTCGCCGTCGTACTGGCCTTCTGAACGCCGGCCAGCACCTGGGCGGCCGTATACGTCGCGGAAGCCGGGGTCTGGGCAGCCGTGGGGGCGGTGTTCGCCGTGGCGGCGCCGGCGGCGTGCATAGTGATCGGAGCAGCGAGCGCCAGAGCCGCAGCTGCTGTTATCACAGCCAAGCGCGTACGGGGGCGCTTACGGGGGGATGACATGACCGGGGCCCTTCTCGATAGTTAGTCAAACTGGCTAACAGATTGAAGCCCTCGTGACCCCAGTCACGTAACCCCTGCCATGTCATTAACTTTACACAAATTTCAGGTTCGAGAACCGTACGCGCGTACTCCTGCTCGATGGCTGAGGAGATCGGGCGCAGGTCCACCTGCGGCAGGTGGCTGCCGTTGCCGATGTTCTGGGTGCCCCCGGCAGGAATCGAACCTGCGACACACGGTTTAGGAATGCGCCTATCGGCAGGTTCAGCGTTCCCACCAGCATGTTTAGCGTCACGACCGTGGCATCTTGAGTCACCAGCCCCTCCGATGCCGCTAGTTCATGCCACATTCCATGCCACGCCAGCCTCGCCCGGACGCGCAGCACCCGGGTTGCATGACGGTAGGCGGCTGAGCGCAGGCATTCCCGACCGGTAGATACCATCCACCCAGATATCTACCTCACGAAGGGAACGTCATGGTTGACTCGCCGGACCTCGGTGTTGAGCGGACGCTGGTACTCCTGAAGCCCGACGCCGTTGCTCGTGGCCTGGCGGGCCGCATCATTGCCCGTTTCGAGGATGCCGCTCTGAAGATCGTCGGTGTCAAGATGAGGCACTTGGACGCGGACTTCACCCGCAAGCATTACTTCGACCTTGAGGAGCGCGCGGGTTCGGAGATCTACAACACCACGGCCACCTTCATGCAGAGCGCGCCGGTGATCGCTTTCGCACTTCAGGGTGTTGACGCAGTTGCCAAGGTCCGCTCGATCATCGGAGCGACCTTCCCGGATAAGGCAGGCCCCGGCACAGTGCGCGGCGATTTTGCCCACCAGACCAAGGCTTCATCCGAGGTAAGCGGTAAGGCCATCATGAACCTTGTGCACGCCTCCGGTAACTCCGAAGAAGCGAAGTATGAAGTCGAACTGTGGTTCTCCGACGCCGAGCAGTTCGAATACGAGACCCTGGCTGAGAAGTTCGCATACTGATGGGATAGACCCAATCACATGAGTTACGAGGCGGCAGAGAACGTGTCGTTGGAAGAACTAGAGATGGCGTATAAGCAAGAGGTTGCCACCGACAAGCGTGCCGCCGCAGAGACCGCCTACGCCCTCGCCTTTCGCTACCGGAACGAGGACGTGGGCGGTACGCGTCGCTTCGACATTGCGCGCACCTGGGCACAACACGCAGTCGATCTACTGGACTCATTGCCTTCCGACAGCGTCGCCCAGGTTGCCTCTTTGCGGTCATCGATAGGAGGCATACCGATCCCTGATTTGCTGCATTCTGGCGTGGTAAGAGAACGCCTCAACGACGTTTTCATCTAGTGGCTACCTTGCACGCCCGATAGGGGAGCGTCCCGGTAACGCGATTGTCGTGCGTGCACGATGATCAAGGTTCGAACATTTTCAAGCATACCCATGACATTTTTGAATAGGTCGAAGAACGTCTCGCCGTCTCGTGTCAGCAGTTTGCCGTGCGCGATTTCATTTCGAGCATCACATAAG
>DASXOJ010000016.1:0-37422 GCA_036494465.1 Pseudonocardiaceae bacterium
GTCACCATCCCCGGCACGCCCGTCCCGCTGATCGGCCGCACCGACACGTTCAGCTGGGGCATCACCGACGCCCAGCACCCGACCACGCTGCTCTACCTACCGAAGACCGACCCTGAAAAGCCGGATCAGTACTTCTGGCAAGGCGCGTGGCACACCGAATCGCAACTGCACTACACGATCGCCGTGCACGGCTCGGCCGATGTGCCCTACACGGTCCGATTCGGTGCGCAGGGCCCGATCCTGACCGTCGACGGCGTGACCGCCGCAGTGTGGTGGGGCGGCACGCTGCCAAGCCAGAACGTCCTGGCGATACTGGACATGTTGCACGCCAAGGATTTCACCTCGTTCCGGGCGGCGCTGCGACCGTGGGTGACACCGCCGCAGAACTTCGTCTACGCGGACGCGAGCACCATCGGTGTGTTCGGCGTCGGCGTCGCCCCGCAGGTGCCCGGCCACAACATCGGTCTCCCGCTACCCGGTGACGGTTCGGCCGACGTCGCGGGCACCATTCCCTACGACCAGCTGCCGCACGCGGAAAACCCGGCGCAGGGCTACGTGGTGACCTCCAACCAGCGCGAGGTCGCCGCGAACTACCCGTACCAGTACGACACGTCCTACAACTTCCCGGACCAGGGCTGGCGCGCTGGCGAGATCGTCGACCAGATCAAGGCCGATGTGGCCACCGGGTCGAAGCTCACCGCGCAGGACGTGCAACGCATCCAGACCGACCAGCACGATCCGCTCGCCCAGCAGGTGTTGCCGCCACTCACGCAGACTCTGCGATCAGCGACATTGAACCCGACCGAGCAGCGGGTCTACTCCGAACTGTCCTCTTGGGATGGTTCGATGACGACGAACTCGCCTGCGCCCACGGTGTTCCAGATGCTGATGGACCACCTGGTGTACCTGGTGTTCCAGCCTTACTACGCCAAGGCGGGGGTGCAACAGGATCCCGCCGGAAAGCTGACGCTGCAACCGTTCACTGGCTCGGCATCCAGCGATATCCTCCAGCGTCAACTCGGCGTCTGGTTGCAACAGAACCAGACCAACGCGTACTTCACCGGGCCCGATGTCGTGCTGACCGCGTTCCGGCAAACCGTCACCGAGCTCAGCCACGAGTACGGCACCGATCTGGCCGACTGGAGCTACGGCAAACACCACAACGTGGCGTTTCCGTCGCTGTTGCAGTCCCCTCCCCTGGCAGGCGGCCCCTACCCAGCGGGCGGCAGTCCGCGCACCATCAACGCGGCCGACAATCCCAAGACCGTCAACGGCGTGCCGGACACCGCGGCCGCCGGGCCGAGTTGGCGGTTCATCATGGACTGGGGCAGCGGCACCGCCGAAGGCACCTATCCGGGCGGGCAGAGCGAGAACCCGCTGTCTCCCTGGTACGGCAACAACATTCCGCTCTGGCTGACCGGTCGGCTCCGCCCGATCGACTATGCGAGCACGCCCGCCAACTCGGACATCGCCGCGACCTGGAGGTTCACCCGATGACGGTCCGCCCGGTGCTCGCGATCGGCGTAGGCGTGGTGGTCGCCGCCGTCGACTTCCTCGGTCTGCTGCCCGGCTGGTGGTGGCTCACCTCGGTGGTGGCGTTCCTGGCCGCGTTGCTGCTGCGCGGTGCCGCCGCGTTCTGGTGGATGGTGCTCGGCAGCCTGGTCGGCTGGACCGCGATGCTGCTCTGGCACGGCGGCAGCGACATCCCCCGGATCGCCAACCTGGTCGGCGAGCTCGCGGTGAACACGAGCGGCGTGGGCTGGGCGGTGGTCGTCCTTACCTACCTGCTGGCGCTGCTGCTTGCCCTCACCGCGGGCTGGCTCGGCAGCCAGCTCCGCCGCCTGGTAACCCCACTGCGCGCGCGGACCTGACTTTCCGATATCGCCGACCGGACCATCACTCGTCGGATACGCTCTGCGAATGGCGGCCTACACGTATCTCCTGCAAGTTCAGCCGAAAAGCGGGAGAAACTGGGCCAATCTGCTTGAGCCGCGCACCGGCGCTCCGATCGAGGGCACCCTGGGCATCGTGGACGTGCCGGACGACGGGCTGCCGAGTGCGGCGCGGAAAGTCATGGAACCATTCTTGTCGATGGGGCTCAAGATCAGAATTTCCTTCTGGGCGGGCAGGAGGTTAAACGAAAAACTGTACCCGAGCGAGGTCGTCTGCGCGGTATACGACGACGGCACGGTAGTCAATACTGACATATTTCGGCAGGACACGAGCGGCGAACCGGCGCAGCCTGCCACGCTGGTGCGGCCAGAATGTCCGCACGGACCGCACGATGGCGCGTGCGGACACGAAGGCGACTGCCGGTTCGCGCACAACGGCATCGATTGCCAAGCTGTTCGTGCCGTGTGCCCGGCCTGTGCCGAGGAGGGGCGCCCGGCCGCGGTGCGGGAAATCGTTTCCCGGATTCCGCGGGACGGGAAACTGGTGCTCCGGTGCTCGTCCTGCGAGCGACTTTCTTTCCAGTTCGACGCCGAACTGGTCTGCGACACGTGTCATTGGCTGGTGCCCGATGTCAACGAAGAACTGGCGGACCGCTTCGCGGACAATGGTGGCGCTTACCCTCCAGAGCCTGGTTCGTGTGCCAGCTGTAGCCAGCAGCTGTCGCCGGCCAGCGGCCCGTTCTCGTTCAACTGCCTGAGGTGTGGACGCAGCGTCACCCTCTGGCTGGATTCGTTCGAACCGGGACAAACGGTTACCACGATCTGCCCGAGCAAGGAATGCGGAGAATTCATCACAATACCACCGAGCATCTGGTGCCGGGAGTGCGGACAGAATCTCCGCCCGATGAACGTCATCAGGAAACTCGTGCTGGCGGCCAACGACATCCAACTGCCGGAGCCGAGCAATCCCAGGGATGACGAATCCACTCGGCTCGCCCGGCGTCTCGCCGTGGCCGCCGAGTCCAGCACCAGGCGATACTCGTCTCTCACCGATGAGCAGAAAAGGCTCGTGCTGGACCGCCGATACCTGGACTCGATGGCGTTCTCGACCGAAACTCCGCCCGACTGGATCCGCGACATCGTCGAGATCAGAGCGGCCGGTCATGAGGTGAACCGCAAGGGCGGCATGCGCGCGATGCAGGAACTGCACCTGCGAGTGATGGAGCTGGGCAGCGAGT
Source organism: Pseudonocardiaceae bacterium (assembly GCA_036494465.1). GTDB lineage: Bacteria > Actinomycetota > Actinomycetes > Mycobacteriales > Pseudonocardiaceae > CAJCJE01. Next base: position 3,131 of record DASXOJ010000016.1, read on the forward strand.
ACCGCAGTGCGGCACGGCACATAGAGCTCTACTGGGACCGCATCGGCGACTGGCGAAACTAGCCGGGCGGGAGATCTTTGCGCAGGCGGGCGTTGATCTCTCGGCCGATCTGCGGAGTCACCGAATCCGGGCAGGGTATGCGGAGTTGTTCGGCGAGCGAGCGGCCGTACAGATCGCAGGCGGATTCCACCAGTTCGCACAGGTCCCTGGTGGTGTCCCGGGCCTTCACGACCCCAGCCACCGCGAGACAGGCGGCAATGATCAACGCCGGTCCCCAGGCCAGCCCCACTACGCCATAGAAAACCGCCCACGAAACCGTGGTGCTGGATTCCCGGTAGGCGAGCTGCGCGGCGGCGATGTCGGTTCTCGGCGCATCGGGGACCACGGTCCACAGTCGCGGCCACGCGACCGTCAGGTCCAGGCCGTACGCGCGGTGAATCCTGATGCCGGTGGCGAACCACCGGTCCCCGATCCAGGTTGGCCGCGCGGGCCGTTCGAGGCCGATTGCGTCCCGCCCGGCCAGCGCCCTGCTGTACGCAGGTCCGACCGTGGTGGCGGAGTCCGCGACCGTCTTCAGCACGTCGATCCGGAGTTGACTGGCGAGGTGATCGGCCGCGTCCCACCGGCGCACACGCCACTGCCGCAGCCACTTCGCGGGTACGACGCGACCGGGCAGCGCCCAGGCTCGCCGAAGCACCGCGGCCAGGCCGATGGCGGTGAGCCCGGCGACGGCGCTGGCGCCGAGCACGCCCGCGACCAGGAGCACGGCCTGTGCCGTCGATCGCTCACCGGCCAGCCACCGCACCAATGGCGCGGCCGCGTGCGGGTCGAGGGCGTCCGCCCAGCCCAGTTGTGCGGCCAGGACGGCGCTGCACAGCCAGAGCAGCCCAGGGAGCAGCAGGCTGGCCAGCCACCGGTCGACGATCTTGCCACCGACCTGTTCGAGAAAGGCGGTCACCTGCTGTCCACCGAAATCCAGGTCAGCGTGTCGCCGGTGATCGCGCACCGGTGCACATCGGCCGGATCGTCGGAGGGCTGGACGCGTCCGCACCGATTCTGGTGGGGGCATCGCCAGCCGCTGATAGTCCGGTATTCCGGCGGGTCATTCGGTAGCGACCGGTATTCCCGCGTCGGATAGGTGACGCCGTCGATCCCGGCCGCCGCCGCGGCTTGTTCCACCTGGTCGAGCAGCGCGGACATCGCGTGCGGCGAACCGGTGCGGATCGCGTCGGCCAGCTCGTCCCAGCCGCGACCGGAGAATCCCGCGCGCTCCAGTTCGTCTCTCAACTCGGTATCCGAATCGAGGCTCGCGCACAGTTGGCCGCATCGTCGCAACACCGGCGTAGCATCCTGCATACCGTGATCCTCGCACGCAATTGGACCCGATGTACGAAAACGAAGAGAGCCTCCGAAAGACCGTCATGCAGTTGCGCTGGCAACTGGACGGCATGCCGCAGAACCATCCCGAGCGCGCAGAATGCTCCGCCCACATAGCTGGCGCGCTGTCGCGCTTGTTCGAGCGAACAACGGAAATCAGGGTATTGCGCGAGGCCATCACGGCCTGCCGGACGGCGCTCGAGCTCACCGCGGCCGACGATGTGAACCACGATCGGTACCACCGCGAGCTCCGTCGGCTGCTGGTGCGTTTGTTCCAGCAGACCACGGATCTCGACCCTGGCAATCTCGAACAGGCGTTTGGCAGTGCGGGACATGACGTTCCCGTTGCCTGGCTGGCCGAACTCGTCTCCGCCCTGCGGCGGGAATATCAGCAGACCGACGATCTGCCCATGCTGCGCGATGCCGTCGCGACGGCTCGCCGGATCGTGCTGCGCACCCAACCCGGCGATCCGCGTTTCGACACCTACCGGGCAGATCTCGCGTCGTTGCTGTGGTTGTTGTCCGGACGCGACGGTGAGCCTGGGACGCTGGACGAAGCGCTGGGCATCATCCGGGAGTGCCGCGGCGATCGGTCGGATCTCCTCGTCCGCATCCTGACCCGGCGGTACGAGCTTTCGGGTGATGTCGACGCGTTGCGCGAAGCCGTGAATGCGGGCCGGTCGGCGTCCGGCAAGGGAAGTCTGGCGGATGCCCTACGGATGCTCTCCGAACGGACCGGCGATCTCGCGATGGCGCGCGAAGCCGTGCTGCTGTCCCGGCAGGCGGTCGGCGAACTCGTGGCCGACGACGCCGAGTGGGCCGGAGTCCAGTCCGTGCTGGGCGCTTCGCTGACCCACCTGGCCAGGCGCACGGACGATCAGCAGACGATCGCGGATGCGGTGGCGGAGAGCCGGAAAGCGGTCGTGGCCACCCCGGTGCACCACCCGGATTACTTGTCGCGGCTCAATGTGCGCTATCTCGCGCTCATGCTGCAGTACGAGAAAACGTCGGCGCCCTCGGTCCTCGATCAGGCCCTGGAGGTCGCCCGCAACCTGGCCGGAGCGGCTCCCGCGGACCATCCAGACCGTGGGCAGTACCTCTCGCACCTCAGCAGCGCGTTGCGCGAGTCCTTCCTGAGGGGAGCTGAGAACACCGTCCGGGATCTGCAGGACTCCACCGAGTTCGCGCGGCAGGCGGTGGCGGCCACTCCGCCGAACCACCCCGATCGGGCGACCAATCAGGCCAGTCTCAGCGACCTGCTGCACCTGTTGTTCGAACGGACGCATGACACTGTTCCGCTGCGCGAATTCCTGACCACGAACGCGGCGATCGCCAAAATGAGCGCGGCGCCGGTCAGCCAGCGGATCGACGCCGCGCAGAAAGCCGCCCAGGCGGATCTCACGCTGGGCCGCCACCGGCATGCGATGACGATGATCCGGCTCGCCACCGAACTGCTTCCGCAGCTGGGCCTGCGGGACGTGGACCGCGCCGACCGGGAACACCGGGTCAGCGCCGCGCACAAACTGCCCGCTACGGCCGCTGCCGCGGCTATCGCGGCAGGTCAGCCTGGCCAGGCGGTCGAACTGCTCGAACAGACCCGGGGGGTGGTGTTCGCCGGAACGCTGGACACGCGGGAGGACGTCGCGCAACTGCGGCAGGCAGCGCCCGGCCTGGTGACGCGATTCGAGCGGATCCGCGAGGAGATCAACGCGGCCGATCACGAGATAACGCTGCCGTCCTTCGGCGAGCACCGCGACGCCACCGGACGACACCCGCGCGAACTCGCGGCTCGCCGCGCATCGCTCAGCCGGGAGTGGAACCAGCTCCTCGACGAAATCCGCCAGGTGCCCGAGCTGATCGGTTTCCAGCGGCCGACGCCCATCACCGAGCTCTGCCGGCACGCGAAGCATGGCCCGATCATCTCGATCGTGGCCGACGAGTCACGCGCGTACGCCTTGATTGTCCGCGACAATCCCAGCGATCCGGTCGTCGTTGTCGACCTGCCCCCCGTTGTCACCAGGGCGGCGGTCCTGCGGCAGGCGGAGGAGTTCCGCGTGGCGCGCGGCATCGCCGTCGACCGGGAACAGCCCGCGAAGGCGCGGCGCGCGGCCCAGCCGCGCATGCTGGAGGTGCTCGCCTGGACCTGGCGCAACATCACCGGACCGGTGCTCGATCAACTCGGCCACACCGGGCCTCCGCCGGAGGGCAAGACCTGGCCCAGGGTGTGGTGGTGCCCGGTCGGGGTGGTCACGACGCTCCCCCTGCACGCCTCGGGGCTGTACCAGGACGCATCGTCGCACACCGATACCGTGAGCGATCGGGTTATCAGCTCCTACACGCCCACCATCCGCGCGCTGGTCCACGCCCGGCGTGACAGCGCGGGCCTGCCGTCCACGTCGATCGTCGCCGTACCCGACGCGCCGGGCAGCCCTCCGCTCGACGGCGCCGCGCAGGAAGTCGAACTGGTGCGCGAGCTCATCCCCGGCGCAGCGGTCTTCCCCGCGACCGGCGCCACGGCGACGTGCGACGACGTGGTCGAGGTGCTGCGCCGGCACGGCATCGTCCACCTCGCCTGCCACGGCTACGCCGACCTGCGCGACCCGTCCGCCAGCCGGCTGTTGCTGCACGACCACCTGACCAAGCCACTGACGCTGCACACCATCACGCACCAGAATCTGCAACACGCCGAACTGGCGTACCTGTCCGCGTGCAGTACGACCGACACGAGTCAGGAACAGGCGGACGAGGCGACTCACCTGACCGCGGCGTTCCAGCTCGCCGGCTATCGCAACGTCATCGGCACGCTCTGGCCCATCAACGACCAGACCGCCAGCACCATGGCCAAGGACTTCTACACCGTCCTCACCGCCGACCGCTCGCAACCGCCGGACCCCAGCCAGTCCGCGGAGGCATTGCACTACGCGGTGCGCAGGCTGCGCGGCGCGTTTCCCGCGCTGCCGAGCCGCTGGGCCGCCTATATCCATTCGGGCGCCTGAGACCGGGGAAAGTCGATACCATCCGGTTATGGCCTGGTCCAAGCGGCGCTCGAAGAACGAACAGGTGAACGAACAAACTCCGGCATCAACCGCACCGGCAGCGACACCGAGACCGACGCCGGACGGTAAGAACATCACTTTCCCCGACCAGGCGGCCATGCAATCCTGGCAGCGCAAGGTTGCCCAGGCTGGACTGACCGTGCGCGGCGTGGAATACAACGGACAGGCAAGTTATCTCACCCTCGCGGGCAGCGATGCGGAACAGGCGAAATCTTTCCTCCGGGACGAATACGTCGATCGGGAGCTGTACTACATCGTGGTCGAAACCCCGGACGGAGTGTGGGGTTTGGACATCGAAGGGCTTTATCTGGAGCAACTGCGCCCATGGCAGCTGGACATCGGATCCGCCGAATGCGGGGTGCCCGCCGGCTCGATTGCCGGTAATCCGAAGAGTGTCGATCTGGCCGCGCAGGGCAGGGTCGACAATTTCCTGGTCTGGGTCGGCTGTGGGCGATGTGAGCACCGGTGGGCGGACGGGGTGCGGTACCAGAACCGGACGCTGACCCGCTGCCCGTCGTGCGGGACGACGAACCTGGTCGACTCCTCGAACGTGCAGGTCTACCTGTATGACGAAGGGCCGACACCGTCCAGTCAGCTCTCCACCAGCCTGAGCGACGAGTCCGCGGTCGCGCACAGTGCAGAAGAGCGAGCGCGGATGGCCGGCCGGGTCGCCGAGCTCATCGACGCCAACCAAGAGCACTACAGCGAACTCACCGATGAGCAAAAGGCCCAGTTCACCGATTGGCGCCATCTCGACGCCGTCATCTCCGGCGGCGAAGCTCCGCCCGACTGGCTCAGCCGCGCGGTCGAGCTCCGGTCCATCGGACACCAGCTCAATCGCGAGGGCGGCAGCAGGCTCATGCGGGAAACGGCAGCACAGGCCGACAACCTGAGCAAGTATCACACCGTCCTCGGCGTGATCGCCCTGTTCTGGGACAGCATCGGCGACTGGGAAGGCTGAGCTTCGAGCATCCGCTAGCGCGATGCGCCCGCGCGGTCCAGCAGTTCGGTGGTCGCCTCCCACAGGCGGCGCTCCCGGTCGCCGTCGTTGGCGATCGGCTGTACCTCGGTCAGCTTGGTCTTCACCACGAACGCGCCAGCGCGCAGGTGCGCCCACTTGTCGTCGACCGCCATGGCGGCCAGCAGCGGTCCGGAGCGCTCCGGCGTCGACACGCCCGGCATGCGGCCCAAGGCGCGGCTCATCGCCTGAGCGGCTGCGGGGGCGCCCCGGCCCAGTGCGGTGCCGGGCATCCAGCCCGGTTCGAACACGGACACGTTGATGCCGGTGTCCGCACGCCGCTGCAACTCGTGCGCGTAGTACAGGATCGCGAGCTTGGCGTTGGAGTAGGCCTCGCCGGAACTGGCCATGCTGGGGGCCTGGTCGCTGGCGGCCGGCCGGGCGAGTTCCAGCGGGTCGGCCCACTTGGCCTCGGCAACGCCGAGCAGCTTGCGCCACACGTTCGAGTGATAGGTGTTCGAACCGATCAGCACGACCCGCGCCGGAGCAGTGAACGAGCCGAGCAGGTCGCCGATGAGCTGGGCGTGCGCCAGGTAGTTCACGGCGAAGGTCAGCTCATAGCCGTCGGCCGAGGCGCGCCGGGTGTCGGCCGACATGACGCCCGCGTTGGCGACCAGCGCGTGCAGCGGCCGGACCGCGCCCTCAGCGAGCAGGTCGCGGGTGGTTGCCGCAGCGGCCCGGACGTCGGCGAGGCGGGCGAGGTCGCAGCCGATCTCGCGGACCTTGGCGCCACGGGCACGGGCCTCGTCGACGACCGCCGTCAGGTCCGGTCCGGCGCGGCCGACCAGCAGGAGGTCGGGTCGCTGCCCGGCCGAGCGGTCGGCCAGGGCGAGCACGGTGTTGCGGCCCAGGTTGCGGGTGGGGCCGGTGATCAGCACAGTTCCTGGTTCGGTCATGGTGCCCAGCCTGCGCGGCCGGACGGGTGGCAGCCACCCGTCCGGTTTTCGTAGGACTGTCAGGACCAGGACAACCCGGCCCGGCTCGCGCACACTGGTGTCGTGGAAGCGTGGGAGTTCGGCCGGACGGTACGGCGTTGGCGCGATCGGGTGACGCCCGAATCCGTTGGCGTGCCGACGGGCAACCGGCGGCGAGCCACCGGGTTGCGCCGCGAGGAACTGGCCGCGCTCGCCGGTATCTCGGCCGACTACCTGACCCGCCTCGAACAGGGCCGCGCGACCGCGCCGTCCGCGCAGGTGGTGGAGTCGCTGGCGCGAGCGTTGCGCCTCGCCGACGCCGAACGCGACCTGCTCTACCGGCTGGCCGGGCACGCCGCGCCCGGTCCGGACCTGGTGCCATCGCGGGTCGTGCCGAGCGTGCACCGGCTGCTCGACCGGCTCTCGCACACCCCGGTGGTGGTGTACGACGCGAGCTGGACGCTCGTGCTGGCCAACGCGCCCTACGACGCGCTCATGGGCGAGACGACCAGCTGGCGCGGCCTGGCCCGCAACGCGGTCTGGCGCAACGTGACCGGCCTGCCCACGCGGGTAGCGCACACGCCGCGGGAACAGGCCGAGCACGAAGCCCGGCTGGTCGCCGACCTGCGCCTGACCGCATCGCGCTACCCCGCAGACCGCACCCTGCGCCGCCTGATCGCCGACCTGGCCGCGGGCAGCCCGCGCTTCGCCGAACTCTGGGACGCCGAGACGCCCCCGCCGCTGACCGAGCCGTCCAGGCACAAGACCATCGACCACCCGGCCGTCGGCCCGATCACCCTCGACTGCGACACGTTGCTCGTCGCCCTGGACGACCTGCGCATCTCCATCTACACCGCCGAGCCCGGCACCGCTGACGCCGAACGCCTCGCCCTCGCCATCGTGCTGGGCACCCAGTCGCTTGAGGTCTGACCGGCAGGCTCAGTACTGCCCGTGCACGTACTCGATATGTTGTTGCGGGCCTTCCCAGGCGAGATAGGCCGAGATCACGGTGCAATGCCCGTTGGGGCACTGGACGTAGTCCGCCGCGGCGAGGCCGTTGCCGGTGGGGCCGCCGTTGGTGACGAGCTGCTGCGGCTGCCACCCGGACCGGTCCTGGTCGACCGTGTAGAAGATCCGGGTGTCATTGCCCGAACCCTGCCAGGCCAGCAGATCATTGAGCGTGCTGTAGCCGTCGTTCGCACCCTCCGTCGCCACTGGCGCGGCCGCGCTGCCGCCGACGATCGGTGCCGGGTTGGACCACGAGCTGCCGCCGAAGTAGTTGGTGTAGTAGATGTTCTGCCCACCTGGCACCGGCCAGACCAGGCTCAGCGTCGGCGCGAAGGCCGGGTCGCTCAGGCCCGCGGTCAGCGTCGGTGACCGGACCGTCGACACGCCGGGCACCGTGCCCAGCACCTGCCACGGCTGCGCGCGGCTGGACAGCGTCGCGTGGTGCACGCTCGTGTCGCTGCCCGCGCCTTTCCAGGCGAGGTGGATCAGGCCACCGCTTCCGTTGCGCACCACTGCCAGTGACGGGCTCAGGTCGGTCACCCCGCCGCCGTCCACGATCTTCTGCGCCGACCACTGCAACGGCCCGGTCGGCTGGTCCACGCTGCTCTCGACCTGCGCTGCGGTGTACCAGATGCGCTGGTCGCCGCCGATCCCGCGCCAGGCAACCACGATCTGTTGGTTCCAGTCGCAGGCGACCGTCGGCCCGGTGCTGGGATCTGCCCTCGGTACTCGCGAACTTGCTTCTGCCTCGGCCCTGCCATCGCTTCACCTCTCGATCAGGGTGTTGCGACGATCAGTTGAATCCAAGCCGTGCTCTGCGCCGACCAGTTGACCGTTTCCGCCGCAGCGCTCACGCCGGGCGTGAACACGGTCGTCAGCAGCGCGGCGACCGTGGCACCGGCCATGAGAAGTAACTTGTTTCGCACCGATTCTCCTTGTGGTCCACGAAATCCACAAAGGAGAGTTCCACTGCGATCAGCGACCTGCCAACGCCCGTTCCGTACGGCGGACCGCCGCTCAGCCGTCGAACCTCGTGGTGCCCGCGGCGAGATTGGGTCCGTACAGGCTGGTTTTGACCAATTCCAGCAGCTCGTCGATGCGGTGCCAACCGGCTTCGGTGGCGTCGCCGGTGAGGCCCCACTGGCCGTCGGCCCATTCCGCTCTGCGGACCTCGTGCCGGTAGTTCTCGTACTCGACGAACCCGTCCGGCCTGCCTTCCAGCGCGCGCAGTTCCTTCACCAGCCAGTCGGTCGAGACGAAATCCCGCTCAGGGAGGACCCGGGTGTCGGTTTTGTACCGCATCTTCAGGAACGGGTGCGGTTCGCGGTCCAGCCTGGTCGAGGGCACCCCGGCCGCGCGGCTGAACAGGAACGAGGCGTCCTGCTCGCTCTCGTCGCCCGCGAACTCGCACCGGTAGGCCGGTTGCACCGCGCGGATCGCCTCGTGCAGTGCGGGGTCCTGCTCCTGGTGCCGGTGCAGCACCGGACCGAACGTGACGACCGTGTCGAACGCGAATCCCGGATGGGCCAGCCCCTCGGCGATCCCCAGCGGGCGGTCCGGCGGGGTCAGCACGACGTCTTCGTGCGCACGGGCGAACGACAGCACGGCGGCGACCAGACCGGCGTCGTAGGAACGCAGCGCGAAGCACTGGAACGCGTGCTCGCGGTCTTCACTCAACGCGGCGGTGAAGTCGAGGCCGGGCGCCATCTCCCAGTGCCACGCGTCGGGCAACGCCGTCAGCGGCGTCGCATTGGGCATCCCATTGGGCATCGCCGAGAAGGTCGCCGCCAGGTCCACATCCGCCTCCGTCGATCAGCTGCACGAGTAGGTCACGGCCATGCCGATCAACGTGACAACCGCCTCGGCCTTCTGCGCCACGATGCCACAACCGGTGGCCAGTTCCCGCAGTCGTTCGGACATGCCGACTCGGCCCAGAACAGTTGATTCGTCCCGTTCGGGCGACATCAGCCGAACACCCTCTCGCGGCAGCGCTCGGCCTTCGACCCTGTCGAATTTCGGCCGGTCGCCACTGATCGATTCAGTGATTCGCCCAAGTGTCGACACTTGGCGCTTTTCCCGACGTCGATTCCACATACAACTCTTGACTGCACCCATCGTGGGGACAACACTCGCACGAAGTGTCGACACATTATCGTGGTTGTCGGATCTGAGCCACCGAAGAACGCCACCGAAGGAGTTGTCGTGATCATGCCCGACAGCGGACGAAAATCCCGTGCGACGGGAGGTGCCGAGCAGCAGGTTTGCCTTGCTGCGCGCGGCTTACAGCTCGGCCACCAGTCCAGTCGCGGCGGCGAGTTCTCGTTGGCCTGCGCCGATCTGGACCTCGTCGTGCACGAACACGAGTTCGTGGTGATCGTCGGGCCGAGTGGCTGCGGGAAGACCACCTTCCTGGAAGCGGTCGCCGGTCTGGTCCCGGTCGCGGGCGGCGCGCTGGAGCTGCACGGAAAACCGATCGCCGGGCCAGGTCCGGAGCGATCGCTGGTGTTCCAGCACGCGTCACTGTTCCCGTGGCGCACCGTCATGGCGAATGTCCTGTTCGGACCGCAGGTGCAGGGCAGGCTGACCGGGGCGGCGAAGCGACGCGCCGAAGGTCTGCTCGACGTGGCCGGACTGACCGAGGTGGCGCAGAAGTATCCGCACGAACTGTCCGGTGGCATGCGGCAGCGGGTGAACCTGGCCCGCGCGCTGGCGACCGATCCGACCCTGCTGCTGCTCGACGAGCCGTTCGGCGCGCTGGACGCGCAGAACCGGGAGATCCTGCAGGAGGAACTGCTGCGGATCTGGCAGGCCGATGCCGCCACCAGTCGCAAGACCGCGTTGTTCGTCACGCACGACGTGAACGAGGCGGTGCTGCTCGCCGATCGAGTGCTGGTCTTCTCCCCCAGTCCCGCGCACGTCGCGCTCGACCTGGCGATCGACGTGCCCCGGCCACGCAACGCGGCGTGGCGGCGCAGCACCGAGTTCCTCGCCTACGGCGACACGATTCTCGCCGCACTGCACCAGCTGCAAACCCCGACCGAAGGGTCCGACGATGACAACGGCGTCAACCGTGCGCGGCAGCGCGTCTCCCCCGACAACTCAGCTCAACCCGGTCGTCGCGCCGTCGGCACTGTCCAGTTGGGCGCGCCGGCACCGTAGCGTGCTGCTCGGCACGCTCGGCGTGCTGATCGTGCTCGTCGCCTGGCAGTTGTCGACCATGTTCGGCCTGGTCGACGTCACGTTCAGCAGCAACCCGGTGCGGATCGCGCAGAGCGAGGTGCACCTGTTCGGCACCGGCCAGATCCTGCCGCCGCTCGCGGCGACCGGCTGGGAACTGTTGTGGGGCCTGCTGATCACGTTCGTCGCCGGTGTACCGATCGGGTTGGTCCTCGGTCGCAGCCGGGTGCTGCACGATATGACCGAACCGATGGTCAACGTGCTCTACTCGGTGCCCTACGTGATGTTCCTGCCGATCATCATCTTCTGGTTCGGCCTGGACAGCACCTCGCGTGTGCTGGTCATCGTGTGGGCGGCGATCCTGCCGCTGGTCATCAACATCACCACCGGCGTGCGCAACCTCAACGCCGACTACACCCGGGTCGCGACCGTGTTCTGCACCCCGCGCTACAAGTTCTTCACCACGGTCGCGCTACCCGCGACGCTGCCCTACATCCTGGCCGGTGTCCGACTCGCGGTCGGACGCGCGCTGGTCGGCGCGATGGTGGCCGAACTGTTCCTGGCCAGCCAGGGACTCGGCTATTTCGTGCAGAACCAGACCTCGAACTTCGACATGGACTCGGCCATGGCCGGGATCGTCATCCTCGCCGTGGTGGCGTTGCTGCTCAACTGGGCGGTTCGCGCCATCGAACGGCGCTTCGTCCACTGGGCAGGTGCGCAATGAAGAAACTTGCTGTGATCGCGGCGGCCGTCGCGTTGGCGGTCACCGGATGTGCCGGCGGCGCCGCAACCAAGGTGACCGCGGATTCGAACGGGCTGTTACCGGTGAAGATCGGTTATACCGCGCCCGGTGCGGGCTACTCGGATCTCTATGTGGCCGCGGACTACGGGATCTTCAAGAAGCACGGGCTGAACGTGCAACTGGTGCGGCTCAACACATCGTCGCAACTGGTGGCCAGCCTGGCCAGCAACAGCGTGCAGATCGGGGTCGGGGTGGCGCAGGATTCGGCGGCCGCGATCCTCAAGGGCGCGCCGCTGAAGTTCGTCGCGATGTCCGAGCCGCACTACAACCTGGAGATGTGGGCGAGCCCGGACATCAAGACGATCCAGGATCTGCGCGGCAAGAAGGTCGCGATCAGCTCGCCGGGTTCGGAGAGCGACTTCGGGCTGACCGCGTTGCTCAACAGCAAGGGCATGCAGCGCGGCGACGTGCAGACCGAGTTCGTGCAGGGAATTCCGGCCGAGGTGGCGGCGCTGGACAGCGGCTCGGTGCAGGCCATCCTGACCCAGCCGCCGAACGGCACGCAGAGCAAGGAAAAGGGCGCGGTGCGACTGGCTTCACTGTCCGACCTGGCCTTTCCGCTGGGCACCTACACGGTCCAGTCGAACTACCTGGCCAAGAACCGCGATGTGGTACAGAAGTTCGTGCAGGCCGACGCGGACGCGCTGAAGTACCTGCGCACCAACCCGACGCAGACCGAGCAGAGCATCGAGAAGTACACCGGGGTGAGCAGCCCGTCGCTGGCCCAGTACGCGTACACGTTCTTCATCAACGTGTGGGCGCAGACGCCCGCCGTGAACGAGAGCCTGATCGCGCAGGCGTTCAAGGACGCGGCAGCGACCGCGAAGGTGCAGGCACCGTCGAACGTCAGCCAGTACATCGACAACATGGCGGGGAGCTGATGACCGAGCAGCAGGCACCGGCCGATCTGCGGCGGTGGTTGACCGAGGCATCCGATGCGGACGAGTTGCAGCGGGTCGGCGGCGCGCACTGGGATCTGGAGATCGGCGCGCTGTCACAGGTGAACTACCGGCGTTCGCACCCGAAGGCGCTGTTGTTCGACTCGATCACCGGTTATGCGCCCGGTTTGCGGGTGCTGAGCGGGTCGGTCAGCAATCCCCGGCTGCTCGGATCGGTGCTCGGTCTGGGCTGGGATCACACGGACGAGTCGCTGATGACCGAGTTGGCGACCGCGCCGGGCGAATGGTCGCGGCGGGCAGGCGAGTTCGCCTCGACCACTGTCCAGGATGGACCGCTGCTGGCGAACGTCGCGGCCGGGCCGGACGTCGATCTGCTGAGGTTTCCGGTGCCGCGCTGGCACGAGGGCGACGGCGGCCGCTACATCGGTACCGGCTGCGCCGTGGTCACCCGCGACTACGACTCCGGCCGGATCAACCTGGGCGCGTACCGGATGCAGGTGCAGGACGATGGCGGGTCGGCGTCGGTGAACATCGAGGCAGGCAAGCACGGCGCGCAGCACCTGCGGCGCTGGTTCGCGGCGGAGGGGCGGGCGCCGATCGCGGCGTCGCTCGGCATGCATCCGGCGTACCTGGTCGCGGCGGGCGTCGAGGTGCCATCAGATGTGTCCGAGTACGACTACGTCGGCGCGATGCTCGGCACGCCGGTGCACACGGTCGACGGACTGGTCACCGGCTTGCCGCTGCCCTACGACGCGGAGATCGCGATCGAAGGCTGGGTGCGGCCGGACAACATGCGGCCGGAGGGCCCGTTCGGCGAATGGACCGGCTACTACTCGGGTTCCAAAGAACCAGTGCTGACCATCGACATCGAGCGCGTCTACTACCGGGACAACCCGATCCTGCTCGGTGCGCCGCCCGGCAAACCGCCACACGACTACTCCTACATGCGCACGGTGATGAAGTCCGCGATCATCACCGACGCGCTGCGCAAGGCCGGTTTGCCTGGCCTGCGCGGGGTGTGGGCGCACGAGGCGGGCGGCGGGCGGTCGCTGTTGATCGTGTCGATCGAACAGCGCTATCCCGGCCACGCGCGGCAGGCCGGCTATCTCGCCGCGCAGTTGCCGCAGGCGGCCTACATGAACCGCTTCACGGTCGTGGTGGACGCCGACGTGAACCCGCGCGACCTGAGCGAGGTGGTGTGGGCGATGTGCGGGCGCTGCGATCCGCAGCAGGACATCGAGGTGATGAAGCGGACCTGGGGCAGCCGGGTGGACCCGTTGACGTTGCCGGGTGCGCTGGCGTTCAACAGTCGGGCGGTGATCGACGCGTGTCGACCCTACGAGCGGTTGGCGGACTTCCCGGTCGTGGCCGAATCGAGCGAGGACCTCATCGCGTCGGTGTCCCGCCGCTGGCCGGAGGTGCGGGACTGACCGGGCCGGAGCCGAACGCGGATGTCGCGGCGTTGCGGCAGGAGCTGCTGTTCTCCGCGCTGCGCGGGGTGGAGGGCAGCGACTCGCTCCCGTTCGCGATCTTCCAGGAACTGGCCGTGCAGATCGTGGAGGGCCGCCTGCTGCCCGGGCACGAGGTGAACTCGGCGGAACTGGCGCGCCGCTTCACCACGTCCCGGACGCCGGTGCGGGAAGCGTTGCTGTTGCTGGAACGCGAAGGTCTGGTGGTGATACCGCCGCGCAGGCGTCCGTTCGTGTCGCCGGTCGCGCTGGGCCAGGTGCGGGAGATCTACGAGATCCGCGGCAGCCTGTACGGGCTGGTCAGCGAACTGCTGGTGGGGCGCGCGACCGACACCGAGATCAAGGCCCTCGGCCAGTGGCAGGACCTGCTCGAACGCGACGCGCGCGAGGGCGACGTTGACGGCTATTTCTGGCACAACGTGGGTTTCCGCAACGCGGAGGCGCGGTTGTCCCGCAACGGCGAGTTGCAGCGCAGGCTCAGCTCGCTCGGCCTGCAGATGCACCGGTTCCGGCACCTGAGTCTGTCGCTGCCGGGCCGGTTGCTGAACTCGGTCGCCGACCACGAGCGCCTGGTCCGGGCCTACGCGGACCGGGACGCGCCGTTGGCGGCGGCGGTGAGCCGGTCGCTGGTCATGCGTGGTCTGCGCGCGATCGAGAACACCGGCCTGAGCTAAACGGCTTCCGCCAGGCCGACCCAGTCGGACGCTTCGATGGCGCGCAGGCCGCCGAGCACGATCGAGCGGGTGATGGCGACGGCGAGCGGGGCATCGCGGTCGGCGTAGGCGGTGAGCAGCCGTTCGTGATCGTCGACGGACCGGTCCAGCCTGCCCGGCAGGGACAGGCTGACGTGGCGCAGTTGCAGGGTGCGCAGGCCGAGCGAGCGCAGCATCCTGGCCAGCTGGCTGTTGCCGGACACGTCGGCTTCGGCCAGCCGGAACGCGACGTTGTGCCAGAAGTAGCCGTCCACGTCGGCACGTTCGGCGTCGCGGCGCAGGCGGGCGTGCCAGTCGTGCAGGACGGCCAGGTCCGCGTCGGCGGCGTCGCGCACGATCAGTTCGCTGACCAGCCCGTGCAGGCTGGCCCGCACCTCGTACAGCTCGCGCACCTGGGTGAGCGTGACCGGCGCGACGCGCGGCCTGCGCCGGGCCGGGATGTCGACCAGCCCTTCCCGTTGCAGGGTGAGCAGTGCTTCGCGGACCGGGGTGCGGCTGCTGCCGCACCGCTTGGCGAGCTCGACGGAGTTCACGTCCGCGCCGGGGGCGAGCCTGCCGTCGATGATGCGCATGGCCACGTCGGCCACGATCCGGTCGACCAGAGAGGTCTCGCCGTCGGCGTGCAGCAGCTGGCCGAGCAGTTCGTCCGCCTCGTTCATTCGGCGACCGCCGAGGCCACGTCGCGCAGCACGTCGAGCAGTTGGTGCGCGGCGGGCGGGTGGGTGCAGTCCTGGAGCCGGACCGCGCCGATCCGGCGGTGTGGCGCGGGTTCGGCGATCGGCACCGCCACCACGTCCGGTCTGGCGGCAATCAGCGCCAGTCGCGGGGCCGCGCTCACCCCGATGCCCGCGGCGACGAGGCCCTGCGCGGACAGGTAGTCCTCGGTGACGAAGCCGATCTGCGGTTCGAAGCCTGCCATCCGGCACATGGTGCTGAACGCCTCGTCGTAGGGCGGGGTGTGGCCGCGCACCACCCAGGTCTCGCCGGCGAACTCGACGAGGTCCACTTCGGACTCGTCGGCCAGCGGATGATCGGTGCGGACCAACATGTACAGCGGATCATCCACAAGGGGAATGTAGTCGATGTCCGGTGGCACGGTGCGCGGCAGGAAGTCGTAGTCCCAGACCAGACCCAGGTGGATGGCGCTTTCGCGGAGCGCGGTCGCCATGTCGGCGGCGTGCGCGGAGTGCAGTTCGACCTTGGTTTCCGGATTGCGCCTGCTGAACTCGCCGACCACGCGCGGGATCAGGTCGGCGGCGGCGGTGGGGAACGCGCCGAGCCGCACGGCGGCGTGTTCGGTCTTGAGGTCGCGCATCTCGCGCTCGATCGACGCGATCGTGCCGAGCAGGCCGGTGCAGCGCTGCGCGAGCAGCTTGCCGGGCTCGGTCAGTTCGACGCCGCGCGGTCCCCGGATCATCAGCGGCACGCCGAGCTGCCGTTCCAGCAGGGCCATCTGCTGCGACACCGCGGAATGTGTCATGAACAGTGCCTCGGCCGCCGCGGTGAACGAGCCGCGTTCGGCGACCGCGGTGAAGATCTGCAGGCGGCGGATCTCAAGCATCCAGTACGCCGTCCCATGGTTGCGGCGCGAATTCGGTCAGGCCGACCCTGGCCAGGGCGCGGCGGGCGCTGTGTTCGATCAGCTCGTCCATGGTCTTGGGCAACGGGTAGAAGGCGGGCACCGGCGGCGCGATGACGCCGCCCATCTCGGCGACCGCGGTCATCGACCGCAGATGGCCCAGGTGCAGTGGGGTTTCCCGGACCATCAGCAGCAGCGGCCGTCCTTCCTTGAGGCACACGTCGGCGGCTCTGCTGATCAGTTCGTCGGTGTAGCCGACCGCGATCGCGGAGAGGGTCTTGATCGAACAAGGCGCGATGAGCATCGCGTCCACCGGGTACGAACCGGACGCGATGCTGTCGCCGACCGCCGAGGCCCGGTGATACACGTCGGCCAATGCCTTGACCTGCGCGGCGTTCACCTCGCATTCGTGGCGCAGCGTGAGCATTCCTGCCTTGGACACGATGAGGTGCACTTCGACTGCTGGTTGCTCGCGCAGGATTTCCAGCATGCGCAGGCCGATCGCGGCGCCGCTGGCACCGGTGATGGCCACGACGACGCGTTTGCGGCGCGCGATCGGTCCGTCGGTCATCGGGTTATGGCATCACGTCGGCCGCCGCAGCGCCAGCACCGCGGTGTCAGTTCTGCTAACCGACGCTGCCAGCAAACCGCGCTGGTCGCGGCACCTGCCCCACTCTAGCGTCGGCCGGGTGACCGAGAACACCAACAACGACACGGTGGACGTGCACGCGCACATCGTGCCGCCGACGCTCCTGACCGAGCTCGCCGACCGCGAACGCGAGGGATTTTCCGCGCGCCGCACGGACGCGGGCTGGGTGGTGTCGGTGCCGGGCAGCGGCGACACGCGTCCGATCCGGCCCAGGATGACCGAAACCGGCCCTCGGCTGGCCTGGCTGGCCCAGCAACGGATCGGCACGCAGGTCCTCTCGCCGTGGCTGGACGTGCAATTCGGCACGCGGGACTGGGCGCGCCGGATCAACGACGCGATGTGCGCGTCGGCCGCCGAGTTCGGCACGGTCGCACTGGCCAGCGTGGCGCCCGGTGACGCGGACACGATGGCCGAGGACCTGATCGAGGCGCTGCGCGCGGAGGAGCTCGCCGGACTGCTGCTGAGCACCGATCCGGCGCAGGGCCCGCCGTTGCACGATCCGCACTGGGATCCGTTGTGGTCGGTCGCGGCGAGCGCCGGTATACCGATCATGCTGCACCCGCCGACCTGCGGGCCCTCCGCCGAACTGTCCAGCATCGGCGATTTGGGCAATGTGCACGGACGTCTTGTCGACAACACCATCGCGATCAGCAACCTGATCCTGCACGGCGTGCTCGATCGCCATCCCGAACTGCGGATCGTGCTGGTGCACGGGGGTGGGTACCTGCCGTACCAGGCGGCGCGGCTGGACGGCGGGTACCGCACCGGCGAAGCCAAGACCGGCGACCTGATACGCGGCCTCCCCTCCGCCTACCTGCCCGCGTTCCACTACGACACGGTCGCGTTGTCCGCGCCCGCGATCCGGTTCCTCGCCGATCTGGTCGGCACCGAGCGGATGCTGCTGGGCAGCG
Organism: Pseudonocardiaceae bacterium; assembly: GCA_036494465.1. Taxonomy (GTDB): domain Bacteria; phylum Actinomycetota; class Actinomycetes; order Mycobacteriales; family Pseudonocardiaceae; genus CAJCJE01. The sequence goes on from DASXOJ010000016.1 coordinate 20,703, forward strand.
ACTTCCCTTTCGCGCTCGGTGATCCGCAACCCGTGCACACCCTCGAAGCAGCTGGCCTGTCACCGAAGTTGTTGCGCGACAACGCGATCGAGATGTTCCCGAGGGCAGCATGATGCGCAGGAACGCGGGTCCGCTGTCGGTGCTGCGTCACGGTGATGGCGCGCCGCTGGTGCTGCTGCACCCGCTCGCGCTGGCCGGTGAGTTGTGGCAGCCACTCGCCGGACGGTTGGGCACCCGGCACGAGGTGTTCGCTTTCGATCTGCGCGGGCACGGCCAGAGCGCGTGGGACGGTCGGCCGTTCACGATCGACGAACTTGCCGAGGACGTCGTGGCCGCGTTGGACGCGCTCGGGCTGGACACCGTGCGACTGGCCGGGATGTCGATGGGCGGCAGCGTCGCGATGACGCTCGCCGGGCGGTATCCGCACCGGGTCAATTCGCTGCTGCTGGCCGACACCACCGCCTGGTACGGCCCGGACGCACCGACCGCGTGGGCGCAACGCGCGCAGAAGGCCACCAACCCGCGCGACAAGCAACTGCCGTTCCAACTGGACCGCTGGTTCTCCGAGGCGTTCCGTGCCGAGCACCCCGACGAGGCCGACCGGGTCGCGCGGATCTTCCTGGCCACGGCCTCCCCCGCGCACGCGGCCGCGTCGCTGGCCATGGGCGCGCTCGACGCGCGTCCGCTGCTGCCCGCGATCACGGCCCCGACACAGGTGCTCGTGGGTGAGCACGACTACGCCACCCCGCCCGCGATGGCCGAACTACTCGCCGAGCGGATCCCGAACGCCGAACTGGGCGTACTGCCGGCTGTCCGGCACCTCTCGCTGATCGAGGCGCCCGACGCCCTGCTGGCATTGGCGGCGCGATGAAACCGGCACCGTTCACCTACCACGTTCCGCGCAGCCTCCCCGAGGCGCTGGACCTGCTCGCCGAGCACGGCGACGACGCGAAGGTGCTCGCGGGCGGGCAGAGCCTGATGCCGATGTTGAACTTCCGGCTCGCCCAGATCGAACACCTCGTCGACATCAACCGGATCGGCGCCGAACACGCCACCCCGCGCGTCGACGGTGCCACGATCACGATTCCGGCGCTGGCGCGGCAGCGGCAGATCGAACGCAACGCCGAGATCGTCGCGGCGCTGCCGCTGCTCGGCGCCGCGCTGCACCAGGTCGCGCATCCGCAGATCCGCAATCGCGGCACCATCTGCGGCAGCCTCGCCCATGCCGACCCGGCCGCCGAACTGCCCACCGTGCTGTCCGTTGTGGACGCCACGTTCACGCTCGCGTCCGCGCGCGGCGTGCGCACCGTCGACGTGGCCGAGTTCTTCCAGTTCTACTTCACAACCGCTCTCGAACCGGACGAACTGCTGCTCCAGGTGGACATCCGCAAGCCTGCGCCTGGCACGGTCACCGTGTTCCGCGAGTTCGCCACCCGGCGCGGCGACTTCGCGCTCGGCGCGATCGCGGCGACCTGCCGGTTCGACGCATCCGGCACGGTCGTCGACACGCGCATCGCCGCTGCGGGCGTGTCCGCAACACCCCTGCGGCTGACCGCCGTGGAACAGCTCGTCACCGGCACCGATCTGAACCCTGAGGTGCTCGCTGCCGCTGCCGACGCGACCAGCGCGTCGGTCGAGCCGACCGGCGACATCCACGCGAGCGCCGACTACCGCCGCAGGCTCACCGCGACCTTGTTGCGCAGAACGCTGGCCGCGGCGAAGGAGGAACACCATGGCTGAGCACCCGATCACGGTGACCGTCAACGACATCGAATACCAGCGCAGCGTCCCGGATCGGCTCACCCTTGCCGATTTCCTGCGCGAGAAACTACGCCTCACCGGTACCCACCTCGGCTGCGAGCACGGTGTGTGCGGGGCGTGCACGGTCATCGTGGACGGTGCCGCCGTCCGCTCCTGCCTGATGCTCGCGGTGCAGGCCGACGGATGCCAGGTCGAGACGGTGGAGGGATTGGCAGAAGGGCCGGAGCTGAACCCGTTGCAGCAGGCCTTCCAGCGCAACTACGCGTTGCAGTGCGGGTTCTGCACGGCGGGTTTTCTGATGAGCGTCACGGCTGCCCTGCGCGACGGTCCGGTCACCACCGACACCGAGGCGCGGGACGTGCTCAGCGGCAACATCTGCCGCTGCACCGGCTACACCGGACTCGTCAAAGCCGTCCTGGAGGCGAGCGAATGACCGGCACCGTGCCCATGATCGGCGCGTCCGTGCCGCGCCGCGAGGACCGCAGGCTGCTCATCGGCCGGGGCCGCTACCTCGACGACCTCGACCTGCCGGACGCGCTCGCCGTGGCGTTCCTGCGCTCCCCGCACCCGCACGCCCGCATCCAGCGCATCGACGTGTCCGCCGCGCTGGCGATGCCGGGCGTGGTGGCCGCGTTCACCGGGGCGGATCTCGCGCCGATCCAGCGGCCACTCGCGCCGAAGGTGCTGCACCCGGACCTGGTCGACTTCCCGCGCCTGCCGATGCCACCGCACGAGGTCCACTACGTCGGTGAGCCGGTCGCCGTGGTCGTCGCGGACACCCGCTACCTCGCCGAGGACGCGCTGGAACTGATCGACATCGACTACGAGGAACTCCCCTCGGTCGGCTCGACCGCTGTCGCCCTCGCCGAGAACCCCCCGCTCGCGCACGCCGACGCGGAGAGCAACATCGCCGTGCGGCTCCGCCAGCGTTCCGGCACGCCGGAGGACGCGCTGCGGACGGCGCCGCATCGGCTCTCCGGCGAGTTCCACGTCATACGCGGTGGCGGGCACTCGATGGAACCGCGCGCGGTCGCCGCCCGGTTCGAACCCGCGACCGGCCAGGTCACCATCTGGGACACCACCCAGTCGCCGCACTACGCCCGCCAGCAACTTTCCCTCGCCTACGACATGCCAGAGGACGACATTCGCGTCATCGCGCCACCTGATGTCGGCGGCGGATTCGGCCCCAAGGCGCAGTTCTACGGTGAGGAGGTCGTCGTGCCGTGGCTGGCGATGACCCTCGGCAGAGCCGTGAAATGGGTGGAGGACCGGCAGGAGAACTTCGTCGCCACGATGATGGAACGCGCGCAGACACACCGCATCGAAGTCGGCTTCGACGATAACGGCAAACTCCTGGTCGTCCGGGATTTCATCGAACACGACCAGGGCGCGTACTGCGCGGGTCTCCAGGTCCCGTCGATCACCACCAGCACGGTGCCCGGCCCGTACCGGATCCCGAACATCCACACCGAACTGATCGCCTGCTACACCAACGCGGTGCCGACCTCGTCGGTGCGTGGCGCGGGACGGCCGCAGGCGGTGTTCGCGATGGAGCGCATGATGGACCGCATCGCCGAATACCTGGACATCGATCCGGCGGAGTTGCGGCGGCGCAACCTGATCCCGCCGGAGGAATTTCCTTACCAGGTCGGCATCATGTTCCGCGACGGGAGCCCGCTCACCTACGACAGCGGCGACTTCCCCGCCCTGCTCGACGGCACCCTCGACCGGCTCGGCTACGACGCCGCCCGCGAAGAACAACGCGTGGCCCGTGAACACGGCCGCTACGTGGGCATCGGTATCGCGGTCTACGTCGAAGGTTGCGGGCTCGGCCCGTACGAGGGGGCGAAACTGCGCCTCACCAACCAGGGCCGCATCCTGGTCACGTTGGCCGCCGCCGGCCAGGGCCAGGGGTACGAGACCGTGTACGCGCAGATCGCGGCGGACGCGCTGGAAATGGACATGGCGCACATCGACGTCACCACCGGTGACACCGGGCGCATCCCGTTCGGCCAGGGCACGTTCGCATCGCGCATCACCGCGACAGCGGGCCCGGCCGTATTCGACGCGGCGTTGCAGATGCGCGAGCGCCTCTTCGACACCGCGTCCCGGCTGATAGGCTGCGATCCCGGCGATCTCACCGTCAGCGGCGACACCATCTGCCTGGACACCGACCCGGAAAAGTCAGTGTCCCTTTTGGACATCGCGCGCGCCGCGAACATCGGCAAACACGGCATCACGCTGCGGGACGGCATCAAACCGGGCATCGAGACCGTCAGCTACTTCGCGCCCGCCCGCGCGGCCTACGCCAGCGGCGCACACGCCGCCATCGTCGAGGTCGACCCGGACACCGGCGCGGTGCGGATCGTGAAGTACGTGATCGGCCACGACTGCGGCAACGTCATCAATCCGCGCCTGGTCGACGGGCAGGTGCTCGGCGGGTTCGCGCACGGCCTCGGCAACGCGCTCTACGAAGAAGCCGCCTACGACCCGGACGGTCAACCGCAAGCCACCAGCTACCTCGACTACACGCTCGTGTCGGCGGCGGAAGTCCCGCCGGTCGAACTGTTCCACCTGCACACGCCGAGCCCGCTCAACCCGTTGGGCGCCAAAGGCGCTGGCGAGGGCGGCACCATCCCCGCACCAGCCGCCCTCGCCAACGCGATCGAGGACGCGCTGCGTCCGCTGGGCGCCCGCATCACCATCGCCCCGATGACCCCGGCACGCGTCGCCGACGCCGTGCACGCCGCACGCCAGGACGGGTGACACCATGCTGATCGAGAACGCGTTTCCGGTGGCAGCAGAGCCGGACCAGGTCTTCGAGTTCCTCCAGGACGCGCACAACGTCGCCGCCTGCTTCCCCGGCGCGGAACTGCTCGACGAGGTCGGCGACGACACCTACCTGGGGCGGGTGAAGATCAAGGTCGGCCCGGTCACCGCGACCTACTCGGGCACCGCGACGATCGTCAGCCGCGACCTTGCCACCCGCACTGCGGTGCTGCGCGCGGAAGGCAAGGACAGCAGAGGCGCGGGCAGCGCCAACGCGACCGCGCGCATGCACGTCGAACCGGCCGACGAGGGCGCGACCGTCGAGTTCGCCACCGAACTCGCGGTCTCCGGCAAACTTGCCCAGTTCGGGCGCGGCATCATGAGCGACGTGTCCGCGCGGATGGTCGCGCAACTGGCAGACGCCGTCCGCGATCGCATCCAAACCAGCACGCCACCACCCGACCCCGACGCTCCCACGCCCGACCCCGACCAAACCGGTGCGCCCACCCCCAGCTCCGCACCGGCCGACCCCGGCCAAACCGAGGCGCCCCAGCGCATCCGGACCGCCGCACCGGCTCCCACACCCACCCCGGCCGCACTGCGCGCGGGCCCGCTGATCCGGGCCGTCATCGCCGGTTTCTTCCGCCGTCTGGTCGCCCGGTTACGGAGGACGTCGTGATCACGGACGCCCGCGCCACCTCGTCAGCCAAGTCCAGCAAGGTTTTCGAGGTCGGTGTCGACGATCGCGTGCCGGTGGGAACGTCGATCGGCCTCGGGTTGCAGAACATTCTCGGCATGGCAGGGCTGCTCATCTTCCCGGCGCTGCTGGCTGCCGCCTTTCACATGTCCACAACGGACACCGCATACCTCTACGGCATCACCTTCATGACCTCCGGTCTGGTGGTGATCCTGCAATCGGTGTTCCTGCTGCGGTTGCCGGTGATCCAGGGGCCGTACGCCGGGACGCTCGCCGCGCTGCTCGCCACCGGTCACCGCGCCGGGCTGGCCGCCGCGTTCGGGTCGATGTTCGTGGCGGGGTTGATCTGGTGCGTGCTCGCGTTGCCGATCCGGCGGATCAGCCTGATCGCGCGGGTCAGCGGGTTCCTGCGCGATCCGATCCTGTCCGGCCTGATCGTGCTCATCCTGGCCACCCAGCTCACCAGCACCGCGCTGCCCAACTGGCTCGGCGCCCCGCACAGTCCGGGTTTCCCGCTGGTCAACCTCGGCGCTGGGCTCGTGGCTGCCGTGCTGGTCGTGGTGTTGATGCTGGTGCGCAAGCCGTTGTTGCGACGCGGCGCGGTGCTGATCGCGATCGTCGTCGGCACCGGCTGTTATGCGATCTTCGCGCCGACCTCGTTCGCCGATGTTGGTCAGCATCTCGGGCTCACCCTGCCGCGCGCGTTCCCGTTCGGCTTCGCCGTGCGCGGTGACCTGGTGCTGGTCTTCTTCATCACGATGCTGCCCGCGGTCGCGGAAAGCATCGCCACCTACGACATCGTGGCGCGCTGGGGCGAACAGGAACTGACCGGCGAGCGCACCGCGCAGGGTGTGTTCGGCGAGGTGCTCGGCAGCACCATCGGCAACCTGTTCGGCGGCCTGTCCACGCTCGCCTATCCGGACAACATCGGCCTGCTGCGCGTCACCAAGGTCGGCTCGCGTTACGTGACGCTGGCGACCGGCATCATCCTGCTCGTGCTCGGTGGCCTGGCCCCGTTCGACCACCTCCTGGAGGCCGTGCCGCTGCCGGTGCTGGCCGCAGCGGGGACGGTGTTGTTCGGGGTGCTGTTCGCGAGTGCGTTCGAACTGCTCGCCGACGTCGCGCGCGACCAGCGCACGCTGCTGCTCGCCGGGGTCCCGTTCATCACCGCGATCGGCGGTTTGTTCATCCCGGCCGCCACGCTCGCCGCGTTGCCGAGCACCGTCGCGCTGATCCTCGGCCAGCCGCTGATCCTCGGCACGGTGCTGTTCATCGTGCTCAAACTGGTGCTCCGACCGCCCGTTCCGGCCACACCCGCCTAACATGGCGCGGTGCGCCTTTCCGTGCTGGACACCTCGCCGATCGTGGCCGGGTCCTCCGCGCGGCAGGCCCTGCACAACACCGTCGACCTGGCGATCCTCGCCGACGAACTGGGCTACCGCCGGTACTGGGTGCCCGAGCACCATGGCATGCGCGGCGTGGCGAGTTCCGCTCCCGCTGTGCTCGCGGGCAGGCTCGCGGACGCGACGAGCCGGATCCGGGTCGGCGCGGGCGGCGTGCTGCTGCCCAACCACGCACCACTGGTGATCGCCGAACAGTTCGGCACGCTCGCCGCGTTGCACCCAGGCCGGATCGACCTTGGTGTCGGCCGCGCGCTCGGCGGCCAGCCCCGGGTCGCGGACGCGATCCAGCGGTCCGACGACTTTCCCGCGCAGCTCACCGAGTTGATCGGCCACTTCACCGGCGACCAGCCAGTGGCGGCAGTCCCGGCGATCGGGAACCCGGTCGAGTTCTGGCTGCTCGGCTCCAGCGCGACCAGCGCGCGGCTCGCCGCATCGGGCGGCCTCCGCTATGCGTTCGCCCACCACCTCAGCCCGGCGGAAGCAGCAGAAGCGACCCAGCTCTATCGCGAGGCGTGCCCAGCGCCGGAACTCGTCGTGAGCGTGTCGGCGATCGTCGCCGACACCGATGACCGGGCCGAATGGCTCGCCGGACCGATCCGGTTCAAGGTGGCCCGCCGCAAACACGGCGAACGCGTCCTGCTGCCCAGCCCGCACGACGCGGACTGCGCCGAACCGATACCGGGCTTGGTAGTCGGATCACCCGATACGGTGCGGAAACACCTACAGGTCATCGCCGACGAAACCGGCGCGGACGAGCTGATGATCACCACCCCGGTCCACGACCACGCCGACCGGCGGCACTCCTACGAACTGCTCATCGCATGACGAGCTCAGCAGTGCGGTTGCACGTCGGCTGCGCGATGTGGACGCACACCGCGTGGCAGGGCCACCAACTGTCACAACCGCTGGCCGCGAAGGATCGGCTGCGGGCTTACGCGAGCTGGTGCAACGCGGTCGAGGGGAACACGACCTTCTACGCCACCCCCAGCGTCGACACGGTCCGCTCCTGGGCCGCGCAGACCCCATCGGACTTCCGTTTCCTGCTCAAGCTGCCCAAACTGGTCACCCACGAGCGCCGGTTCGTCGATGTCACCGAGCCGATGCGCGAGTTCCTGGCCGCGATCGAACCGCTCGGCCCGCGCACGCACGCGCTGTGGACCCAGCTGCCGCCGACGTTCGCGCCCGGTGATCTCGGTGCGCTGGCGGCGTTCCTGCGCCGTCTGCCGCCGCGGTACCGCTCCGCCGTCGAGGTCCGGCACCGCGCGTTCTTCGAGGAGCCACGGTGCGCGCAGGCGTTGGAACGGGTACTCGGCGAGTTCGGCGCGGAGTGGGTGAGTTTCGATACCACCGTGCTGTTCACCGGTTCGCCGAGCAGCCAGATGGAACTTGAGGCGTGGCAACGCAAGCCGCGCCTGCCGCGTCGCACCAGGGCGCTCACGGATCACCCGGTGGTCCGCTACATCGGCCGCGATGATGTCGCGGAAACCGTCGAGGGCTGGCAGCCGTGGCTGGATGTGGTCGTGGACTGGCTGCACGAGGGCCGTTCGCCAACGGTCTTCCTGCACACCCCGGACAACGTCGACGCGCTCACCCTCACTCGCCAGTTCCACGATGCGGTCCGCGCCCGCGTGTCCGAGCTCGAACCGCTGCCCCAACCGTTGCCGATCGAGCCGCTTTCCTTGTTCTGAAGCCATTCGATCCCGAGTGGCAGTGACACACCGATCATCTGTCGCGCGCGCCGCATTGTTGTCAGCCGCCGAGGCGCAGCGTGATCGCCAGGGCGACCAGGGCGAGAATGCCGAGCAGGAACATCGCCGCCCTGGGGTTGCCGAAGTTGAGCGTCCAGCCGATGCCGAACCGGCGCGGCACGAACACGCTGTGGTCGTCGCGGTTGACGTAGAACAGGCCACCCCGCCAGTACCGGTCGTCGTCCCGGTGGCTCAGACCGGTGTCCTGCTCGCCGTCGTCGCGCACCCGGTTGTGCCTGGCCAGCACAACGAACGTCACGGCGACCGCGAGCAGGATCGGGATCACGACGACCAGTGGCGCCCAGCGTGTTGCGGTGCCGGTCCAGGTCAGCAACGACGATCCCAGCATGCCCAGGTCGATCATGGCGACCAGCCCGAGCAGCGCCTTGGCGCCCAGCTCCGTGTATTGACGGTGCCAGCGCGAGGAGCTGACCGGGTGGGCCGGGTCGAGGTCGGACCGGCTGCGGAACACGACGGTCGCGGCGATGCCGGTGAGCAGCGCGGTCACGCCGATCTGCACGAACACCAACGCAAACGCGGTGCCGACGGACTTGGCAGCCTGCCGGTTGGGCACACCGTTCGCGGTGTAGTGCACATTGAGGACGTCCGGCATCGACCGGTACATCAGCGCCCCGATCACCGCCGTGGCGACGGTGATGATCACCGGGGGTGCGAGCCAGAGCCAGGGAAAGCGCGGCGGATCGGTGCGCAGTGCGGTGTCCACCGCCATGCCCTGGCGCACGCCCTCGTACCAGCCCCCGGCGGCCTTGGCGGTCCGGACTTCGTGGTTGGCCAGGAAGAAGCAGCAGTACCAGACGCCGAGCAGCACCAGCACGGACAGCGGCAGCAGCAACGTTTCACCGGTCACCGCGTAGATCGCGACGCAGACTCCCGCCGCGACGATGTCGATGACGACCACCCGCACCCGGTAGACCAGGGTCTGCCGGACGATGACGGGCTCGTTGGCGTGCTGGCTTGGCACCCGGACGCCGAACGGCACGGTCGGGCTGGTGACCGCGGGCAGCACCAGGGCGAGCACGAGCACCAGCAGGGACAGTGCGGAGCTCAGGATGATGGCGACGATCATGGCGTTTCCTCCGGCTGCGCGGTGGGAAATGAGTCGAGCACGGTGCGGCAGGTCTGGAGGACCTCGTCGGCGGGCAGCCCACGTGCGATGGCCTCGGCCAGCAGCGTTCGGGCTCGCGCGGTCCAGTCCGCGCGGAACGGTGCGTCCACGACGGTGGCGGTCACCACCGCGCCGGTTTTCCGGTTGAGCCGGATCAGGCCCTGTTGGCGCAGCAGGTCATATGCCTTGTTCACGGTGTGGAAATTGATCCCGAAGTCGGCGGCCAGCGCCCTGGTGGCCGGTAGCGAGCTCCCCCCGGTCAGCACGCCGTCGGCGATCGCCTCCACGATCCGGTCGCGCAGCTGCTGGTAGATCGGCACCTCGCTGGCCAGGTCGACGTTGAGGATCACCATCCCCACCTCCGATGTATGTTCTACTAGTTATAGAACAGATCGCGCCAAGCCGCAATAGGGGCCACCCCCCTGACCCGTCGCGGGCTCCCCTTGATCTCGGCCGCGATCGACATCTCGGAGGAGCCCCGCACCTATCCTCGGTATCGACCGTTGACCGGGTGGATTCGGGTTGCCTGGGGGTGCCTTGTGATCGGTGAATTCCTGTTTCTCACGACCTGTCCGCCGACGCGGTGCGATCCGGACGTCACCGTGCGGCGGATCGCCCTGATCCTGCGGCCGGTCCTCGACCGCCTGCTCGGCGACCCGTCGCACTGCCGCTGGTCGTTCCAGCGGCTACCCGACGTCCGGGTGGGCACGTCCGTGCGCTTGTCCTTCCACGCGGCGACACCGGTACTCGACGCGCTGGAGGCGCAGAGCGAACAGGCGCTGGACGAACTGGGCTGGCAGACCAGCACCGACCGCGAGTTGTTCCGCGCGGACGTGCCCGCCGATCGCGTCGGCATGGTGTTCTCCACGCTGTCCAGCGAACTCGCCCTCGCCTTGCTGGTCGAGAGCGCGCTGCCCGCCGCCGCCAAACGGGCTTTCGCGGTCACTCACCTGCTGCGCCTGGTAACGCTGGTGCCCGAGGCCGATCGCGCGACGTTCCTGTTCACCTGCTGGCGCGACTCGTCGGCGCGGATGTCCAGGGCGCAGCGGGTGGTGATCGCACGGGAGGCCGACCGGTGGGATTCCTGCCCGGTCCGGGAGGACGTCGAATTCGCCTGGGACCACGGCAGAACCGGTCAGTGGCAACGCTATCTGGACGCGATCGGCGAACTCGCCGCCGACGCGCGCGCGGCCGAACTGCCGTTGAACTACCTGCTGTTCGACCATGCCCGGTTAACGCACAACCGGGTCGGTATCAGCCCGGACAACGAGGGTTTCGCCGCGTGGTTGCTGCGTTCGGCACTGGTGAACGGCGACATCACCCGGCGCGAACTGGCCACTGTCTGAGCCGTCGTCCGCTGCGTCAGGGAGGATCGCGATGTCCGCCGATACGAGCTTTCTCGATTTCCTCGATCCGGCCGCGCCGGAGTGGAGCCGGTTGCCACGGTTCCCGTCCGACGACCCGGCGCAGCGGCTTGCCTGCGACGAGTTGATCGCCGAACTGGACGCGGTGCTCGTCGCGGTCGACGCCGAGGAGATCGATCGGACGGCCGCGCTGCCGGACGGGCTGATCGAAGCGCTGCGCGCCGGGGGCTTGTTCACGTTGCGCGACAACAGCAGACGCCCCTCGGACTACACGATGTTCCGCGTCGTCGAGCACGCCGCGCGCTGCTCGGTTGCGGTCGGCCAGTTGATCGCGGTGCAGAACGGCATCGGTGCCGCTGCCCTGCTGCCCGGCCTGCCGCCCGGTCCGCTGCGGGAGTTCGTCGGCGGGCAGGTCGATGCCGGAACCCTGTCCGGGCTGGCCGACACCGAGCCGAGTGGGCAGAACAACAGGTGGCGCGACACGGTCGCGGTGTCCACTGAGGACGGCTGCGCGTACCGGCTGGACGGTGCGAAACGGTTCATCTGCCTGGGTTCGGTCGCCGGTCTGCTGGGGGTCACCGCGGTCGTGCGCGACCAGGCCGGGCAGCAGCGGCTGGGCCTGGTGTTCGTGGACACCGCGAGCCCCGGGGTGACGGTGACCGCGCGGCACGAGTTCCTCGGTGGCCGGGGCCTGCCGAACGGGTCGCTGCGGTTCGAATCGGTTCTGGTGCCTGCCGAGCGGGTGCTGGCCGGGCCCGGGTCGAGCGGTGCCGGTTCGCCGCCGTCGGTCGGCCGGTTGCTGTTCAACGCGGCACCGGCGCTGGCCATCGTGCGCGCGTGCCAGGTGCTGGCTCGCGAGTTCGTGGTGGACCGCGAGATCGACGGCCGTCCGCTGGCGGGCTACGAGCAGGTCGAGCGCTTCTTCGCCACGGCGCTGGCCGAGACCTATGCGCTGGACGGCGCCATCCGCTGGTGCCTGCTGGGCGCCGACCGGGGCTTCGAACAGTTGCTGGCCAAGAACATCTGCACGCGTGCGGCCTGGCGGATCGCCGATCAGACCGTGTCGATCCTCGGCGGTTCGGGACTGGAAACCGCGTCGAGCGCGCTGGCGCGGAGCGCTCGGGCCCGGCCGGCCGAACGCCTGCTGCGGGACGCCCGCGGCCTGCGGGTGTCCGGCAACGTCGATTTCCTGCTGGACATCCAGGCCGGTCGCGCGCTGCTCGCCCGGCACGCCAGATCGGCCGACCCATACCGGGACTGGCCCGGCCCCACCGACAATGCGGGCCTGTCCCCCGCCAATCGGGAGCACCTGGCCGCGTTGGCGGAGGACCTGCGGCGCCTCAGCCGCACCTGCGCGGATCTGGCGGGCCGCTACCCCGATCCGGACGCCATGCCGGGTGGCCAGCAGGCGCACCGGCTGATCGGGCACATCGCGGGTGAGCTGCTGACCGTTTTCGTGGTGCTGGCTCGCGCCGCGGGCGCCGGTGGCGAGCTCGCGGACCTGTACTGCACGACCGCGCGGCACCGCCTTGCCGGTCTCTGGCACGAGCTTTCCGTGCCACCACGCGATTTCACGAGCATCCTGAGGGGGAATCGGTGACCACGTACCGAACGCGACCGGCGACGGCCGGCTTCGACCTCACCGACCAGAGCCTGTTCGCGGGCGGCTTCCCGTACGGGCTGTTCGCGCGGCTGCGGCGCGAGACGCCGGTGTTCTTCCATCCGGGGCCGCGACCCGGTGCGGACGGGTTCTGGGTGTTCACCAGGTATTCGGACATCAGCCTGGCCGCGGCGCGCGATCCCGGCGCGTTCTCGGCGCAGGGCGGCGCGTCCCGGGTCGGTGGCGGGTCGCATCTGGAGGATCTGGAGATCGGCGTGCTGGCCGGCGTGATGATGCCGATGCTCGACGATCCCCGGCACGCGCTGCTGCGCCGCGCGTTCGCTCCGGCGCTGTGCCTGCCGGACGCCGAGGCGCGGCTGCGTGGATTCGCCGACGACCTGGTGGCCGAGACCCTCGCCGGTGGCACGTTCAACGCCGCGCGGCTGGCCGAGCGGTTCGCGGTGCGCTGCGTGTCGGCGCTGCTGGGCGTGCCCGCGCGGGATCTGCCGCAGCTGGAGTACTGGGCGGCGAGCGTGACCGGTTTCGTCAACCGCAGGACCGGCGAGGTCGACGACGACTCCCGCCGGGTGTTCGCCGAGATACTGAGCTATGCCAACGCGTTGGTGGCGGCCAAGCGGGTCCGGCCCGATCTGGACGCCACCTCCGTGCTGGCCCGCGCCGAACTGCCGGAGGGCCATGATCAGCCGCCGATCACCCAGCAGGAACGCGAGGTCAACTTCCAGCACTTCCTGCTGACCGGGGTGGAACAGCCGCGCAACACCATCGCGGGCGGCCTGCACGGGTTCGCGACCCACCCTGACCAGTGGCGGGAGCTGCGTGCGGATCGCGCCCTGCTGCCCTCGGCCGTCGAGGAGGTGCTGCGCTGGGCGCCGCCCAACCCGTACAACCGGCGTACCGCGACCCGCGACGTGCAGCTGCGCGATCAGCTGATCCGGGCCGGTGACAAGGTGACGCTGTGGTGGCCGTCGGCGAACCGCGACGAGTCGGTGTTCGCCGGCCCGGACCGGTTCGACGTGGCCAGGAACCCCAACCCACACCTGAGTTTCGGGCACGGCCCGCACCACTGCCTCGGCGACGAGTTCGCCCGGCTCCAGGTCCGGGTGCTGCTGGAGGCGCTGCTGGCGCGGGTCGCCGAGATCGACCTGGCGGGTCCGGTGCGCTGGGCGCCGAACAGCAAGCACACGGTCGTGCTCGACCTGCCGGTGGTCATCACCCGGAGCCGGTGACCACCGGCTCGAATGGAGCGGGGCCCGGTGAGTGCCGGGCCCCGCTCGCCTCCCCAGCGGCGGTCAGCAGGTCAGCTCGGCGACGCTGTCCAGTTCGGACCGGGTAACGCCGCTGCGCGCGATGAAACCGTCCGGGCGCACCAACACGAAACCGGTCCGGAATCGGGAGTTGACGCGCTGGTGCGGCAGCGATCGCCGGTGCGCCAACTCCTCGGCAGGCCGCGTCAGGCGGCTGCCGACGGTGATCAGCCGGAACGTCGGCGGACCGAGCGGCGGGTCCGGCAACCAGTGCGGGGCCCGGGTGCCCTCGGCGGGCAGCAGCCAGTGCCGGCGATCCGTGCCTGCGGTGTAACGAGCCCGTCGTCCGGCGAGCAGCGGGGTGAACCAGGTGCGCAGCGCGCCGGTCGATTCCAGCGCGCGCCACGCGGTGTTGCGCACGCGCGCGCCAACCGGGCCGAGCAGGAACATCCGCAGTGCCCTGCGCGTGTTGCCGAGGACCTGGGTCGCGGCCTGACGGCGTTCGGTGTCATAGGTGTCCAGCACGGCGGGCGTGAGTCGGCCGGTGATGACGCCGCCGAGTTTCCAGGCGAGGTTGTGCACGTCCTGCAGACCCAGGTTGAGCCCTTGGCCGCCGATCGGCGAATGGGTGTGCGCGGCGTCGCCAACCAGGAAACACCGCCCCTGGCACAACGCGGACGCGACGCGTTCCTGGCTGCTGAACGAGGTGACCGGGCCGAGTTCGCGGATACCCAGCCCGGCCGGGCCGCGCTCGTCCACCAGTAGCCGCACGGTTTCCGGCGTGAGCGGGGTGTCCTCGGCCACCGGGCCGCTGATGCGGGTCCTGCCGCCCCGCATCGGCGCGATCACCAGCGAGCCGGCCGGGCGCAGGAAGTAGTGCACCGCACCGATTTCGAGGTCGCCGTCGATGGCGGCCTCGGTGATCAGGTACCGGCCGGGGACCGCCGCACCGGGGAATTCGATGCCCAGCAGATCGCGGACGGTGCTGCGGACCCCATCGGCGGCGATCAGCCAGTCGGCCTCGACCAGGGTCGTCCCCGCCCGCACCACCACGGTCTCCCGCACCGTGTGCACCTCGCTCACCTGCGTCGACCATTCGATCCGGCCGCCGAGCGCGGCGAACCGCTCGGCGAGCAGCCGGGTCGTGTGCTGCTGCGGCAGCAGCAACGCGGCGTTCGCCGAGCCGAGTTCGCTGCGCAGCCTGCGTCCGCCGGTGAGGTGGTAGGTCAATGCCTTGACCGGCAGTCCTTCCTGGCGCGCCTGGTCCGCGACACCCACCGCGCGCAACACCTCCAGCGCGGGCGGCCAGAGCAGCACGGCCCGGGAACCCTGCCCGGGACCCGCCGCCGAGTCAAGCAGGCGAACCCCGATACCTTGTTGCCGCAGGGCACAGGCGGCGGCGAGCCCGCACGGGCCCGCACCGACGATCACCACCGGAGTCATGCCGCTACCTCCTCCTCGTTGGCCGAGAGCCAGTCGCGGACCAGTTCGGCGGTGTGCCGCGCGTGGTCGCCGATGATCGTGAAGTGGTCGCCCGGCGCGTCGAGCACCTGGTGGGTCAGCGGCCAGTCCGCGCCGCGCAACGGCTCCGCCGGTCGCACGAGCAGGGTGCGCGCGCTGACCGGGGACGGTTGCCAGCCGGTGAGCAGCCGCAGGTAGGCGCCCATCGCGGTCAGCCGGATGTCCGTCAACGGCACCAGTCCGCTGGCCTCGTGCGCCATGGCGCGCAACAGCCCGGGACTGACCGCGTCTGCGGTGAGTACGTGGCTGTCGATCAGCACCACGGCCGCCGGTGCCACGCCCTGTTTCTCCAGTTGGGCCGCGACGGCGTTGGCGAGCAGGCCGCCGCTGGAGTAGCCGAGCAGAACCGGCCGACGGCTGGCCGCCCGGATGGTGGCGGCGGCGTGTTCGACGATCGCGGCCAGCGAGGCGGGTAGCGGTTCGCCGTCGAGGAAGCCGGGCACGCTGACGGCGCTGACGTCGCACGCGCCGTCGAACGGCGCGGCGAAGCGGGCGAACTGGTGCGGCCCTGAGGTGGCCAGGATCGTGGGCAGGCAGAACAGCGCGGACGTGGCGGGGCCGCGCGCCAGCACGGCCAGATCGAGCGCGGGCGCGTCGTCGGCGGACGCGAAGACCGGGCGGAACGTGGCGGCCGAGGCGAGCAGCGCCAGGTATTCGCTGGTGCGGTCGCCGGTCTGGTCGTAGAGCGACGCCAGCAGACCCGGTGCTTCCTCGGTGGGCAGCGCCAGCTGGTCCAGGAGGTGACCGGCGAGCGCGTCCGGGCTGCGGTGCTGGAGCAGGGCGTCCGCGGCCAGCCTCAGGCCGGTGGCGGCGCTGAGCCGGTTGCGCAGTTCGACGGTGGTCAGCGAATCCATCCCGAGTTCGGGGAACGATCGTTGCGGGGCAACGGAATCCGCGCCGCCGTGGCCGAGCACGGCCGCGACCTGGGTTCGGACGGCGGCCAGTAGCGCGGCGCGGCGCCCTGCGGCGGGGAGGTTGCGCAGGGTGTCGGCGAGCGCCTCGGGTGCCGCGGCGGGTGTCGGCGTTTCGGCGCGTTTGATCGAGGGAATCTCGCTGATCAGCGGGGATGTGGAGAAGGTGCGCACGAAGTCGGGCCAGTGGACGTCGGCGATCATGATCGTGGAGTCGTCGGCGGCGAGTGCCTGCCGCAACGCGTCGATGGCCAGGCGCGGGTCGAGCACCGGCAGTCCTCGGCGCGACAGGCGCTGCCTGCGCTGATCCTGGAGCGGACCGGGATCGGCGTGGTCCCAGGCGCCCCAGGCCACCGACGTGGCAGGCAGGCCCTGGCCGCGCCGGTATTCGGCCAGCGCGTCGAGGTGGGCGTTGGCCGCGGCGAACGGACCGAGCCCGATGCCGCCACCCAGCGTCCCGGCGAACGACGAGAACAGCACGAACGCCGCCAGGTCCAGGTCGCGGGTGAGTTCGTGCAGGTGCCAGGCCGCGACGGCTTTCGCGGCGAGCACCTG
>DASXOJ010000017.1:0-6081 GCA_036494465.1 Pseudonocardiaceae bacterium
CCGTGCGTGGGCAGCCTGCGCGCGGTGAGCACGAACTCGACCTCGCCGAGCGCGGGCAGGCCGTCGTCCAGCTCGACCAGCCCGGCGGGCACCAGGCTGCGCGCGAACACGGCGATGCCAAGACCGGCGAGCACGGCCGCGCGCAGGCCGCTGATGCTCGCGCTGGTGCAGGCGATCCGCCAGCTGCGCCGCGATCGTTGCAGCACCTGGGTGACGTGTTCGCGGGTGATGCTGGGCAGCGGGTGCATGATCAGCGGAATCGTGCCGGTCAGGTCGATGTCGTGGTCCGGCACACCGGCCCAGACCAGCGATTCGCGGCGGACAGGACGGCCGGGTTCGTCGCCGGGGCGGCTCTTGGCCAGGATCAGGTCCAGTTCGCCCTGGCGCAGTTTGTTGTGCAGCGTCTCGGACATCTCGACCAGCAGTTCGAGTTCGACCAGCGGGTGCGAACGACGGAACCGGCGCAGCACCGCGGGCAGTTTGCCGAGCACGATGTCCTCGGACGCGCCGAGCCGCACCCGGCCGCGCAGTTGCGGTCCGGCGAAGTAGGTGGTGGCACGTTCCATGCCGTCCAGGATGGTGTCGGCGAACCCGATCATGGCTTCGCCGTCGCCGGTCAGCTCGACGGAATGGGTGTCCCTGGCGAACAACTGCCGACCGGCGGCTTCCTCCAGTCGACGGATGTGCTGGGACACGGTGGGTTGGCGCACGCCCAGGCGCGCGGCGGCCTTGGTGAAGCTGCGCGTCTCGGCGACCACCAGGAACGTGCGCAGCAGCACCGGATCGAACATCACGATTCATGATAACAGTCAGTCCAGTTATCGGCGTTCCACATTTCGCCACGTCAACGCACGATGAACATCGTGCGGAAATTCCTCGACCCGTTCATCCTGAGCATCCTCGCCGCGGTCGCGCTCGGTTGCCTGCTGCCGGTGCGCGGGATCGGCGCGGTCGTCGGCGGGCACGCCACCACGGTCGCGATCGCACTGCTGTTCTTCCTCTACGGCGCACGGCTTTCGCCCGCGCAGGCGTGGGCCGGGGTCAAGCACTGGCGGTTGCACGTGACCGTGCTCGCGGCGACGTTCGTGCTGTTCCCGGTGCTGGGCCTGGCGGCCCACCTGCTGGTGCCGTCGGTGCTCACGCCGACCCTCTACACCGGATTGGTGTTGCTGTGCGCCGCACCGTCCACTGTGCAGTCGTCGATCGCGTTGACGTCCATCGCCAAGGGAAATGTCGCGGCGGCGATCTGTTCGGCGTCGTTCTCCAGCCTGATCGGGATCGTGCTGACGCCGGTGCTGATCGCGTTGCTCGCGCACGGCCAGAGCACGCTGTCGGTGGCGTCGATCGGCGAGATCGTGCTCCAACTGCTGGTGCCGTTCCTGCTGGGGCAGCTGGTTCGGCGCTGGATCGTGGACTGGCTGCTGGCGCACCGCACCGTCACCATGATCGTCGATCGCGGGTCGATCCTGCTGGTGGTCTACACCGCGTTCAGCGCGGGCGTGGTCGCCGGTAGCTGGCACCAGTTGAACCTGGCGCGCTTCGCCGGGTTGATCGTGGTGGACGTGGTGCTGCTCGCGATCGCGTTGGGCAGCACGTGGTTCGTGGGCGGACGCCTCGGGTTCGACATCCCGGACCGGATCACCATCATGTTCTGCGGTTCCAAGAAGAGCCTGTCCACCGGGATTTCCATGGCGGGCGTGCTGTTCGCGGGCCACGCGATCAGCCTGATCGTGTTGCCGCTCATGCTGTTCCACCAGATCCAGTTGATGGTCGGCGCGAGTCTGGCGAGACGATTCGCGGCACGCGGGTTGGCAGGCGCGGAACAGCGCGCTAACCTCCAGTTCACCTGACGGGACTATAGTTCCACGATGTGAAACTGTGAGGGCGGACATGACCACCGACACCGAGCGGGCGCGCATCGCGGCCCGGCTCAACCGGTTACCCATCACCAGGTTGCACCGGTTCGTGGTGGTCGTGGTCGGCCTCGCGACCTTCTTCGACCTCTACGACCTGTTCCTGGCCAGCACCGTCTCCACTGTGCTGCACAACGACTTCGGCGCGTCCAGCGCGGCGCTGAAGCCGCTGCTCGCGTCCGCGTTCGTCGGTGCCTTCGTCGGCGCGATCACGCTCGGGCGGCTCGCCGACCGGCTGGGCAGGCGCAACGCGTTCCTGTTCACGCTGTCGGTCTATTCGGTGTTCACGCTGATCGGCGCGTTCTCCACGAACATCTGGATGCTGGTGATCTGCCGGTTCATCGCGGGCATCGGCATCGGCGGCGAACTGCCGCTGGCCGACGCGTACCTCGCCGACCTGCTGCCCGCCCGGTGGCGTGGTGCGGCCACCGCGTGGGCGTACACGGTGGGTTTCTGCGGCGTGCCGGTCGCCGGTTTCCTGGCTCGCGGCCTGGCCGGGGCGGCTCCGCTGGGGCTGGCGGGCTGGCGGTGGCTGTTCATCATCGGCGGGGTCGGCGCGATCATCGTGTGGCTGCTGCGCGCCGGACTGCCGGAGTCGCCGCGCTGGCTGGTCGCGGTCGGCCGGTCCGACGAGGCCGAGCGCATCGTGCGCCGCTTCGAGGACCAGGCAGGTGGCGACCTGCCCGAACCCGAGGTCAGCGCGGTGCCGCAGGGTCACGTGAGTGTCGGGATGCTGCTCCGGCCGCCGTGGCGCCGCCGGACCGTGATGCTCTACATTTTCCAGGTCCTGCAAGCGTTCGGCTACTACGGCTTCGGCACTCTCGTGCCAATTGTACTGGTGAGCAAGGGTTTCTCGGTCACCGGATCGCTCACCTACTTCGCGTTGACCACGCTCGGCTACCCGATCGGCTCGGCACTGTCCATTCCGATCATCGAACGCATGCAACGGAAGTGGCTGATCGTGGCGAGCGCGATCGGCATGGCGGCGTTCGGTCTGCTGTTCGGTTTCGCGAGCGCGCCCGCTGCCATCGTGGCGTTCGGGTTCTGCTACACCGCTATCAGCAACCTGTTCTCCAATGCCTTCCACACCTACCAGGGCGAACTGTTCCCGACCCTGATCCGCGCGACGGCGGCGGGCTCGGCGTACTCGCTGTCTCGATTGGCCACGGCCGCCATGCCCTACATCCTGTTGAGCGCGCTGACCGCGTGGCAGGCGGGCGGCATGTTCGCGGTGGTCGCGGCGGCCATGGTGCTGCTGGTCATCGATGTCGCGGTGCTCGGACCGAAGACCACCCGCCAGCCCCTTGAGGAGATCGCCGGAGGCTGATCTCATTACCCCTTGACGTCCTCCCTGTGCTGAACCACAGGGATTCCAAACCTCGCGACCGAGGAGGCCCCGCGTTGAGGTTCACGGTTCACCAGCCCAGCCAACACCGGGCCTCCCCGCGCAGTCACGGCACGCCCTGCCGCGATGTTCCTCGCCGCGTTCACATCAGCATTACCGGTATAAGCACAGGCCACGCAACGGAAGAGAGCTTGGCGCTTGCGACTCTCCGCAGCGACATACCCACACACCGAACAACACTGACTCGTGAACGCGGGATCGACTCGTTCCACCCGACCAGCCGCCTTGTGCTCCAGACGAGTGGCGAACGCCGTCCAGGCGGCATTGAGGACGACCCGGTTCAGGCCCGCCTTCTGCGCGACCTTGCGACCGGGTTGATCGACGGTGCCCCGGGCCGAACGGACCATGCTCGCCACCTGCAGGTCCTCGATCCGGATCACGTCAGACCGGCCAGCGATAGTCGTGGACGTCTTCTCGACGAAATCCCGGCGCCGATCCACCGTGCGCGCATGCAGTTTTGCCACCCGAGCCTTTGCTCGCTGACGTCTGTTGGAACCGCGCTGGCATCGCGACAGCGCCCGCGCCGCCTTCCGGACACCCAGCGGCGACGGCGCTTGGTAGGTGCCGCCGTCGGACAGGGCCAGCGTGACGGCAACGCCACGATCGATACCCACCACCGAGCCATCGCCAGGCCCCTTCAGCGGTGCGGGAACCACCGCGAAAGCGATATGCCAACGCCCCGAGGGATCCAGCGTCACCCGGTAGGACTTCCAGGCGGTCATGGCCCGGCTGCGCCGCAGCCGTACCCAGCCGACCTTCGGTATCGCGACCCGCGACCAGCGTCGGGTGATCTGTTCTACCCGGAGGGCTTGCGGGCCGACGATCCGGAAACCCTCGCGCCGCCCACGTTTACGCCAGTTAGGCCGCCGATGGGTACCACCTCGCCAGTTCGCCATCGCTTGCGAGAAGTCCCGCAACGCCTGCTGCTGCACCGTCTGCGAACCCGCCCGCAACCACTCATACGCCGCCCGCGCCTCGGTCAACTGCTGACTCTGCATCACATAGTTCGGCAGAGCCTGCCGGTGATGTCGATACCCGAGTTGCTCCACCGCGAGGTTCCACACGAACCGCGCCTGCGCGCAATGCTCCGCGAGCAGCACTTCCTGCTCTTGGGTCGGATACAGGCGAAACCTCACAACCGGAGGCTAACCGTGCTCCCTGACAGTTCGGGATTCCCGCCCACTCGGAAGGGCGGGGTATCCACCCGTGACTCCCGATGACCTCCCCGACCGAGGAGCGGCTCGGCGAGCTGCTGCGCGACCTGGTCGAGGACCAGCCCTTCGTCCCGGACACCGCCACCATCGAGCGCGCGGCGCGCCAGGCGCAGCGGCGGGCCCGGCTCGCCCAGAGCGGGATCGGCGTCGGCGCGGTCGCGGTGGTCGCCGCCGTCGCGGTCGGCGCGACCAGTCTCAGCCAGCCGAACCCGGTCGGCACCGCGCATGCGGGCGGCACGAGCACCACGTCGCCGACCTCGTCGATCGCACTCAACGGGTCGCTGGTGTCGTTGGCCGCCGACGTCGCCGACCAGCCAGCGCCGACGGTCGGTGACGCGAACCTGGTGCACCGCGCCGAGGCGAGCAACACCGCCTACGGTGGTTGGGACCTCTATACCGACGACGGCCACTACTACTACGCCTACGACCGCACCGACCTGCCCAAACAGGTCAGGGACCATGATGACGAAGGCGACGGCGGTTTCGCCAGGGAGGTCGCCGCCGCGCTCTACGCGGTCGACGGTGACCTGGCGACCGCGCGGCTGCGCATCGCCGAGGCGCCACTGGATCCCGGCAACGTGGTCGCGCCGACCCCGTCGACCTTCGACAACCGGGTGTGGGACTTCGGCATGGACGCGCTGATCGCGGGGTCGAGCAATCCGAAGGTGCGGGCCGGTGTGCTGCGGCTGTACTCGACGTTGCCCGAGGTCACCGTCACCAGGACCACCGTCGAAGGCCAACCGGCGCTGACCCTGACCGCGGCAGCGCCAGCGTTGCCCAGCGGGTACACGGAAACACTGAACATCAACGCGAACACCGGTGTGCCACTGACTTTTCACGGCGGCGAACCCGACCAGCCGGGCGTCGACGTGATCTACACGTCGACCCGGGTCACCGTGACCGACGTGGCAGCGGGCAGGTTCTGAGCGATCAAAGCCGGTCGTAGACGGCGGCGAGCGCGCGCATGATGTCCGCCGTCGCGAGCAGGTCGGCCTCGCTGAGGTGGCCGAGGTGCCGGTCGAACGCGTCGGCGAGGGCCAGCTCGCGCTCGCGGTGCCGCGCGGTGCCGTACGGGGTGATCCGCACGAGCACGGTGCGCCGATCCGCCTCGGTCCGTTCCCTGATCACGTAGCCCGCCGTTGCCAGTCCGTTGACGAGCTGGGTGACGGCGGCGCCGCTGGTTTCGGTGTGCGTGGCCAGCTGGCTGATCGACAGCGGGCCCAGCTCCTCCAGCACGCGCAGCGCTCTGGCGTGCGGAAACGACAGCGCGCCCGGCACGCGCGTCGCTCTGCCACGCAGTCGCGCGTCGGCCGCGCTGAGCGTGTAGCTGGCCTCTCCGAAGCGCCGCAACACATCCGCTCGACGTGACATCGACCAACCCCCTTCGACCTTGACAGCAAGGTAGCACAGCGCTTAGCTAATAAGTACTTAATCACTAAGTACTTAGGAGTCACCATGACGAACCGGTCCACCGCCCAGAGCTGGGCCCTGGACGCCGCGATCGCCCAGGGCGGATTCGACGCGCTGCACCCCCAGGCGCGCGGCATCA
>DASXOJ010000018.1:0-113662 GCA_036494465.1 Pseudonocardiaceae bacterium
GAACACGATGTGCGCGGCCTCCGGGTCGACCGCGATGTTGAATTCGGCTGCGGCGCTGTAGTTTCCGCCGTGGTAGGCGCCGCCCATCAGCACGACTTCCCTGACCCGCGCCACGATGCGCGGTTCCTTGCGCACGGCGAGCGCGATGTTGGTCAGCGGACCGGTCGGCACCAGGGTGATCTCGCCGGGTTCCGCGCTCATGATCGTGTCGATGATCAGGTCGACGCCGTGCCGGGGATCCAGCGACACCGTCGGTTCGGGCAGGACCGGGCCGTCGAGGCCGGTTTCGCCGTGCACGTCGCCGACGAACTGGGGTTCGATCAGCGATCGCCGCGCGCCCGCCGCGATCGGCACGTTCGCGATGCCCGCGATGGTCGCGGTGGCGAGGGCGTTGCGGGTGACGTTCTCGATGGTCTGGTTGCCTGCGACCGTGGTGATCGCGGCGATGTCGATCTCGGGGTTGCCCTGGGCCAGGATCAGCGCGATCGCGTCGTCGTGGCCGGGGTCGCAGTCGATGATGATGCGCTTGGGCATCGGCGGTCTCCGCTCGGACGAGTTACGGGTACTTGCGGTCCAGATAGGCGGTGCCACGGCCGAGTCGATGTCCGGCGGGACCGGCACGACGCAGCTGTCCGCGCCGGCCTTGCCGGTCGCGACCGCTTCCAGGCAGCGTGCCTGGAGCGCGAAACCGAGGTCCATTGACTCGATCGAGTTGCCCAGCGCCCTCGGCCAGCCGAGGTTGAACATGTGGCCACGCGACCAGGTTGATCTTGCGGCGGTTGGCCAACTCTAGCGTCATCGGATCGTCGGCGTACTCGGTTTCCGGACGACCTGGTCACTGTTGCCTGGTGCTGCTGCTGGTGCCGACGCTGGCCGATGATCGAACGCGGTCGCCGGATCAGTGCTCGCTCCACTGCGGACAGTGCCGTGGACTACTCCGAACGAGTGAACGTCGGCAGGGTGAGATAACACTTCTGTCAGTTGGGGCATTCGGCGGGTGATGCGCCCAGGTCGTCACTATCATGCGGGTTTCCGGTGTCGGCCATGGTGACCGACGCCAAACAGGGAGGGCCGATGACTACGCCTGGTTCAGATCCGTCCGGCTACGGAGACAGTGGTTCCGGATCGATGCCGCCGCCTCCTGGCTACCAAGGTGGCACCGGGTACCCGGGACAGGGTGCGCCGATGGGCGCGCCGAGGAACGGGTTCGGCATCGCGGCCCTCGTCCTCGGCATCCTCGCGATCGTGCTGTCCTGGAGCGCGGTCGGCGGCATCCTCTTCGGCGTGCTGGCGATCATCTTCGCCATCCTCGGCATGCGCAGGGCCAGCCGGGGCGTTGCCACCAACAAGGGCATGTCCATCTCCGGTCTGGTCACCGGCATCGTCGGCCTGATCATCGGCATCATCGTCGCCATCGCGCTCGGCAGCTTCGTGTCGGTCTTCGGCGGCACCGTCAGCAACTACACCGACTGCGTGAAGCAGGCCAACAACGATCAGGTCAAGATCCAGCAGTGCGAGAACCAGTTCCAGCAGCAGATCCAGCAGAAGCAGAACGGCAGCTGAGCCGAGCCGCACACGAACTCCGCCCGTCGCGCCTTGTGCGCGGCGGGCGGTGCCGGGTCAGCCCATCGCATTGTCCTTGTCCCGCAACAGGTCCAGCGCGGGCGCGTACATCCGTGCCTTGATCGCGCCCAGCGTCGGACCGGCCTTGCCGGTGTTCGCCGTGGCGATCTCCACCGCGGTCGAGCGCACCGCGTCCTCAGTGACCGCCCGGTCGACGACGCCCGCGGCCAGCGCGTCCGTGCCGCCGTAGCGGCGGCCGGTGGTCATCGCCTCGTGCATCGCCGGCTGCGGGAGCCGGGCCTGGATCAACGCGGCCATGCCCGGCGTGAACGGGATGTTGATGTCGACCTCGGGCAGGCACCAGAAGCCCCGGTCCGCGCGCATCACCCGGAAATCGTGCGCCAGCGAGAGCATCGCGCCCGCCGCGAAGGTGTGCCCCTGCAACGCGGCGACCGTGATGATCGGCAGCGAGAGCACCCTCGCGAACAGTTCGTGCACCGTGGCGACGTACTCGATGGCGTGGTCGCCGTTGGCCATCAGCCAATCGAGGTCGAGGCCGTTGGAGAAGAACTTGCCGGTCGCCGTGGTCACCAGGGAACGCGCGCCGTCCGCGTCTTCCACCTGGTCGAGCAGCGCGTTGGTCGCGGTGAGCCAGTCGGGGTGGAAGCGGTTCTCGGTGTCGCCGAGGTCGAGGACGAACACGTCGTCCTGGCGGTCGAGGGTGGGCATCGGGACTCCTTCGCGCGACTGACGCTCCTACTCATCAGTAACTTATGCCGCGCGAGCGTTGTCGGCAAGTCAGGCCCGGCCGATCGGCCGGGCCTGACTCCGGATATTCGCTACTCCTCGTCGTGGCGGGTGTCCAGGAAGGACGTGGTGTGTTCGGCGGCGCGGAAGGTCTTGTCCGCGATGACCTCGCGCAGCAGCGGGATGGTGGTGTGCATGCCGGGGCCCGCGATGCGGAACTCGGCCAGCGCCCGGTCCATCCGGTCCAGTGCCTGGTTGCGGTCGCTGCCCCAGGCGATCACCTTGGCCAGCAGCGAGTCGTATTCGGCGGGTACCTTCCAGCCCGCGTAGGCGTGCGTGTCGACCCGGACGAACGGACCGCCGGGCGGCACGAACTCGTCGAGGCGGCCGGGGCAGGGCGCGAAGTCCTTGGCGGGGTTCTCCGCGTTCACCCGGCACTCGATCGCCGCACCCACGGTCCTGACCTCGGACTGGCTGACCGACAGCGGCATTCCGGCGGCGGCGCGCAGCTGTTCGCGGACCAGGTCGATGCCGACGACCGCCTCGGTGACCGGGTGCTCAACCTGGATGCGCGAGTTGACCTCGATGAACGCGACCTCCTCGTCGCGCACCAGGAACTCGAAGGTGCCCGCGCCGGTGTAGCCGACCTCGCGGGCGGCGCGCACGGCCAGTTCGCCGAGCCGTTCGGACACCCCGGGGGCCAGGTTGGCTGCCGGGCTCTCCTCGATGAGCTTCTGGTGCCTGCGCTGCACCGAACAGTCCCGCTCACCGAGGTAGAGCACGTTGCCGAGTTCGTCGGCGAGCACCTGGACCTCGATGTGCCTGGACTGTTCGAAGTAGCGTTCCAGGTAGACCCGGCCGTCGCCGAACACCGCCTGCGCGGTGGCCCTGGTGGTCCGGTAGGTCGGCAGCAGGTCGGCCCACTCGCGCACCACCGACATGCCGCGCCCGCCGCCGCCCGCCGCCGCCTTGATGATCAGCGGCAGGCCGACCTGGTTGGCCTCGGTGACCAGCTCGCCGACGCTGAGCACGGGGGAGGACGTACCGGCCAGCACCGGAAGGCCCGCCTCGGCGACGAGTTTGCGGGCGATGGTCTTGTCGCCGAGCTGGCTCATCACGGTCGGCCGGGGGCCGACGAAGACGATGCCGTTGTTGGCGCAGATCTCGGCGAAGTCCGAGTCCTCGGACAGGAAGCCGTAGCCGGGGTGGATCGCCTGCGCGCCGGTGCGCACCGCCGCCTCGATGATCGCGGGCGGGTAGAGGTAGCTCTGCTTGGCCGGGCCCGGTCCAATGTGGACGGCCTCGTCCGCGGCGAGCACCGCGAGCGAGTCACGGTCCGAAGTGGAGTAGACGACGACCGAGCGGATGCCCATCTCCTTGCAGGTACGCACCACCCGCAGCGCGATCTCGCCCCGGTTGGCGATGAGCACCGTGTCGAACATCTTGGGCTGGTCCGGTTGCCGGTTCGATACTGTCATGGCGGGCCTCACCGGTCCCCGTCGAGCGGTTCGAGCAGGATCAGCGGCTGGGCGTACTCGACCGACTCGGCGTCGGCGACGAGTATCTCGGCCACCCGGCCCGCCTGGTCGGACTCGACCGCGTTCATCAGTTTCATCGCCTCGACGATGGCGATCTGCTGACCGGCCTGGATGACGTCGCCCACCTCGACGAACGGCCGGGCACCCGGTTCGCCCGCGCGGTAGAAGGTGCCGACCAGCGGTGCGGTCACCGCGTGCCGGGTGTCCGGAGCGGCAGGGGCCGGTGCGGCGAGTGGTGCCGCCGGAGCGGCGAGTGCCTGAACACCGGCCACGCCGGCGACCGGCCATTCGACTTCGACGCTGGCCGCGCCGCAGCGCAGGCTGATCCGGCTCGGCGGGGTGGCCGCCGCCTCCAGCACCGCGGAAAGACTGCCGCACAGCTGGGCGAGGGCAATCTCAGCGTCGGCGCCTGGCGGCGAACCGATCTGTCCATTGTCGATCGTGCGCAGATCCAACTCGGTCACGACTGATCCTCTCCCAGAGTTGCCAGCTGGTCCTCGACAAGGCCGAAGCGACGGAACCGTTGCCGTCTCGTGCGGACCAGCTGCGGGCCCGACCGGCGGCGCAACACCTTGAGCGTGTTGATCACGGCGTCGCGCACCAGCCCGACCGCTGCCGTCGGGTTCTCGTGCGCGCCACCGTCCGGTTCGGGCACGACACCGTCCACGATGCCCGCGCGCAGCAGGGCGCGGGCATCGATGCGCAGCTGGGCGGCTGCTTGCGCGGTCGCGTCGGGGGTCTTCCACAGGATCGCCGCGCAGCCCTCGGGGCTGATCACCGAGTAGATGGCGTTGGCCGACATCAGCACCTGGTCCGCGACCCCGAACGCGAGCGCGCCGCCGCTGCCGCCCTCGCCGGTGATCACGCTGACGATCGGCACCGGCAGCGAGCTCATCACCCGCAGGCATTCGGCGATGGCGACCATCTGCCCGTTCTCCTCGGCGCCCAGTCCTGGATCGGCGCCGGGCGTGTCGATCAGGGTCACCACCGGCACCCTCAGTTTCGCGGCCATCCGCATCAGCCGCGCTGCCTTGCGATATCCAGCGGGCGATGGCATACCGAAGTTGCGCCGGACGAGTTCCGCGGTGTTGTGGCCCTTCTGGTGACCGATCACCATCACCGGCAACCCGTCCAGCACACCGAGCCCGCCGACCACCGCGGCGCAGTCCGCGCCGGCGCGGTCGCCGTGCAGCTCGATGAAGCCGTCCATCCAGTGCGCGAGGTGATCCAGCGTGGTGGGCCTGCCGGGGTGCCGGGCGAGTTTCATGGTCTCGGTGACCGGGCGTTCTGTCAGTGTGTCCACCGAGCGCAGCACCGGATCGCCGTCGGTCTTGCCCCAGTTCGGCGCGATGGGCCGGTTCGCGGCCAGCAGTACGCCCAGCGTGTGCGGCAGCTCGGGCCTCGGCCGGACATCGTCGACGACGCCGTGTTCGAGCAGGAATTCGGCGGACTGGAAGCCTTCCGGCAGGCGTTGCCGGATGGTCTGCTCGATGACCCGGGGCCCGGCGAAACCCATCCTGGCCTTCGGCTCGGCGATGATCACGTCGGCGAGGGTGGCGAAGGACGCGGCGACCCCGCCGTAGGTGGGATCGGTGACCAGCGTGATGGTGAGCAGGCCCGCCTCGTCCAGCGCGGCCATGGCACTGGCGGTCTTGGCCATCTGCATCAGCGACAGCACGCCCTCGTGCATGCGCGCCCCGCCCGATGCGGTGACCAGCAGCAGTGGGACGCGGTCGGCCAGCGCGGCCTCGGCGGCCGCGGTGATCGCCTCACCGGCCGCGACGCCGAGACTGCCGCCGAGGAACCGGAAGTCCATCACCGCGGCCACCACCGGACCGCCTGCCAGTTGCCCGCGCACCACCACGACCGCGTCCGTGAGCCCGGTGGTGGCGCGGGCGGCGGCCAGCCGTTCGGCGTAGGGGATCAGATCGACGAAGCCGAGCGGGTCGTGCGCAGTCGCCGCGGGCACGACCGGTTCGACCGGACCGGGATCGAGCAACTGGGCCAGCCGCTGCGCAGCGGTCAACCGGGCGTGCCACCCGCATTCCGGGCAGACGTGCAGGGTCCGCTCGAAACGCTTGCGGTACATCAAGGTCTGGCAGCCCTGGCAGGCCAGCCAGTCGGAGTCCGGCGGCGCGTTGTGCGCCGAGTGTGTGGACCGTTCCGCGGTGCTGGTCACAGCTTCCCCTCTCGCCGGTTCGCGCCCGGGTTCTGTTGGCGGGCCCGCTCGCGCCGGTGTTCCTCGAACTCGGCTTCCATGCGCGCCCAGTCGACGTCGGCGGGCTCCTCGACCGGTTCGTCCACATCGGAGTCGTCGTAGGCGGCGGGCTGGTAGCCGCAGGCGGCGACACCGTAGGCGATCAGCGCGTTGAGCACGACACGGCCGACTCCCTGCCAGCGACTGCGCTGGCGATCCTCATCGGACGGATTGGACGACGACATCGGCGGACCTCCGATCACAGCACAAGGGCCAGCGCGGCGCAGTTCGCCACGAGGGCCGTGACGGCCAGAAAACTCCTGACCCGGTTCCAGAAACCCCAGTACCGGCGCGGATCCCGATCGTCGAAGTCGGTCGGCAACCGGTCCGGGTCCAGGGTCCGCATCCACTTGTTCACCGGCACGTTCTTCACGATCGACACAGTGACCGTGACCAGTGCGACGAGGCCGGCCAACGCGTGCAGGGCACGCACGGACCCGGTGTGGTCGGCGAGCGCGGCGAGCAGCGCGTCGCCGACCACCGTCCCTACCAGACAGATCGGCATGAACGGGTCGAACTTGGTGGCGAAGAAGGCGTGCATCCGCACGTACTGGGGCGCGGGCGCGGCCGCCATCAACTGCCAGGCTCCCAACAGGGTGCCGACGAGCACGCCGGCAGCCAGGCCGTTTCCCACCAGCACCAGCGGTAGCAGCACGTTCGTCAGCATCGTGGTCTCATTTCCGCTCAGGCGGGACGACCGGCGGTCGCCACTGCCTCGATCTTGTCCTTGATCAGGTCCATCTGGATCGCGGTGTTCTTGTTCAGGTGCGCGGTCATGCCCTCGTCGTTGGCGGGGGCCTGCGGCTTCATGTGGAACTCCTGCACCCAGCGCATCCGGGTGCGCTCGCCCTCCGGCAGGTATTCCCAGTAGATGTTCATGAACTCGAAGGGCCCGGTCTCGATCCGCTTCGAGCGCACGGTTTTCGTGCTCTCGTCGGGCACCCGTTCGGACACCCAGCTCCACACGTTGCCGTCCTCGTCTGGGTACATGGTCAGCCGGAAGGTGATCACACCATCCGTTTCGGACAGTACGTCGGCGCCGGCGTACTCGCTGAACAGGCTGGGCCAGTTGGGAATGTCGTTGGTGATGTCCCAGACCAGGTCGATCGGCGCGTCGATGACGATCGAGTTGTCGGTGCGTCCGGTCATGTCACACCGCCTTCGCGGTCGTCGCGGCGAACAGCTCGTTGATGAAGTCGATCGCTGCCCTCGGCGTCAGCATGTACTCCGGTGCGTTGTCCGGCATGGGCACGCCGTATTCGCGCGACACCTGTCCGGCCACCTCCAGCAGGGCGAGGGAGTCGTAGCCGAGGTCGACGAACTCCGTGTCGAGCACGTCGTTGTTGAGGTCGAACTCCTCCTCGACGCCGGCGCAGGACGCCAGCAGTCGGACGAGGTCGTCGAGTTCGAAGTTGGCCATCGTCGCGGATTCCTTTCCTGGTCGGGAGATTGATCGGAGTCGGTTACGCGGTGCGGTCGCCAGCACCCAGGACCAGGGCGGAGGTGAACCCGCCGTACCCCCTGGCGAGCACCAGCGCGGTCCGCAACGGCGCGGGCCGGGGCTGGCCGAGCACGAGATCGATGTCGATGCCGGGCGCGAGCTCGGTCGGGCCCGCGGTGTGCGGGATGATCCCGTCGCGCAGGGCGAGCAGCGCGGTCGCCACGTCCAGCGGCGCGCCGCCACCGTAGAGCCGACCGGTCAACGTCTTGGGCGCGGTCACCGGCACGGCGCCGGGACCGAACACCGCGCTGATCGCCTGGGATTCGGCGAGGTCCTTGTCGGGCACGCCCATCGCGTCGGCGAACACCACGTCGACGTCCGACGGCAGCAGCCCGGCATCGGCGATCGCGCGTTCGATGGTGCGGCGCAGCACCGGCGGGCGCTCCGAGCCCGGCGGCGGGTCGAAACCGGCCGCGTAGCCGAGGATCGCGCCGTAGTTGGGCGCGCCGCGTTCGCGCGCCGATTCCGCTGTCTCCACGGTGAAGATGGCGCCACCCTCGCCGGGCACGTACCCGGCGGCGTCCGCGTCGAACGGGAGGTATGCCTGCTCTGGATCGTCTGATGTGGACAGATAGCCGATGGGCAGCTGGGCGACCACGCCGTACGGGCACAGCGATGCGTCGGTGCCGCCGGAGATGACCAGCCGGGCCTCCCTGCGCAGCAGCCTGCGCACCTGGCCGAGTGCGTCCAGACCGCCCGCCTGCTCGCAGGCGAGCACGCCACACGGGCCGCGCATACCGTGCTTGATGGACAGCTGACCGGTGGTCGCCGCGTAGAACCAGGCGATCGACTGGTAGGCGCCGACGTGGGAGGGGCCGTTGCGGTAGAGCCGGGTCATCTCGTTCTGGCCGAACTCGGTGCCGCCGGAGGAACTGGAGGTGACCACGGCCATCTCGTACTCGGGCAGTTCGGCGGGGTTCAGTTTGGCGTCGGCGAGCGCGTATTCGCCTGCCAGCACGGCGAGCTGGGTCCACCGGTCGATCTGCGGCACCAGGCGCCGGGGCAGCAGCTCCTTGACCGACACCCCGGTCACCTCGCCGGCCAACTGAACCGGGTAGCCTGCCGCGTCGAACCGGCTGATCCGCGCGATGCCGAGCTTGCCTGCCAGTACGGCCTGCCAGTGCTCATCCACGCCGACACCGGTCGGCGCGATCACGCCGATGCCGGTGATTACGGGCGAACTCATTGTCCTGCCTCCCACTGGAATGCGGTCGGTCCTACCGTGACAACGCGTACTTGAAGCGACCTCGAACACTTCTGACTCGAGCAGTTCTGAAGGGGTGTCAGCGGCTCCTGGTGAGCACGGCCGCGGTCTGGAAACCGCCGAAACCACTGCCGACGCTGAGCACGGCGTCCATGGCGTGCTCGCGCGCGGTGATCGGCACGTAGTCCAGATCGCATTCGGGGTCTGGCGTGCGCAGGTTCGCGGTGGGGGGAACCACCTGCCGGTCAAGGGCCAGCGCGCAGGCCGCGACCTCGATGGAGCCGATGGCGCCGAGCGAGTGCCCGATCATCGACTTGATGGAGCTCACCGGGATGCGCCGGGCGTGGTCGCCGAGTGAACGCTTGAACGCCTCGGTCTCGTGCCGGTCGTTCTGCCGCGTCCCCGAACCGTGCGCGTTGATGTAACCGACGCCGGTCGGATCCAGTTGCGCGCGGTCCAGCGCGACCCGGATCGCCTCGGCCATCTCCCGGCCGTCCGGCTTGAGCCCGGTCATGTGGAAAGCGTTGCTGCGACTGGCACAGCCGGCCACCTCGGCGTAGATGTGCGCGCCACGCCTGCGCGCCGCCTCGCGCTCCTCCAGCACCAGCACGGCCGACCCCTCGCCAAGCACGAACCCGTCGCGCGCGCGGTCGAAGGGCCGCGACGCGTGTTCGGCGTCGTCGTTGTTCGGTGAGGTCGCCTTGATCGCGTCGAAGCAGGCGGCCGTGATCGGTGAGAGCGGGGCATCGGTCGCCCCGGCCAGCACCACCTCGGCGCTGCCCTCCTCGATCAGCGCGCTGCCGTGCGCGATCGCGTCCAGGCCGGACGTGCAGCCGGTGGAGATCAACGCCACCGGGCCTTCCGCGCCCACCTCCCACGCGACCTCGACCGCGAGCGTGCTGGGCACCATGTAGCCGTAGAGCTGTGGCACGCCGTACTCGTGGTCGATGACCCACTTCTTGCCGCCATCGGAAAGCACGGCGTACTCCTGTTCGAGGCCCATCGTGCAGCCGACCGCGCTGCCGATGCTGACCGCGACCTGTTCCGGTGCGATCGCGCCGAAGTCAAGGCCGCTGTCCAGCACGGCTTCCCGGGTCGACACCACCGCGAACTGTCCCGCCCGGTCCATCCTGCGGATCTGCTGCGGGGTGAGCCCGCTGGCCACCGCGTCGAAGTCGGCTTCGGCGGCGATCTGCGAGCGGAACTCGGTCGGATCGAACAGGGTGATCCGCCGGGTCGCGGTCCGGCCCGCGGTGAGCAGGTCCCAGAACGCCTCCCTGCCGACCCCACCGGGCGCGACAACGCCGATCCCGGTGACAACAGCCCGTCTGGTCACTGTCCACTCCCGACATCCAGCTGGGGCGCGGCCGGTTCGGCGAGTTTTTCAGTGTCCACGTGGCCGAGTTCGGGCCGGGGCGCGAGCGGGGAGAGGTGGAAGACCAGTTCGGCCTGCTCCGTGCCGACGTTCACCAGACGGTGCCGGACGTCGATCCGGACCAGCAGCGAGTCGCCGGGGGACAGGCGCACCTGCTCACCGTCCAGCGTCATCTCCAGTTCGCCGGTGACCACGTGCAGGAACTCTTCCGAGTAGGGGTGGTAGTGCTCGGTGACGAACTCGCCGGGACCGAGCCGGAGCACACCGCCGAAGCCGGACCCACAGCCGACCGTCTTCGGACTGAGCGTCACCCGGATGTCGCCGCCCCGCCTGCGGTTCGCCGCGACGTCCTCAGTGGACACCTTGACCTGCGTCGGAGTGCTCACAGGACCCTCCCGGCAGCCGGCGTCCAGACGTAGAACGGGTTGGCCATGGCGTCTTTGGGCTCTTTCCAGTCCGGGTCGTACGGCGAGATGAACTTGCCGAGTTTGGTGTTGATATCGCCGTACAAGGGGTGACTACGCGCTTTGTATAGATTCGGTGAGACGTCCTGATCGGCCTCGACCAGATGAAAATAGAGATCATGAAAAGTGAACAGCGTGCGCCGGGAAACTCCGATCATGTGCGGAAGATCCGTCGCATCGGATTCCGCGAAGATATCCGCGATCGCGTCCTCGTCACCTTTGTCCATCCTGGCCACGATGAGTGTCCTGTGCATGCTGCGTCTCCCACCGGATCGGGGTCTGGGCGTGTTTCTGACGTTCGCAGGATTTGCTGGAAGTGGGCTGGTGTCGGCCTCAATGGCACTGAGAGTGACCGTCGAACGGTGATCGGAAAATCGGACCAGCCCGATCAGGGAGGGTCGTTCTGACGACGCGCTGACCCTCGGCAATTGAGACCAAGGTCGGTTTATTGCACTGTTCGGACCTATGGTTTGGGCTGAACAGACCAAGGGCTTGCCTGAGGTGTCATAGTGAGTAATATGCATACTATGGCTCGTTGGGGGAGGGCTTTCGGTGTTATATGTACGCATGCTTTGTTCACCGTGCTCACGCACAGTGAGTGAAACCTTGTGCCGTGAGTTTTCCTACCGTCCTCAGTGGCGGGTGGGATCAGCAGGCGGGTAACAGCCGAGGGCTCTCACACTGCGTGGCCGAGCCCGATTTTGGCTGACGTCTGGGGGATGTCATGGCTCTGCAGTTTCGTGTCATAGGACCCTTCGAAGTGGTCGACGACGGCGTCGACCTCACACCCAGTACGCCGAAGTTGCGACAAGTACTCGCCCTGCTCGTGCTGCGCCACGGGCGGGTCGTACAAACCTCAGAACTGATCTACGAACTCTGGGGAGCCAGACCGCCGAAGAGCGCGGGATCGACGTTGCAAACGTATGTCTACAAATTGCGGCGCCACTTCGAGGGGCGCCGGGCCACCGGAATACCGGATTTCCTGCACACCAAACAGGACGGGTACATCGCGATGCTGTCCGCGGACAGCATCGACGTGCACCAGTTCGAACGGCTGGCCCGCCAGGGCCGGACGGCGCTGGTCTACGGCGATCCCGAGTCCGCCATGCAGATCTGTTCGCACGCGCTGACCATGTGGCGTGGTCAGGTGCTGGGCGGGGTCACCCAGGGCGACCTGCTCTACGCCCACGCGGTCCGGTTGGAAGAGGACCGGCTGCGCACGCTGGAAACCAAGTGTGAGGCCGCGTTGCGGATCGGCAAGCATCGCGAGCTGATCAGCGAGCTGCGCGAACTGACCATCACGCATCCGATGCACGAAGGTTTCTACCGGCAGCTGATGCTGGCGCTCTACCGCTCCGACCGGCGGGCCGACGCCCTGAGCGTCTACCAGCGACTGCGCAGGTTGATGATCGACGAGGCCGGTCTGGAACCGTCGACCGGGCTGCGTCAACTGCACCAGGCGCTGCTGGCGGCGGAGGGTGAGGCAGCACCCGATCCGCTGCTGGCCGAGGAAAAACCGCAGGCCAGCCCGCCGAAGCAGATCGCGGCGGCGGTTCCGGTGCTGGGGCCGCCTGCCCAACTGCCGCCGGACATCGCCGACTTCGTCGGACACGAGTCGGTGTTGCGGGACTGCCGGGAGTGGCTGGATCCCGCGCGGCAGCAGGGCAACGCGATGCGCGTGGTGACGGTGCTCGGGATGCCCGGGGTCGGCAAGACGACCTTCGCCGCGCGCCTGGCCCATCTCGTCCGGGAGCGATTCCCCGACGGTCAGCTCTTCGCGGATCTGCGTGGCTGCACGGAAGAACCGGCCAGCTCGGCGTCGGTGCTCCGCCGGTTCCTGCGGGCCGCGGGCATATCCGAGCAGCAGGTGCCGGACGATCCCGACGAGTGCGCGACGCTGTTCCGCACCTGGGCGGCAGGCCGGAAACTGCTCGTCGTGCTCGACGACGCGGCGAGCTGGGCGCACGTGCGGCCACTGCTGCCGGGCGGCAGCGGCTGTGCGGTCGTGGTGACGAGCAGGAAGCGGCTGTCCGGACTGGCCGGTGCCCGCACCGTCGAGCTGAACCCGCTCAGCGCGCAGGACGGCACCGATCTGTTGTCCTCGCTGGTGGACGGTGGCCTGGTCGGACAGCGCGGGGACGCGGAACTGATCAGCGCGCTGTGCGGGCAACTGCCGCTGGCGATTCGATGCGCGGGCGCCCGGCTGGCCTCCACTGCCGGTTGGGCGGCGGGCAAACTGGCGCAACGGTTGCGGCCGGAGGAACAGCGGCTGAACGAGTTGAGCGTCGGCGATCTGGATGTGCGGCAGCGCTTCGACACCAGTTGGCGCACGCTGAGTCTGCCGCAGCGGCGCACCTTCACCGCGCTCGGCCACGTCGACGAGGCCACGATCACCGCGCGGCAGCTCGATCCGCTGCTGGGTGGGGATCCGGCAGGCAACGATTCACTGCTGGGCCAACTGGTCGACCTGAGCCTGTTACGGGTCGCCGGACACGATTCGGATGGCGAGGTCTACTACACGATGCACGCGCTGGCCCGGATCTACGCCAAGGAACAGGCCCGGGAGTTCGCGGTGGACAACTCGCTGGCGGACAGATCGGTCACCAAGCCGTGGCCGCTGGCCCGATCGGAAGCAACCCATTCGGCCTAACGAAGTCCCGTTGCGGTCAAGGGAAAAACGACGTGTGCGTCGCACACGTCGTTTCCCTTTTCGGTACTTGTTGTTCAGTGCAGCGCCAGCGCCAGTCCGTTGCAGACGAGGGCGATCAC
Source organism: Pseudonocardiaceae bacterium (assembly GCA_036494465.1). Lineage (GTDB taxonomy): Bacteria > Actinomycetota > Actinomycetes > Mycobacteriales > Pseudonocardiaceae > CAJCJE01. The sequence continues at coordinate 13,419 of DASXOJ010000018.1, forward strand.
GGCCAGTGCGGTGCGCAGGAAGTGCCAGCGCCGCCACAGCGGACGCGGATCGGTCCAGTCGGCCGGAATCCGCTCGGGATCGACCGACTTGACCCTCCGGTTGATCGGCACGTTGGCCAGGTGCGACACCCCCGACACCGCGAGCAGTAGCACGGCCGCCACCACGAACAGGGTGCGCGTTCGCGCGTCCTGCGCCAGGAACACCAGCGCCACGTCGATCGCGGTCGAGGTGAGCACCACGATCGGCATGGTCGGATCCCAGTTGCGGCCGATCAGCTTGTGCGCGTAGACGTAGCGGTCCATCGGCATCGCGAACAGCGCGGGCAACACGCTCAGCGCCACCGCGAACAACACCCCGGCGACCACCCCGCTGCCCAGCACGGCCAGCACGCCGAGCACGGTGGCGCTCATCGCCCGACCGCTTCGGCGATGCGGTCGAGTTCGCTGATCTCCGCCGTGCAGGGGAACAGCAGCAGCTCGTCACAGCCCGCTTCGCCGTAACTGTCGACGAGTTCGCGCAGCTGCGCCGGAGTGGTGATCACGCCAGCCGCCGCGCGTTCCGCCTTCACACCGATGAACGCGTAGTAGGCGCGTAGGTAGGTCTCGGCCCGCTGTTGGCCGTCCGGCCCCAGACTGACGTAGGCCAGCGAATGCATCCTCGGCCGGTCCGCCCGGCCTGCCGCGATCCACTCCGCGCGCGCCTGACTGACCAGCGCCGCGTAACCGGCGGCCGAGCTGCCGCCCGCGATCCAGCCGTCCGCGACCTTCGCCGCTCGCCGCATCGCCGCCGGAGAGTGACCGCCGACGATCAGCGGCAGGTTCGACTTGACCGGCGCCGGGCCGATCCCCGGCGCCGGACCGCCGCCCGACCACACCTCACCGAGCTCCACCAGCATCTGGTCGAGCCTGCGGCCACGGCCTGCGTAGGGCGTGCCTGCGGCGTTGAAGTCGTCCTCCCGGCCACCGGCCGCCACCCCGAGCACCAGCCTGCCGTTGGCGAACTGGTCCACAGTGGCCAGTTGCTTCGCCAGCAGCGCGACGCTGGGCCGGTAGGCGGCGAGCAGGATCGTGGTCATCAGCTTGATCCGCTCGGTCACGGCCGCCGCGGCGCCCAACGTGATCAGTGACTCGTAGTTGCGGTACACAAGGCGATCCAGCGTGCCGAGGCTGGCGAAGCCGTACCGTTCCGCCCTGCTCGCCCACTCCAGCAACGCCGGACCACTCGCGTCCGGCACGGTGGTCGGCAGCCCGATGCCGATATCCATCTCTGCCTCCTTCTCAGGACCGCACGGCCGGTGACCGCGACGACGTGAGCTCGACGACGACCGCGGCGTCCTCGTCGCCCCGGCCCTCCTCGATGACCTCGGCGAAGCGCTGCGCCGCCGCCTCGACCAGCGGCAGATCCACCGAGAAGCTCCGCGCTTCCTCGTCGGCGAGCTGGAGATCCTTGTGCATCAACGTGGCGCGGAAACCGGCGGGCTCGTACGAGCGCTTGCGCATGAACTCCGAGCGGAAGCTGAGCACCGGCGAGCGCCAGCCGCTGTTGTCCAACGCGGTCAGCAGCAGTTCCCGGTCCACCCCGGCGCCTTCGGCGAAGGCGACGGCCTCGGCGAGCCCGGCGGTCTGGATGCCCAGCAACAGGTTGAACGCCAACTTGAGCGCGCTGGCCCGGCCAGCCGGGCCGAGGTGGCGGATTTCCTGGCTCAGCGCACCCAGCACCGGCTGCATGCTTTCCGCCGCCTCCGGCTCGCCCGCAGTGAACACCCGCAACTGGCCGGTGTTGGCCATCATCGGGTTGCCGACCACGCATGCCTCGACCCGGTGAATACCGGACGCGGCCAGCCGCAGCGCGGTGTTGCGGGCGAACGCGGGGGAGACCGTCGAGGTGTCCAGCACCGTGGTGCCCGGGCGCATCTTCCAGATCACCTCGCCGAACAGCACCTGCTCGACGGCGGCCTCGTCGGCGAGGCTGAACAGCACCACGTCGGCGCCTTCCGCTGCCTCGCCCGCCGAGGCCGCCACCGTGGCACCCTGGGCCCGCAACGATTCGGCCTTGGCGATCGTGCGGTTGTAGACGGTGATGTGAAAGCCCGCGGCGAGCAGGGCGCGCGCCATGCCGCCACCCATGCCGCCAAGGCCGATCACGGAGACCTTCAGCTCACGCATGGTGATCAGCCCCTCGCCGGGAGAGTGTCCAGCGAGAGCTGGGAGATGCAGCGCATGGTCGCGTCCTTGAAGTACGCGCCGAAACCGGCTTCGGACGTGGTCTCCCGGTCGTGGGCGAGGTACGGCGCGAGCGCGTCCTCGATCAGGTGCACGCCCTGCTGCTGGCTCATGTGCCTGCCGACCCAGGCGAAGTCGCCTTCGTAGTGGATGACGCGGACCATCACGTCGTCCTTGATGAACACCGCGGTGCCCAGCAGCTTTCCGGCCGCGTTGCCGTCGGTGTCGGTGAAGTCCGGTCGCTCGACGCGCTGGAAACCGGCGAAGATCTCGGCGATCTTGTCCTCGTTGCCCGGCTTGACTCGGTAGGTGATCGCTGCGAACGGCATCAGAGCCCTCCATCCACGTTCAGGGTGTGCCCGGTGATGTACCGGGAGGTGTCGCCGGCGAGGAACAGCACGGCCGAGGCCACGTCGTCGGGCTGGCAGAGCCGCCCGAGCGCGGTCATGCCGACGATGTGCTCGACGGCGGCGGGCGGCAGACCGGCGCCCGGCACGGTCTCGGTGAGCGCGGGCGCGACCACGTTGACCCGGATCCCGCGCGGGCCGAGGTCCTTGCACAGGCCCCTGGCCATGCCGATCAGCGCGGCCTTCGACGCGGTGTAGTGCACGCCGTTCCCCCGGCCGCGCAACGCGGCCGAGGAACCGATGAACACGATGGACGCACCGTCCACGACCACCGGCTCGGCAGCCTGGGTGACCAGGTAGCCGGAGCGCACGTTGTGGTCGAAGACCCGGTCCCACTCTTCGTCGTCCAGTTTGGACAGTGGGATGAAGCCGTCGACGCCGAGGTTGTTGACCAGCACGTCGATGCCACCGAAGGAGTCCTTCGCGGTGTCGATGAGCTCCTTCGCACCCGAGCGGGTGGTCAGGTCGACCCGGACCAGCTGGTGGCCGTCGCCATACTCCTTGAGCCGGCGGGCGAGTGCCTGGGCGTCCTCGTCGGCGCGGCTGTGCGCGACCAGGACGGTGGCACCCTCCTTGGCGAGCGCCAGCGTGATCGCCTTGCCGATACCGCGCGTGCCACCGGTGACGACCGCGTGCTTGCCCGCGAGTCCGATCTCCATTGGTTGACTCCTCGTCAGTGCTGGGCGACCGGGACCTGGTCGGCCTTGGCCAGCCCGAGTTGCGGGCGGAAGGTCAGGTACAGCCCGGCGACGGCGTTGTCCGGCGACATCGGCGCGGCCTTCTGCTCGTGCACCTTGTTCAGGTTGGCCAACGGGTTCGGGTCGCCGCTGGTCGCACCGTTGAGGTGCTCGTGCACGCGGGAGTACACGTCCTGCGCGTCCTCCATGTCGGCGATGCCGGTGATGATCTTGTCGAAGGCCGCCTGGAGGTCCAGCTCGTCGCGGTCGTTCTTGGTCAGCTTCTGCGCGTTGTAGAAGTGGTAGTCCTTGCCCCGGTAGCTTTCGTAGAACACCGAGACGAGCACCAGCAGCCGCTCGTAGGACTGGCGGTACACCGTGCCGAAGAACTCGAACGCCTGGTCCTGCTCGACCTCACCACGCAGCACGCTGCTCAGCGCGGCGGCGGCGAGCATGCCGCTGTAGGTGGCCAGGTGCACGCCGGTGGACAGCAACGGGTCCAGGAAGCACGCGGCGTCGCCGATCAGCAGGTAGTTCGGGCCGGAGAGGCGTTCGCTCGCGTAGGAATAGTCCTGCTCGGTCTTCATCGCGCTGACCTGCGTGGCACCGTCGAGCTGCTGGGCGATGGACGGGCAGCGGCCGAGGGCGCGTTCATAGACGGCTTCGATGCTGCCCAGTTCGTTGCGCAGTTCGTTGAAGTGGTCCCGGCCGGTGACCAGGCCGACGCTGGTGGTGCCGTCGTGCAACGGAATCGTCCAGAACCAGCCATCGTCCACTGAGGACACCGTGATGGCACCCTCAGGGCCGCGGTCCAGCGGTGTCGCGTCTTTCCAGTAGGCCCAGGTGGCCACGTTGCGGAACACGTTGTGGAACTTGCGGCTCTTGAGGTACTTGGTGGCCATGACGCCGTTGCGGCCGGACGCGTCCACCAGATAGTCGAACTCGATCCGGCCGTTCACGCTCGCGTCCTTGGTCTGCGTCCACTGCGCCGCGACCGGCCGCTCGCCGTCGAACTCCAGTTCCTTGACCGAGATTCCCTCGTGCACGTCGACGCCGAGCTCCTTGGCGTGGTCGAGCAGCAGCTGGTCGAACTCGGAGCGCACCACCTGCCAGGCATTGGGGGTGTTGTCACCGAGCTCGCTGAAGCGCACCTCCCACTCGTCCTCGCCCCAGAAGAAGTACGCGCCGCCCTTGCCCTTGAAGCCGTGCGCGACCAGCTTGTCCCACACGCCCAGTGCCTCGAAGATGGGCCGGCAGGACGGCAGGATCGACTCGCCGATGTGGTAGCGCGGGAAGTGATCGCGTTCCAGCAGGGTGACCTCGTAACCCTGCTTGGCGAGCAGACCGGAGACGGTCGAGCCGGCAGGTCCACCGCCGACGACGAGTATCCGGGTCGAAGCGCGCATGTCTACCTCCACAACAGGTCGGGTGAACCGGCGCCCGAGACTCCGGGGCGACGTGTCCACAAGCTGTCAGTCCTCGGTGGTGCCGGGCTGGAACGGCACTCGATCGACTCGTTCTATAGCGAGGTCCAAGAGGGTGCCCGGATGTTGGAGGGGAACTGTCCGCGTCCGTTGGCGACGCCACCCGTTGACAGAGAGATAAAGGTGTGACACATGCATGACGACACCGTGCCCGTGCTGATCGTCGGGGGCGGCCCGGTTGGGCTCTCCTCCGCTCTGTTTCTTGGTCGCCACGGCATCCGGACCTTGTTGGTGGAGAAACGAGACGGCACCTCGCTGCTGCCGCGCGCCCCGGGGTTGCAGGCCAGGACCATGGAGCTGTTCCGCGCGGCCGGCCTGCAGAGCGACATCCGGGCGTTGGAGATGGGCGACTCGCACGCCTACTTCGAGGGCGGCATCATCAAGGTGAACACCTTCGCCGAGATCGACGACCGGGTCGTGCTGGAGGCGCCGAGCCTGGACGGCCCGACCGTGAGCCCGGAGCGGGTGATGGGCTGCGGCCAGGACCGCTACGAGCGGGTGCTGGTGGCCAAGGCCGGCGAGAACGGCTGCGACGTGCGCTTCGACACCCGCCTGGTGTCCTTCGAACAGGACGACGACGGGGTCAGCGCGGTCATCGAGAACAACGCGACCGGTGAGCGCAGCACGGTCCGCGCGCAGTACATGATCGGCGCGGACGGCGCGGGCAGCCGGGTCCGCCAGGCCCTCGGCGTGCAGCGCGAAGGCCGGGGCACCGTGTTCAACGCGCTGAGCATCTACTTCCGTTCGCCCGAACTGGAAGTGCTGCTCAAGGGCGCCAAGTTCATTCTGTGCTACGCCAACGCGCGCGGCACCATGATGGGCCTGTCCCGGTTGCACGGTTGCGACCCGTGGCTGGCCGCGCCGATCTACTTCCCGGAGAAGGGCGAGTCGCCCGCCGACTTCACCGACGAGCGGTGCGTCGAGATCGTGCGCGACGCGTCCGGCAAGGCCGATCTCGCGGTGGAGATCGTGGACAAGGTGCCGTGGACCGGCGCGCAGCTGGTGGCCGAGACCTTCCGGGTCGGCCGGGTGTTCCTGGCGGGCGACGCCGGGCACGTGCACCCGCCCGCCGGTGGGTTCGGCGCGAACACCGGCATCCACGACTCGCACAACCTGGCCTGGAAGCTGGCCGCGGTGCTCAAGGGCTGGGCGGGCGAGGCGCTGCTGGACACCTACCACGACGAGCGGCACAAGGTCGGCAGCGCGATGGCCGAACAGGCCATGGTGCGCAACCGGATCCGGCACGGCTACGCCAGCGACCAGGACCGCGCCGACATGGTCGACGACGTGATCATCACGCTCGGCTACCGCTACCTCTCCGACGGCATCATCGGCGCCGAGGACGACCGGGTGCTCACCCCGCGCCTGGAACTCAACGGTGAGCCCGGCACCCGTGCCCCGCACGTGTGGCTGGAGCGCGACGGCGAGCGGATCTCCACCATCGACCTGTTCTGGGACGACTACGTGCTGCTGCACGGTCCGGACGGCGGCGCGTGGGTCGAGCCCACCAAGCGCGCGGCGGCCGAACACGGTATCCCGCTCAAGGTCTACGAGGTCGGCGCGACCGGGGACCTGGTGCCGACCGACCGCGACTGGGCGACCGCCTACGGCATCAAGCCCGCCGGTGCGGTGCTGGTCCGGCCGGACGCGTTCGTGGCCTGGCGTTCGCCGGAGCAGGTCGACGACCCGGCCACGGTGATCTCCGACGTGATCGCCCGCGCGGCGGGCCTGGTCTCCGCCTGAGCGCAGAGAAGAACCGGCCCGATTCCATCAATGGCGATGGGATCGGGCCGGTTTTTTTGTGGAGTTCGAGGTCATAGCAAATAGTCCGGATCGACCCCACTCGAGGAGTGAGTCAGCCATGAACACCCAGGACAGCGCCGACACCCGGACAGTCGACCCGGCCCGCCTCCCGTTCGCGTACCAGGACGCGCTCAACGCCGGGGACGCCGACGCCGTCGTCGCGCTGTTCCACCAGGACGCGACGATGCACACCTTCACCGGCGCGGTCCTCACCGACCAGGAGGCACTGCACGCTGAGGCGGTCCAGTCGATCGCGGCTCAGGCGCGTCTGACCAACAAGCCCAGGTCCACCCTGATCGGGGGCGATACAGCCCTGATCATCGTCGATTGGGACCTCGAGGCGATGTTGCCGGACGGCACCGGGATCTCGCCGACCGGAACGACGACGGCTGTCGCCCGCCGGTCGGCCGACGGGTCGTGGCGGTTCGCCATCCTCGACTGTCAAGGGGCAGTTGGATCTCCCGGGTGGTCGTAGTCGCTTCAGGCGGGGCGTCACCACGTCCCGCAGTGGCTTCGGTAAGCCCGTTGCTGTCACCTCGGGTGACCACCGATCAACTCTTAAGCGGGTTTCTGGCAGATGACGAGGGTTTCGTTGTCGTCGAGCTGCTGGTGGCGCACGGAGTCGAAACCGGCGGCGCCGGCGAACTCGCGCAGCTCCGCGATGGGGTACTCGGCGCCTTCGTCGGTGACCAGCGCCATCATCAGACTGGCCAGCAAGTTGTCTACATTGGACAGGTTGTCGTCCAGCATGCGGTCGTGCACCAGCAGTGTCCCACCCGGACGGAGTGCCTGGAACGCCGCGCGGACCAGGTGTTCGCGCGCCTGCGGACGCCAGTTGTGCAGCACGTGCCCGAGCACGATCACGTCGGCGGCGGGCAGCGGGTCGGCGAAGAAGTCGCCCGCGTGGAAGCTTGCCCGGTCGGCGACGCCGTGTTCGGCGGTGTAGCTCTCGAACAACGGCCGCATCTGCGGCAGGTCGAACACGATGCCGTGCAGGTGCGGATGCGCGGTGAGCAGCTGCGCGAGCAGGTTCCCCCGGCAGCCGCCGACGTCGAGCACGATCTGCGCCTGGTGGAACTCGACTGCCTTGAGCAGCAGCGGGCCGACAACCTGGATCAGGCCGTCCATCATCCGCGCGTAGTGCAGCAGCGCGACCGGATCGTTGAGCATGTCCTCGAACCGCTCGCCGGTCGAGCGGGGCGCGCCGGTGCGCAGCGTCTCGGTCAGCCCGCCCCACACCGGGTACAGGTTGCTGCCCAGACCGCGCAGAAAGCCCGCCACGCTGGGCTGTTGTTCGCCGACCAGGTACTGGGCCGCGTTGGGTGCGTTGCGGTAGCGGCCATCGGTGTGCTCCAGCAGGCCGAGCGCGACGAGCAGTTGCAGAAAGTCGCCCAGCCCCCTGCCGTGCAGGCCGAGCAGTTCGCGCACCCGCTCCAGGCCGGCCGGGCCGTGTTCGGCCAGCACCGTGAACAGGTCCAGCCGGGCGGCGGTGAGCAGCGCCTGTGCATCACAGAACGCGTTGCCGAGCCGGATGATCCCGGCGGCGGAGTCGGTGTCGTGCACGATGCTCTCAGTCACCCCGCCAGCCTCCTTGATCCGCCTCCAAGCAGCCTCGAACCCAACTGGATGACCGTGGTCCGAGCCAGGATCGAGCCGGTTCCATGACAATCACGCCATGCCCCGAACTGCCCTGATCACCGGCGCCAACCGCGGCATCGGCCGTGCGGTCGCCGCCGAACTGCATCGACGGGATCTTGCCGTCGTGGTGACCGCGCGTACCACTGCCGCGGCCGAGGAAACGGCCACGGAGATCGGGTCCGGGGTGCGCGGATTCGCGCTCGACCAGAGCGATCCGGACAGCACGAAGCGGGCCAGGGAGTTGATCGGTCCGGTGGATGTGCTGGTGTGCAACGCGGGCGTGATGCTCGACGCGGGCACCGACCCGCTGACGGTTCCGCTCGACCTCGTCGAGCGGACGCTGGCGGTGAACGTGCTCGGCTCGTGGCGAGTGGCCCAGGCGTTCGTACCGGACATGGTGACCGCAGGCTGGGGCCGGGTGGTTCTCCTGTCCAGCGGGACGACCACCGAGTTCGGCGGGCGGCTTTTCCTGAACGCGCCTGGTTATTCGTTGTCCAAGGCGGGCGTGAACGGGCTGATGTCCATGCTCGCCGCGCAGGTGGAGGGCACCGGGGTCCTCGTCAACGCGGTCAATCCGGGGCGGGTGCGCACGCGGATGATGCCGCGCGGTGAACGCGACGCCGAACAGGCCGCGGTGGACATCGCCGAGGTGGCCACCCTGCCCGACGGCGGGTCGCACGGCGAGTTCCTGCGTCCCCGCTCACAACCGAAGGGATGAGGGATGGAACTGAATCTGACCGGGAAGACCGCAGTGGTCACCGGCGCGGGCAACGGCATCGGCCTGGCCGTGACCAAGGCGCTGGTCGCCGAGGGGGTCACGGTTTTCGGCGGCGCCCGTACGGTGAGCGCGGACCTGAAGGAGGCCACCGACCACGTCCTGGAGGTCGACCTGGCTACGCCAGAAGGACCGGCCGAACTGATCGACGCGGCGCTGCGCGCGTTCGGCGGGGTGGACATCCTGGTGAACAACGTCGGCGGCGGGGTCCGGATGGCCAGCGGTTTCGCCGACACCGACGACGACACCTGGATCCGCGCGTTCGAGCTCAACGTGCTCAGTTCCGTGCGCGCCACCAGGGCCGCGCTGCCGAGTCTGATCGAGCGGCGTGGGGCAGTGATCAACATCAGCTCGGTCAACGCCACCATGGCCGACCCGAAACTGGCGCCGTACTCGGCGGCCAAGGCCGCGCTGACCAACATCACCAAGGCGCTGGCCAACGAGGTCAACCCGCTGGGCGTCCGGGTGAACTCCATCTCGCCGGGCCCGGTGCGTACCAGGATCTGGACCAACCCGGAACTGGCCAGGCGGATGGGCCTGACGCCGGAAGAGTTCGTTGCCAAAGTGCCTGCCATGGCGGGTCTGGCCACCGGCAACATGATCGAGGTCGACGAGATCGCGGCGCTGATCCTGCTGCTGGTCTCCGACCGGGTGCCCAACGTGGTCGGCAGCGACTACACCATCGACGCTGGCATGCTGCGCGCCACCTGATTTCCCTTCTGCCACAACAAAGCCGGGCCAGTCGAAACTGGCCCGGCTTTCTCGATGTGGATTCAGCGCTGGTCGGCGACGTAGTTGCCGTTCTCGTCCCAGTCCAGCTTCTGGATCGACCACTTGGCGGTCTTGAGCGACATGGTGATCGCCTCGGTGCCGTAGACGCGCACCGCGTTCTGGTACTCCTCCATCGCGTCGGTGAGCGTGCGCTCGCCCCGGTCTACCTGTGCCAGCACCGACTTGAGCCCCGCCGCGTCGCGGACCGCGGTGTTGGCGCCGACACCACCGGTGGGCGGCATGGCGTGCATCGCGTCGCCCAGCGGGATGATCTGCCCGGCCGGCCAGGGTTGAATCGGTAGCGTGGCACGCAGCGCGATCGGCAGGGTCTCGTCCGGTTCCGCGTGCGCGAACACCCCGTGCAGTTCGGACTGCCACTCCGCGGTCCGGTCCAGCACCAGTTGGACCAGTTCCGGTCCGGTCATGGCGAAGAACTTCTCGTCCGGGATGCCGAGTTCCTCGCGGTGCACGCTGAACACCGACATGTAGTAGTCCTCGGAGTCGTCGAACTCCAGTTCCGGCCACAGTTCGGCGGCTGCCTTGCGCGGCTGGTTGCGGAACACCATCGGCATCAGGCCAAGGTGCAGCCCGTCCGAGCCGATGACGTAGGTGAACCGGTCGCGCAGCACCTCGGGCAGGCCCGCCGAGATCGCCTTGGCCATCGGCGTGCGGGACAGGATCGCCCGGACCCCGAGGTCGCGCACGTTGTCCGCGTCCGGCACCCGCTGCGCGCGCACGCGCGAGTTGGTGCCGTCCGCGGCGATCAGCACGTCGCCGGTGTCCGAGGTGCCATCCGCGAAGTGCGCGGTGACCTTGTCATCGGCGCCGATCTCGTAGCGGGTGAACCGCTTGCCGAAATGCACCAGGTCGTCCAGGCCGGAGAGCAGGATCCGGCGCAGCGTGACCCGGTCGACGGCGTCCACCTTGTCCGGCCGGTCCCCGCGCGGGTCACCGAACTGGGGCGCCCACAACGGGTTGAGCTTCTCGTCGTAGGCGGCCAGCCCTTTGTCATACCGCATGTTGGCCGTCGCGGTCAGCAGTGCCTGCGCTCGTTCCGGCAGGCAGTCGCGCAGCGCCTGCTCGCCTTCAGGGCTGACCCGCAGCCGGTAACCCTGGCCTCGGAGGCGGGTCGTGGTGTCCTGCTCGTAGACGGCAACCTGCACCCCTTCGGCGTGCAGACCCTGGGCGAGGGCGAGGCCGCCGATCCCGCCTCCGATGATCAGCACGCGGAGCTTTCGCTCACTCACTCCAGTTCTCCCATCCGCTCAGTAGTTCGCGGTGACCCGATAGACGGCGAACGGGCGAGCCAGCGTGGTGTCCCGGTACGGCCGCAGTGGCGCGGTCTGTCCTTTGTGGGCAGACCCGGTCTCCCACTCCTGGAAGGCAGCCATGTCCCGCCAGGAGCTGACCACGACGAACCCGCGCGGGTCCGGCACGGACCGCAGCAGTTCGTTGCCGAGCAGGCCGGGCACGCCGGCCAGGTTCGCGCTGGCTTCGTGGTAGGCGGCCTCGATGCCCGCCACGTCGTCCGTGGCGTGGTAGAGCAGCACCCGCAGGCCGCCGGTCACGACCGTTGCTCCCACTCCTGGTGCGAGCCATTGCTCTCGGACAGCGCGACCCCGGGCAGGTGCGCGATCACCTGCATGGTGGTCATGGAACCGCCGGACCGGAACGGGTGCAGCTGCTTGCGGTGTTCCAGGTGCCGGTCGCTGGTCTCGAACTCGCGGAAGCGCGGCTCGTCCACCCAGTCGCTGACGATGTAGTAGACGCCGTCCTCGTCGCTGCGCGAGAGCCACTGGCCCAGGTTGGCCGGGTGCGAGGTGACGCCCTCGCCGATGGCCAGCCAGGTCTGCTCGAACTCCGGACCCAGGCCCGGCTTGATCTCCATCCGGAGCATCACCCGGAACGCGGTCCCGGTCGAAATGTCCGTGGTCATCAGGAGATACCGCCGTCCACCGGGATGATCGCGCCGGTGACGTAGCGGGCCAGGTCGCTGGCCAGCCACAGCACCGCGCCGGCGACCTCGTCCGGCCTGCCGAGCCTGCCCAGCGAGATCATCCCGCTGTACTTGGCCAGGAAGCCCTGACGGACCTCGTCCGGCATGGCGTCGACGGCTTCGGTGTGGATCATGCCGAGCGAGAGGATGTTGAAGCGGACGCCGGTGTTGCCCAGTTCCCTGGCCAGCGTGCGGTTCAGGCCGTGCAGCGCCGCCTTGGTCGCGGTGTAGTGCGCGCGCAGCGGAATGCCGACGTCGATCGACTTGGAGCTGATGCTGATCACCGAGCTGCCCGCGTGCAGCATCGGCAGCGCGCCCTGGATGGCCAGGTGCACACCGGTGAGGTTGGTGTCCACGATGCGCTGCCACTCGGCCAGCTTCAGCTCGCCGTAGGGCACGTGGCTGATCGCGGCGGCGTTGTTCACCAGGATGTCCAGCTCGCCGTACTGCTGGGCGACTTCCTGGAGCAGTTCGGTGATCTGCGCGGCGTCGGTCAGGTCGGCGCGCAGCACGTGGTGCTGGCCGCCGATCTCCTTCAGCTCCCGCTCCAGCGAGGCGGCCGAGTCGTCGGACTGCCGGTAGCAGGTGGTGACGTCGACGCCGTTGCGCGCCAGCGCCAGCACGACGCCCCGGCCGACGCCCCGGGTACCGCCGGTGACGAGTGCTTTCTTGCCTTTCAGACCGAGATCCATCTTGTCCTCCATCGAGTTGGCAGCGCTTAGGCGAAGGCGACTTTGGCGATCAGGTCGACCTGGTCCGGGTCAGCCGTGCAGGTGAGCAGGAACAGCTGGTCGCAGCCGTTGGCCGCGTAGGCGTCGATGACCATGCGCAGCCGGGCCTCGTCGGTGACCGCGCCCTTGGCCAGGTGCTGGACCATCTCGCCCATGAACGCGTAGTACGTGCGCATGTGGTGATCGGCGGCGGCCGCACCCTCTGGGCCGAGCGAGACGTAGCAGTTCGCGCCCATCTTCGGCTTGTCGGTGCGGCCTTCGTCGGTCCACGCCGCCTGGACCTTGGTCACGAGTTCGCCGAAGGCCATCGGGTTGCCGCCCGGCGAGGTCCAGCCGATGCCGTGCTTGGCGGCGCGGCGGATCGCGGCCGGGGACTGGCCACCGATCCACATCGGGATGTCCCCGTTGACCGGCTTGGGGCCGACCCCGGGCACCGGACCGTTGCCCTGCCAGATCTCCCGCAGTTCGGTGATCATCGAGTCCAGCCGGGCACCCCGGGTGCGCGGGTCGACGCCGGTGGCCTCGTAGTCGTCGGTGCGCATGCCCGAGGACAGGCCGAGTTCAAGGCGACCACCGGAGAGCCGGTCCACACTGGCCAGTTGCTTGGCCAGTTCGACGACGCTGGGCCGGTAGGCGGCCAGCAGGATCGACGTGGACAGGGTGATCCGCTCGGTCACCGCCGCTGCCGCGGCGAGCGCGGTGATGCTGTCGTAGTTGTCGTAGACGAGGCGGTCGACAGCGGTGACCGTGTTGAACCCGAGTTGCTCGGCGCGCCGGGCGAACTCGATCAGCTGCCGGCCGTCCGCTCCTGGCACTGTGGTCGGCAGGGACAGTCCGATTTCCATTGCGGTTCTTCCTCCTACTGACCCGCACGCGGGCCTGGTCGACGGCGAGGCGAAGTGTGTCAACGGCGAGTCGGGCGGCGCTCAAAACCGGGTCGAGCGACCGGTTTTGGCACAGCGGGCGGCCCGAGGTGGCAGCGCCGCCAGGTGTGTCAAGCCGCCAGGTGTGTCAAGGTGTGAGAGCGTCCAGTGACGCTGTGCCGGGGGCGGCTGTGAGCAAGCCGCGCCCGCGACCCCCAGAGATGTCTGCTGTGCTGTTTCGCTGCTATTTCCGGGCGAGAGCGGTCATCACGGCCACGCCCCCAGGGTGCGACCAGTCGGGCGAGCCGACATGTTGTTGCGGAACACTGGTTTCGGCTTGCAAAGACTTGCCCAAGGCCTGGATACCGGGCAGGAAGGCGTAGTCGAACATGTTGACGCGGTCGAAGATCGGCACCACGTCGATCAGCTGGTACTCGACGATCGACTCCAGGACGTTTTCGGCGAGCTGCTCGTCGATGCCGAGGATGCCTGCCGCGTCGGCCGGCGAGACCACGTTGCCCTCGACGCAGGACAGCGTGCGGAACGCGTGCTGCTGAAACGGATCCAGCAGCTGGTAGGTGTTGGTGACGCCGACGGCGAGCGCGTTGTGCACGGTGCCGGGGATGGCACTGCGCAGCCGATCGGTGAGCTGCCTTATCGTCCAGTGTGGACGAAGGCGCAGCGCCGCGATGGCGGAGTTCAGCATGGCAGGCAGGCCGTCGCAGAGCCGAGCCAGCTCGGGGACTGCCGCGTGGTCGCGGACGATGCGCTGGGCACCGAGCGCGTTGTCGATCATTTCGGTGCTTTCCTGGATGCTCAACGGCCGCAGGTCCACCGTGCACAGCGGATGCGTGGAGAGCCTGCGTCTGCTCGCGGCGATGACGGCGCAGTCGGCGTTGGAGGGCAGCAGCGGCAGCAACTGCTCGTCGGAGACGACGTCGTCGAGCACGACCAGCACCCGCCTGCCCGCTGTCCAGGTGCGGAACATCCGGCTGCGTTCATCGGTCGAGCTGGGCAGCTGTGCTGACGCCACGCCGCTGGCGCGCAGGAACCCGGCCAGCACCTCACCGGGATCGGCGGGCCTGCCATCGGCCATCAGGTGGGCGTAGAACTGGCCGTCCGGGTACTCGGCGCGCGCCTGGTGCGCCACGTTGACCAGGAAGGTCGACTTGCCCACCCCGGGACAGCCGTTGACCAGGACCAGTGCGGGACCGTTGTGGTCCTTCCTGGACAGTGCGTCGCGGACGACGGACAGCTCGCCGCGCCGCCCTGCCATCGCGTCCACCTGCGGCGGCAGCTGCGCGGCCGGTTCGCTCTTGACGATCCGGATGGGCGAACCGTTCGAAGTGAGGTCGAGGCTGCGGTCGGCGTCCAGGATCGACTTGTGCAGCCGTTGCAACGTGTCCGAGGTGTCCAGGCCGAGTTCGTTGGCCAGGGCCGCCCTGGTGCGCTGGTAGATCGCCAGCGCCTCGGCGCGCCTGCCGGAGCGGTAGAGCGCGAGCATCAGCTTGGCCTGGAAGCCTTCGTGCGTGCGCTGCCGGGCCGCGATGCTGGTCAGCTCGCCGAGCATCTCGTGGTGGCGGCCGAGCCGCAGGTCGACCTCGATCCGCTGTTCCAGCGTGTTCCTGCGGATCTCCTCCAGCCGCAGGATCTCGCCCTGCAACATGGGTCCCGCGGTCATGTCGGCGAGGACCGGCCCGCGCCACAGCCGCAGCGCCTCGGCGAGCGTCGACGCGGTCTTGGTGAGGTCGCCCGACTCGAATTCGGCCCTGCCACGCTCGGCGAGCTGCTCGAAGCGCAGCGAGTCGAGCCCGTCGGGGGACAGCGTCAGCACGTACCCGCTCGGCGAGGTTTGCAGGGCGGGCATGGTGGACTGGGCGCGCCGGTAGACGCCTGCCCGGCCGGACGAATCGAGCCGCAGCAGCTTGCGCAACTGGTAGACGTAGGTCTGCAGAGTGGTGATCACGCTGGCGGGCGGATCTTCCTCCCACAGCTCCTCGATCAGCTGATGGGTGCGTACGACGTTGTTGGCGCTGATCGCCAACAGGCTCAGTACCCGTCGCAGCTTCGGTGCGGACGGAGTGGCGAGCACCCCGTCGCGAAACACTTCCAATGGGCCTAGTACATTCACTTCCATACTCGCGGACCCTCCCCATGATAGCCGCCGAACGGGTCGAATTTCCTTGAGTTCAATTCGACCGACGAAAATACGATGGCACACTATCTCAGGTCGGTCGCTGGAAGGGCGCTGGTAATCCGCTGGTGTCCGCAATTCGGTAAGTGCTACTCGGGTGGTTCACGAAAATAATCTTGATCGCGGCGTCGAAAGAATTTAATGGAATAGCAACTCGCGGCAAATATCGATCGTTCACCGAACCAACAATCGGTAATCGGTTGCACGTGCATCCTCCGTCCGGATAAGACGGTACGCCGGCCCCGAACGGGACCGGCGTACCGGATCGGCGATGCTGCCGCGTGGTCAGATCAGGCGGACGGGCATGTGCTTGAAGCTGTTCATGAAGTTGGTCTCCGGCCGGACCGGCTCGGCGGTCAGCCGCATCCTGGGCAGCAGGTCCAGCACCTTCTCCACGAAGACGCGCAACTCCATCACGGCCAGCGCGTTGCCGATGCAGACGTGCGGGCCACCGCCACCGAAGGACAGGTGCGGGTTCGGGCTGCGGGTGACGTCGAACTCGTCCGGGTCGGTGAAGACCTCTTCGTCCCGGTTGGCCGACGTGTACCACATGACCACCCGATCGCCCGCTTTCACCGGATGACCGGATATTTCGGTGTCCGCCATGACATTGCGGGCGAAATGGGTGACCGGCGTGACCCAGCGCAGGATCTCGTCGGTCGCGCCGGACAGCAGGCTCCGGTCGGTCAGCAGCAGGCCGAGCTGGTCGGGACTCTCCAGCAGGGCCAGCACCGCACCGGTCACCGAGCAGTAGGTGGTCTCACTGCCCGCGGTGATCAGCGTGGTGGCGAACGTCTTGATCTCCTCAAGGGTCAGCTGCCCGGGGCCGAGCTTGGCGTTCGCCTCGCTCAGCCGGGCGTTGGCCAGGATGGAGAACAGGTCGTCGGTCGGGTCCTTCATCCGCCGTTTCGCCAGACCCTCGAAGTACTCCAGCAGCAGCCGGAACACGTCCGGCGCGTTCGCCTCGGCCTGGGCGTACTCCGGATCGCCAAGGTTGACCGTCTGGGTCGCCCAGTCGATCACCATTCGCCGCTCGTCGTCGGGCACGCCGAGCAACCGGGCCAGCACCTCGAACGGCAGCCGCAGCGCGATGTCCTCGGCAAGGTCGAACTCGCGCTTGGCCACCGCGGCCGCGATCAGATCGTCCACGATCTCGCCGATCGGTTCGCGCAGTGCCGCCATCCGCGCGGGCGCGAACGCCTTGAACACCAGTTTGCGCAGCCGGGTGTGCCGCGGCGCGTCCAGGAAGGTGATGATCGGATAGCCGGAGTCGTCCCTGCGCACCGAGGTCATCGTGCTCGGACTGGAGGAGAACGTCTTCGGGTCCCGCGACACCGTGACCACGTCGCGGTGCCGCATCACGTACCAGAACGGCGAGCCGTCCGTGTCATGCCCCAACGGCAGCCCTTCGTGCCCGCGCAGCATCCTGAAGTGCTCGTAGGGGATGCCGTTGAGGAAGACCTTCGGATCCATCAGGTCCACGTCTTGGGTTGTCATGCGATCCTCACCAGGTCACCGGAATGTTGGTGAAGCCCTCCATGAACCCGCCGAGACCCCGGGGCAGTTCGTCGCCGGGGACGGCCAGCCGCACCTTCGGGAACCGGCGCAGCAGGCCCTCGGTGGCGACCTGCAACTCCATCCGGGCCAGCGCGGCGCCGACGCAGTAGTGCAGGCCCGCGCCGAAGGTCATGTGGTGGTTCTCCTTGCGCCGGATGTCCAAAGTGAACGGATCGTCGAAGACCCGCTCGTCCATGTTGGCCGACTCCTCGGACAGCAGGACGCTGGAACCCTTCCTGAGCACCGTGCCGTCCATCAGCTCGATGTCCTCCAGCGCGTAGCGCAGCGTGCCGATCGACGAGCCCATGATCTGGCAGCGCAGCAGTTCCTCGACCGCCGATGGCACCAGGTCGAAATCTTCCTGGACCTGCTTGACCAGTTCGGTGTGGTGCAGCAGCACCGCGGTGCCGGTGCCGATCTGGCTGGCCGTGGTCACATAGCCCGCGATCAGCAGGCTCTGCGTCCAGAACTGTAGTTCGTGCTCGGAGAGCCGATTGTTGTCCTCGTCGCGGACCTTGATCAGGCCGCTGATCAGATCGTCGCCCAGGCTGGCCCGCTTGTCCGCGATCAGATCGCCCAGGTACTGCCACAGGCCGGTGCGGCACTCCTCGACCTCGGCGGGCGGTAGCTTGGTGACCGACAGGAAGCCGTCGACCAGCCGGCGGAACTTGTTCATGTCCTCCGGCGGCACACCCAGCAGCTTGCAGATCACCCGGATCGGCAACGGGAACGCGAACGCCTCGTTGAGGTCGGTCGGGGTCGGCCCGTCGGCCATCGCGTCCAGCAGTTCGTCGCAGATCGCGGTGGCGATCGGGCGCAGCCCCTCCACCCTGCGCGCGGTGAACGCCCTGGTGACCAGGCCGCGCACCCGGGTGTGGGCGGGCGGGTCCGGGTCGATCTGCGGGTCGAGGAACAGATCGTTGTCCGCGGAGATCCGGGCGATGTCCGGCCGGGCGATGTTCTTGCTCAGCCGCTCGTCCGCGAACAGTGCGCGAACGTCCTTGTAGCGGGTGACCAGCAGGGCGCTGTCGCCGCTGGGCATCCGGACCTCGACGAGGGCCTTGTCCCGCAGGCCGCGCAGGCCATCGGGAACCTCCATCGGCGGCGTCCAGTGGAACGGATACCGGATGGGGGTGCTCGTCTGCGTGCTGGTCGTCTCCGTGCTCATCTCGTGGAAACCTTTCTCAGACCGGCCAGGAAGGCGCGCGCAGGGCGTTCTCGGCGAACGCCCACTCGTAGCGGATGCTGAGGGTGAACTGCTCGACGATCTCGGCCCGCTCATCGGCGGAGCTGCGCTCGGCGATCTGGTCGACCAGACCGAGAAACGCCTTCTGGACCACGTCGAACGTTTCGCCCGGGTGGTAGACGGTGATCCACGGGGCGTACCGCCCACCAGGGGCCTGGCGGGTGAGCAGATCGTCCGCGACGCCGTGGTTGAACAGCACCATCGGCAGCAGGGCGGCTACCCCGGCGGCCACGGACTTCGCCGAGGCGGCGAGGAAGAACGAGGTGTGCGCGTGCGTGCCGGGGTCGATCTCCGGCGTCGCGGGCACCAGCGGCCAGCCGTGTTGCGTGGCCAGTTGCTGATAGGCGGAGCGCAGCCGGTCCCTGGCCTCCAGCGTGCCGACGACCGACTGTGCGAGCAGGTAGGCGTGCCCGTCGTCCGAGGCGGCCGCGGCACACCTTGCCAGCGAGCGCGCGTAGGCGGGCAGCAGGAAACCGGTGTCCTGGATGACGAACCGGCCGAGGGACTCCGGCGGCAGCGAACCGTCGCGCAGACCGGACCAGAACGGATGGTCTCTGACCTTGTCCAACACCGGCTCGGCGATCGCGAGCAGTTGTTCGTGCATCGTCGTCGTCCCCGTTCACTTCAGAGAACCTTCGAGTCACAGGGTGGCGGCGCGGTCTCGAGGGTCTCTGGTGGACCGAGCAACACCGGGCCTCCGACCGGCCTTCTAGCGACCCTCGAACCGGCGTGTCTGCAATGCCTGGGGGGACCCCTGTCCCCGGCAACCACCCGACGCAGGGCTACCAGGGAGTTCGGATGAGCAAGTCGACAGATGATCGTGTGGCGCTCAACGCGCAGGAGTTCCTCGCGCCCGCCCTCGGATTCGCCATTTTCCAGATCTCCGCGACCACTGCCCGGCTCGGCATCCCCGACCTGCTCGGCGAGGGCGGCCGGACAGCGGCGGAACTGGCCGCCGAGTGCGGCACGCACGAGCAGTCGCTGTTCCGGCTGCTGCGCGCCGCCGCCGCCGTCGGCCTGCTCGAAATGTCCGACGACGGCCGGTTCAGCCTGACCACGCTGGGCAGCATGTTCCGCACCGACTCGCCGACCAGGGCGACCGACGCGGTGACGCTGAACTCCTCGGCGCCGGTCTGGCAGGCGTGGGGCGGACTGGCCGACGCGGTGCGCACCGGCGACCCGGCGTTCGACTGCGCACACGGCATGGGCATCTTCGACTACCTGGAGCGCGATCCCCAGCTGGCCAAGGAGTTCCACGCCGCGATGGCCTCCGGCACGGAGAGCCAGATCCCGCTGCTGGTGCCGCACTACGACTTCGGCGACGCCAAGCACCTGATCGACATCGGCGGCGGCGACGGCACCCACCTCGCCGCGATCCTCAACACCGATCCGACCCTGCGCGGCACCGTGTTCGACACCGCGAGCGGCCTGCTGAAGGCGCCGTCGGTACTGGCCAAGGCGGGCGTCGCGGACCGGTGCGAGACCGTCGTCGGCGACTTCTTCGCCGAAGTGCCCTCGGGTGGCGACGTCTACCTGATCAAGAACACGCTGACCGACTGGAACGACGAGTCGTCCATCAAGATCCTGAGCACCTGCCGGCGCGCGATGCGGCCGGACAGCCGGATCATGGTCATCGCCACGCTGATGCCCGAGGACATCGCCACCCAGCAGGCCGACGACGTGCTCGCCGCCGCCATTTTCGACATCTCGCTGATGGTGCTGACCACCGGCGAGGAGCGCACGCTGCGCCAGTACGAGCGGCTGTTCACCGCGTCCGGTCTGAAGCTGGGCAAGGTCACGCCGATCACCCGCACGACGAGCCAGCACACCATGCTCTACCACGCGGTCGAGGCGCTCCCCGCCTGATCTTGCTCGCATACCAAGACCGCCCCGGCAGTGCGCCGGGGCGGTCTTCGCATGGTGTGCTCAGAGCGCGAATTCGACGTTGTAGTGCCGCATCCACGAGTTGAACTGCAACGCCATCTCCAGGTTCATCCGGCTCGGCCAGTCGGTTGCCGGTCCATCGGGACGGTCCCGCATGGCAGCGGCGGCGGCCGGGTCGAGCACAGCCAGCGCGGGGGAGTCCTTGTCCGCCAGCACGGCGGCGACCTCGCGGTGCAGCGCCGCCGTGTAGGTCGGGTCCTGAGTGACCGGCCACGGGCTCTTCTTGCGCTCCAGCACCGAGGTGGGCAGCAGTTCGCGCACTGCCGCCCGGAGCAGCGACTTCTCCCTGCCGTCGAAGGTCTTGAAGGCCCACGGCGCGTTGTACAGGTATTGGACCAGCCGGTGGTCGGCGAACGGCACCCGGTTCTCCAGGCCGTGCGCCATGGACAGCCGGTCGCCCCGGTCGAGCAGCAGCGGCATCCAGCGCGTCAGGGTCAGGTAGGTGACGTCGCGCATGCGCCGTTCGGTCGCGTCCTCGCCGTCCTGGTGCGGTGCCTGCGCGAGGGTCTGCCGGTAGGAATCGCGGTAGAACTCGTTCATGTCCAGCTTCTGCATCAGTCCGCGCTCGAACAAACCGCGCCCCTGACCGTTGCGCGCGCCCGGCTGGCTGGCCTCGTTGACCACCCACGGGAACGTGTCGCCGTTGACCGCGGCCGGGTTGAACATCCAGTTGTAGCCACCGAAGATCTCGTCGGCGACCTCGCCGACCAGCGCGACCGTGGACCGCTCCCGGATCACCCTGCAGGTCACGTAGTTGGACGTGTCCATGTCGCCGAGGGTGGTCGGCGCGTCCTGGGCCAGCAGCGCCGCCAACCGGATCTGCGGGTCCATCAAGTCCTTGGTGTCCAGCACAATGTTGGTGTGGTCGGACTTGAGCCGCTCGGCGACCTCGATGGCGAACGGCGCGTCCGCCGCCATCCGGACGTCGTCCGGCCGGAATCCCTCGGCGTAGCCCTGGTAGCTGACCACGAAGGTGCGCACCCGCTCACCGCTGGTCTTCCACAGCCAGCGCGCGGACAGCGCGGTGATCGCGCTGGAGTCCAGGCCACCGGAGAGCGCCGTGCACACCGGCACGTCCGCGTTGAGCTCCCGCAACACGATGTCTTCCAGCAGTTCGCGCACCGTGCCGATGGTCGTCTTCAGGTCGTCGCGGTGCTCCTCGGCGGTCAGCTCCCAGTAGGTCCGGTCGGAGACTCCGTTGCGGCCGAAGACGATCAGGTGACCGGGGCGCAGTTCGCGCATGTCCCGGAACACTGCCTGGCCGGGAAGTTTCGCGATGGAGAACAGTTCGCGCAGGCCGTCGAGGTCGACCACCGGCCGGACCACCGGATTGGCCAGCAGCGCCTTGGGTTCCGACCCGAACAGGATGCCTTCCGGGCGCACCGCGTAGAACAGCGGCTTGACGCCGAACCGGTCCCGGACCAGGACGAGCTCCTGGCGCATCGCATCCCAGACGGCGAAGGCGAAGATGCCCTCCAGCCGGTTGACGCAGTCCAGGCCCCATTCCTGGTAGGCGCGCAGCACGACCTCGGTGTCGCCGCGCGTGTCGAAGTGGTGGCCCCGGTCGGTCAGCTCGGTGCGCAGTTGCTTGTAGTTGTAGACCTCGCCGTTGTAGACCAGCGCCGCGACGACCTGCCCGTCCCGCTTGGCGATCAGCGGCTGGGCACCTCCGGCCGGGTCGATGATGGCGGTCCTGGTGTGGCCGAGCCCGACGTGACCGGCCGCCCACACGCCCCGGTCGTCAACGCCGCGCCGGGCCAGCGCGTCGGTCATCGCCCAGAGCGTGTCGCGTTGCTCGGCGACGATCTGCCCGAAATCCACCCAGCCGGTGATCCCGCACATGCGGACGCCTCCTTGTCCTCCGTGTCGTGTGTGGAGCCTGGAAGCGGGTGCTCGAACCGTCCTCGATCGTGACTCGACAGGCGTCCCCGGAGACGGGCGAGGTGTGGACACGGGCCATGGTTAGACATAACATAGCCATACATAGGATGGGTAGCGTAACTACGACTAGTGATATCTTGACGATTAAGAGTCTTAGTTCTAGAGTATTTGTCTAGGGTGCGCTTCTCGCCCGGTTTCCCCTGCGACGCAACCATGCCGACAACGAGGAAAGAGTCCGCAGTGACCACGTATGACGAGCACGTTCCGGTACTGATAGTCGGTGGCGGCTATGCCGGCCTGGCGTCCTCCATGTTCCTGTCCCAGCACGGCGTGCGGTCACTTCTCGTTGACCGCCACCCCGGCGTGTCCATCCAGGGCCGCGCCCGCGGCATCAACCAGCGGACCCTGGAGATCTACCGTCCGCTCGGCCTCGAACCGGCCATCACCGAAGCGGGCAAGCCCTTCGACGACGAGGGCGGCGTCGCGCGCTGCTCCTCGCTGGCCGGCGAGTGGGAGTGGCTGTTCGACGAGGAAGCACCGCGCTTCTGGCCGGACCTCTCCGCGGGCCAGTTCGTGATGGCCGACCAGAACACCGTCGAGCCGATCCTCATCGAGAAGGCCGTCGAACTCGGTGCCGAGCAACGCTTCCACACCCAGATGACCTCCTTCACCCAGGACCCCGACGGCGTCACCGCGGTGATCGAGAACCGCGACAGCGGCGAGACCCGCACCGTCCGCGCCGACTACATGATCGGCGCCGACGGCCACCGCAGCCCGATCCGCGAGGAACTGGGCATCAACCGCCCTGGCCCCGGCATCACCCAGTACTGGGTGAGCATCGTGTTCGAGGCCGACCTGTCCGACGTGATCAAGAAGAAGGCGCTGTTCTGGATCGTGCTGAGCCAGGAACTGGGCTTCGCCTCGTTCGTCACCACCGCGACGCCCGGCCGCTGGGCCGTCAGCGTCACCTACGACCCGGCCAAGGACAGCCCCGAGGCGTTCACCGACGAGCGGTGCGTCTCGATCGCGCGGACCGTGGTCGGCAAGGACGATCTCGACGTCAGCATCCTCGATGTCGGCGCCTGGGAGCAGGCCGTCGGCGTTGCCGACCACTACCGCGAGGACCGGGTGTTCCTCGCGGGCGACGCGGCACACGTGTGGCCGCCCGCCGGTGCGATGGGCGCCAACACCGGTGTGCAGGACGCGCACAACCTGGCCTGGAAGCTGGCCGCCACGGTCAACGGCTACGGCTCGGACGATCTGCTCGACGCGTACGAGGCCGAGCGCCGCCCGGTCGCGGTCGAACTGTCCCAGTTGATCATCCGCCGCCAGGAGGCCCGCTTCTCCGGTAACCCGGAGGTCAAGGACGACCTCGACGACGTGGTCGCCACGCTGGGCCAGCACTACCTGTCCACCGCGATGGTGGGCGCCGAGCACGAGCAGGTCTTCGGCCGCGAGGTCGAGCAGCACGCCCGCCCCGGTTTCCGCGCGCCGCACCTGTGGCTGGACCACAACGGCAACCGGATCGGCGTGCACGATCTGTTCCACAACTCGTTCGTGCTGCTCACCGGCAACGACGGTGCCGGGTGGGTGGAGGCGGCGACCGCGATCACGGAGAGCACCGAGATCCCGGTCCGCGGCTACCAGGTCGGCTCCGCCGAGGCGCACGCCAACCTGATCGACCTGGACAACGAGTGGGAGAACCGTTACGAGGTCGGCACTTCCGGTGCGGTCCTGGTGCGTCCGGACGGCTACGTCGCATGGCGCAGCACCGACGCCGCCGACAAGAACGCGCTGGGCGACGCGCTGAACCAGGTGCTCGGCCGCTGAAAGACCGGTCCGGGGTGCCGCGCGCACCCGCGGCACCCCGGACCTGCCCACCTCAGCCAGTCAGTTCGGTTTTGTGCTCGGCCAGCCAGTCGGTGAGTGACCGGGGTTCGCGACCGAGCAGCTCGCGCACGGTTGGCAACGGCACCCCGCCGCGCTCCGGATCGGGGATCGCCATCTCGGTCAGCAGGCCGTCGACGAAATCCGCCGGCAGACCGGCGCCGATCATGGCTTTCCGGCCCAGTGCCGGATCGGCCTCGACGTAGTCGAGTTCCCGGCCGAGCACGGCGGAGACCGCCCGCGCCGCATCGGGCGCGGTGTAGGCGACCGGGCCGGTCAACTGGTGGGTGCCCGGGAAGCCGTTGCCGCACAGTGCAAGCGCGGCGACGGCCGCGATGTCGGCGGGGTCGATCATGGCGCGCGGGATCTCGCCGTGCGAGTGGTAGATCCGGTTCTGCGCCGCGATCGACCAGCTCCACTGGGTCAGGTTCGACATGAACGCGGCGCAGCGCAACACAGTCAGCTCCGTGCCGGTGGCCGCGAACGCCGCCTCGGCCCGCGCGTGCGACGCGCTGTACGCGTTGGTCACCGGCGGCATCGCGGCCACGGAGGACAGCTTGACCACGCGCGAAACCCGTTGGCGGGCAACGTGTTCGGCGACGGTCAGGTCGTGGGTGAGCGCGGCTGGCCCGGAGGAGAGCATGAAGACGCCATCCGCACCGGCCAGCGCGGGCTCGACGGACGCGGAGTCGGTCAGGTCGCCGACCGCGATCTCCACGCCGGGACCGAACCCGGCCCGCGCCGGGTCTCGCGCGAACGCGCGCACCTTCTCCCCGCGCGCCACCAACTCCGCCACCACGAGCCTGCCGACCGTGCCGGTCGCGCCGAACACCGTGAACATCGTGCGTCCTCCTCGGTCAGACCGTTGTGAGCACCGGGGGCTGCCATTCGCCCAACCGGGCGATGCCCGCCTCGTTGGCCTTGGGGGAGCGCATCCGCATCCGGATGTTGCGCACCAGTACCCGCAGCCGTCGTTCGTCCAGTTTGAACTCACCCATCTGCCGGGACGCCGCCACGATCATCCTGGTGCGCGGCTGGCGCTGCTCGTCGTACTCCGCGAGCGCGTCGGGAATGTCCCGGTCGGCGGCCATGATCGCGGTGAGCACCACCGCGTCCTCGAACGCCTGGCAGGCGCCCTGGCCCAGATCGGAGGTCATCGCGTGCGCGGCGTCGCCGAGCAGCACCGTGCGTCCCCTGACGTAGCTCGCGACCGGCGTGGCCAGTTCGGAAACGTCGTGATACAGCACGGATTCCGGGGGAGTGGCGGCCAGCAGCGCGGGAATGGGCCGGTGCCAGCGGCCGAACCTGCGCAGCACCTCGGCGTGGTTGTCCACGAACCGCAGGCCGGGCCGGGTGTTCACCACCGCGTACCAGTACACCCGGTCGCCGGTGAGCGGCATCCGCCCGAACTCACGGCCATGCCCCCAGGTCGAACCGCCGGGCTCGGGATCGCGGACGTCCAGCGCGATCCCCCGGAACACGCTGTGCCCGCTGTAGGTCGGCGCGGGCACCTCCGGCCAGAGCGCGCGCCGGACCTTGCTGTTCATGCCGTCCGCCGCCACCACCAGATCCGCCGTCAGGCTCTCCTGCCCGAACACCACCTCGGCGGACGAACCGTGGTCGAGCACGGTGCTCGCCTCACACCCGGTGCGCACGGTCACGCCGGTCATGGCGTCGACCAGGATCCCGTGCAGCGCGGGCCGGGGCAGCACGATCGTGTGCAACTGCCTGCTGCGCACGAACTCCGGGTCGGCAGGCCGGGCCAGCCGGATACCGCTGGGCAGCCGGGTGCCCTCACCGCCGGGCGCCATGGTCGCCGCCGCGTCGCTGACCGCGTCGCCGACACCGAGCCACTCGACGCAGCGCCGCGCGTTGGTGAGCAACGACATCCCGGCGCCGGTCTCGCGCAGGGCATTGCCCCGCTCCAGCACCGTGACCTGCCAACCGGTCCGGCTGAGTCCGACAGCGGCGGCGACACCACAGATCCCGCCGCCGATCACCACGGCACGACGACCCGACATTCCGGTCACCCTGATTCCCTTCTCAGACAGCAGCTTGCCAACCGGCTTCGGCGAACGCGAGTTCATGACGGGCGGCGAAACCGAAGTGCGCGGCCAGCACCGACGACTGCGCCGCCGACCAGACTGGGTCCAGTTCGTCGACGACGCCGAGCATCGAGTCCAGCACCTGCCAGACGATCGGCGGCGGCCGGTAGATCGCGATCCACGGCTGGTAGGCAGACGCGGGACCGGCCTTGGCCAGCAGCGCGTCGCACACTTCGAGGTGGAACCACAGGAACGGCAGTACCGCGCCGAGCGACGCGGCCAGTCCGTTCGCGGCGGCGGCCCGGCCGAACGAGCAGTAGGCGATCGTGGTCGGATCGGCCGCGGCGTGTTCGGATGGCGCCGCGATGCCCAGTTCCCTGGCGATATCGGCGAGTTGGCCGCGCAGCCGAGGCGCCGATTCGATGGTGGCGAACGCGCATTCGGCCAGTAGCGTGGTGTGCCGGTCCTCGGTGGCGTGCGCCGCCGCCGCGGCGAAGAGCCTGCCGAAGGTGGGCAGCAGGTGATTGGTGTCCTGTTCGACGAAGTGCGTCAGCGCCGCGCCCGGCAGGGTGCCGTCCGTCAGGCCGGTCCAGTACGGATGGGTGATCACCTTCGCCAGTACCGGCGCGGCCAGGCCGCGCAACTGATCGCCGCGCATCGCACATCCTCTGCCGGGGTTGTGGTTGGCCCGACTCTCGACGAAGTGGCTCGAACCCCGGTCGAGATCGGGTAGGACCGCCGTTGACGTGGACCGATCCTCAAGCGGTGCGCGAGCACCACACTCCACTTTTGTTCCAGCGATCCAGCATTCGGAGGAGTACCGCCGTGACCGAACCCCTGCCCGACCCGATGACGTTGCCGGTACGACGTGGTTGCCCGTTCGATCCGCCCGAGGAGTACGGCAGGCTGCGCGCGGAGCGCCCGATCAGCAGGCTGCGGCTGCCCGGCGGCCGGCTCGGCTGGCTGGTGACGCGCTACCAGGACGCGCGCGCGACGTTGGCCGACCCGAAGTTCACCCCGCCGCTGATGCAGATCGCGCCGGTCGAGGAGTTCGCGTTCAACGAGGCGGAAATCGCCGAGTTGGAGATCCCGCCCGGCACGTTCTCCGCGCTGGACCCGCCCGAGCAGACCCGCTACCGCAGGCTGGTCGCGCAGCACTTCACCGTGAAGCACATGCGTGAGTTGACGCCGAGGATCGAGCAGATCGTGGCCGAGCTGCTGGACGACATCGAGCGCGGCGGGCCGCCCGCGGATCTGGTGTCCGGGTTCGCGTTGCCCATCCCCGGCAGGGTGATCTCCGAACTGCTCGGCGTGCCGGTCGGGCAGCGCGACGAGTTCCAGCACCAGACCTCGGCGATGCTGTCCTGGGTCTCGGACGGCACGGAGATCCGTGAAGCGCGCGAGACGATCTACAAGAGCCTCGGTGAACTGGTCGCGGCCAAGCGCCGCGCGCCGGGCCAGGACGTGCTGTCCGGCCTCGTCCATTCGGACAACTCCCTGACCGACGAGGAAGTCGTCAACATGGGGGTGCTGCTGCTCATCGCCGGTCTGGAGACCACCGCGAACATGCTCGGTCTCGGCGCGTTCGCGCTGCTCGAACATCCCGAACAGCTCGACGCGCTGCGCGCCGGTCCTGAGCTGCTCGACCAGGCGGTCGAGGAGCTGTTGCGCTACCTGACCATTGTCCAATTCGGACTGACCCGCACCGCGCGCGAGGCCACCGTGGTGGCGGGCCAGCCGATCGCGGCGGGTGAGACGGTGATCGTGTCGCTGGCAGCAGGCAACCGGGACGCCGAGGTGTTCGCGGAGCCGGACCGGTTGGACATCACCCGACGGCGCGAGCAGCACCTCGCCTTCGGCTATGGCGTGCACCAGTGTCTCGGCGCGCAACTGGCCAGGGTCGAGATGCGTATCGGGTTCCGCGCGCTGTTCCAGCGGTTCCCGACGCTGCGGCTGGCCGTGCCCGCCGCCGAGGTGTCGCTTGGCGAGGACATGGTGTTCTACGGCGCGCACTCGTTGCCGGTCACCTGGGACAGTTGACCGGACTTCGGACAAAGCCGCAGGTCGAGACCATTATCTTCGCGACTAGCCTTAATAGGACTAGCTGTGCTATGGTCAATCCGAAATCAACTAGCGGCTCGGTGCCGCGGCCAGCTTCTCGACAAGGGGTTCTGTCATGGGGAACGATCCGCTCCACGTGATCATCATCGGTGCGGGCACCGGGGGTATGTGCCTGGCGCACGGCCTGAAGCGGGCCGGCATCCGCGTCGACGTCTACGAACGCGACCGCGAGCGGGCCCACCCGCTCCAGGGTTTCCGGGTCGGTATCGGCCCGGACGGCAGCCGTGCACTGCACGACTGCCTGTCGCCGGAACTGTTCGAGATCTTCCGAGCCACCTGCGCGATCCCGATGCGCAGGGTGAACTTCTTCACCGAGAAGCTCAAGGAAGTTCTCTGGATGCCCGGCCCGGAGCAGGTCGACCCGGTCAACAGCGAGAAGTCCGTCAGCCGGATGACGCTGCGCCAGGTGCTGCTCACCGACATGGACGACGTGGTGCACTTCGACAAGAAGTTCACGCACTACACCGACAACGCGGACGGCACGGTCACCGCGCACTTCGAGGACGGCACCAGCGCCACCGGTGACGTGCTGGTCGGCGCGGACGGCACCCGGTCCAAGGTGCGCGAGCAGTACCTGCCGCACGCCAAGATCAAGGACGCCGGCGTGCTGTCCATCGGCGCCAAGGTGCCGCTGACCGACCGGGTCCGCGAGATCCTGCCGCCGGAGATGCTGGAAGGCTCGTCGTTCTTCTTCGCCCCCAAGGGCATGTTCGCGATCATCCACCTGATGGAGTTCAACTGGGATCGCGACGCCAAGCTGAAGAACAACATCGGCGGCAACCAGGCGGAACTGATCGCCAAGTGGCCCGGGCTGATGTTCGACAACACCCGCGACCACCTCACCTGGGGCCTGGCCATCGCCACGGACAAGGCGCCGGCCAAGATGGCGCAGGCGCGCGGCAGGGAACTGGTCGAGGTCGCCAAGGAGATCACGCCGACCTGGTCGCCGGTGCTGCACAAGCTGTTCGACGAGACCCCCGCCGACGCGATCTTCCTGATCAACATCGCGACCTCTGAGCCGATCCCGCAGTGGGAGACCACCAATGTCACGCTGATCGGCGACGCGATCCACACCATGACCCCCGGTCAGGGTGTCGGCGCGAACACCGCGCTGCGCGACGCACGACTGCTCTGCAAGAAGCTGGTCGAGCACCGCGACGGCAAGATCAAGCTGCTGGACGGTATCCAGGAGTACGAGACCAAGATGGTCGACTACGGCTTCAAGGCGGTCAAGGAGTCGCTCAAGCAGTTCGGCAGCGACAACCCGATGGAGAAGCCGGTGCTGGGCAGGCTGATGCTCGGCTTCATGCGCACCACCATGCGGCTGACCAACGTGATTCCGCCGATGAAGAAGAAGATGGCGTCCTCGATGTCCACGGGACGTGGCGCCAACCGGGTCGAAGACTGACCGTCTACATAGTACTCACTGCTGGGGAGTTAGTAAGTCATGGACCTGGGGCTGAAGGACAAGCGCGTGCTTGTCACCGGCGCGACGCGCGGCATCGGCCGCGCGACCGCGCGCGCCTTCGCTGAAGAGGGCGCACACGTCGCCATCACCTACCACTCGGCCAAGGACCAGGCCGACAAGATCGTCGAAGAGGAACTCGGCGGCACCGAGCGCGCCTGCGCCGTGCACTACGAACTGGGCAGCCGCGAGGTCATCGAGCAGGCGGTTGCCAACGTCGAGCAGCGTTGGGGCGGCATCGATGTCGTCGTCGCGAACGCTCAGTCCTGGGTGTGGATCGACCCGGGCGGGCTGGCACACTTCGAGGAATCCGATCTGGAGCAGTGGATGCCGCTGCTGCGGGAGAACGTGGAAGGTCACCTGATGACCATCCGCGCCGCCATGTCCGGGATGCGCGAACGCGGCTGGGGCCGGGTCGCGCTGCTGTCCTCGGTCACCGCCCAGCACGGCATGTTCGGCTCGGAGTTCTACAGCGCGGCCAAGTCCGCCCTGCACGGTTTCGTGCGCGGTCTGATGTGGACGCGCGACGGCATCATGGCCAACGTGGTCGCCCCGGGCGGCACCTTGACCGAGAGCCTGGAGAACGTCGACCCCGAGCTGATCAAGAAGGGCACCGAGGAGACGCCGAGCGGTCGCCTGAGCACGCCCGAGGACGTGGCCCGGCTGATCGTGTTCCTGTGCTCGGAAGCCAATGGCAACGTCAACGGCGAGGTCATCCACACCGCTGGCGGACGCTGACCTTGTCTGGAATCAAGGCTGAACAGCGGCCAGTCACGGTCGACGATCGTCGGCTGTGGCTGGCCTCGCTGGTGATCGCGGGCGCCACCCTGCTGGTGGTGCTCGACTCGACCATCGTCAACGTGGCGGTGCCCGCGATCAAGACCGCGTTCGGCTTCAGCACCGGGGGAGTCGAGTGGGTGGTCTCCTCCTACCTGCTCACCTTCGGCGGACTGCTGCTGCTCGGCGGCCGGACCGGTGACTTCTTCGGCAGGCGCCGGATGTTCATGGTCGGCATCGCGGTCTTCACCGGCGCGTCGCTGCTGGCCGGGTTCGCGCCGACCCAGGGCCTGCTGATCGCGGCCCGCGCCTTGCAGGGCACCGGCGCGGCGATCGTCAGCCCCACCTCGCTGTCCCTGATCGCGACCACCTTTCCCGAAGGCGCCGCGCGGAACCGGGCGATGGGCGTCTACGCGGCCATGTCCGGCTCCGGCGGCGCGATCGGCCTGGTACTGGGCGGATTCCTCACCTCGGCGGCCTCCTGGCGGTGGGTGTTCTTCGTGGCGGTGCCGATCGGTGCGATCGTGCTGTTGGTCGCGCCGCGCGTGTTGCCGGAATCGTCCGGCGGCAAACGCGGCAGGCTCGACCTGCCCGGCGCGATCACCGTGACCGGCGGCATGGCACTGCTGGTGTACGGCCTCATCGAGGCGTCCCAGGACTCCTGGACCGGTCTGGTCACCTTGGTCTCGCTCGGTGGCGGCGTATTGCTGCTGATCGCGTTCGGCGTGATCGAGTCGCGCAGTGCCCGGCCACTGGTGCCACCGCACATCGTCCTCAACCGCAACAGATCCGCGATCTACCTGATCATGATGGCCGCCGGCTGTGGCCTGTACGGCATGATGTTCCTGCTCATGCTGTTCATCCAGAACGATCTCGGCTTCGGCGCGATCATGGCCGGAGTCGGTTTCCTGCCGCTCGCCGGGGCGATCTCGGTGATGTCCGCGGTGATGGCCAAACTGGTCAACCGCATCGGTACCCGGATCGGGGTCACGGTCGGGCCGTTGATCGGCGCGGCCGGAATGTTCTGGCTGTACCTGGAAGTCGGGCCGACCGCGCACTACGCCCAGATCGTCTGGCCGACCGTGGTGATCGCGCTTGGCCTCGGCGCGACCTTCGTACCGCTGACCCTGGCCGCGATCTCCGGAGTGCGGCCGAACGAGGCGGGCGTGGCCTCCGCGCTGGCCAACACCTCCCAGCAGATCGGCGGCAGCATCGGCCTTGCCGTGCTCGGCACGGTGTCCACCATCGCGGCGGCCACCAGCACCCAGCCGGGCCGGATCGCCGCGGTGGCCGGCTATCACGCCGCGTTCGGCGTCGCCGCCATCGTGCTGGTGGCCGCGTTCGTGATCGCCCTGCTGATGGTCCGGGGGTCGACCGCACCCCGAGCCGGGCTCAAGTCGGACCGGCCAGGCTAGTCCACAGTCGAGATATCACTCAGGAGCAGGCGATGACGACACCGCACACCGGGAACGGAACTCCGAGCGACCCGTACACGACCGTGACCGACCAGGCAGGCACGCTGGACACCTGGTTTCCCCTGCCGTTGCCACCCGAGCAGCAGGTGCTGTCGTTGTTCGCGGCGAAGTGGACGATCGGGGCGCTGAAGCCGCTGGTCGAACTGCGGGTGTTCGACGAACTCGTCGAAGGCCCGCGCACCGCGGAGGAACTGGCTTCCGCCACCAACACCGACCCGGACGTGATGTGGCGACTGCTGCGCGCGGTTGCCGCCACCGGCATTCTGCACGAGCATGCCACCACGCCAACCACCTACACGCTGACCCGGCTGTCCACCGGGCTGTGCAGCAAGACCGGGCACAGCATCCGGGACATGTTCCTGTTCGCGTCGGACAAGCTGCTCTGGCAGCCCTACGACAGCGTGCAACACTCGTTGCACACCGGGGAACCCGCGTTCGTCAAAGACTTCGGCAGCACGTTCTACGAGTACACCAGGGCGCACCCGGAAGCGGGCGATCTGCTCGACCGCGCCATGCTGCAGAACTCCTACCCCGGCACGGACACCATCTTCGCCACCCACGATTTCGGCCGCTTCCCGGTGATCGCGGACGTCGGCGGCGGCAAGGGCCAGTTCCTCGCCGAGATCCTCACCCGGCACCCGGGCAGCAGAGGCATGCTCTGCGACCAGCCGCAGGTGATCGCCGACGCCAACGCGACGTTCGAGGCGGCCGGTCTCGCCGACCGGGTCACCTTGCACCCCACGGACTTCCTCACCGCGGTCCCGGCCGGTGCCGACGCGTACTTCACCAAGCACACGCTGCACAACTGGAGCAACGGGCACACCGCCACGATCGTCGCGAACATCCGCACCGCGATCGGCGACAACTCCGACGCCCGCCTGCTGATCCTGGACATGCTGCTGACCGCCCCGGGCGCCGGGTTCGATGTCGGCAAGCTGATCGACATCGAGAGCATGACCATCCTCGGCGGGCAGGAACGCAGCCAGGCCGAGTGGGACGCGATCGCGGCCAAGGCCGGTTTCGCGCCGGTCAACCAGCCCGAGCCCGGCAACCTCGCCCTGCTGGAATACCGACCCATCTGAATGAATGGCACGCGCGCGACCCGCCTTCGCGCGCGTGCGAGCAAAAGCGGCTCCCGCATCCCACCCCTCAGCCTCCTGGATGCGGGAGCCGCCGTTCGCCACAGACGACTGGGCCCCGGAAGCACGCGCTTCCGGGGCCCAGTCGAGGTTCTCTGTCAGTCGAGTTTGCCCGCGCGCAGGTCGTCGACCAGCTGGTGCACGTACTTCAGCTCGGCCTGCCAGACGGTCTGGATGTACTCGACCTCGACCAGGTAGATCCGCTCGACACCGCCGGGGACCGCGGAGACGCTCTGGTCGACCTCGCTGGCCAGTCTGCCGATGTCCTGTTCGAGGATCTTCGCGCGCTCCTCGAGCACGCGCAGCTTGTCCTCGTGCGGCAGGTCGCCGATGAAGGCGAGCGCGGCGGGGAACTCCGGGTACTCCCGGGTCGGCGTGGACAGCATCTCCAGCAGCCACTGCCGGGCCATTGCCTGACCGGCCTGCGTGGTCTCGTAGATGGTGCGTTCCGGGCGCTTCTCGTTCCTGGTGGTCTCGCGCACCGCGATCAGCCCGGCTCGTTCCAGCCGCTCCATGATCTGGTAGATCGCGTTGCGCTGGCTGACGTTGACCACGCTGTCCTTGCCCCAGTCGCGGATGCGTTGCCGCAGTCCGTACGGGTGCAGGGGTTCGTGCGCGAGGATGATCAGGACCGCCATCGCAAGAGGGGAACGGCGCGGTTGACTGCTTGCCATAACGGCTCCGCGACCTCCTCCCGATAGGTTCGAAGGGCATACATTAACACCGATCAACTGTCGACCAGTGTCAATCAGCAGCCATCCTATTGTTAGACATATTATAGCCAATCATAGCTGGGATACTGACGGTAGGCCACGGTCTGTTCTGTGAAGTTTTTCCGGAGCGACGCCGGTGTGCGGCGACCTGACTTGGTCGCCGCACAACCGGGTGCTGAGCGGGTCAGACCTTCTCGTCGGTGTTCCCGGCCCGGCCGGTGACGAACAGCGAGAAGACGAAGCCGACCGCGATGATCGCCGCGTCGATCCAGATCGCGTTCTGGAACGGCGCCGCCGATTGCCGGGTGAACGCGGTCGCGGTCACCTGCGCCGCGATCAGGATGCCCAGCGACGAGCCGACGCCGTAGGCGGCCGAGTTCACGCCGGCCAGCACGGTCGGATTCCGTGGATCGGCGTTGATCGCGCTCAGCCCGTTGAGCGGCGTCAGCGCGCCCGCGAAGCCGAAGCCGAGCACGCCGAGCAGGACGAAGGTCAGCCACACCGAGTGCAGGCCGAAGCCGAGGAGGACCAGGATCGGCACGCTGAACAACATGGACACTCGCATGGTGATCCGCCAGCCGAACTTCGGCGCCCAGTGGCCGACCAGCGGCGCGAAGAACACGTTCACCAGGCAGACCGGCAGGATGAACATGGCGGCGTAGAGCACCGCCGACATGCCATAGCCAAATCCCTTGGTCTGGGAGAACACCGGGATGATGTAGTTGATGGGGCCGAGGATGCCGGTGCAGGCCATCAGCGACACGATCAGGATCGGCCAGGCCGCGCGGGACCGCAGGTACTCGACCGGGATCAGCGGGTAGGGCCGCTTGCGTTCGACGAGGCAGAACACGACGAACAGCAGCACACCCGCGCCGACCACCACGATCATCATGGTGAGACCGGCCGAGGAGACCGTGCCGAAGCCCAGTTCGAGTGCGGCGATGCTCAGCACCAGCAGGACAAGGCCCCACCAGTCCATCCGGCCGCCGGGCACCGGCGCGATGTGCGGCATGTTGCGGCCCAGCACGATCAGCGTGCCCACCGCGAAGATGATCATCACGCCGAACACCGAGCGGAAGCCGTAGTGGTCGACCAGCCAGCCGGACAGGATGCCGTCCAGGCCGACGACGCCGCCGTTGGCCGCGGTGATCCAGCCCATCGCCTGGCCGAACTGCTTGGTGGTCAACGTCTGGCGCATCACCCGCAACGCGAGCGGGAAGACCGCGGTCGCGGTGGACTGCAACACCCGGCCGACGAAGAACACCGGCACCGACGGCGCGACCGCCGCGATCACCGCGCCGCCGAGCGCGAGCACCAGCGCCCACATCATCAGCCTGCGCGTGTTGGTGAAGTCGCTGTACGCGGACAGGATCACCGCGAGCATCGCGCCCACGAGGTAGAAGGTCGCCTGCGCCGAGCCGATCACCGCGGTCGTCGTGTGCAACGTCGACGCGATGTTCGGCAATGCAGGCGTTTCCAGCGAGATCACCAGCTGGCAGGTCACCGCCGCGAGCAGCAGTGACAACATGATCGTGCGCGAGCTGCGGGGCGCGGTCGCCGGTCCGCCCGG
Source organism: Pseudonocardiaceae bacterium (assembly GCA_036494465.1). GTDB lineage: Bacteria > Actinomycetota > Actinomycetes > Mycobacteriales > Pseudonocardiaceae > CAJCJE01. The sequence goes on from DASXOJ010000018.1 coordinate 48,801, forward strand.
CGCCGCCGTTGTCGTCGTTTGGTCCATGGCCTCTGCCCACCCCTTCGACACGTTGTTCGTGCGCTGGCAACGATGTCGGAGTGAACTCGCGCATGCCTGGAAACCTGGTCGAGGTTCGGGTCAGACTCCACCGTCGACGGGCAGCGTGACGCCGGTGATGTAGCGGGAATCGTTGCCCGCCAGGAACAACACGGCACCGGCCACGTCCTCCGGCTCACCGATCCGGCCGAGCGCGGTCTGCCCGACGATGCGTTCGACCGCCCGCTCCGGCAACTGCATCGCCGCCGTCCTGGTCAGCCCCGGTGCCACCGCGTTCACCCGGATACCCTGCGGGCCAAGGTCTTTGCACAGGCCGCGGGTGAAACCGATCAGCGCGGCCTTGGACGCGGTGTAGTGCGCGCCGTTGGCCCTGCCGCGCAACGCGGCCGACGAGCCGATGCTGATCACCGAGCCGCCGTCGGCCAGCAGCCGCAGCGCCGCCCTGGTGACGAGGTAGGCGGCGGTGACGTTGTGCTCGAACATCCAGCGCCACTCGTCCTCGGCCAGGTCGGCGAAGGGCATTCTGCGGTCCACGCCGACGTTGTTGACCACCACGTCCAAGCCGCCAAGGGCCTGCTCGCAGGTGGTGATCAACCGCGCGACGTCCTCGGCGACCGTGACATCGGCGCGGATCACCTGGTGCTTGCCGCCGATCGCGGCCAACTCGGCGGCGAGTTCGCCCGCCGCCGGGTTGTCGTCGCGATGGCAGGTCACCACATCGGCGCCGTTCTCGGCGAACGCCAGGACAGTTGCCCTGCCGATGCCGCTGGTGCCACCGGTGACCAGAACCCTTGCGCCCGCGAAGGATTGGCGCGCGCCGGCCATCAGCCCGCGGTGGCGTGGAAGACGGCGGTCGCGCCGTGCACCTCCACCCGGGATTCGGGGAAGTACTTGGCCAACTGCGCGCGCAGGCCCTCGGGATCGTCGCCCTGGTTCTGGAAATTGCCGCGCCGGTGCTGCTCGGAGAGCATCTTGCGGGTGAACCGGTTCATCGGCGTGCCCTCGGCCAGTACCGAGGTGCCGAACAGGGTTCCGCCCGGCCGCAACGTCTCGGCGACGTGCTTGAAGATGATGCCCTTGCCTTCCCAGCCACCCGGAATCGTGTGGAACACCAGGTTCATCGCGGCCGAGTCGAAGTGCTTCTTGGGCAACGGCAACGGATACATCAGGTTCGCGCGGCACAGTTCCGGCCGCAGTTTCGCGATCCGCCGCGCCGACACGTCGAGGCACTCCTGGCTCAGATCGAGCAGGGTGATCTCCGGGTTCGGCGGGAAATGGCAGTGCTCGAGGAAGTAGCCGGTACCCGGCCCGATGTCGAGGTGCCTGCGGCCGACCGATGAGTCGTACAGCCGCCGCATCTCACGGGCCGAGTACCGCCAAACCAGTGAGCAGAACACGCCGAGCACGAGCGCGTCGTAGATCGCCAGTTTGCCCCGGGTGTAGACCTCCTGGGCGTGGGCAATCCGGGGGTCCAGTTCGTCCGTCACCGGATGTGTAGGGTCGATCGCCACGGTCCTCATCCCTCCGTTTGTTCCTGCGCGACCGTCTCACGTGCGGCTATAGCCTGGCTGGACCTCTGGTTGAAGTGCTCGCCCGACCTCAGTCGACGCAGGGGCCCTGGAACGCGCCGATGTTCGGCTTCGACGCCGGGACCTCGTTGCCGAAGAAGTCCTGTCCGCCGTTGTTCGGGACGACCGCGCCCGCACCGATGGCAGGCGAACCACAGTCCAGTTCGTACCCGTCGGTGCCCTGACTGCCGCCGGGCGCCGCGAACTTCGGGTCGCCGGTGACGGCCTTCGGGTCGGCCGGGTGCGAGGTGATGTTCTGGTAGAGGTTGTTGCTGTAGGTGCCGACGGTGTCGGTGATCGTCGCGCCCGAGGACTGGCCGACGAAGATGTTGTTGGACACCGATGGCGTGTCGGCGAGGTTCTCGCTGACGTTGGTCAGCAGGCTGCTCACGCCCGGCGCGTAGACGTCGTTGTCGTAGATGGCGATGCCGGTCTGCTGCGCGCAGGCCAGGATCATCACGCCGCCGAAGTCGGCCTTGTCGTTCTGGCTGATGTTGTAGCGGATCACCGGGTTGGCCGATGGCATGCCGTCCACCGAGCAGATCAGCATCATGCCGCTGTTGTTCGCGGTGTAGTTGTACTGGTAGGTGTCGTTGTTGTCCGCGCCGTCCACATCGAACGCGAACGCGGCATGCGGCATCGAGTTGCCGCCGGTGATCACGTTGTACTGCATCAGGGTGCCGTCGGAGTCCCACGACCAGATGCCCGCGTGGTCGGTGGTGGGCTTGAGCCCGAAGCCGTTCACCACGTTGTACTGGACAAGGGCGTTCTTGCCGTTCTGGATGTCGATCGCGTCGCCGCCGAGGTTCGTCAGCACGTTGTCCTGCACCAGGACGTTGGTGTTCGGGCCGTAGCCGGTGCCGTAGCCGGCCGGGAAGTTGTAGCGCCGCGCCCACATCGACGAGGTGCCGATGGCCTCACCGCTGACGCCGGTGACGACGTTGTCGGCGACGGTGATGCCGTTGAAGGAGGTGTTGGTGTTCGAGCCATCCGCGTTGAACACGATGCCGCCGCCCGGCTGGCCGGGACTGGTGCAGTCGCAGCCGTCCACGTTCTGCACCGTGTTGCCCTCGAACACGTAGTGCGAGCCGACGCCGTAGTCGGTGTTCTCCACGTAGATGCCGGCCCTCGGGTCGGTGGTGTCGGTGCCCGGGTCGGAGACGTTGAGGTTGTGGATTTCCCAGCCCTGCACGTTGTGCAGGTAGATGGTGGCCCGCGCGTTGGCGGCGACCAGCTTGGGCTGGTTGCCCGAGCCGTAGCTGTTGAGCGTGATCGGCGAAGTGGCGGTGCCCGACCCCAGGAGGGTCAGGGTGCCGTTGCAGGTGGTGCCGTCCTTGATGCTGATGGTCTGGCCCGCGCTGAAGGTCTGCGCGCTGACCTTGGCCAGGGTGCGCCAGGCCGCGCCCTGACTGGTGCCCGCGTTGCTGTCGTTGCCCGCGGCGCAGTCGAGGTAGTAGTGGGTGGGAGCGGCGTGCCCGCTGGGGGTGCCTGCCGCGGCGGGCATGGCGCCGACGACCAGCGCGGCGGCTACCGCGGCACTGGCGAGGACCATTTTCGTCGTTAATCCGGTCATCGTTTACTCCTGAGTCCCCAGTTCGTTGCATTGAGTCAGTTGGCGCAGCACGGACAAACCCGTCTCCGCAGGTAACGTGGAATCGCCAGAATAGGAAGGTGCTTCGCTCGGCTGGGCATCAGAAGAGTACACGAGCGAGGGCGCTGGAAAATGCTGTCAACACAATTGCGATCGATGTCTATTTGAAATTCAGTCGAGGCTGTCGATGTGATTACCGCGAGCAGCCGATCGCTGACGCAGCGAACTGGTTTCCGCTGCTCACAACCGGTTCCCGGAATTCTTTTCATGTGAGATGTCCACTGAGGAAGACGCTTGATCGCTCAGGGAGAACGAATTGTGTCCGATGTGGCGGGATTAGAGTCTGCTTTGATAGCTCAACTCTTACGCACCGGCACAGATGGTAGTCGACGCGTCCGGGTCAGACGTCCGATGTGGATGAGTTGCCGAGAACGCGCAAATAAGGTTTTCGGCAAATTCGCGTGCGATTGTTCGTTGAATCGCGATCTGGCCCATCGTGTATTCCGGAAATGGGCATGCGAAAACCGGCGCGGCGTAATGGTGCCGTGCCGACAATGGCCGTGCCGGTCGAACAATTCCGGTCGCGACGCGCATTCTTGAAAGTGAAGTTGGCGAAGTCGGTCAAGTCTCGGTAACGCATCGGTCGTCGGTGTCCGCTATCCGGTGGCCGCACCGACCCGACGCGAACATCCTCAGCGCTCCCGCTCGCGGATCGCTCGTAGCCCGCACGAGGCGCGGTCTCGCGCCCGCCCTGATACCCGGTTTGGGGAAAAAACCATCGATTTGCCCAGTGATCTTCCAGATGTCCGCGAGTGCCGGCCGAAACCATGGTTACCAGCAGTGATCCCTGACGCGACCCTCGGAGGCGGAGCGAGCCATGCGAGTCCTATTCACGACCTGGGCCTGGCCATCACACCTGTACGCGATGGTGCCGCTCGCGTGGGCCTGCCGGGCCGCCGGGCACGAAGTGCTGGTGGCGAGCCAGCCCGGCCTCGCCCCGACCACGATGAGTACCGGCCTGCCCGGTGCCGATGTCGGCGCGAACGTCGACGCGGTGGAGATGGTGCGTGGTTACCTGCTGCCATCGGCGACCGATCAGGCCAACGGCCGCGCGCCGAGGGTCGGCAAGGGACCGCGCGCGGTGCAGATGTTCATGGCGCACGCCGAGTCCATGGTCGACGACCTGATCGAACTGACCAGGGACTGGCATGCGGACCTCGTGGTCTACGAACCGACCGCCTGGGCCGGACCGGTCGCCGCCGCGGTCGCGGGCGTGCCCGCGGTGCGCCACCTGTACGGCACCGACCTGATGAACCGCGCCGCCGAGGTCATCGCAGGCGCGCTGTCGCCGTTGGCCCAGCGGTACGGCGTGGACAGCGTCGACCCGCGCGGCGCGCTGACCATCGACCCGACGCCGCCCAGCCTGCAAACCCCGAACCTGACCTACCCCAGGCTGACCATGCGCTACGTGCCGTTCAACGGCCCCGGCCAGCTGGTCCCCGAACTGCTCGGCACGCCAGCGCGGCAACGGGTCTGCGTCACCTGGGGACACACCATCGCCAAGGTCAACCCGGACCGGTTCCTGGTCGGCGACGTACTCAACGCGATCACCGGCCTCGACATCGAGGTCGTCGCCGCGATCTCCGGCGAGCAGCGTGAACTGCTGGGCGAGCTGCCCAAGGGCGTCGTGCTGGCCGATTCGGTGCCGCTGAACCTGCTGCTGCCCGGCTGCGACCTGCTGATCGGGCACGGCGGCGCGGGCAGTGTGCTGACCGGCCTCGCGCACGGCGTGCCGCAGCTGCTCATCCCGCAGCTGCCCGATCACGCGGGTCACGCCGCGCGGGTGCTCGCCAACGGTGCGGGCGCGGTACTGACCAGGGACGAGGCCACCCCGGTCGACATCGCGGTGGAGACCGCGCGGCTGCTCACCGCGACCGCCGAGCACGACGCGGCACGCAGGCTGTCCCAGCAGATCGCCAACCAGCCATCGCCCGCCGAGGTGGTGACCGAGCTGGAGACCCGGTTCGGCGCCGGGCACTGAGCTTCGAGTTGGTCTCCACCGACACGACAGCTTTCCCGGCCAGTCTGGACGGACAGCGAACCCGGCCGTGAAGAGAGTGTTGCGATGCGAGTCAGCGCGAACCGAGAGACCTGTGTGGTGAGCAGCCTGTGCGTCTACCGCGCACCGGACGTCTTCGACCAGGACGACGAGGGCCAGGTTGTCGTCCTCGACGCCGAACCCGGGGCCGCACGCCACGACGAGGTGCGCAAGGCGGCGCGCGGCTGCCCGACCAAGTCGATCATCGTCTACGAGGACGACGGCACGGTCGTGCGCAGCGCGTTCGACTTCGACACCGACAACGTCATCAAGACGGGCAACGCAGAGCACGCCGACTGACCCGGCAGATCGAGAGGACCGCCATGCCCTTCGCCGCCATCACCTACGACATCAAGGCCGGTTGCGAGCCGGAGATCGAGGAGATCTTCGCCAACTTCCGCCGGGTCGGCTCGGGCGCAGTGCCCAGCCGCGACCGGGCGGCGGATCCCAGCCGCATCATCACCACCGCGCTGTTCATCCGCGACGACACCATGGTGCGCTTCATCGAGTACGAAGGCGACCTGGAGACGGTGGCCTGGCACATGGCCAACCAGCCGGGCGTGATGGAGGTGGAGCGCAAGCTCAAGCCGTACCTGAGCAAGCCGAGGCACACCGACACGCCGGAAGGGTTCGTGCGCACCTTCACCGGCAGCCTGCTGCGCTGCATCTCCGCGCTGAGCACCAGGAACGCGGCGCCGGTGGCGAGCTGACCCCTCGCTCGCCACGGTCTGCCCAGGGCCGGTCAACGGTTTCCGTTGACCGGCCTTTTCATGCGCCGAAAACCGTTGCCAGGGCAGCGAAAAGCCGGTCGGTCCACTGTCTCCAGTGGACCGACCGGCTTGCGCTGTCCCACTCAGGCGGGCTTGTGGCAGAACACCACGGTGTCGTACTCGCCGAGCGGCTTGGCGGTGATGTCCGGGCAGCCCGCGGCGCGCGCGTGCTCGGTCACCTCGGTGACGCTGTACTCCGAGCCGCCATCGGTGACCAGCAGCATGTCCAGGCTGATCACCAGGTTCTCCACATGGGCAGGCTCGTCGTCGAGCATCCGGTCGTAGATGATCAGCGTGCCGCCGGGGTTGACCGACCGGTACGCCTTGGCCACCAGGGCGCGGCGCTGATCGGCGTCCCAGTCGTGCAGCACGTGGCCGATCACCACGATGTCCGCGGTGGGCAGCTCGTCGGTGAAGAAGCTGCCACCGTGGAAGCTGATCCGACTGGCCAGCCCGTAGGAGGCCACCTTCTCGTCGAACAGCGGCTCGATCTGGGGCAGGTCGAAGACGTGCCCTTCAAGGTGCGGGTGCGCCTTGACGATCTGCGAGGTGATGTTGCCCCGGCAGCCACCGACGTCCAGCAGGCTGCGTGCCTGGTCCCAGCCGTCGTAACACTCGATCAGCTGCGGGCCGAGCACCTGGGTCAGACCGTCCATCATGCCCACGAACTGCCGCAGCAGCGCGGGGTTGTCGACGACCTTGCCGAAGTCGCTGCCGGACTGCTGCTGTCCGGTCCGCAGCGCTTCGCCGAGCCGGCCCCAGGCCGGGTAGAGGTTGCGGTTGGAACGCTCGAGGAATCCCCCGATGTACGTGCCGTGGCCCTGGACCAGGTAGCGGTCCGCACCGCTTGCGTTGCGGTACTTGCCGTCCTCCCGCTCCAGCAGCCCGAGGGCCACCAGGAGATTCAGGAAGTCGGACAGGCCGCGCTGGTGCAGGTCCAGCTTGGTGCGGATCTCCTCGGCCGACGCGGCACCGTCGTGCAGCGCGGTGAACAGACCCAGTTCCACCGCGGTCAGCAACGCCTTGGCGTCACAGAACGCGTTTCCCAACCGCAGGATGCCTGCCGGCGTACTGGTATCCGCTGCGGTAGTCGTCATTACGGCTCCTTCCTCGACGGCGGATGCGAGCCGCCGTAGCAGTCGCGGATGACGCTCGCAGCCGGTGATGGAGGAGAACTCAAGCTGCGGTGGAATACCCGCCGATGTCCAGCACGGCCTTGCCGGGGATCCGCCGGTCCAGCAGCGCGTCGGCGGCTTCGGCGAACCGCCCCCACGAACCGCGCCAGCCCACCTGGACCGACAACCGGTTCGACGCCAGCAGCCCCAGCAGGAAGGCGAGGTCCGGGCCGAAGTCGCGGCCGGGTTTGAACGAGTGCACGGAGCGCGGCTCGCCGTCGGCGATGAAGTGCGGGAACACGGCTGGCTCGTACCGCGTCCAGCCGATGCTCTGGATGATGCCGCCGGGCGCCAGCGCCTGCCACGCCGCGACCAGCAGTTGGCTGCCGACGTTCTCCAGCACCACGTCCACCGGCTCGATGCCGTCGAGATCGGTGACGATCTCGTGCGCGCCCAGCACATCCAGCCCCTCGGGCCGTGTCGAGGAGGCGATCACGACGGCGCCGGACAGCACAGCCAGCCGCACCGCCAACCGGCCGACGCCACCGGCCGCACCGGTCACCAGCACCCGCCTGCCCAGAACCGAACCGCACCGGCGCAGTGCGCGTAGCGCGGTGATGCCGCTGACCGGCAGTGCCGCCGCGGTGGCCAGGTCCACCTCGTCCGGCACCACCGCCAACTCGCTGACCGACACGGCGCGTCGCCGTCCCCAGCCACCGGAGAGCCCGAAGCCGGTCACCCGGGTACCGACCGGCGGCCCGGAACCGTCCGCGGCTTCGGTGATCACGGTTCCGGCCGAGTCCCACCCCGGCACCGAATCCACCGCCGCCGCGTCCGAACGCGCGAAGTGCACCTCACCGGAGTTCAACGACGAGTGCGCCACCTCGATCACGACCTGATCGGGCGCGGGAACCGGCTCGGGCACCTCACGGAGGGCAACGCCACCGGGCGCGCCCCTGGTCACCGCCAATGCCAGCATCGCAGCCTCCCACAGACGAGAAACCGAAGCTAGCAAAGGTGATGGCGCGCCGAGAATGCCGAGATTCCGAACGCGAGCGGTCCACCGCCAGACTACGAGCGAGCTACGACCCGGCCGTTACACGCCGGTGGAAGCATCTTGTCATGCCGAATGAGAGAACGCAGGTATTCGTCGCAGGCGGCGGAATGACCGGGCTGTCCGCGGCGATGTTCCTGGCGCAGCGCGGAGTGGAAGTCCTTGTGGTGGAACGTCATCCGGGCACGTCGATCCATCCGCGCGCGATCGGCCAGCACCCGCGCACGATGGAACTGTTCCGGGTGGCCGGAATCACCGGCGAGGTCCGGGCCGCGAGCCGCGGCGGCGGTGGACTGGAAGTGCGGATGGGCACCACAGTGCGCGCGGTGACCGAGACCATCAACTCGGGCAACTACGCCGGACCCGACCTCGCCCTGGCCTCGCCGCAGCCGCTGGCCACCGCCGCCCAGGACTACCTGGAGCCGATCATTCTGGACCGGGCCAGGCAACTCGGCGCGGACATCCGCTTCACCACCGAATTCCTGGACTTCAAGCAGGATGCCAACGGCGTGACCGCGCGCATCCGCGACCGGTACGACCACGACAAGACCAGCACGGTGCACGCGGACTACCTGATCGCCGCGGACGGCTACCGCAGCCCGGTCCGCACCGAACTGGGCATCGAGATGCACGGGCCCGGCACCCTCACCACGTCCATCGCCGTGGTGTTCGAGGCCGACCTGTCCGGCATTCCCGAACTCGCCGACGGCCGCTCCGTCATCTACTACCTGCAGGGCGGTCCGCTGACCGGTACGTTCGGCACGGCGACCGGTGCCAACCGCTACCTGTGGGGTTTCGAGTACGACCCGGCGGCCGGCGAGTCCGCACAGGACTACACGCCGGAGCGGGTCACCGAGATGATCAGGACGGTGCTGGAGGATCCCGGCGTCAACCCCAAGATCCTGGACATCCTGCCCTGGGCGGCCCGCGCCGAACTCGCCGACGGCTACCGGTCCGACCGGATCCTGCTGGCCGGTGACGCGGTCAAGGTCAACCCGCCCACCGGCGGCCTCGGCGGCTACACCGCGATCGGCGACGCCTACGACCTCGCCTGGAAACTCGCCGCGGTGCTGAACAGAAAGGCCGGTCCTGGTCTGCTCGACACCTATGAGGCCGAACGCAGGCCACTGGCGGAACTGGCCATCAGCACCTCGCTGCACCACGCCAAGCAGCGCTGGCTGCCGGACCTGGACGTGGCCGGGCTGCCCGAACCGGTCAGCCTGATCGACCTCACCCTCGGCTTCCGCTGCCGGTCCAGCGCGGTGCTCGCCACCGACGACGATCCGAGCCTGGTGGAGAATCCGTTCGAGCCGACCGGACGCCCCGGTTTCCGCGCCCCGCACGTGGTGCTGACCGGCGACGGCACCGAACTGTCCACAGTAGACCTTTTCGGTTCTGGTTGGGTGCTGCTCAGCGTCGACCTTACTGGCGTCTGGATGTCGGCTGTCAAACAGGTCGCGACCGAACTCGGCATCGACCTCACGCTCACCGGCGCCGAGTTCACCGACCCGAACGGTGATCTGGTTGCCAAGTACGGCATCGGCACCACCGGCGCGAGCCTGGTGCGTCCGGACGGTGTCGTCGCCTGGCGGGTCGAGACGGCGCCTGCGGAACCAGCCAACGGGCTGCGCGCCGCGCTGACCACTGTGCTGCATCGATAGCAGGCCAAGGGGGGTACGAAAACGGCCTGAAGAGGACGTTCAGTATGTCTGGATTGTCCATCGAGTCGAACCGGGCACACTCAGCGGATGCGCGGTGCGCCCTCGCGTCGACGGGGCGCCGCCACGGCTCGCAGGACTGCTCTTGTGGAGGGAAGGGGCAATGAGATGAACCTGGGGACCATTCTGGTTTGGTCCAATGATACCAAGGAGTTCCGCCGAACCGTACGCCTCGCCGACAACCTTGGCTACTCGGTGATCGGCGTCTCCGATTCTCCCGCGCACGCGCAGGACATGTGCGTCGCACTGACCGTCGCCGCGATGGAGACCGACCACGCCACGCTCGCACCGATGGTCACCTGCCCGGTCCTGCGCCATCCGATGGTCACCGCGAGCGCGCTGTCCGGGATCCATGAACTGTCCGGCGGCCGGGTCGTCGCGGCGATCGGCACCGGCGGCAGCGCGATGGCCGCGATCGGCAGGGAGCCGGTCTCCATGGACATCCTGCGCACCTTCACCTCGGACCTGCGCAACGTGCTCACCGGCGAGAAGGTTCAGGTGGAGGGGCGGACCACCTACGCGCTGATGACCGCCCGGCCGATGCCGATCTACCTGGCCGCGGAAGGTCCCCGTTCACTGCGGATGGCGGGCGAACTCGCCGACGGCGTGATCACCAGCGTCGGCATGTCCGTCGACCGGGTCGCGGACAAGATCGCGATCGTGCGCGAGTCGGCCGAGCGAGCCGGGCGCGATCCCGCCGCGATCGACTTCTGGGGTATGGGTTTCGTGTCCATCCGCGACGACAAGGCGCAAGCAAACGCCGACGTCTCCCCGTTCCTGACCACCATCACCGGCATGGGACTCTCCGGCACCTACCTGAGCGCGCACGTGCCGGACGAGTACCGCTCGGGCATCGCCGAACTGGCGCGCAGGCACAATCCGCACCGCTTCTACTCGCCCGGCACCAAACGTGGTGGTGTGGCGGAAGAACTGGGTCTGCTGGACTATCTGGTCAGCCTCAACGGCGTGACCGGCGACGAGCGTGAGGTGCACGACTACCTCGAAGCGCTCGAAGAATGCGGGGTGTCCTGCCTGCTCGCGGCCATGCTGCCGGGCAGCGTCGACCCGGAGGGCACCCTCGTCCGGTTGGCCCAAGCCAACGGCCAGCAGGCTTGACCGCCGAGAAAACGGGAGAAAATCAGGTGAAGCAGAGAATTCAGGACGAGTCCCGGGTCGGTGTTCTGGTGGTCGGCGCGGGCCTCGCCGGCCTGTCGACCGCGATGTTCCTCGCGCAGCGGGGCGTGGACGTGCTCATCGTCGAGAAGCACACGACGACCTCGGTGCATCCCAGGGCAGCGGGTCAGAACCCGCGCACCATGGAGTTGTTGCGCAGCGCCGGAATCGCCGACGAGGTCGTCGGGGAAAGCCACGACATCTCCGGCGGCATGATCATCAAGGTCGCGGCCAGCGTGCGCGGCGAGGTGTTCCAGTCCATCTCCGCGGGCAGCGAGGACGTGGACACGTCCGCGATCTCCGAAGAAGGCTGGGGCATGGCCACCCAGGACCGGGTCGAGCCGATCATGCTGGCCAGGGCACGCGAACTCGGCGCGACCGCGCGCTTCGGCGTCGAGGTCGACTCGATCGAGCAGGACGCCGACGGCGTGACCGTGCACCTGCACGACCGGGCGAGCGGTCAGCGCGACGTCGTGCGCGCGGACTACGTCATCGCCGCGGACGGGCACCGCAGCGCCATCCGCGAAGCGCTGGGCATCGGACGGCACGGCAAGGACACGCTGAGCAACTCCATCGGCGTCGTGTTCGAGGCCGACCTGTCCGACGTCGTCGACCAGAGCGCGGCGGTCGTCTACTACCTGCGCAATCCCGCGTTCGCGGGTGCGTTCGGCTCGGTGTCCGGCCGCGACCGCTACGTGTTCAACCTCGACTACGACCCGAGCCGCAACGACGCGGCCGAGTACACCGAGGACAAGATCCGCGAGCTGCTGCGGATCGCCGTCGACGAACCCGAGCTGGAGCCGAAGATTCTCGGCATCTCGGCGTGGGAGATCGGCGCACAGGTCGCCGACCGCTTCCGGGACCGCCGGATCTTCCTGGTCGGTGATTCGGCCAAGGTCAACCCGCCGACCGGCGGCATGGGCGGCAACACCGCGATCGGTGACGCGTTCGACCTGGCCTGGAAACTGGCCGCGGTGCTCGCCGGTCAGGCCGGACCCGCACTGCTGGACACCTACGAAGCCGAGCGGCAGCCGGTCGCGGAACTCGTGGTCACCCGCACCCTGCACAACGCCAGGGAGCGGATGGGCCCCGAGGAGCAGCTGGATCTCAGCGACCGGCCCGAACCATTGGAGCCGAACACCATCGTCTTCGGCGTCCGCTACCGGTCGGCCGCAATCGTTTCCGACTCCAGTGACGACGATGCCGAAGACCCGCTGTACCCCAGTGGCCGCCCCGGTTTCCGCGCTCCATACGTGGCGGTGACCGGCGTCGTCACCAGCACCACCCGGCTATTCGGCCTGGACTGGGTGCTGATCGCCGGACCAGACGGCGCCGCCTGGCTCGACGCCGCCGACCAGGTCGAGGTGCGCGGTGTCCAGGTCGGTGTGCAGATCATCGACGAGAACGGCGCGGTGACCGCGAAGTACGGCATCGGCACGGCAGGCGCCAGCCTGATCCGGCCCGACGGTGTGGTCGCCTGGCGCACCGACGCGGCATCGCCCGACCCGGCAGGCACGCTGAACGAGGTGCTGACCCAGCTCCTGGCTAGGCGGACCTAATCGGTCATGCTGCGGATGTGCCTGGCCAGCTCCGCGTGCAACGAGTCCGGATCCCGCAGTGCACGACGCGGGATCCGGATTCGCTTTCCGGTGCCGACTTCCAGCACGGCATCGCCATGCCAGCACCGCACGAGGCGCGCATCCCGAGGGTGACCAGGTGCCACTTTCCTGATCCTGCGCGGTTTCCCGGTCACCGGCGTGTACTCGGCGAGCTGCCTCGGGAGGTCCCGGCGACCTGGTCGCGGACGGCCGTCGCGCAGATACCGGCCCGCCGGGTCGATGATGTCGACCACGAAGTCCGGCAACCTGATCATCGCGCGTCCAGCCCGAGCAGGCGGACCACGGCGGCGACCTGGTCGGCGTAGTGCTGCACGAATTCGGGGGAGTGCGGGTCGGCCTCGCAGACACCCTCGATCACGTGCGGCAGCGTGGTGGTCGCCATCGCCGCCGCCATCAGCATGACGGTCAGGCAGGCTGGGTCGATCTCCTCGGGCAGTTTGCCCGCCTTCTGCAACTCGCGCAGGCCCTGCACGCCGTTCTGGAGCTGCTCCGACCTCGGTTTGTGGTCCGGATCGGTCTCCGGCCCTTCGTATTCCAGGCCGTTCCACGCCAGCAGGCGCACCCCGTCCGGGTGGCGCAGGACTTCCAGCGCGTACTGCCGGATCTGTTCGGACATCGGCATGTCCGGCGTGACCAGGTCCCGCTCGCGCTGCCGCCAGCTCTCGGAAATGGCTTGGTAGAGCCCTTCCTTGCCACCGAAGTAGTACGAGATCAGCTGCTGGTTGACGCCCGCCCGCGCCGAGATGGCGCCGATCCGCGCGCCCGCGTAGCCGTGTGCCGCGAACTCGGCGGTCGCCGCGTCCAGGATCAGCTTCTTGGTGCGCTCAGGGTCGCGTTGCCGCTCCTGCGGCGTTGGTGACCTGCGCGGGTTCGACCTGGTCTTGGGCGACGTCACCAGTCAATCATACACCCAAGACGCTGTACCATCCATCCAATTAACCTAATCAAACAACTGATTGACAAAGTTGTCCAGATGTCTGATCATCGGATCGTCCGGCCGCTCGGCCGGACTACCGGATGAGGGAGGAATACCGCTGTGGAAAGGCATCCGCGCAGGTGGTGGGCGCTGGCGGTGACGATCCTGGCTGTCCTGGCCGACATGGTGGACAACCAGATCGTCTCGGTCGCGCTACCGACCATCAAGCACGCGCTCGGCACCGGCGACGCCGCATTGCAGTGGATTTCCGCTGTCTACGCGCTCGGCTTCGCCGTCACCCTGATCACCGGCGGCCGACTGGGCGACCGGTACGGCGTCCGGCGCCTGTTCCTGCTGGGCATGACCGTGTTCACCGTGTCGTCGACGGTCGGCGGGCTCGCGCCCTCGGTCGGGGTGCTGATCGGCGCCCGGGTCGTGCAGGGGATCGGCTCCGGTCTGATGGTGCCGCAGGTGTTGTCGTTCATCTTCGCCGAGTTCGCGCCCGAGGAACGCACCAAGGCGATGACGCTGTTCTCGGCCGCGTTCCCGGTCGGCGGCCTGGCTGGTCCGATCCTCGGTGGCGTGCTCACCGAGGCCAACCTGTTCGGTCTCGGCTGGCGGGCGATCTTCCTGGTGAACGTGCCGATCGGGGTGATCGCGCTGCTCGGCGCGCTCGCCACAATGCCGAGGCGGGCCGGATTCGCCGAGCACCGGATCGACGTGACGGGTGTCGCGCTGCTGACGCTCGGGCTGGTCGCGATCTTCTACCCGTTGGTGCAGGGGCGCGAACTCGGGTGGCCTGCCTGGAGCATCGGCATGCTGGTCGCGGCGATCCCGGTGCTGGCGATCTTCGTGCTCCAGCAACGACGTTGCCGGGAACCGTTGATACCGGGCGCTTTGCTGAAGTTCCGCAGTTTGACCGGCGGACTCGCGGTGATGTTCTGCGTCAACATGGCGGTCGGCGTGTTCTTCGTGCTGACCCTGCACCTCCAGTTGGGTATCGGTTTTTCACCGCTCAAGGCCGCGCTGACCATCGTGCCCGCGACGCTGGGCATCGTGGCAGGCAACGTCGTCGCCATGCGGACCGGCGGTCGCGTGGTCACCGCGACCTCGGTGGTGGTGCTGTTGCTCAGCCTCGCGGGCATCGCGGGGTTGGTCGTGGGACTGGGTAACAGCCTGAGCTCGTGGGCACTACTGGGTCCGCTGGTCGGGCTCGGGCTGGGCCTTGGCGGCACGCTCGGCACACTGTTCACGCTGTCCACTTCGGAGGTTCGACCGGAACAGGCCGGTGCCGCGTCGGGTCTGGTGAACACCACCGTCCAGCTCGGCACCGCGAGTGGCATCGCAGTGTTCGGCACGGTGTTCTTCGCCAGGCTGGGCAGCGGCTACGTGCCCGCAACGTCCAGTGCCCTGGTGGTCAGCTGCGGTGTGCTGGTGCTCGCGCTGCTGCTGACGGCCGTGTTGCCGAAGCGTCAGCGTGCCGTGCAGAGCGGGTTGAGCACGTTGTCCTTGGAGAAGCAGGGCGTGTAACCCGCGCAGAGTAACGTCGCCTGCGCCGAGGAACTGTCGAGGTAGGACAGGAAGTCCTGCAACGCCGGGCCTTCGCTGTTCTTGGTGTAGAGGTACTCGACAGTCCATAATGGATAGTCTGGCAGCGAGTTCAGCTGCGGGTACCGGCCGTCCAGTGACAACGCGGTCAGCTGGCCCGCCCGGATCGCCGTTTTCGTCGTCTCGTCGGACATATCCGCGTAGCCGATGGCGCCGGGTGTGGCCCGCACCGCGTTGATCAGATCCTGGGTGGTACTGCGTTCGCACTCGATCGTCGGCGCGTTCGTGGTCAGATCCTTGGTGAGGCAGTCGTTCGAGGACAACACGCCCTCGGAACCGCGCAACACGTAGCGTTCGAACGCCTGCCGGGTACCGGAACCGCCGCTGCGCCCGACGATCTGGATCGCCTGGTTCACCCCGCCCAGCTGGTCCCAGTTCGTGTATATGCCGCGGTAGATGCCGCTCACCTGGTCGGTGGTCAGCCGGTCGATGCCGACGTGCGAGTTGACTACGAGCCCGTACACCAGCACGGCGACCATCTGTGCGCGCAGTCCGGTCGTCGAGTCGACGCTCTTGCCGTCGGAGAGCGCGGCGTCGTCCGTGCCCGCGCTCTGCGCTTCCAGGTCCCGCACGCCGTCCAGGCTGCCACTGGAGTCGACGTTGATGTGCGCGCCGGGGCAGTCGGTCTGGTAGGTCTGGCCGAGCGTCGCCACGATCGGGCCGAACGCGCTGGACCCCGCGATATCCACGGTGCCCGCGGTGCACGGCACGTCCGCGACCGGGTGTGCGCCGCCGACGATCACCTTGGCGAGCACGGTGCCGAGCAGCGCGCCGACCAGGATCACACCGATCGCGGTGGTCACGACCGGCCAGCTGAACCGGCGCTGCGGCTTGCGCTCGATGATCGTGCGGCCGTTGCGGTGCCCGCCGCTGACCTCGTACTCCTTGCTGATCGTGGTGGCCTTGTCGTTCGCCTCATGCAGCACCACGACCAGGATGAAGCTCTGCTTGCGGCGCAGCCACAGGTCGTCCAGCTGCACACTGCGCCACTGCTCTTGGGGTTTGTCCCTCCTCTGGGCTCGGCGGGCTCGGTCAGCGCGCTCTCCAACCGGCCGCCGAGCAGCCGGCGCAACGTGCGCAGGTTGCGCCGTTCGGCCGGAGCCGCCTGCGCTGGTTTGCCCGGCGTCTCGACACCGTTGGGGAAGAACTCCAGTTTCTCGCGGACCTGTTTGCGCAGCATCGGATCGCTGGCCTCGGAGATCCGCGCGTCCCACACCACCCGCGAACCGAAGGTGACCTTCAGCGGCGGGCTGATGTCGGCGCCCTCGATGTCCGAACTGCCCACGTTGCGGATGCGGATCATCAGCACGCTCAGCTTGTCCAACTGCTGGACGAGGCCGGTGAGGTCGGGGTGGGCCTGCTTGTGCGTGCCCTCGTCCGCACCGTCGTCGTCCACCAGCACCGGGCTGAGCCCGATCTTGGAGTTGAACAGCACCTGGTACTGGATGCGCTTGCGCCGGATGACCAGGCGGTCCATCACCGGGCTGCCGATACCGACGATCGCCGCGATCGCCATGGCGATCAGTCCCTGGCTCGACCCCAGAATGTCGACGACCGAATGCAAGGTCTCCGTGAGCGCCAAGGTGCGCGGCCTCCTGTGGTCAACGACCGTCCACTGCCGATCCTGGTTGGCCGATCGGCCAACCAGCCGTGAGCTACCTGCCGTTCACCTGACCTTGACCGGATCGTAGGTAGGCGCGGAGTTGGAGACGGGTGGAGAGGGATCTCCACCCGGAGATACGGCGCTCGCCTCAGGACATTCCCGCTGGTCAAGCCTAGGTTCTTAGTCGTACCCACGAACTATGGAGGTCGGAGAGAATGAGCGGAGTCCTGGAAATCCTGATCATCGTCGCGGTGGTCGTCTACATGCTGATCTCGCGGATGATCGGCCAACCAGCCCAGGCCAAACGCATGCTGCTGCTGCCGGTGATCCTGACCGTGATCGGCGTGACCCAGCTTTCCGACGTGAACTCCACGACCTCGGTCCTGTTCCTGGTCGCCACCGCCGCCATCAGCGTCGTGATCGGCGCGGCGCGCGGGTTCAGCGTGCGGATCTCGCTGCGGAACGGCGTCGCGTTCATCCGCTACACCGGGTGGACCGTCGCGCTGTGGGTGCTCAACATCGCGGTCAAGTTCGGCGCCAACTTCATGCTCGGCGCGATCGACGGCAAGGCGGTCGCAGGCGCGAGCAACAGCATCATGGTCACGATCGGCCTTGGTCTGCTGGTCGAAGGTCTGGTCGTGCTCTACCGCGCGATGCGCGCCGACCACCCGGTGATCTGGTCGCAGAGCAAGGACGGCCGTCGGCAGACGTCGCCGGTGCTGGACGACATGCGCCGCAACCTCAGCGGCCGTCGATGATCCGGCTCGTCGTGGTCGACGACCAGAGCATCGTGCGCGAAGCACTCGCGATCATGCTCGATCTCGACCCCGACGTGGACGTGGTAGCCACCGCCACCAACGGCGCGCAAGCGCTGGCGGTGGCGGCCGCCGTCCGGCCGGACGTGATCCTGATCGACCTGACCATGCCGGTGCTGGACGGCCTCGACGCGGTCCGCCGCATTCACCGCGACCACCCGGACATCAAGATCCTGGTGCTCACCACGTTCGCGGAGGACCACGCGATCCTCGCCGCTGCCGAGGCGGGCGCCAGCGGTTATCTCACCAAGGACGCCAACCGGGC
Source organism: Pseudonocardiaceae bacterium (assembly GCA_036494465.1). Lineage (GTDB taxonomy): Bacteria > Actinomycetota > Actinomycetes > Mycobacteriales > Pseudonocardiaceae > CAJCJE01. The sequence goes on from DASXOJ010000018.1 coordinate 66,753, forward strand.
CACCATCCTGCGGGCGATCCGCACGGCGGCTCAGGAAGCGATCGGCCGCGCCCTCTCGTCCACATTGGACAGCAAGACGTTGCCGCCGACCGAGATCCGGTGCTCAGCTCGGCTCCGAGCCGGTTACGACACGGGCGAATGATCCCGAACACGCATGCCTCCCCAGTCAGCATTCGGCTGCGGGCCAGGATAGCGACAATGGCGATCAGTCAGACAAAGGCGGCGCCGCGCCCGATCAGTAGAGCTTCTTGGCCGACGAGTCGTCCAGGTAGGCATCGAGCTCCGAAACCGAGGCGGCGAGTGCGAGCTGGTCCTTCAGCATCCGGCCCATGGTCGGGATGTCGGCGCGCTCCGGCCAGGTCGACGGGTCCCACAGCGACGAGCGCAGCATGGCCTTGGCACAGTGCAGATACAGGTCTTCGACGTGCAGCACGAGCGCGAGCCGCGGCCGTTTACCGCGCACGGTCAACCGGTCGAAGAACGGCGCGTCGGACACGATCGTCACGCGGCCGTTCACCCGTAGCGTCTCGTTCATGCCCGGCACCACGAACAACAGCCCGGCATGTGGATTCTCGATCAAATTGGACAGACTGTCTGCCAATCGGTTGCCTGGCCGCTCGGCCAGCACCAGCGTGTGGTCGTCCAGGATCAGCACCGAACCGGCCGGGTCGCCACGTGGCGACACGTCGCAGGTGCCATCCGGCGCGGATGTGGCCAGCAGCGCCAGCGGCGAGTGCTCGATGATCGTGCGCGCGTGCTGCTCGATCGTGGCGATCTTCTTGCGCTGTGTGTTCTCCGACGCCTCGCCGACGAGTTCGCGAAGTCGCTCGTGGCTGTCGATCACGGTCACGTCCGTCGTTGTGGTCATGTCCCGAGTCAACCGTGCCCACATCCGCATGGCTATTGGATTACTGTGACTTGGGGCACAGGAGAGGAGGCGCGCATGGCCATCGTCGTCGATCTCCGTCCACCCGATGCCGCCGGACCGTTACGCATCGGCGCCGATCGGACCGAAATGGTCACCGCGCTGCGCGAGTTCGGCGTGCCCCGGCTGGTCACCAGCACACTGGGCCGCCGCCCGGCCTGGGCGGTGCAGCGTCCGTCCGGACTGGTCGTCCGCGCGCACCTGGACCGTGAGGGGCTGCTCAACGCGGTCGAGTTCGGCAGGCCGACCGGCACCGAGGACGTGATCCAGTACCGGGGCATGGACGTGTTCGGCACGCCCGCCGAGGAGTTCATCGCCACGCTGCGCAAGCACACGAGCGTCATCGAGGAAGATCACGGCTACGCCTACGTCGCGCCCGACCTGCTGTTGTCCTGCTGGCGCGCGGCGACGCCGAAGAACGGCGACGACACCGACGGACGCCACTTCGACAGCGTGCTGATCGCCCGTCCCGGCTACTACAACCCGAGCTGATGCTGCCCGACGATCACCGGAGCGCGACCCTGGTCGCCCGCATCGCCGACGAGGCTGGCGATCCGTGTGTCGCGGTGCTGCGCGGCGACGAGTTCGCCGACCTCACCCGCACCGTGCCGACCGTGTCCGCACTGTTCGAACGCGACGATCACCTCGACCTGCTGCGCACCGCGCCCGCCGACCGCACCTGGTCCGTGGCCGAGGCGGCACCGATGCTGCTCAGTCCGATCGACCTCCAGGTGGTCAAGGCGGCAGGCGTGACCTTCGTGGACTCCATGCTGGAACGCGTCATCGAGGAACGCGCCCAGGGCGACCCCGCGCGCGCCCTGGACATCCGCACCCGGCTCGGCGCGGCCATCGGCGGCGCGATCTCCTCGGTCCGGCCGGGCTCGCCGGAAGCCGCGCTGGTCAAGGAAACCCTCATCGCCGAGGGCATGTGGTCGCAGTACCTTGAGGTCGGCATCGGCCCCGACCCGGAGATCTTCACCAAGGCACCGGTACTCGCCACGGTCGGCACCGGCGCCGCCGTCGGCGTGCTGCGCCGCTCGGTGTGGAACAACCCCGAACCCGAACTCGTCCTGGTCGCCAACTCGGCCGGTCGCGCGGTCGGCGCCACGCTCGGCAACGACGTGAACCTGCGCGACTTCGAGGGCCGCAGCGCCCTGCTGCTCACCGAGGCCAAGGACAACAACGCATCCTGCGCGATCGGCCCGTTCATCCGCGTCTTCGACAAGCGCTACACCATCGACGACGCCCGGGACACCGAGATCGCGCTGGAAGTGCGCGGCGTGCACGACGGCTTCACCTTGCGCGGCACCAGTTCGGTCCGCCGGATCAGCAGGCCGTTCGAGGAACTGCTGCGCCACGCGTGCGGCCGTCACCACCAGTACCCGGACGGTTTCGTGCTGTTCACCGGCACCCTGTTCGCGCCGACCGAGGACCGCGACGAAGCAGGCAAGGGCTTCACCCACCACCACGGCGACCACGTGTCGATCTCGGCGGAGCGCCTTGGCACCCTGGTCAACACCGTCACCGCTGCCGAAGACGCGTTCCCCTGGACGATGGGCATCACCGCGCTGTTCGCCAGCCTCGCCCGGCGCGGACTGGTCTGACCCAGCCCGCGCTGTTCAGCCGATCACCACCAGGACAGGCACTGGATGTTGCTGCCCGCGCCACTCACCGAGCCACATACCCGGAACTTGCGATTCGGGTTGGTGTTGGTCGGGTAGGCAGCGGTCGTTTTGGTTTGGACGCCCGACGCGCCGAAGGGCCCGCACTGGATCCAGGTGCTCCCGCCGTCGTTGGTCACATCCATCCAGAAGCCGAATGCGATGCCGGACGCGCCGTTGGTGCTGATGCGGCCGAAACCCTGCTGCGCGTTCCGCGCATCGACAACCCCGATTCCCATCCGACAACGGTTGATCCGGCCAGCACCTGCCGGACGTCGACGCGGAACGTAGCAGTCATATCAGCTACCGGGAACACTTACCCCAAAACGTACTAAATAACCTTTATCACGCCAGTCATGTACTGGTGGATGTCGCACAGGTAGCTGTAGCTGCCCGCCTTTGCCGGTGCGGTGATGGTCGCGGTCCTGCCGGGCGCGATGTTGCCGCTGTCGAAGGACTTGCCGGTCGCGGTGATCGTGTGCGCCGCACTGTCTTCATTGGACACAGTGATCCTGGCCCCCGGCGCCACGGTGAGCGTCATCGGGGAGAACATGAAGTTCTTGATGACGATCTGGTTCGCGGCCGGCGGAGGACTGGCAGGACTCGAACCGCAGCCGACCACCAACAGCAGCACCCCGATGATCAACCCGATGATTCTCATATGAGTCATTCGCGGCGGCGACCGCTTGGGTTTGGTCAGCCGCGGTGCGTCCAGCGCGGTTCGACCACGAGCCAGTCCGCCTCCCACTCGGCGAGGCGTCTGCGGTCGAGCAGCAACCGGGCGACCCGATAACCGATCGCGAGCAGGACGAACGTGCCGATCAGCAGCACGATCATCGTGATCACACCGCGCCAGTACGCCTGGTCCTCGGTGAGCGGCGGATCCACCGGGTGGCCCGTCTCGTCCAGCCAGACCGGCACGGTCGCGCCAGCCATCGACCCGGTCGGCGCCTCGATCGAGCCGGTGCGCACCATACCGGCCTGCGTGTGCCACTCGGCCAGCGTGTTCGCCACGCCCAGGTCGGAGGTCTGCGCGTCGCGCACCAGGACCGCGGTGGTCGGGTAGCTCACCGCCAGTTCCGTGTGCGCGGTCGCGTCGCCCGCTCGTTGCACGGCGGCGCCGACCAGCACCGCGACCGGAACGGCGAGCAACGCGAGCACGATCGCGAGCGCCAGCACGCCGCGCTCCACCCGGTCGACGGTGCGCCGCAACGGACTGTCCCGTCCTCGGCCAACCGACGAACGTGTCAACCACGAACCGTGCATAGGGCACCACCCTTGGCAGCCAGGCGGGTGGGGTTGCTGTATTCGGTGTTATCGCTGCTGGCCAGGGCAGCGTTAGGGACCGCGCGGCATCCGGGACAATAGGTGCATGGCAAACATTTCCGATCTGCTCGCGGGCGTGGTCACGTCGGCCGATCACGGCGTCCGGTTCGAGCTGCCGTTCCTGAGCGGGTCGATCCTGCAGGGCGGCGCGGAAACCGGTGGCCGGTTCGCCATGCTGGAGATGCGCCTGCAACCCGGTCGCGGGCCCGATCCGCACGTGCACATCGCCGAGGACGAGTACTTCTACGTGCTGGAGGGCGAGTACCGGTTCCGCTACGCCGACGAGACCATCGAGGCAGGCCCCGGCCAGCTGATCAAGGTCGAGCAAGGGGTCCCGCACGGCATGGTCACCGGCGAGACCGGCGGTCGGCACCTGACCATCTTCGTGCCCGCCGGGCCGGAGGGCTGGTTCGTGGAAGCGAACGAACTGGCCAAGAGCGGCGAACTCGACCAGGCCGCGCTCGGCCCGTTGTTCGAGCGCTACGGCATGACCCAGGTCGATCCGACGGCGACCGGCATGCTCTGAACAGAGCACTGTGGACACCGAGATATGTCAACCGTGAACAATCGCCAACCGGCGGACATCTTCGGTAGTCCGGGACACGGCGCGCGCCCGTTCGGCGTAACGCGGCACCGGATTTTCTGAACAGGGCAAGATCGGTCCGCCTTGACGCTCGTTCGCGGCCGATCGCACACTTTCTCGCACTGCCAGGCGGTTTCACCCCGAACCGCCGGTTGCCGCGCGGCGTTGCTCGGCAAGAAGGGCGAGATCATCATGAACTCACGCATGCGGGTTTTCCTTGCTCTGGTGGCGGCGGTGCCGCTGGTGCTGGGCGCCGCGACCGCCGCGAGCGCGGCTCCGGCCGCCGCACCGGTCACCCCGATCTGGTCCACCCAGCTGGACTTCGACAACAACGGCACCGCCTGGTCCGAGGCCAGCTTCGCCGCGCTGCACGCGAAGGGCTTGAACAGCGCGGAAATCGACATGTCCTGGAACGTCGTCGAACCCACCCAGGGCACCTTCAACTTCACCGAGCTCGACCAGGAAATCGCCAACGCGGGCGCGGCGGGCATGCAGTTGATCCCGATCTTCTGGTACTCCGGCTGGGGCGGCAGCCCGGCGCCGTGGGTGACCAGTCACGAGGTCAACCAGTCCGGCACGCAGGGGGTCGCGCCGGCCTGGTGGGACCCGAACGCGGAACCGGCCTACCTCAACTACGTGACCACCACCGTCCGGCACATCGCGGGCGAATCGGGTTACGGCGGCAGCATCCTCGACTACGGCTTCCTGGATGCGCAGTGGGACGAGAACGGCGGCGCCTCCGGCTGGGCGCAGGCCGACATCAACGAGTTCCACAACACCTACCTGCCGCAGACCTACGGCACGATCGCCACGTTCAACAGCAAGAACGGCACCTCCTACGCGTCCTTCGCGCAGGTCCCGGCCGCGACTCCCGGTCAGCCGCTGGCCGGCGTCTACCAGCAGTTCCGGGTCTGGAGCGTGCAGACCACCTACGGCACGCTGACCGCGGACGTCCGCGCGGTCACCGCCACGCCGCTGTACTACTACTTCGGCGGACACATCGGCGACGCGGACAACTACGCGAACATCCCGGACATCTTCTTCGCGCTGGCCAAGCAGTACACGGTCACGATCATCCTGGACTCCGCGCAGTCGAGCGGTCTCGCGCTGATCTTCGCCAGCCTCGCGCACGCCTACGGCGTCAAGCTCGCGCAGGAGTGGACCGCGCCCAGCGACAGCAGCCAGCTCGCCGCGCAGGCGATCCAGTGGATCTCCAACTACGGCCTGGGTTTGCCGAACGGCGGCGGCGAGGACTTCTTCATCCACGACGGCACCGAAAAGGACACCGTCGGCTACCCGATCTTCACGGCGGCGCTGCCCGCGTTGCAGAAACTGTCCGGGTCCTACCCGCAGCAGCCGGTCGCGGTGTACCTCGACTTCTCCCAGGCGTACGGCAACGCCTCCGGCGGCGATCTGCTCGCCCCGGAGAACAACATCACGAACCTGTGGAACTCCTACCTGGCAGGTTTCGCGGTGGTCACCAGCCAGGAAGTGAACGCCGGGATCGTGAAACTGGCGCAGTACAAGGCGATCCTGCCGATCAACGGCGTGGACGCCAACCTCAACGCGTACAAGTCGGCGGGCGGCACGCTGCTCACCTCGAACCCGCAACTGGCCCAGTACGCCCCCGCCTACGCGACAACGGCCAACCTCGGCGTGCTCCAGGTCGTGCCCGACGTGGCCAGCAGCCACACCAGCGCGCAGGTCACTCTCGCCGATGTCACCTCCGGCACCACGTACAACAACACGATCACCCTCAACCCAACGGGTCTCGGCCTCAACGCGGGCAGCTACCACGTGGTCGGCGCCACCGGTGCGACCATCCCGCAGGAGACGGTGACCGGCGGCATCTGCGCCTCGGTCAACCTCGGCCCCGCGTCGCTGGGCACGTGGAACGTGGTGGCAGGCGCCATTCCGGCAGGCACCCCCACGCCCGCCAGCTGCGCCCCGCCCGCCGGTTGCGCGACGCTGTCCGCGAACCAGTCGCTGGGCAGCAACGGCTCGCTGCCCTCCTGCGACGGCCGGTTCAGCCTGAACCTGCAGAGCGACGGCAACCTGGTCCTCTACGAGGGCGGCGCCGCGCTGTGGGCGAGCAACACGGTGAACTCGGGCGCTGCCAAGGCGATCATGCAGGGCGACGGCAACTTCGTGCTCTACACGGCGGCCGGTGCCGCGGTCTGGGCCAGCAACACCCCGAACAACCCGGGCGCGAGCATCACCCTGCAGAACGACGGCAACCTGGTCATACACAGCTCGTCCGGCGCGGTCGTCTGGCAGACCAACACCGGCGGCCACTAGCGCACAATGTGGCGGTGCGGCGAGTGGTGATCCTGGTGCGCGGCGGGGCTGGTAAGTCCCGCTTCGCGCGGGAACTGGGGGAGCGGACCGGGTTGCCGGTGATCGAGCTCGATCAGCTGTTCTGGCAACCAGGTCTGGTCGGTCGCACCAAGGACGAGTGGGCCGAGATCCAGACCGGGCTCATCGCCGCCGAGCGGTGGATCATGGACGGCGACCTGGGGCCCCACGATGTGGTGGACGTGCGGCTGCGCGGCGCGGACACCGTGCTGGTACTGGACTTCTCGCTGGCTCGGTGCGCCTGGCGGGCGGTGCGGCGCTCGCGCGAGCGGTGGGACTTCTGGCGGTGGCTGATCGGGTATCGGCGGGTCAGCCTGCCGCCGTTGACCGAGGCATCGCCCGGTGCGCGCCGGACGCGGCAGTGCACGTGCTGCGCAGCCCTCGGGCGGTTGTGCGGTTCCTCGGTTAGCGGTCACAGAGCGCGATCGGCCGTGTACGCTGGTGACATCGACATCGATGGACGTCCCCAGCCGCTCAACTTCGAGGAAGAGGCCCTCGTGCGGGCGCTGCAACGCGTCATCTACGCGCTGCCCAAGGCCGTCGACGCCGACCTGGAGCGTGAGCAGCGGATCTCACTGAGCGAGTACATGACCCTGATGCACCTGTCCGAGGCGCCGGGCCGCGCGATGCGGATGAGCGAGCTGGCCGAGGCGGCGTCGCTGTCGCTGAGCGGGATGACGCACATCGTCAGCCGGTTGCAGGGCGATGGCCTGGTCGACCGGGTCCGCAGCGAGCGGGACGGACGCGGGTGGAACGCGGTGCTGACGCCGGTCGGCCTGGCCCGCCTCAACGAGGCGTGGCCGACGAACCTGAGCAGCGTCCGCAAGCACCTGCTCGACCACCTCGGCGGCATCGATCTCGGGCCGCTGGCCAAGGCGTTCGGCGACGTCGCCGGTTGACGCCGCCGCCGAACACCGCTGATCAGCCGACCAGATAACAGTTCTTCGCGACGTTGGGCAGGGGATCACGCCCGCCGAACGCGGCCCGGGTGCACGGCGTGCCGCCGGTGAAGGGGGCGTACGTGAAGCTGCCGTCCGCGCCGAACGCCACCGTCTGCTCACCCGGGAAGGAACACGTGCCGTTCTCGGCGGCGCACGTGTTGCCGAACCCGGCAGGCAGGCCGGTCCAGAGGTAGCAGGACTTCGCGGTGCCGTACAACGGATCCGAGCCGACCAGGTCGGCCGTGCAGGTGGTCGGGCCGCCGAACAAGCCCTGCGCGTAGGCGCCGTCCGCGCCGATCGCGACCGGCTGGGTGCCTGCCGCGTCGCAGGTCGACTTCTCCGCCGCGCACTGGGCCCAGTTGCCGGGCGGCGCTCCGTTGCTCACGTAGCAGTTCTTCACCTTGTCGACCAGCGGATCGGCGCCGAACGCGGCATCGGTGCAGGCCACGCCGCCGGACACCGGCATGAACCGGTAGGCGCCGTTCACGCCGAAAGCGACGTCCCCGGTGCCGTTCACCTGGCAGGTACCGCCCTCGGTCGCGCACTGGGTGAATCCGGAGGGACCGCCCAGCGGCGCCAGGTAGCACGACTTGACCAGGTTCGGGGCTGGATCGCCGCCGAAGGTGCCGTTGGCGCAGCTGGTCGGCCCGGTGATCACCTGGTAGGAGTAGGCGCCAGCGCCGTAGGCCAGTACCTGGGTGCCGTTGGGTGTGCAGATGTCGCCTTCCGCACCGCAACGGGTGTAACCGGGCGGCAACTGGTTGGGCAGCACCGAGGTGGAGAACGCCTGCGGCGCATGCACTCCGCTGCCTGCCACCGTGTAACTGCCCGGTGCGACGCCGGTCAGGTAGACGTAGTTGCCGTCGCTCGAGCCGCCGGTGATCCCGGTGGTGGCCTGGAAGGTGCCGTTGCTCCAGACGGTCGCGCCGTTCACCGTCACCGACACGTTCTTCGCACCGTGGGTGGGCACACCGATCTCACCGGTGGTGCCTGCCGGACTGGTCAGCTTCTCGGTGAAGGTGCCGTCGGTGGCCGAGTAGTCCCACACCCCGTTCACCTTGCCCTGCGGCAGGGTGATGTCGCCTTCCACGTGGGTCAGGTCGCCCGCGTGCGGGATGAAGGTGTACTGGCCGCTGGGCGCGTCCGCCATCAGGCCGAGCACGTAGAAGGTGAGTGCCGAGGTTGGGCCGGTCGCCCAGCCGTGCGCGAAGCTCGCGTAGGAGCCTGCATAGTAGGACCCACCGTCGTAGCGGTAGGACTCCCAGAACGTGCTCTGCGGTCCGTTCTGATTGGACAGTTGATAGCCCCATTCGCGCCGGATCAGTTGCAGCGCCGTGACATCGTCGTCGGCGACGAAGTGCGCCTGCACTTCCATCGAACCGGGGAAGGTGCCGACCAGGCCGGCGACCTCCGGGCTGACCGCGCCGACCTGGCTCCAGCGGCTGGTCAACGCCTGCGAGATCTGCTGGTTCTGCGCGGCGGCGGTGGTCAGGCCGAACCACACCGCGAGCGCGTTGCCGTCCTGCGGGTAGACGCCGCCGTTGGTGCTGTCCAGGTACAGGCCGACGGCCGGGTTCCACAGCTTCGCGTTGACCGCGTCGCGCAGCGCGATCGCCTTCTGCTGCCAGCTGGACACGTCGGCGCTGTCACCATTGGCACCGGCCAACCGCGCGCCGGTGACCAGCGCTTCGTACATCAGCGCGTTGACTTCGATGTTCTCCGCACCGTGCGCGGTGCCCGCCCAGTCACCGGTCTCGCCGGACGCCTCGGCCAGCAGGCCGGTGTTGTTGTCCATTCTGGACAGGATGAAGGACATGGCGTTCTGGTACTTCGGCCAGATCGAGCGCAGCCAGGCGATGTTGTCCGAGTAGTCGTAGTAGTCGGACGTGCCGATCATCGCCCACAGGTGGTAGGTGTCCGAGCCGGGCACGCTCGACGCGGGCGTCGGCGGGCCCTCGTAGGGGAGTTCGCCGTTGGCGGCCTGGTGCTGCCACAGCGCGGCGAGCCCGTTGCCACCCGAGGTCACGTCGTCGGTGCTGGCGTACTCGGTGGGCAGCGCGATGCCCAGGTCGCCCGCCCAGACTGTGCGGTCCCGCTTGGCGCCGTCGGTGAGGACGCTGGTCGGCGGGCCGCCGGTGACGCCGGTCGTCGGGCCGATGTCGGCGTTGTTCTCCCAGCCGCTGCCCACGTTGATGGCGCGGCCCTGCGTCGGGCCGATGGTGTCCAACTGGACGGTGTACGCGCCCGCGTACCAGATCTTGTTCAGGGTTTCGTCGTTGGACGAGAAGTAGTTGGCGTAGTCGGCCGGATCGGCGACGCCAGGCGCGGCGGTGTAGTTCAGCGAGACACCGTTGAGGCCGACCGAGCCGCCGGTTTCCAGGTACAGCGTGAGGTAGCGGAACCCGCCGCGCTGCTTGTCGGTGGGCACGGTGTAACCGCCGGGGCCGCCGACGGTCGCGGTCAGGTGGCCGTCAGTTCCGTTGGGGTTGCTCTTGTCGCTGTCCTGGCCGATGGACGCCGTGGTCTCGCTGAACCCGAGGTCGAGCTGCTGGCCGGGCGAGGCGCCTGCGAAGCTCAACGTGGTGATGCCGCCGACTTCCTTGCCGAAGTCGAGCACCAGTTGCGCGCCAATGCCGGCGAGCTGGGTCGTCCCTCCGGAAAGGACACTGGTCGGCGAGGTGACGCCGCCGGAGGAGCTCTGCACGGCGACCGGAGTCAGGGTGCGCGCGGTCGGGGACAGGTTGTCCTGGTTGGCGACGGCGGGACCGACCGTCGTGGTCGCGGGCCGGTCGGCGGACGCGGCGGGTGACGCGCCGGTGGTCAAGATGGTCGTGACGAGCAGTCCGGCCGAACAGGCGAGTAACGCCGCTCTGCGCGGGCGGGTCGTGGACGCGGGCATGATCCTCCCCCGATAAGAATGACGCGGCAGTGAAATCGACATATGAAACGTTTTAAGCCAACGGAGTATCCGAAGGGTCTCCCCGGCGTGTCAAGCACTCGGTTGTGCTGGTGTCAAAGCAGGTTCTAAACATCCAGGTTGGTGGGACGGAATTCGTCCGGGATTGTTTTTCCGCACCGCTGCGGCATGATGTGCGCATGGCGTTGGTGACCCGAGGATTCACCGGTCGGCGACGGTCCGGGCCGCCCGGTCGGCTGCCGCCCGGACAACACGACGTCGGCCGCGACTTCCCGGTGCTCACGGCGGGCCCGGTGCCGCACACCAAACTGGACCGCTGGGACTTCCGGGTCGACGGCCATGTCGACGAGGTGCGCGGCTGGAACTGGCGGGAGTTCCAGGCACTGCCGCACGAGCAGATCACCGTTGACATCCACTGCGTGACCAGCTGGTCCAAGTTCGACACGCACTGGACCGGGGTGCGGGTCGACCGCCTGCTGGAGCACGTGCAGACCGCGGCCGAGTACCTGGTCGCGTTCAGCGACGGCGGCTACACCACCAACCTGCCGCTGGCCGACGTGCTGGACGGCAAGGCGTGGATCGTGGACGGCTACGACGGTCGTCCGCTGTTGGCCGAACACGGCGGACCGGCGCGGCTGCTGGTGCCGCACCTGTACTTCTGGAAATCGGCCAAGTGGGTGCGCGGGCTGACGCTGACCCTGGCCGACCAGCCCGGGTTCTGGGAGAAGTTCGGTTACCACGAATACGGGGACCCATGGAAGGAACAGCGGTACGCGGGCGACTGACCTGGCAGGTGGCCACGGTCGTGGCCGCCACCTGGGAAACCCCGCAGACCAAACGCATCCGCTTCGCCCTGCCCGACTGGCCTGGCCATTCCGCGGGCCAGCACGTCGACGTGCGGCTGACCGCCGAAGACGGCTACACCGCGCAGCGCAGCTACTCCATCGCGTCCCCGCCGGAAGTGCCCGAGGTCGAGCTCGTCGTGGAGCGGCTGGCCGACGGCGAGGTCTCGCCCTTCCTGACCGGCGAGCTGCGCGCCGATGACCTGATCGAGCTGCGCGGTCCGATCGGCGGCTGGTTCGTCTGGCCCGAGCACACCGACGCGCCGGTCCAGTTGATCGCGGGTGGCTCTGGCGTGGTCCCGTTCCTGGCCATGCTCGCCCACCAGCGCCTGACCGCCGCGTCGACACCGGTTCGCCTGCTCTACTCGGTCCGCTCCGATACCGAGATCATCGGTCGCCCCGAACTCGCGCCCCGCCCCGACCTCGATGTCACCTACACGTTCACCCGCGCGGCCCCGGACGGCTGGACCGGACCGACCGGGCGGATCGGCGAGGCGCTGCTCGCCGCGCACGCGGTGCCGGTCGCGCACCGGCCACACGTGCTGGTGTGCGGGCCGACCGCGTTCGTGGAAGCGGTCTCGCGCGGCCTGCTCGACCTCGGCCACGACCCGGCCCGGATCAAGACCGAACGCTACGGCGGGATGGGAGAAACCCCATGACAGCAGCACTGGATGGCAACGCGCTGGCCGGACCGCTGGCCGAGCTGTTCGCCATCGACCTGGCCACCGCGATGCTCACCTGTGCGCACTGCGGCGGCTCCGGTCCGCTCGCCGCGCACCCGCTCTACCCGACCGGCCCGGCCATGGTGCTGCGGTGTCGTGATTGCGCCGAGGTGGTGCTGCGCTACGCGAACGACGCGGGCGGCATCCGGCTGGACATGTCCGGTACGCGCCTGCTGACCGTCACGCAGCGCGCTCGGTGATCGTCACGCACCGTGTGCTGAAGGACACGGGAAGCTGACTTCGGTAGCGTTCACCGCGTCCGTATCCGTTCGCGGACTCGCGGTGAAGGGGGCTACATGTCGGGGAGACCGGCGCCGGTCACCGTCCTTGCCGACCTGCTCGGTGGTTCGACCGGGTCGGCGCTGCTGATCACCGGTGCGCAGGGCACCGGTCGCACCTGGCTGGCCGACACCATCGCGGCGGTGCCGCCGGAGCCGTTGAGCCGCACCTTGTCGGTGCGCGCCGCGTCCGGTTTCCCGATGTGGCTGCCGCGCGAACTGAACCGCCTTGTCAATGAACTCGGCGGCACCAGGGCCGAGTCGCGCCAGCGCGGCGTGCTGGTCATCGACGACATCCACCTGCTCGACGCGGACGGCGCCGCCGCGCTGACCGAACTGCTCGGCGTCGCGCCGAACCTGCGCCCGCAACTCGCGCTGACCGCGGCGGCAGGCTGGGCGGAGCGACTGCCCGGCGAACTGGTCACCGCGCTGGCCGACGTGCCCCGGCACGAAACCACCGCCTTCACCGAGGACGAACTGCGCGACCTCGCCGCCGACCTGCTCGGCGTCCCGCTGGCCGAACCCACCGTCGATGCGGTGCTCGCCGCCACCGGCGGCAACCCGGCCGCGTTACACGGCGTGCTCACCGACGCGTTGCGCCGCGGCGGCGTGCTGGTCCTGGATGGCACCGCCCGCCTGGCGCCCGGTTTCCGGCTCGCGCTGCCGGACTGGCACCAGCTGATCGGCCGGATCGGCGAGCTACCCGGCACGGCACCCACCGCCGCCGAACGGATCGCGGTCACCGGCACCGACGCGGACTGCGATCCGGCTGATCGGCGCACGCTGCGCGTAGCGGGGGCGCTCGGCATCCCGGTGCTCGCCGACGCGCTCGCCCGGCGCTGCCCGCCGTGGCGCCGCGCCGAACTCCAGGCCGATCCGGCCATGCCCGCCGGCCGCCCGTTCTCGCCGGTGGAACGCGACGATCCGGACGCGCGCGCCGCCGCCCTGCTCCCGTTCGCCACCGCGCTGCCACCCGCCGACCTGGTCGAACCCGCCGTCCGGCACTGGGTGCGTACCGGTCAGTGGGCGAAGATCCGCGCGCTGCCGCGCGAGTCGATCACCGAGACCGTCGTGCTGGACCGGTTGCGCGCCGACCTGCTCACCGGCGGCGTCACCACCGCACTGTCCGATGTGGAGCTCCTGCCCGGCGCTGACCTGGCCAGCCTCGCCTCGGAACTGCTGCTGTTCGCCGGTCTGCCCGACCAGGCTGCCGTCGAACTGCCCGAGGACCAGCTCGCCGAACTCGCCGACGCGCCCCGCCTCGCCGCGAACAACGCCGCGCACGACGCCTGGGCCACCGGCCACTGGGACGAACTGCTCGCGCTCGCGGTCGCCGAGCGGCTCACCGGCGCGGCCACCCACCAGCTCGCCAGCGCCGAGGAATCCGCCGCGTTCGCCGCCGAGGTCTGGCTCAACCGGGGCAGGCCCGAATTCGCCCGGCAATGGCTGACCAGCGCGACCCCGATCGGCGAACCCGTGCTCCGGCCGCTGTCCGAATGGGCCGCCGCCGGACTCGATCTGCTTTACGACCGCTGCGACGCCGCGATCGAGCGGCTCAGCGCGGCGCTGGACTGGATGACCGAGCACCGCTACCCGCGCCACCGCGAACTGCTGGTCGCCCGGCTCGCCACCGCGCTCGCCCTGGCCGGTCGGGCCGACGACGCGGTCAAGATGTGCGCCGACCTGACCGATTCGCAACTCCGGTTCGTCACCGAGCTCGCCGTCGCCGAACACGGCGGGCCGGTGCCCGAACCGATCGCCGCCGAGCAGGCGAATCCGGTGCAGCTGGCCAGGATCGAGCTCGCGCGGGGCAGACGCGACCAGGACCCTGCGCTGATCACCTCGGCGGGACAACGCTTCGCCGAACTCGGCGCGACCGTCTGGCAGCTGCGCGCCGAGGGCGCCGCCCGCGCGATCAGCGAATCCCAGCCGTGGGGCGCGCCGACCGCCTTCGCCGACGACCTGATCATGGACCTGGTCGCGGACGGGCTGAGCAACGCGGGCATCGCGACCGTGGTGCAGCGCAACGAGATGTACGTGAAGCGGCAGGTGAGCAGGCTGCTGCGGGCGACCGGCAGCCAGAACCGCGCCCAGCTCACCGCCCGCGCCCGCCAACCCGTCGGCCCGATCGCAGAACCCATCCCGCCCGATCCCGCCGTCGCCATCGCCGAATCCGGACAACCGGTCGCCGCCCTGCTCGGCGCGCCAGGCTCCGGCCGGTCCACCGTGCTGCATCGCGCCCAGAAGCTGTTGGCGGACAAGGGCAATACCGCGATCCTGGTGCGCGGCGGTCGCGCCGGTGATCTCGCCGTCGCGTTGCGCGTCGGCCTCGGCCTGCCCAGGGCGGGCACCGGCGGCCTGCCGGAACTGCTCACCGCGTGCCGCGCCGCCCCGGTCACCCTGCTGGTCGACGACGCCGACCTGCTCGACGAACCCGGTCGCGCGCTGATCCGGTTGCTGGCGCGGGAAGCCCGGCTGATCCTGGTCGGCACCGGCACGGGCGCCGACCTCGACACCGCGCTCGCCGACCGCGCCGGACCGTGCGTCACGCCGATCCCGTTGACCGACGAGGACATCGCGACCATCGCCCCCGGCCGCACCCCCGCCGCGCAGGAGACCCTGCAACGCCGCACCGCGGGAAACCCGGGCGCGCTGACCGCGCTGCTGTCCATCCCCTTCGACGGCGGCCTGCTCACCACGCGCACCGTCGCCGCATCGCGGGTGCACGCCGAACTCGACGACAACCGGGCCGCGTGCGTACTGGCCGCGTTGCCCGGTGATCGCCTCGACGCGATCGAGGCCGCGCTGGCCCGCGTCGAACTCGACGTGTCCGGCGCCTACCTGCGTGCGACCGCGAACCACCTGCTGCGCACCGGATTCGCCACCGAAACCGAGGACGGCGGGCTGCGCTTCCCGATCCCGGTGCTGCGCGAATCGCTCGCCGCGCGGGTACCGGTCGCCGCGCGCACCGGGCTGCACCGCGCGCTCGCCGAAGACGCCATCGCCGCCCGTCGCGCCGGTCACCCCGTCGACCGGCGCGCGCTGGCACAGCACCTGGTCGGCGCGGGTGCCGACTTCGGCCACGACGAACTCGTCGCCGCCGCCGAACACGTGCTGGACGGCGATCCCGCGCTCGCCCACGAGTGGAGCAGCGCCCTGCTCGCGGCCAGTTCGGTCGACCCGCACACGCACGTCGCCGCGGCCACCGTCGCCGCGCGGGCCTGCTATGCGCTGGCCCGCTACCACCAGGCCATCGACCTCGCCCGCGCCGCGCTGGCCGCGTTGCCCGAGGACAACCAGCGGGACACCCTGGTGGTGCGGACCGTGCTGGTCAACTCGCTGATCCGCACCGGGCAGCACGGCGCCGCGCTGGACGTGACCGCCGATCCGGAAGCGGCGGGCGCGGTCACCAGCGGTCTGCAACAGGCCAGGATCGCGCTGCTCGGCGAACGCTTCGACGATGCGCTGGCCGCCCTCGCTGGCGTGCGCCCGGTCGCCCCCAACCACCAAGCCGCCCAGCTCGCCGGAGTCCGCGTGCTGGCCGCGATCGGCGCGGACGGCGTCGCCTGGCGGGAAGCCGAACGCGGCGCCGACGTCGCCACCCCACTCCCGGACAACCGGCTCGAACAAGCACGCCACGCGCTCGCCTGGGGCGATCTGTTCACCGCCGAACGCGGCATCGTCGCGGGCGCGCATCCATCGCCCGCCGCGCGCCGGGCCCCGCCACCCTCGCTGAGCCGGCTCTCCGCCGCCGTGCTCGCGTTGCGCGTCGGCGACTGGTCGAGCGTGCGCGCGATCGCCGACGAACACGCGGCAGCCGACCAGGAAATCACCCACGTCGACGGCATCATCGCCGCGCTCGCCGCGGAAACCTGGCTGCGCCAGGACCAGGCCGCGCGGGCCGAACAGCTGCTCGACGGCGTGCACTCCGAGCAGTTGTTCGGCCACGTCATCGGCTGGGCGGCGGCAGGCGTCGACCTGGCGCAAGGCCGACCGGGACCGGCGGCCGCGAACCTCGCCGAACTCGACCAGCGCTGCCGCAGACTCGGCTACCTCACCGGCCGCGAACTGGTGCTCAGCCGCAAGGTCGACGCCGAACTCGCGGCAGGTGACCGGCAGGCCGCCGAACGCACCGCCGACGAACTCGGCGAGCTGGTCGCGCGGATCAACACCCGCCAGGCGCGGCTGTACTGGCTGGTCGCGCGGCTCGCCATCCGGCCGGCCGACCGCATCGCGGAGGCCGCCGCGCAACTCGCCGACGAACTCGGCGACCGGTTCTTTGCCGCCCGTGCCCAACTGTCCACTGCGGACACATTGCGCACCGCGTACGGGACCTTCCGCGAACTCGGCGCCCTCCACTGGCAGAAACTCGCGGCGGATCTGTTGCGGGACAACGGCATCACCGTGCGCCCGCCGACCGTGCTCGCCGACGCCGACCGCAAACTCATCGAGATGATCGCGGCAGGCGCGACGAACGGCGACGTCGCGGCCGCGCTCGGCGTGACCGAGAAAGCGGTGGAAGGCAGGCTCACCCGGCTCTACCGGCGCACCGGCCTGCGCAGCCGCGCCGACCTGGTCCGCGAATACGCGGGCCGCAGAGACGCAGGCTGAGCAGGGCCGAAACCTCACCGCCGGGGGCCGCGCGGCACCGGGCGGTGGGTCGGCCGCACCAACGTCGCCGCCCGCGCCCCGTCGAGCTCAAGGTGCCTGGTCAGCTTGGCGACCCGCGCGCACATCTCGGCCAGCGGCTCGATCTCCCGCGCCCTGGCCCGCGCGTAGTCGCGCACCAGCGGCGGGAACCGGTAGTCGCCCTCGCCCGCCTGGTCGAGCCAACCACGATCGACCAGCTCGGCCAGCACCTCGTCGGCCCGCCACGGCGCCAGCTCGGCCGCTGCCGCGATCAGGTCCTCGGCTTGACCGGCCGCCGTGCGCAACACCTTGGCAGGCACCGGATCGAGCTCGCGATAGCCATGGTCGAACAGTGCGCGCAGGTACCACTCGATCGACCCGGACTCGTTCGGTCGCAGCAGCCGGTCCGCGCTCTGCGCCAGTGACGAACCTGGTTGCCTGCGCACCGAATCGGCGATCGAGAGCACCAGCGCGGGCACGCCCGCCGTCGCGTCGACCAGCCGCGCCAGGGCATTCGGCTCCTGGCGCACCCGCACCGCGCCGACCGCGGTCGCGAACAGCTCGATCACCGTCTCACCGGACAACGGCGGCAGTTCGACGCGTGCGGTGTGCGGCAGGTTGGCGCCGCGATGGCGACTGGTCAGCAGCACCGCGCAGCCCGGATCGGCAGGCACCTGCGCAGGCGACGTGACGTCGTCCACCACCAGCAACGCTCGTGAACCACGTGGTATCGAGCGCAGCACCGAGGCGCGGGTCACGTCGTCGGCGTTGGCGGGCAGGAAGAAGCTCCGCGCGAAGGAGCGGGCGGCCCAGGTCGCCGTCGCCGTCTTGCCAACCCCGGCCATGCCGTGCAGCAGGACGATCGGCGACCCGGACCCCATCCCTCCGGCGAGCTCGCCGGCCAGTTCGGCCAGCACCCCTGCTCGACCGAGCAGCACGGCCTGGCGCGGAACCGCACCAGGCCGCTGCTCGTCATCGGCGCCGCGCCGCACCTCCGGCACCACCCGGGGCGCGTGCACCGGCCCCGGTCGGTCACCGGCCAGGATCTGCTGGTGCAGCCTGCGCAGTTCAATGCCCGGCTCGACGCCGAGATCAACGGTCAGCACCCGGCTGAACCGGGTGTACGCGGCCAGCGCGTCGGCCTTGCGCCCGCTCGCCGCCAACTGCCGGATGTGCAACGCGTGCAAGCGTTCCCGGTGCGGGTTGGCGCGCAGCGCGCCCCGCAGGTCGTGCTGCTGGGCCCGCCCGGGTTCGGTGGACAGGTCGAGCTCGACCAGGTTCTCCAACGCGACCAGCCGGGTCCTGGTCAGCAGGCAGCGGTGCCGCGCCGCCAGCGGACCGGGCACGTCGGCGATCGCGGTGCCGCGGAAGCGTTCCAGCGCCGCGCACAACTCGGCCCGCGCGGTGACCAGGTCGCCACGCTGGCGTGCGCGTTCCGCGTCCGCGATCGCGGCGTTGAACCGCTGCACGTCCAGGTCGATGTCGGCCGGGTCGATCAGGTAACCGCGATCGATGGTGCGGATCAGCTGGTCGCGTTCGCGGGGGGCCAGATCGGGTTGCAGTGCCTTGCGCAACGCGGAGATCAACGCGTGCAGCGTCGCCGACGCCTTGTCCGGCGCCGCGGTGCCCCAGACCGCGGCGACGAGCTGCTCGGTGGTCATCACCCTGCCGGCGTTGAGCAGCAACGCGGTCAGCACCGCCCGCCGCTGCGGTGGACCGATGCGCAGCGGACGGCGGCCGCGCCACGCCGCGACCCCGTCCAGCAACACGAACCTGACCTGCGCGGTTTGGCTCGTAGACCCCGTCATGTGTTCGGTACTACCAGGGGGTGGCGCGGGCTCGGAACGAGCGCGTGCGAGACGTAGGGGAAAGTTCGGTAGCGGGCTGACTACGTTGCGCACCGGCACGAAGCGTGGGCGACCGGACGCGGTCGGCGAGACGAACTCAGGTCGACGCGGCCCGCAGGAACGCGCCCGCCGCCGCGAACGAGTCACGGTCCGCGTCCGCGTCGAACGCGACGCCCGGGGTCGTGGAGGGCTGCCGGTGGGTGAACCCGTGCAGCGCGCGACCGTACATGATCAGCTGCCAGTCCGCGTCGGCAACGCGCATCTCCTCGGCGAACTCGACCACCTGGCTCATCGGCACGTGCGGATCGGCGGCCCCGTGACAGGCCAGCACCCGAGCGCCGATCGCGCCCGGTTCGGCGGGCGCGACCGTGGCGAGGGTGCCGTGCACGCTCACCACTGCCTTCAGCGCGGCGCCGAAGCGAGCCAGGGTCAACACGGCGAGTCCGCCGAAGCAGAAACCGACCGCGCCGAGCACCCCGTCCGCCTCGGCGCAGCCGGCCAACGCGGTCACACCCGCCGTGCCGCGCCGGACCAGCAGCGCGGGATCGTCGCGCAGCGCGGTCACGGTTGCCATGATCCGTTCGCGATCACCCGTGACGCCGTACATGTCCGCGGCGAGCACGGTGTAGCCGAGTCGGGCATAGCGTCGCGCCTGCTCGCGGGCGTGCTCGTCCAGCCCGGCGCCACCGGGTACGAGCAACAGACCCGGCGCGGAGGGCAGTTCGTCGTCCCAGTAGAGGGCACCGGTGAGCGGAAGATCGAGATCGGCATAGGGGAGGGCACGCGTTCGTATCGCCATATCGCGCACGCTAGCCTATAGATTTCCTACTATAGCACAAAAGTACGAATTTATCAAGTCTATTGTGGATTGTCGCGGAGGCTCCTGCGCAGGATCTTGCCCACCGCCGAATGCGGCAGTTCGTCGAGGAACCGGAACTCGCGCGGCACCTTGAACCCGGCGAGCTCCGCGCGGCAGTGCGCGGTCAGCTCGTCGCCGGTCACCGAGCTGCCCGCCCGCCGCACCACGTACGCCACGCCGACCTTCCCCCATCGATCGTCCGGTTTGGACACAACGGCAGCCTCGGTGACGCCGGGATGCACGTAGAGCACGTTCTCCACCTCGCTCGGGAACACGTTCTCCCCGCCGGAGACGAACATGTCGTCCACCCGGTCCACGATCCGGTAGTAGCCGTCCGCGTCGACCGAGGCCAGGTCACCGGTATGCAGCCAGCCATCGCGCAACGCCCGCGCGCTCGCCTCCGGATCGCGCCAGTACCCGCCGAACACGTTGGGGCCGCGCACCAGCAGTTCCCCGTCCTCCGCCAACCGGACTTCGACGTGCGGGTACGGGATGCCCGCACAGCCGAGCTTGTCGGCGGCGCGGTCGCCGGGCACGCACAGCACGTTCGGCGCGGCCTCCGACAAGCCGTAACCCTGCACGAGCGTGACGCCGCGCCGGTGCCAGGTGCGCAGCAGCGGTTCTGGCATGGGGGCGCCGCCCACGATGATCGTGCCGAGACTGCTCAGGTCGGTCGACGCGAAGTTCGGGTGCTCGGCGAGGAAGAGGTAGTTCGCGGGCACGCCCATCATGGTCGTGACGCGTCGCTCGGCGACCAGCCGCAGCACCCGCCCCGCGTCGAATCCGCGCTCCACCAGCACGGTCGCGCCCACCCAGCAGGCCAGCAGCGGTTGCACGTTCCACCCGCCGACGTGGAACTGCGGCAGGATCTGCAACACCACGTCCTTCGACGTCAACGGCACCGTCCTGGACAGGCTCAGGTTCGTCCAGAAGCAGTTCGCCTGCGAGAGCGCCACGCCCTTCGGCCGCCCGGAGGTGCCCGAGGTGTAGAGCATCAGCGCCGGGTCCTCGTCGTGCACCGGCTCCAGTTCCGCGTACTCGCCGATCGCCTCCAGCCCCGCGAAGGTGAGGTGGCGCGGGGGATCGGTCAGCCGGGCCAGTGCCGCCGTGGCCAGCGCGGTGTGCCGGGGGTGCACCACGAACAGTGCGGGTCCGGCGTGCGCGAGCTGGTCGGCGATCTCGCGCGCCGCGAGACGCCACGACAACGGCACCAGCACCAGCCGGGCCCGCGCGCAGGCGAAGAACAACACGATGTGCGCGGCGCTGTTGCCGGTCAGCGTCGCGATCCGGTCACCGGCGTGACAACCGATCGCGCGCAGCGTTCTGGCCAGGTCGTCGGCGCGCCGGTCGAGGTCGGCGTAGCTGATCCGGTCGGTGCCGTCGTCGATCGCGATCCGGTTCGGCGTCCGCCGCGCCACGTCGGCAGGCCAGCGACCGAGCGTGTGCAGGCCATCACCGGTCCGTGCGTACATGGGCACCGTTCCTCGTCGTCGTTGACATCGTGCCGGTTCAGCGAATACTAATACCTGAATCAGGTCTCATTTTGGAGGGCAACGATGCCATTCCGCTTAGCCGTCCTCGCCGCCGTGACCGCTCTGGCCGCCACTTTGGTGGCCACCGTCCCGGCCGCCGCCGCGAGTGTCGGCACCCTGAACCTGCTCGGCACCACCAACGGCGTCAGCCACGGCTGGGACAGCGTCGAACACTGGAACGACACCGACCCGAGCTGGCCGACCGACCACTACCTGTCCGACGGCCGCCAGAACCAGACCGGCGAACCCGCCACCCTCTTCGGCAGCGCGCAACCGCCCGGCTCCCAGTTCCTGCTCTACCGTGCCCCCGGCTGGCAGACCAACGCAGGCAAGGCCGTGCTGCTGGTCATGGGCGCCAATGACGACGTCGACCGCGAGTACAGCGACCCGGCAGCGGGCGGCGCGGGCACCTGCGGCGTGCTGAGCTGCCCCAGCACCGGCCTGATGCAGTACCTCACCGGCGCCGGCTACCGGGTGTTCGCCGTCGACTTCGCGGACACCCAGGGCGACAACTACGAGTGGGCGCAGACCATCTCCGACGCGCTGAGCCGCGTCAGGACCGAAACCGGTCAGTCCACAGTGGACATGGTCTCGTGGAGCAAGGGCGCCTTCGCCGCACGAATGTACGCAGCGGGCGTCGCCCCGTCCTGGGGCCGGGGCTACCAGGGTGACGTCAGCAAGCTCGTGTTGATCGGCAACCCCAACGGCGGCCTGGACTACACCTTCGCGCACGGCACCGAAGGCAACCCGCTGATCTACCCGCAATGCGGCGGCACGCTCAACGGGCCCTCGCCCAGCCAGTCCTACATGTGTTACGGGATCAGCTATCCGCAGCCGAACCTGTCGATCGACAGCGCGTACTTCACCGGTCAACGGCAGATGCTCGCCCGCTGGGATGGCACCTACGGCGTCGACGAAACCCAGGACGACTGGTACACCACCTACTACGGCGGCACCGGCTACGTCAGTACCAGCAAGGGCATCGCCGAGTCGATCGGCAACGGCTCGCTGGTGGCGAAAATCCAGTCCACTCCGGTGCCGGCGAGCGTGCCCACCTACCTGCTCTGCGGCGGTTCGCCAACGCTGATCGGCTTCTACGACGAGAACCGGGGCCCGAGCGACGGCGTCGTGTTCGACAAGTCCTGCCAGGCCACCACCGGCATCGCGAACGTCGCAGGCTCGACCATGGTCACCGGCGACAACCACCTCATGCTCGGCTGGGAATCCACGGCGGAGCACGCCGTCGGCACCTGGCTCGCCAGCTGAAAGGAATCCAGGCCATGCTGCCCACCGGTGTGCGCGCCACCGACGTGCAAACCTCCCGCGCCCGCCTGCACGTGCTGATCGCGGGCGAGCCAACCAAACCGACCCTGCTGCTCGTGCACGGCAACGTGTCCTCGGCGCGTTTCTTCGCCGAAACCATGGCCGAACTCGCCGCCGACTTCCACTGCGTCGCCCCGGACCTGCGCGGATTCGGCCGCTCGCAACGACTCCCTGTCGACGCGCTGCGCGGCCTCGCCGACTTCAGCGACGACCTGCACGCGCTGGTCACCGAGACCGGCCTGATCCCGGCCGACCGCAAGTTCACCCTGCTCGGCTGGTCACTCGGCGGAGGAGTGGCGTTCCAGTACGCCATCGACCACGCCGAGCGGCTCGCCGGGCTGGTGCTGGAAAGTCCGGCATCGCCCTATGGTTTCGGCGGCACCAAGGACGTCGACGGCACGCTCTGCTGGCCCGACCACGCCGGATCCGGCGGCGCCAACGCCAACCAGGCCATGATCGACCGCATCGTGGCAGGCGACCGCACCGACGAAGCAGGCACCTCGCCGCGCAAGATCATCACCACCCTCTACGGCAACCCGCCCTTCGACATCGCGCCCGAGGCGCTCGACGACTACGTCGACGGCATCCTCGAACTCGCCATCGGCGAGGACAACTACCCCGGCGACAGCGTGACTTCGCCCCATTGGCCAGGCATCGCGCCGGGGGAGCGCGGTGTGAACAACGCGCTCTCGCCCAAATACTGCGACCTCTCCGGCTTCGCCGACATCACCAACCAGCCCCCGGTGCTGTGGATCCGCGGCGACGCCGACCAGATCGTGTCCGACTTCGCCGCCGTCGACCTCGGCGCACTCGGCAAACTCGGCGCCGTCCCCGACTGGCCCGGCGACGACGTCTACCCGGCGCAGCCGATGGTGTCGCAGACCAGGGCCGTGCTCGACCGCTACGCGAACGCGGGCGGGCGCTACCAGGAAGTCGTGCTGCCCGGCTGCGGCCATTCCCCGCACCTGGAACGCCCCGCCGAGTTCCGCGCCGCGCTCGCCGAATTCCGCTCCGGAATCATGGCCGGATAGCACCCGCTCCCCAGAAGAACGGTCCCGACGTGGCGTGGACCTCGATGCGCCAGCCGATCTCCGCGAGCTGCGCTTCGAGGTCCCCGGGCCGGTGCGGGATCTTCACGATCCGGTAGGCGGTCCCGTCGGTGAGCTTGCGTTCGATCGTCGCGGACTCCGCGCCCTCGACGAGTTCGCCGGCGGTGCGGTACGAATCGTCGACGAAGAACACCCGCCCACCCGGTTTCAGGCAGTCCGCCACCGTCGACCAGAACGACGCGAACCGCTCAGCAGGCACGTGTGACAGCCAGAACCCGAAGAAGACCACGTCGTAACGACGATCCGGCCGCCACTGGAACAGATCGGCCGAGATGAACCGCACCCGCTCGGTGCCCACCCGGGCCGACGCGATCGCGATCATCTCCTCGGACGCGTCAACCGACGTCACATCCGCGGCGTGCCGGAGCAGCTGAGCCGTCCACGTGCCCGGACCACAGGCCAGTTCCAGCACGCTGCCGGTCGGCTGGAACGCGTCGAGCGCATCGGACAGTTCGGCGCCGCCGGAAAACGGCAGGAAGTGGTCCTCGTACTCCTGTGCGACGGCCCGGTAGTAGCGGACCTGCTCGTCGAGCAATGCATTCAGGGTCACGGGTTACCATAACCGGGTGACGGACATCGAAACGCCGCCACGTCGTCGGGGCGCACGGCCTGGCAAGGGCGACCGGAGCAGGCAACGCATCCTGGACGCCGCGGAGCAGGTCTTCGCCGAGTACGGCTTCCACACCGCCTCGATCGTGAAGATCGCCCAGGCGGCCGGCCTCGCGCAGGGCACGTTCTACCTGTACTTCCCCTCCAAGCAGGCCGTGTTCGAGCAGGTCCTGCTCGACCTGAACCACCGCGTCCGGCAGGCCATGGCCGACGGCGCGCGCGGCGCGACGAGCCGGATCGAGGCCGAACGCGGCGGTTTCCGGGGCTTTTTCACCTTCACCGCCGAGCATCCCGCGCTGTACCGGGTGATCCGGCAGGCCGAGTTCGTGGCGCCCGAACTGCTCGAACGCCACTACGCCACGATCGCCGCCGGTTACGTCGATGGCCTGCGTGCCGCGATGCAGGCGGGCGAGATCGCGCCTGCCGATCCGGAAGTGGTGGCCTGGGCGTTGATGGCGGTCGGCGAGATGATCGGGCTGCGCTGGGTGCTCTGGTCGGATGCGAAGCAGATCCCCGAACACGTCTTCGAGGAAACGATGGCATTCGTGTCCCGCGCACTGTCCACTGTGGAGCAGTAACGGCACGTGCTGCTGACCCGATATCGGCCAATGTGAAATCCAGACTCCTCATTTTCTCAGCGGTAGTACTGGCATTGACCACCATCGGCGGTACCGCGAACGCGGCAGGAGCCGGTACCGACATTTCCGTGTCCCTGGGCGGAAACTTCCCCAGCGCCCCAACTCGTTCGGCAACTTCGGGGTGAACTGGACGAATTCCGGCACCGCCGACGTCACCGGCATCACCCACCTGACCCTGCACCTGCCACCGGGCCTGACCACCGGCGGCGCGCTGATGTACATGCAGCCAGCCAACTACGAGTTCACCGAATGGGTCTCGCCCGACGGCCACGAACTCGACGCCACGTTCATCGGCACCATGACACCCGGTCAGAGCGCCATCAATAAAGAATTCAGCATGAAGGTGGAAGTCGATTCGGGCGCCGCCACGCCGACCGGCAACGCGATCGCCACCGTCGCGAACCCCGCCGACACCAATCCGGCCGACAACCGCGCCTCGGTGCCGGTCGCTCCGCCCGACCAAACCAGTTCACCGCTCGATGCGGCCCCGGCCCCGGTCGTCACCGGCATCGGCACCAGGACTGGCCCAGCCGCCGGCGGTACCTCGGTCGTCGTGCGCGGCAGCCACCTCGCCGATGGTTTCGTCCGGTTCGGCAGCCGGCTTGCCAACACCACCGCGCCCTCCGCGCCCGCCCCGAACTTCGCCTGCACCGACACGCAGTGCACGGTCACCACCCCGCCCGAAGTCCCGGCATCGTCGGTATCCCCGCTGGTCCAGGTCACGGTGACCACGCCAGGCGGCACCTCGTTCGTCAGTCCGCGCACGCTGTTCCGCTACACCGGCCCGCTACCCGCCGCGCCGCCCGCGCCCACCGTGCAGTTCCTCAGCCCAGCCAGCGGCTCGGCCGGTGCCGCGCTGGTCATCGGTGGTACCGGCCTCGACCAGGGGCAGGTCTTCTTCGGTACCGTGCCCGGCCCGCACTCCTCCTGCGGTCCGGCGTTGTGCACGGTGACTGCTCCAGCGGGCACCGGTCAGGTCCAGGTCACGGTGCGGACCGAGGGCGGCAGTTCCGGTCTTCCGTTCACCTACACGTGAGCGACTGGGCCAAAAGATGAACTGGACATACCAGCTTCGCCCCGATGGGGTGACGATTGTGAATCAGCATCACGTTGGGTCATAAGCAGATCACTCGGCAGATGAATTGTCGGTAATTCCACGCACTGGGTACCTTGAAGTGAATAACCCACCAAGGTTATTTCGAATTGAATAAGGAGCTCAAGTGCGCAAGAGAAATGCGGTCGCCGCCATTGCGGCGCTCGGTGGGGCACTGTTCGCCGCGTCGGCCTTGTTCGGGGCTACTGCCGACGCGGCACCTGCGCCGCCGCCGTCGCCCGCCTCCTGCACGGCGGTCTATTTCGACGTCAACCTCGGCCAGGGCGTCGATGTCATCTGCAACCAGGCGGAAGGCACCTACCAGGCCGTTGCCCAGTGCAACAACGGATTCGCCTTCTGGTCGAGCATGGGCACGCTGACCGTGCCGAATTCGGCGCCGTCCGTGGCCATCTGTCGCGGCGACCTGCTGGCGCCCGCCCAGGTCGTCAGCTATTACATTATTCAGTAATCCGAAATTCAGATGCCGAACCAGCCGGGCACATCCAGCCGGAATCCGTCGGTCGGCACGACCGCCCGCAATGCGGATTCCAGATCGGCGAGTTGGCGGACGCCGATCGTCGCGGCCCATTCGGCATGCAGATCCTCGAAAATCAGCGCGGAACGGGAGAGCACGTCGACGCCGCGCGGGGTGAGGCGGATCAATTTGCGCCTGCCGTCCTCGGCGTCGTCGACGCGTTCCACATAGCCGAGGTTCACCAGTCGATCGGTGGTTTTGCCCGCGGCCTGTTTCGACACGCCCAGCCGTCTACCGACCTCGCTCGCGGTCGCGCCGTCGATGCCGACGGCCTGGAGGGCGAAACCGTGCGCGGGGCGAATGTCCGGATGGCCCTGTTCGGCCAGTTCGGCGTGCAGCCGGTCGATGATCGTGCGGAAGCCCGCGAACAGCAGCAACGGCAGTACGAAGCCGGGCGTGGTGGATTCAGGCATTGGCAAACTCGACAACCTGGTTTACTGTTTCGACAACCATGTTGACGAGTTTAGTCAGGAGTTGCCATGTCCTTCGTCCGGCACACCGTCGAATCCGCGCCGCCCGCATCCCGCCGGTTCATGACCGCGACCGCCGACCGGATGGGCTACCTGCCCGCAGGCATCGGGCTGATGGCCGAATCACCGCATCTGCTGGAGGGATTTCTCAAGCTCAGCGGCTTGTTCGAGGCGACGACACTGGCGCAGGTCGAGCGCGAGGTGCTGATCATGACCATGGCCACGCACAACGGCTGCCACCTCTGCGTCGCCATGCACACCAGAAAACTCACCCAGCTCGACGCCGACCCCCGGCTCATCGCCGCGCTGCGCGCAGGCACACCGTTGGTCGATCCGCACCTGGAGGCGTTGCGCGTGTTCGTCCTCGACGTGCTGGCCACCAGCGGAGCCCCGGCCGACGAGTCGCTGCGTGCGTTCCTCGCCGCCGGTTACAGCAGGCGCAACGCCCTCGAGGTCGTGCTCGGCATCGGCACCTACACCATGTCCACCTTCGCCAACCGGCTCACCGGCGCGCCGATCGACGAACAGCTCGCCGCTCACTCCAGCATGGCCTCGTACCAGTAGTTCTCGAAGGGCAGTTCGTAGTGGTCGAGCACCCGCCGGTAGGCGGCGGCCGCGGCGTCGATGTCGACGACCTCGTGCCGCTGCCGATCGGCGTCGATCGCGATGCGCAGCAACGCTTGCCCGTCCGCATCGCCGGGCAAGGCCCTCAGCAGCTTGTCCAGCTCGCCACCGGCGTCGAACTCGCGCAACGCGGCCAGGTCGGCGTCGGGCAGATCGGCCCTGCGCAACGCGACCAGCTGCGACCGTAACCAGCGAAATCGCCTGCGCAGCGTCCAATGAACTCAACCTGGCGTCAACATGTCCGCTTCCGGTTCCACGATGCGCAGCAGCCATTCCGCGACGAACCTGCCGTGCTCGGCGGCCAGCACGTGCGCGGCCTCCGGGAAGACACGTCCCCAGCTCAGCGCTCGTGAGACGGCGCCGACCCGGACCGCGAGATCGGCCGCCGCACGCAGTTCGGCGACCGGCTGGTCGGCCGTCCACGGTTCGAGATAGGCGTCGCGCAACCGGTCGAGACGGCCCGGCCCGAACCGATGAGCCGCTGCCCGATAGGCCACCAGGAAGCTGGTGAACGGATGCCCGATCGACGCGTCGCCCCAGTCGAAGAACACGAACCGCCCGTCGCCGGTCCAGAACGCCTGGCCTTCGTGCAGGTCGGAGTGGTCCACCGAGGCAGGTATCGCGCTCGTGGCCAGTTCCGCGCACTCGTCGGCGAATCGGTGACCTGCCGAGGTCAACGCGGCGTACTGCGCGGCGCTGAGCTGCGCGCGCACCGCCGCCGATTCGACCAGTTCGGCGAACCGGGCAGGCAGCCGATCCGGTCGCAGATCGGGCACACCCAGGCGGGACAGTTCGTCGACGTGCGGGGCGACCGATCGTTGCAGCTCCGCGTACTGCCGCAGCAGGTTTTCCCAGGTGGCCAGGTCGGGGTCGGTTTCGCGCAGCGCGGTCCCGCCGTCCGGCAGCAGCGACCAGCCCTCGGCCGCCTCGGCCGCCAGCGGCGTCAGTACCTGATCCGGCACCCACCTGCTCAACGCCTCGGTCAGCCCGGCTTCGAACCGGGAATCCGGCGGATTCGCCTTGAACCACACCGGTCCCCGCGCCGTCCGTACCCGCATGGTGATCGACCACGCGCGCAACCGGGGCTCGTCCATGCCGACGACCGCGACCTGCTCGCCGATCCAGCTCAGCACCCGTTCGCGCCAGTCGGGGTCGCCCCACGGCGTCGATTCGGCGGGCGCCGCGTACGGGCTCGTCATTCAGTCCACCTCGACGATCTCGGCCCGCGTCAACCGCCCGTCCGCGATGTCCAGCAGGCCGATCGTGCCGTGCGGCTGCCGCCGCCGGTCGGTCGGCGAACCGGGGTTGAAGATCCGAACACCGTCACCGGTCTGGTCAAGCGGAATGTGCGAGTGCCCGAACACGACCAGGTCGGCGCCGGGGAAACGGCGCCGCATCCGCGCGGTGCGACCGGGCGGCAGACCGCTGTCGTGGATCATCGCGACCGACAACCCGGCGATGTTCAGTTCAAGCGTTTCCGGCGCGCCCCACGCCACCACGTCCGGCCCGTCGTTGTTGCCGCACACCGCCCGCACCGGCGCGTAGTCCGCGAGCTCGTCGAGCACCCCGGGCACACACACGTCGCCGGCGTGCAGGATCAACTCCGCGCCGCGCAGGCGCTCCGCCACCCGGGGCGGGCACGCCTTCCAGCGGCGCGGTGCGTGCGTATCGGACAACACGACCACCCTCATCGGGCCATCATGCCGCCCGTCAACCCTTCACCGCATTCGATATTCGGCGGCGAGCAGCGGGATGGCCGCCGCCGCGTCCGGGCTGCCCCAGCCGGACTGCCTACTGGGTGACATTGCCACCCGGGCGCAACACCCCGGCGACGTTGGCGGGGTGAAGTTCGGCGGTTTGACGATCTTGTTCCACTCGTTCCTGAGCACGTTGCCGTTGTCGTCGAGCTTGCTCATGTTGGCTCGGTGGATCTCGGCGACGACGGCGTCCAGCGGGATGCCGAGCGCATGCGCGGTGCCGTAGCAGACGTAGACCACGTCGGCCAGTTCGTGCGCGATCGCGGCGAGATCGTCACCGGCGAGCGCCTCGATCAGTTCGGCGTGTTCCTCTTCGTGCAACCGGGCGCGCAACTCGTTGCCGCGCTCGTCGTTCTCGCCGAACGCCTGCCCGAAGGCGGCGTGGAAATCGGCGACCAGGTCTGCGACATCGCGATGCGGAGGAGTCATGTGGGCGATGATCCTCGGTTGCGGAGCGTACGCGCCCGATTACCGCGCATTCGCGGTGATTCTCATGGTGACTGATCCGCAGTTGCGGTGAAGTCCGATTTGGACGGCGTATCGGTACAGAAGTCCATGCGGCGCAGCGGGTGCGGCTTTTCGGGGCAACCCATGGCATGCTGTGCCGACCATGCTGCGCCACAACAGTAGTAGTGATCGCGTGATCGCCACGGCTGAGCCGTTGGCCGCCCGGGTACTGGCGGGTGTGTGCCCGTTGACCGACGCGCTGGTTGCCGCGATTCAGGTGGAGAACCCCGGCTATCGCAGCGCAGGCGTGGTCCCGCACGACGACCTCTGGCATTCCTGCCACGACAACCTCACCCGCATCCTCGAACTGATCGCCGACCCACCCGGCCGCGGCCACACCCCGGACACCGATCGCCGCTACGACGCCGCGCGCGCCACCGGCAGGCGCCGCGCCGAGCAGCGGATGCCGATCGACGATGTGCTGCGCTCGTTCCGGATCGGCGGGCGGCTGGTGTGGGAGGCGCTGATCGCGGCCGCGCGCCAGGACGGGTCGGTCGACACGGACGCCCTGCTCGCCATGGCGACCCGGGTGTGGGAGGTGGTGGACAGCGCGTCCGCGCAGGTCACCTCCGCCTATCACGAGATGGAACGGGACCTGTTGCGCGCCGACGAGCAGCGCAGAGCGGTGCTCTGGGAGGGCCTGCTGCACGGTCGAGGCACGGATCTCGCGTTCGTGCACGAGGCGTCGCGGGTGCTCGGCATCTCCGTCGAGGGACCGTATGCGGTGCTGGTCGTGGATGTCGGCGCCGATGCGGAGCGGACCTCGATCACAGCGGCGCGCAGGCTGGCCGGGCGTGAGATCGCGTCCGCCTGGCAGGCGCGGGCCGATCTGCTGGTCGGCATCATCGGGTTACCGGGCTCCACTGTGGACTCGACGTTGGCGTTGCTGCGCGAGGTGATCACCGTGCCCGCCGGTCTGTCCCTGGTGGTCAACGGGCTTGCCGAGACGGACGTCGCGTATCGGCAGGCGGTGCTGGCGCGGCGCACGGTGCCTGCCGGTCACACCGAGATCGCGGTGCTGGCCCGCCGGTTACCGGACGCGCTGCTGCTCAGTTCCCCGGAACTCGCCGCGCAACTCGTGGACCGCTGGCTGGGCGATCTGCTCAGGGTGCCCGGTCCGGAACGGCGACTTCTGCTTGGCACCTTGCAGATCTGGGTGGCCACCGGTTGTTCCATCCGGCAGACCGCGGAGGTGGTGCGCTGCCACCGCAACACGGTGATCAACCGGTTGCAGCGCATGCAGTCGATCACCGGCCACGACTATGGCGATCCAGCGTGTCAGATGGAGCTTGGCCTGGCTTTGCGGGCTTCCGTACTGCTATCGAGTGAATAAATGTGCACCGTGCACAGTCGGATTGGGCCAGAAGTAGGCAGCGCGACGATAGGCGTAGCGTGTTCGAACTGACACACTCTGCTGAACCTTCCCCCGTATTGTGTGTTTGAGAGGACCTGTTGTGGCGCAACATCGTCGTTCGCCGGAGAAGTCCCGCATGCCCCGCCGCAAATTCATCGGCTACCTGCTCGCCGCGCCCACCCTCGCGGTCGGTGTCGAGCTCGCGACGTCGGCCGCCGATCCGAAACAGGCCAGCGCGACCATTCCGTCCATACCGCAGCCAGAGGAGATCTTCGATCTCGGTGACCTGCAGAACCTTGCCGCACTGCCGACTTCCGGCCTGATCTCGGTGCAGATCAACTCGGATGGCACCGCGTCCTTCGCCGCGCACCGTGCCGAGGTCGGGCAGGGCATGACCACCGCGGTCGCGATGATGATCGCCGAGGAACTCGACCTGCCGATCGGCAAGGTCAACGTCACCCTCGCGGACGCGCGCCCGGAACTGCTGATGAACCAGTTGACCGGTGGCTCGAACTCCATGCGCAGCATCTACACCCCGGTGCGCACGGCGGCCGCGATCGCACGTCAGCAATTGGTGGCGACGGCGGCGAAACAATGGAACGTCGCACCGGAAAGCCTGAAAACCGCGCACGGCATGGTCACCCATTCGAGTGGCTTGAGTGCTGGTTACGGTTCCTTGACCACAGCCGCGGCCTCGGCCACCACCACGCCGGTGGCCGCGCCCGCGCTCAAGTCCGAGGCCAGCTTCAGCATTCTCGGCACCCCGCAGAACCGGATCGACGCGCACGACATCGTCACCGGCCGCAAGACGTTCGGCATGGACATGCAGATCCCGAACGCGCTGCCGACCATGGTCGCGCGCCCGCCGACGATCAACGGCACGGTGAAGTCGGTCGGCAACAAGTCGGCGATCCTGGCCATGCCGGGCGTCACCGACGTCGCGACGATCTCCAACGGCGTGGCGATCCGCGCGCAGACCTTCGGCCAGTGCATCGACGCCATCCAGCAGATCGAGGTCACCTGGGGCGGCGGCAGCGTCGACAGCCAGTCGGACGCGACCGTACTGGCTGCGCTGAAAGCCGCCGAACTGCCGCTCGTGGTGCCGCCGCTGCTGAGCCAGACGGTCGACGCCGAATTCACCTTCGCGTTCGCCAGCAACAGTCCGCTCGAACCGGACAACGCCATCGCCGACGTGCGCAAGGACAGCGCGGAGATCTGGTCCAGTCTCAAGGTGCCGATCGACGCGCTGCAACAGATCGCCGCGCAGCTCGGCCTGCCGCAGAGCGCGGTCACGGTGCACGTCGTACAGGGCGGTGGTTCCTTCGGCAGGCACCTGTTCCACAACGTCGCCGCCGAAGCCGCCGAGATCTCGCAGAAGATAGGCAAGCCGGTCAAGCTGTCCTGGTCGCGCACGGACGACTTCCGCCAGGGCCGCACCCACCCGATGTGCACGTCCCGGGTGCGCGCGAACTACCTGCTTGGCAACGTGATCAGCTACGAACAGCGGCACACCAGCGTGCAGACCGACTTCAGCCACGGCCTCGGCGAGATGATCACCGCGACGGCGGCGAGCCTGCCGATCGCGGGCAACCTCAGCTTCGCCGAATCGATCTTCGAGCTCAGCCAGTCCTCGCCCTACAACTTCGGCGTGACAACGCAGTTGCTCAACGAGGTGGCGTTGCCGTTCAACACCGGCAGCATGCGCAACATCTACTCGCCGAACGTGGTGTGCGCGCAGGAACTCGTCGTCGACCAGCTGGCCAAGAAGCTCGGCAAGGACCCGTTGAGCTTCCGGCAGGAATACCTGAAGGACCAGCGCCTGCTCGCCGTGTTGAACAAGGCGGCCAGCGCGGGCAACTGGGGCGCGAGCCTGCCTGCCGGGATGGCGCAGGGGATCGCGGTGCACGCTGAATACCAGGGCGCGATCTGCTGCCTGGTCGAACTCGACTGTCGGCCGGCGACGGTGAACCGGCCCATCCAGGACGGCGTCACCGGGCCGCGCGTGAGCAAGGCACTGATCGTGGTCGACCCCGGCTTCGCCATCAACCCGAGGGGGTTGGAGGCGCAGATGATCGGCGGCATGAACGACGGCATCGCCATGGCACTCACCTCCAGCCTGCACATGAAGAACGGGATCCCGCTGGAAGGCAGCTGGGACAACTACTTCTACACCAGGGAGTGGAACACCCCGCTGGACATGCAGGTGATCATCATGCCGAACACCTCGACCAGCCCGAGCGGCGCGGGCGAACTGGCCGTCGCGCCGTCGTTCGCCGCGGTCGCCTGCGCGTACGCGCGCGCCACCGGCACCATGCCGACCACGTTCCCGATCAACCACGGCACGCTCGGCTTCACCCCGTACCCGCTCGAACCGTCCACCCCGCAGTCGCCGACCGACGGCCTCGACCTCACCTTCTAGGAGCACCTGTGCCGAACCACACTTTCATCCTCAACGGCAAGCAGGTCACGGTCGACGTCGCGGACAACGTCCGCCTGCTGTGGGTGCTGCGCGACATCCTCGGCGTCACCGGGCCGAAGTACGGCTGCGGTCTGCACGTGTGCAAGGCGTGCACCAGCCACATCAACGGCAAGGCGTTCAACCCGTGCTCGGTGCCGGTCTCGCAGATCGAGTCGACCGACGAGATCACCACCATCGAGGGCCTGCCCGCGACCGTCGGCAAGGACCTGCACCCGATGCAACAGGCCTGGTTGGACGGTGACGTCGCGCAGTGCGGCTACTGCCAGCCGGGACAGATCATGGCAGCGGTCGCGCTGGTCAAGAAGGTCAAGGCCGAAGGCCGGTCGATCACCGACGACGACCTCGACTCGCTGCGCAACATCTGCCGCTGCGGCACGTACTCGCGCATTCGCGCCGCGATCAAGGTCGGCGAGGCCAACATGTAGCTTGGGTCGGTGGAGGCAGCGGACGCGATCGTCATCGGGGCCGGGCACAACGGCCTGGTCGCCGCCAACCTGCTGGCCGATGCGGGCTGGCAGGTGCTGGTGCTGGAAGCCGCTGCCGAGCCCGGCGGGGCCGTGCACACCGAGGAGGTCACGGCCCCCGGTTTCCGCAACGACCTGTGCAGCGCGTTCTTCCCGATGACCGCGCTCTCGCCGGTCATCGCCGGTCTCGACCTCGGTGCGTACGGCCTGCGCTGGACACACGCCCCGCTCGCCCTCGGCCACCTGCTGCCGGACGACCGTTTCGTCGCCCTGCACCGCGACCTCGACCGGACGATGAACTCGCTCGGCCCGGACGCGCAGGCGTGGCGGCACCTGGTCGAGCAGTGGCAGGCGCTGCGGGATCCGTTGCTGGGCGCGCTGTTCGGCCCGTTCCCGCCGATCCGCTCCGGCGCGCGCCTCGCCGGTCGGGCGGGCGTCGCCGAACTGCTCCGGTTGGCGCGGGCCATGACGATGCCCGCGCGGAGCTTCGCCGAGGAGAACTTCACCGGCGACGGCGCGCGCGTGCTGATCGCGGGCAACGCGCTGCACGCGGACATCGGCATCGACAGCGCGGGCAGTGCCGTCTTCGGCTGGCTGCTCGCGATGGCCGCGCAGGACGTCGGTTTTCCGGTGCCGGTCGGCGGCGCGGGAGAGTTCACCAACGCACTGGTGCGCCGGTTGCGGTCGCGCGGTGGCGAAATCCGGTGCGGCCGGCGCGTTTCGCGGATCCTGGTCGGCCGAGGCCGCGCGGTCGGTGTGCGGGACGCTGCGGGCGATCCGATCAAGGCCCGCTCGGCCGTGCTCGCCGACGTACCGGCGCCGACCCTCTACCGTGACCTGGTCGGCGCCGACCACCTGCCTGCCCGGCTGCTCGACGATCTGCGCCGGTTCACCTGGGACAGTGGCACGGTCAAGGTCGACTGGGCACTGTCGGAGCCGATCCCGTGGACCAACGGCGAGGCCGGTGCGGCAGGCACGGTGCACCTGGGCGTCGACCTGGACGACATGACCCAGTACGGCGCGGACCTGGCCCGGCACCGCGTGCCGGAGCGGCCGTTCGTGCTGCTCGGCCAGATGACCACCGCCGACCCGACCCGCTCCCCGGCAGGCACCGAATCCGCCTGGGCGTACACGCACGTCCCGCACGGCGTGCCGGTCGACGCGGACGCGGTGGCGGCCCGGATCGAGCAGACGATCGAGGCGCACGCGCCGGGATTCCGCGACCTCGTCATCGGCCGCTACGTGCAAGGCCCCGACGAGCTCCAGGGCCACAACCCCGGCCTGATCGGCGGCGCGATCAACGGCGGCAGCGCGGCCATCCACCAACAGCTGATCTTCCGGCCGGTGCCCGGTCTCGGCCGCGCGGACACCCCGATCGACCGGCTGTTCCTGGCCGGTTCGTCCGCGCATCCGGGCGGTGGCGTGCACGGCGGTCCCGGCGCGAACGCGGCCCGCGCGGCGTTGCGCCGAGACGGATTGTTCGGCGACACCTACGCCGGAATCGTCGGCAGCGGGCTGCGCGCGATCTACGCTTGAGATCGTGGACCTGGAGACAGCGCTGACCAGCCTCTACGCGGCGCCCCGGGAGGAGTTCATCCCGAGCCGCGCCGACCTGGTCAAGCAGGCGCGCGCGGCCGGTGACCGCGAACTGGCCAGCAAGATCGGCGCCGTGCGCAAGCCGACGGTGGCCGCGTGGCTGCTCAACCAGGTCAGCCGTGAATACCCGGACGACC
This sequence comes from Pseudonocardiaceae bacterium, assembly GCA_036494465.1. Lineage (GTDB taxonomy): Bacteria > Actinomycetota > Actinomycetes > Mycobacteriales > Pseudonocardiaceae > CAJCJE01. The sequence continues at coordinate 102,865 of DASXOJ010000018.1, forward strand.
TGGACACCCTCGCCGAGCTGGGCGAGGCGTTGCGCGACGCACACCAGCGGCTCGCCGCCGACAAGCTGCGCGCGTTGTCCCAGCAGCGCAACGAGGTGCTGCGCACGTTGGAGGACCGCGCGCTGCGGATAGCCCGGCGAGCAACGATGCCGGTGACCGCCGCGGTCACCGAGGCGCTGCGCGAAGCGTTCACCGCCGCCCTGCTCGACCCGGATGTGCTGGCCACGCTGCGCACCGGCCGCCTCCCCGCCGTCCCGGGCGCGGAGGCGAGCACCGGCTGGCCGAGCTGGGACGGCATCCCCGCCACCGCACCGAAGCCGTCGCCGAAGCCGTCGCCGAAGCCCGCGAAGTCCACAAAGGACGAAGAATCGGTCCGGCGCGAAGCCGAGGAACGGCGCGAAGCCCGGCGAGCCGCCGCCGAAGCCCGGCGTGCCGATGCCCAGGAGCAGGCCACCCGCGCCGAAACCGCCCGAGCCGAGGCCGAACAGGCGCTCACCGCGGCCAAGCAACGCGTCGACGAGGCCGACGCCGAACTGGTCGCCGCCCGCAACCGGGTCGAACAGGCCCGGTTCGAGCAGCGCTCGGCCAAGCAGGCAGCGCTCGCCGCGCAACACGACTACGACCAGGCCGACCGCAACTCCCGCGCCGCCCGGCGCACCCTGACCGACCTAGGCTGACACCGTCCGCCGCCGCGCGAAACGAACGCCGAGCCGCAACACCGGCAGCAGCAGCCAGCACAGTCCCGCGAAGTGCGTGACGAAGGCGACCGGGATCGACAGCGCGAACATCACCACCACCGCCGTCATGAACTCGACCGTGTCGGCGGCCACCTCGGGCGGGATGTTCGCCCTGAGCAGCCCGTGCCTGCGCAGGTCGGAGAACGCCAGCACAAGGAACAGGCCAGCCAGTCCCTGATCGACGGCGTACGCGATGAACTGCACCTGGAACGCTTCGTTGTCGCTGGTCAGCAACTTTGTCGTGAACGGCATGAGCACGATCATCAACAGCCACAACAGGTTCCACCGGATGACCCGGCCGGCGAGCCCGCTCACGTGGCGGAACAACCGCTGATGGACCAGCCAGTGCATGGCGATCGCGGCGAAGCTGATCAGGAACGCCAGGTAGTCCGTCGCGTTCTTGCCAAGGAATGCCAGCATCTCCGCATTGCTGTGCGCGCCGGTCGGTAGCGGCAACTCCAGTGCCAGCAGCGTGATCGCGATGGCTATCACCGCATCCGAGAAATAGATCAACCGCTCAGTTCCGGCCTCGCCGGGTTCGTCACTCATCACGCCACACTCCAGAATTAGACAGTCCAAAGTTAGGGTGTGGCGGTGTGATCCGTCAATTCACCTCCACGGAGGCGTCATGCCAGCACCTTCCTGATCGCCGCGTCGAAGTCCTGCGGCTCCTCGATGTGCGGCATATGGCCGCTGTTCGCGAACTCGGCGTACGTCGCGCCCGGGATTCCCTCGGCGAGAATCCGGCCCCAGGTGGGTCCGCAGATGAAGTCGTGCGCGCCGACCGCGACCAAGGTCGGCACCGCGATCTCGCCGAGCCTGCCTCGCACGTCGAACGGGGCCGGTTCCTGGCCCTGCGACGACGCGCTCCAGGCGCGCGCCTGCGCGCGCATCGGTGCGAACTCGGCCTCGTGGCCCCAGTAGTCGGCGAAGTAGGCGGGCAGGATGGTGCGGATCACCTCGGTGATTTCCGCGTCGGACAGTTCGGCGTGATTGGCAGTGAACGCGGGCATGATCGCGTCGACACCGGGCTTGCCTTCGTTGTCCCGCACGAAGTTCGTCATGTTCTCGACCGCCTGCTGCCAGAACTCGGCGCCGGTGACCGGTGAGGTGTCGTGCAGGATCAGGCCGTCGACGCGGTCCGGGTGAGTGAGCGCGTACTCCAGCGCGACGAAGCCGCCGTGCGAGTGGCCGAGCACGGTCACCCTCGGCGCACCGAGGTGTTCGACGATCGCGTGCAGGAACCGGACGTAGGTGGCGCGAACATAGTCAGCCGGGTCGGGCAGCCTGCCGGATTCGCCGGTGCCGATCGGCTCGACGTAGACCACGGTGTGGTGCTGTTCGACGAGCGGCAGGCGCAGGTACTCCCAGCCGATGCCGGGTCCGCCGGAGTGCGCGACGAGCACGGGGCCCGTGCCGTGGACGTGGTATCGCTGCTCGATCCCGTCCACTTCGATCATGTTCTGCATACCAGCACGATGCGGGCGCGGACGGAAAGTTCGATCGACGCGAAGTGACCTGCGTCACGACCGTTTCGGGTGGTACAGCCGGACCCCGGTGATCCGGCCCTGCCGCTGGCGCATCAGCCACGTCACCCCCGGCGGGCAGTGGTCCGGGTTGTCCGGCGGGTTGAGCAGTTCCATCTCCCAGATGATCAGATCGCGGCTGGCCACCGCGTTCCGGAACCGTTGGCGCACCCCCGCCATCAGGTCGCTGTCCATGCCGCGCACGGCGGCAGCGGTGTCGCCGTAGAGCACGCCCCCGGCGAAGATCCGGAATTCCGGTGCCCACCGATCCCGGACGAGTTCGGGGAACTCGCCGCGCTCGGCGGCCGCCATCGTCTCGACCGCTTCCATGCCCGCCGCTCTGCTCAGCTTGCTGGCGTCGTCGTGCGCGTCGCCGGCGGTGGCGAGCAGCGCGCTGGTCAGTTTGGCCCTGGCTTCGCTGAGCCTGCTGCGCACCGTGCCGACCGGGACGCCGCAGGCCGACGCGATCGCGTCGTACTCGGTGACACCGCTGAAGTGCCGCAGCATCAACGTCATCCGCAGCGACGGCGTGAGCTGCTCGATCGCGTGCCACACCCAGTCGCGCAGCGCGTGCTCGTCGAGCACCTGGTCCGGACCGGGCGCATTCGAGGCGCGATCGAGATCGACGCCGAACTGTTCGCGGGAGCGGGCGCGCAGGCGCATCCGGCAGGCGTTGCGCACGATCATCCGCAACCACGGCCCGACGGCCGCTGGATCGCGCACGTCACCGATGCGGCGCAAGGCGATCAGCGCCGCCTCCTGCACCGCGTCCTCCGCGTCCGGCCCGTGACCGAGGATCGCCAGTGCGGTCGCGCGCATGCCCGCCTGGTGCCTGGCCAGCAGCGCACCGAGCGCGGCGACCTCGCCTGCCTGCGCTTCCCTGGTCAAGGTCGCGTCTGGTGAGAAATCTGCCAACTGTGGAAATCTCTCGTTTGGTGTTAACGGTGGAACTGTCTCGATTCCGCCTCCTACGGTAGGTGAGCTCAGGCCAGGTTGCCGGGGATAGGGGACGTTCATGCGCAGATCCGGGTTGGCTCTCGTCGCGGCGATCGCGCTGATCGGCGCCGCGTTCACCGCCACATCGGACGCGGCCACCGCGCCGGTCACCGCCGAGATCGCTGAGCAGGCGCAGACCATCGCCGGATTCGGCGCTTCCGGTGCCTGGTGGGTCAACGACCTCGCGCACTACTCGTCGGCAGCGCAGACGCAGGTCGCGAACATGCTGTTCACGTCGAGCGGCATCGACCTGAGCCAGTACCGGTACAACATCGGCGGCGGCGGAGTGGGCGTGTCGTCCGGGCCGAGGGCGCCGCAGTCACTGATCGGCACCAACGGCACGTACAACTTCGCGAACGACCCAGGCGGGCAGACGTTCCTGAAACTCGCCGCGCAGGACGGGGTCCCGGATCTGATCGGGTTCGTGAACAGCGCGCCCAGCCAGTGGACGACGAACCACGCCAACTGCGGTTCGAGCCTGATCTCCGGCGACGAGGGCGCCTACGGCACGTTCCTGGCCAACGTCGTGGCGCACTTCGCGGCGCAGGGCATCGCGATCAACCAGATCAGCCCGATGAACGAGCCGGACAACAACTTCTTCACCTGCGGCCAGGAGGGCATGAACGTCGGCACCGGCCAGCGCGGCGCGATCGTGTCGGCGGTGGGCAGCGCGTTGGCGGCGGCGAAGTTGCCGACCACGGTGATCGCGGACGAGTCCAGCCAGACCACGCAGTTCACCAGCGAGGTACCGCAGTGGCTGCCCGGTTCGACCGCCGCCCCGTACGTGTCCGCGCTCGCGCACCACACCTACGACTTCCCCGGCAACGGTCAGTTGGAGTACACCGGCGCGGTCGGCGCGTTGAACAACAAACCCACCTGGGCCAGCGAGATCTGCTGCCAGGTGACCGGCGGCGGCTACGGCCAGCAGTACGACCCGACCATCGCGGGCGGCCTGGTGCTGGCCAACTACCTCTATCAGGATCTCGCCTACACCGGCGACTCCGCGTTCCAGTGGTGGACCGCGCTGTCGCCGGAACTCGGCTGCGACCCGACCTCCAGCGCGTCCTGCCCGACCTCGGCCAACGGCTCCGGCTGGAACGACGGCCTGCTCTACTACGACCCGAACTACGCGAGCAACGGCAACCAGAACATCTATGCGACAAAGCGTTTCTACGTGCTCGGCCAATACAGCCGCTACGTCAGACCGGGCGCTGTCCGCTACGCGATCACCGGCGGCCCGCCCGGCGTGCAGGCGATGGCGTTCTGGCAGCACAACGCCTGGACCGTGGTCGCCACCAACACCAACACCGCGACGACGTCCTTCAACCTGAACACCGACAGCGGCACGCTCACCCCGCAGACCGCGGTGCAGACCACCGCGACGCAGAACCTGGCGAACGTCGCCGCGCCGAGTGTGTCCGGCTCGACCATGACCGCGTCGCTGCCCGCGCAGAGCGTGACCACGTTCGTGCTGGGCAGTTCCGGGCAACCGGGCAGCGCCGCGCGGGCCGCGTCCGAGCTGGTCGGCAACCAGTCCAACCGCTGTCTGGACGTGACCGGCATGAGCACCGCGAACAACGCGCCGCTGGAGCTGTTCGACTGCAACGCGGGCGCCAACCAGGAGTTCAGCCTGACGAACTCCGGGCCGATCACCGTCTACAGTGGATCGAACCAGAAGTGTCTCGACGCCTACCAGCAGAAGACCGCGCCGGGCACGCCGGTGAACATCTTCACCTGCAACGGTGGCAAGAACCAGCAGTGGACCGTGCATCCGGACGGCGCGATCACCAACAACCAGTCCGGTCTGTGTCTGGATGCCTACAACCAGGACACCGGCAACGGCACCAAGGCCGATCTGTGGAGCTGCAACGGCGGCATCAACCAGCAGTGGCCGCCCAGCTGAACTGACACCGCGACACCGAATGGGGCAGACCGGCCGGTCTTCCCTCAGGTTGCGTAAGCGGAACGCCACTCCGTATATTATCGGAGTGGTGGTTCCGCTTACCTGAGGAGAGCTCGATGCAGTACCGCACGCTCGGCCGAACCGGCATCAAAGTCAGCCCCTACGCCCTCGGCACGCTCATGTTCGCGACCGCCGTCGGCAACCCCGACCCCGACGACTCTGCCCGCATCATCCACAAGGCGCTGGACGCCGGGATCAACTTCGTCGACACCGCCGACGCCTACGGCGACTCCGAGGACGTCGTCGGCAAGGCGTTGCAGGGGCGGCGCGACGACGTCGTGCTCAGCACCAAGTTCAGCCGTCCGATGGGGAAGGACCCCAACCGGCGGGGTGGCTCGCGGCGCTGGATCATCACCGCGGTCGAGAACTCGTTGCGGCGCCTGCAAACCGACTGGATCGACCTCTACCAACTGCACCGGCCCGACCCCGAAACCGACATCGAGGAAACGCTCGCCGCGCTCACCGACCTGATCCGCGCGGGCAAGATCCGCGCCATCGGCACCTCGAACATGCTCGCGTCCGACATCGTCGAAGCCCAGTGGATCGGACGCGCCCGCGGCCTGGCCCGATTCCACACCGAGCAGCCGCCCTACTCGATCCTCAACCGGGGCATCGAACGCGAGGTACTGCCGGTCTGCCAACGCCACGGCATGGGCACGCTGGTCTGGGGTCCGCTCGGCCAAGGCATGCTGACCGGCCGCGTCCGCAAGAACCAGGACAACCAGCTGCGCCGCGCCGGCCTGTTCAAGCACCTCACCGACGAACGCCGCATCGACATCGTCGAACAGCTGATTCCGCTGGCCGCCGACGCGGGCCTGCCCATGACCCACCTCGCGATGGCGTTCGCGATCACCCATCCCGGCGTGATCAGCGCGCTCATGGGGCCGCGCACCATGAGCCACCTCGACGACCTGCTCGGCGGGCTCGACGTCGTGCTCACCGACGACGTCTTGGACCGGATTGACGAGATCGTGCCGCCCGGCACCGATGTCGGCACGCTCGACCAGGCGTTCGTGCCCCCGGCGATCGAGGACACCGGCCTGCGCCGCCGCCCGCTGGTCACCAGGGCGGCGTGATCGTGCTGACGCGGCCGGTCTCCAGGTCGTAGGCATAGCCGCCGATCCGGAACCGGTCGCGGCTGCCCGCCAGCTCCGGCGCGGTTTTCAGCAGCTCGACGTCCTCGTGCACGCTCTTCGCCGGATCCAGTACGGCCATTGCGGCGGCGGTCTGCTCGTCGTAGCCACCCCGTGCGGCGAAACTCCGGCGCAGGTCCTCGTCGGCGAACAGGGCCGAGCCGCAGTCGGTGTGGTGCATGATCGCGACCTCGAACCAGTCCGCGTCCGGGGTCTTGTTCTCGTGCAGGTGGCAGATCCAGGCGAGGTCCTTGATGGCCGACGGCGTGACCCGGCCGCCGATGTTGCGGGCGATGATGGCCTCGCCGAGCTTCGCGCCAAGCACGGCAGCGGGCTCGACCCTCGGGTCGAGACAGGTGAGCAGGTAGACCTGTTTGAACGGGATGAAGGGGATCGCGGGCACTTCCCGCATGTCCCCGCTGGTGGCGAATTCTTCGTTGCGCCGCAGGAATTCGGCGAAGTTCGACATGATGTGTTGGTCCTTCAACTGGCCTTGACGGCGGTACGGATCAGATCGGTGACGGCATCGGGCCGCGCGAGCGGAGCTGCGTGCGAGGACTCGACCTCGACGATGTGTGACCCGGCGCGTTTCGCCATGTAGCGCAGGACCTCCGGCGGCAGCGAACGGTCGCGTGTGGACACCAGGGCCCAGGACGGAATCGTGCGCCACGCCGGTTCGCCCGGCAGTTGCTCGCCGAGCACGGCAGGTTCGACCGGACGCTGGCTGACCGCCAGCACCTCGGCGCGGGCCGGGTCGAGGTCGGCGGCGTAGACCTCGGCGAACCGGTCGGGTCGCAGCGTCAGATCGTTGCCGCCCAACGGGTTCGGGGTGACGAGCAGGTTGTCCGGGGTGAGCTGGGTGCCGGGGAACTTCTCGTTGAGCTCGCCGGCGGTCTCCCCGGCATCCGGTTGGAACGCGGCGATGTACACCAGCGCGGCGACCTTGCCGGTCGCGGTGATCGCGGGATGCGTGATGACCGCGCCAGCGTAGGAATGCCCGACCAGCACCACCGGCCGTTCGCTGCGTTCGAGCACGCCGGCCAGGTAGGCGGCGTCATCGGCGAGGCGGCGCATGGGCAGTGCGGGCGCCTGCACCCGGCGCCCGTCGGCGAGCAGTCGCGCGGCGACATCGTGCCAGACCGAGGCATCGGTCAACGCCCCGTGTACGAGGACGATGTCGAGACCGGAGCTAGACAGAACGTTCGTTCTTTGCATGGGTGGAACGGTAGGGGATCGGGCGACACGATGTCAACAGAACGTTCTGTCTCTATACTGGGGCCATGGCTACCGATGCGTTGAGCCCACGCGAGCGGCTGCTGGCCACCGCGCGGCGGCTGTTCTACGCCGAGGGCATCCACTCCGTGCCGGTCGACCGGCTGGTCACCGAGGCCGGGGTCACCAGGGCAACGTTCTACCGGCACTTCCCGGCCAAGGAAGACCTGGTCGAGGCCTACCTGCGCGCCACGGACGCCGACCTGCGTGCAGCGGTGGCGATCGCGCTCGACCAGCCGAGCCCGCAGGAGGCAGCCGCCGCGCTGTTCGAGTTGATCGGCCAGACCACCTGCTCAGCGGGCTTCCGGGGCTGCCACTTCATCAACGCATCGGCCGAATATCCGGACGCCGCCGACCCGGTGCGCGTCGCCGTCGCCGACCACCGGACCTGGTTCCAGGAAACCGTGACCCGCCTGGCCGGTCAGGCCGGTCACCCCGATCCCGACTACGCGGGCCGGGTGCTCGTGCTGCTGCACGACGGCGCGCTGTCCGCCGCCGAACTCGACGACTCGCAGGAAGTCCGGGACACCGTCATTCGTGCCGGACACGACCTCCTTGGCCTGCCGCTTCGATGAACTGCTCCGCTCGGCGGCGCACCGCATCGCGGACCTCGTCCGGTGCGTCCAACCGGAACGGGGTCGGCAGCCGAAACAGCGCGGCGGCAAGGCTTTCCGGGGTGACACCACCGATCGTGATGAGTGTTGCGTCCGGGCCATCGGCCTGGTGCGCGCCCTGGTTGGGCGGGACGAGCCGACGGGCCTGCGCCAACGGCACCGCGACCCGCACCACGGCGTAGTACGGATAGTCGCTGAGCAGCATCCGCGTCACCATCTCGGCGGCATCCGGCCGATCGTCGAGCTCGACCGGGCTCCCCGTCGTATGCGCCGCGAGAATGCGGTCCGCGCGGAGCGTCCGCCAGGCACCCTTCGCCACGTCGAAAGCGACCAAATACCACCGGTTCGGACTGCGGACCAGTTGATGCGGGTCCACCTCGCGCCTGGTCTCGTGGCCACGAGCGTCCCGATAGGACAGTCGCAGTCGCTCGCCACGGCGGCAGGCGGTCGCGATCTCGAACAGCAGCGGCACGGCGACCCGGTCACGCTCGGCCGCCACGATGTCCACCGAGCTGCCCTCCAGCGCGTCGAGCCGCTCGGCGACCCGGGTCGGCAGCAGGTGCCGCAGCTTCAGCAACGCCGACATGGCGGCCTGATCGTTGCCGAGGACGCCCTGGCCGGTGGTGTCGCGCAGCGCGGCGAACACCGCGAGCGCCTCCTCGTCGTCCAGCGTCAACGGCGCGATTCGTTTGCCAGGGCCGAGACGGTAGCCGCCGTGCGGGCCGCCTTCCGAGTCGACGCGGTAACCCGCTTCGCGCAGCCGGGCGACATCGCGGCGGACGGTGCGTTCGGTGACGCTCAGCCGTTGCGCCAACTCCGCGTTCGTCCAGGACGGCCGGCTGGACAGCACCGCCAGCAGACGCAGCAGGCGTGCCGAGGTGGCGGTGGTCGCGGTCACCTTTCCCAACGTAGCTCAAGACCAGGACCGATCCTGTCCTGGTTCGGCTCTACCGTTCGCACCATGATTGATCACGTGTTTCTGACGGTCAGCGACATGCACCGCTCGACCGAGTTCTACACGAGGACGCTGAAGCCGCTTGGCGTCAGCAAGGTGGTCGACTTCGACGGCTCGACCGGTCCGGAAGGGCACCCCGATTTGCGGGGTTTCGGCGGTGACACGGGTTTCGGGCTCTGGTTGCGCGACGGCGTCAGCGAGGGCCGTGCCGCACACGTCGGCTTCGTCGCCCCCTCGAAGGAAGCGGTCGACGCGGCCTACGCGGCGGCGATGGCGGCCGGTGCGACCGACAACGGCAAACCGGGTGACCGTCCTTACTACGACGCCGGGTACTACGCGGCCAACGTCTTCGATCCCGACGGATACAGCCTCGAATTCACCTACAAGGCGTGGCTGCACCAGGGTCAGTGACGGGCGATCAGCCAGCTGCCGAGTGCGCGCAGGCGGTCGTTGAGTGACTCGGGTTCGAGCACGTCCAGGTCGAGGTTGAGGTAGGTGAGCCAGCGGGCGGCCCAGTCGAGGTCGTCGGTGCTGAACCGGAGTTCGCAGTCGTCGCCGTTGTCGAGCACGGTCGCCACGGTCGGGTCGACGAGCTCGCGGACCAACTCGGCCGAGGTGTGCACGCGGACGCGGATCGCGTGCCGCCACGGCCCGTGCGCGAGCGAGTCGGCGACCAGCGCCGCCGCATCGGATGGCGGTTCGGGAATCGGGAAGCGGGTGCCGAGCGGCTGGACGTGGCCGATCCGGTCGACCGCGTAGACCCGCCACGTTGATTCGCCGCGCGGGCAGGCGACCAGGTACCAGCGCCGGCGCAGGGTGACCAGGCGGTGCGGCGCAACGTCCACAGCGGACAGATGGCCGATGCGGACGGCTTCGCCCGCGCGACAGGCCAGCGCGAGCGCGATGAGCACCGCACGGTCGGGGCGGCGGTTGGACGCGCCGGTCGGCGACTGGATGGCGGCGAGCGCGGTGAGCCGGGACTGCCAGCGCGCGGGCACGATCTGGGCGAGTTTGGCGAGCGCAGTGATCGCGGCCGCTTCCAGCCCGTCGACCTCGACAGCGGTGCGCAGGCCGAGCGTGACCGCGGCGACCTCGTCGGCGTCGAGCAACAGCGGCGGCATGGTGCGGCCGTGCGCGAGGCGGTAGCCGCCGGTGCGACCGGGTTCGCCGTCGATGCGGTAGCCGAGTTCGCGCAGTTGCGCGACATCGCGGCGGGCGGTGCGTTCGGTGACGCCCAGGCGCTGCGCCAGAGCGGTGGCCGAGATGCCGGGGTGCGCCTGGAGCAGGGTCAACGTCTTCAGGCGACGGTTCGCGGTGCTCACGGCTAAACCCTGACAGAAGGTGTCAGGGTTTTGCGGCATGCTGGCCGACATGACCGAAATTTCGCTGCTGCGCCCCGACGGGCTCGTGCACTCGCCCGCGTTCAGCCACGTCGCCGTTGTCCCGCCCGGCGCGACCACGATCTACGTCGGCGGGCAGGACGCGGTCGACGCGGACGGGAACCTGGTCGGTGGCAACGATGTCGCCGCGCAGACCAGACAGGTGATGGCCAACCTCGTCACCGCGCTGGCGGCGGCCGGTGCCACCGTGCACGACCTGGTG